>JAZLBO010000024.1:0-18972 GCA_045613765.1 Clostridia bacterium | reverse complement strand
CTTGTGATGCATTGCTTTGTGGTCACGGTGGCAAGATATATTATGACCATGACGAAGATACCCACTGGGAATACTGTGGTGTGTGTTCAACACCGGTCACAGAGAAGTATGCACACCAATACGAAGAAACAAACCGTGTTGAGAATTGTACAGAAGAAGGCATAGTCACATACACTTGTGTATGTGGTAGCACCAAAACAGAAACAATCCCTGCCACTGACCATGCATGGAGCGATTGGATTGACAACGGCGACGGAGAGCATAAGCGCACTTGCGCAAACTGTGATCGCTTGGAATACAGACGACATTATGGCGCTGGCACAGGATACTGTATTGATTGTGGTATTTTGATTTGTGCTCACCCTGAAGATAGCAGAGTTTTAGAGTATGATGAAGACGGACATTGGACTTTCTGTACCGTCTGTGCAAACCAAATCACAGAGAAGTATGCACACCAATACGAAGAAACAAACCGTGTTGAATATTGTACAGAAGAAGGCACAGTCACGTACACTTGTGTATGTGGTAGCACCAAAACAGAAACAATTCCTGCCACCGACCATGCTTGGAGCGATTGGATTGACAACGGCGACGGCGAACACAAGAGAGTGTGCGACAATGACGCAAGCCACATTGAATATGAAAGACACCATGACACTGGCGAGAAACCCGGTTATTGTGGTGCTTGTGATGCATTGATTTGCGAGCACCCTGAAGAAAGTGTGGTTGTTGAAAGTGATGAAACCACCCATAGAGCATACTGCGCAATCTGTTCAACTGAACTTATTGCACAAGACGAACACCAATATGAAGAAACAAGCCGTGTTGAATATTGTGAAGAAGAAGGCATGGTCACATACACTTGTGTATGTGGGCTCAGTTATGATGAAGCCTTAGATCCTATTGGACACGCTTGGGGCGCATGGCAACCTCAAAACAGAAAGAGTTTGAGAGTTTGTGCAAATGATGAAAGTCACACAGAATTGGTATCGTTCTTTGCAGGCAACACCATACTCGTTTCAACAGGCAATGATATGGCAATGGCCGTACACAGAAAATGGTATGATGCATATCCCGGTATGTATATCGAGTTTGTGAAGCCCGTATATGATGAAGACGGCAATGTCATTTATGAAGAACCGACAATTGTCTCTGAAACATATAGCACAACTGACACACTTGTAAAATATCTGTATAGAAATATCGCAGCAAAAGAAATGACCGTTGGCATCACTGTAAGACTTTTCAGTGGTGAAGGCGAATTGCTTTCAGAAGTGGTGGTATCCGTAAGAGATTATGTGGAAAGTCAGCTCAAGAAAGATCATCCCATGGCGCTCAAGACACTTCTTGTGGATATGCTCAACTATGGCACAGCAGCACAAATCAACTTCAACTACTTGACGGATGATCTCGCCAACAAGAACGTAACAGAAGAACAGGCGACATGGGCAACACAAGAAACACCCACATTGACCAATAATGAAGTCATCACAAAAGGGGAAGATGGCAAGATTGAATTTGTTACAACCTCTGTTTCTCTTGACAACACAGTCAAGTTGAGCGTACACTTCAAACTCGGCAATGATTGCAACCTTGAAGATTTCAACATTATATTTGCCTATGAGAACTCTGCCGGCAACGAAACAAGACGTGTATTTGACGGCACGGAGGCTGTTGAAACTAAAGACGGTTATCGAATGATCACCTTTGATATATTGGGTGTTAGTGCAATGCGCAAAATTGCAACAATCTCCTTTGAAGACAAAGAAACGGGAGAAACAATCGGCGATATTATTCAATGTAGTGTAGAGTCATATCTTGCACAAAAGTATGAAGAAAACACTGATGAAACCTTCCGTGAACTTCTTATTTTGATGATGAAATACGGCGATAGCACCAAGAAATATCTTCAATACGTCAACGAACAAGCACAACAACAATAACTTTATTATCTAAAAGGAACGCACTCACTCGAGTGCGTTTTTTATATATAATACTATTGAAAATGACTTAAATTTTTGATATAATGGCATAGAAATAGTGTTTATTTTGCTTTTTGCGCAAATTAGACGGTGCTATTTTAACTTTTTTGTAATTTATTTTGCTAAATATCAGTGGTATAATATCCCCACAAAATCAATTGAAAGCCCTTTGGGCAATAAAAGGAGAAACAAATGGAAAAGAAGAAAAACAAAATAACCAAGCAAAAAGTTATCATCTTTATTGTGCTTTTGTTTATGGGCGTTGGTATGATTGCAGGTTCAATCATTGCAAATAAGATCAACGAATCAAGAGAAGATGAACGTGTGTATATCACTGCAACCGTTGTGGAAGTCCAACGTGACACACACAGAAGAAATGGCAAAACCGTCACTGAAACCACAGTTTTCGTGTCTTACGTTGTGGATGGAGAGGTCGTGGTTGACACTTTGTCAAACTCAGGTGGCGTGAAAGAGGGCGAAGAAATCCAAGTTTACTACTATCCTGAGCGTCCCACTGAAATTTACAGTGTCAAAGGCGACAAGTCAACTCAAACTATGATGATCGGCATTGGTTGTGTTTTGATCCTCGTAGCATTTGGCGCATTGTTTGGCAAAGAGGTGAAGCGCACTGAAAAGAGAGTTATTCTTGGTAGAACGGTTAACATCCCTGTTGACGAAGACAAGACAGACAACAACATAACATTTACAGACAGAGATAATCTTGACTATTAATACTTGCCCTAAAGGGCAACGTAAGGAAGTGTTATTATGGCAAGACCTAAATACGATATAGATTATATCAAAGAGAACAACAAACCCAAGGGCAAAAAGAAGAGGGACTTGGGCATGAGTATCGGGGGCATAGTGTTCCTTGTGTTCGGTCTGGTGGCGTTCATTGTTGGTTGCGTGTTCTTATACAAAGGCGTCTCCAAAAAAGAAGATCGCATATATACAACTGCAGTCATCGCTGGTATTGACCGTGACTACGGCTTTGACAGTGAGGACGTAGAATATATTGTTTATGTCACCCACGAATACGATGGTCAAATTGTGGTTGGCAGATTGCACTCAGGGAATTCAACCATGTACATCGGCAAAGAAGTAGAAGTGTATTTCTATGAAGATGATATCCATTATCTTTACGAAGAAGGAACTGAATTTATTTCTGCAATCGCAATGATGATTTTAGGCATAGCATTTTTTACTACGGGCATCTTTATATTGAAAGATGCCATAACTCAAACGGATAGAGCAACCACCGTTGTCGAGTATGATTATTGATTGACTGCGCAGAGCGCAATTAAACGCAATTAGAGGAGCAAAAATGGCAAGACCTAAATACGATATAGATTATATCAAAGAGAACAACAAAGCAACTGAAGACAAGTCCAATAGACCCAAGAACGGTGGAATTTCACCTATGAGGGTTGTGGGTGTAATCGTAATCATTGTGGGCGTATTGCTTATTGCAGGTGGCATCTTCTTTGCAATCATGGAAAGCAATACCGATAAAAATGCGATTGCAACCATTGCTGAAGTCATTTCTTATGAAATAGTAGGCGAAGAAAGTGAAGATTTCAACTGGTACAAAGCACGTGTGCAATATGACGTTGACGGCACAACAATGGTTTGCACGTTGGAAAACTTGCCCGAAGAGCCTGAGATTGGCGAAAAAATTGCCGTCTATTATATGGCAGACACTCCCGAAGTGGCATATCAGGTAGGAGAAGAATTCCACCTCGACTTTATATTGATTTGTGTTGGTGGAGTGATAATTGCCGCAGGCTTGTTGCCCTTTGCAATCAAGAAAAAGAGTGGCAGAAGCCAACAAACTTATGACATTGACATCAATCAAGAAACAGGCAAAACCAAGAAAAAAAAGTTCTACGTCAACTACGGTGCAGTGGCAATTGGCATTGTGGGACTCATGATAATCGGCATGGCAGTCTGTATGGCAGTTGAAGTTTCAACCCCCGTTGATATGGCAGAATATACAGGTGCAACAATCGAATATATTGACTCAAGGATTGTCAATGAAAGGGATGAAAACGGATACATCAACGGCGACCTTGAATATGAATATTCAGCCAATGTGTTGTACAGAGTATATGGTGAAGAGTTTAGGGCAGTCATTGAAGATTTTCCTGCCGAAGACGGCTATGCAGTTGGAGATGACATCAGCATTTACTACTTTGAAACCAATCACGATGTCGCCTTTCTGGCGCACAATGAAATCTCGAGTTTTACAATAATTCTTGGCACTTTAGGTTTCATAATTTTCATCTTTTCCTTGGTGCTATTATATAAGTATAACGAGCAAAAGAAGAGAGAAGAAAGCATAAATAGGATGTTTCAAGGCAGATAATTATCAGTAATGTTAAAAATAAAAAACGAACCTTAATCGGTTCGTTTTTTGCATATAAAGTGGTTGTTTTGCAGATTACAACTCAAATTCCTTATTTCAAAAGTTTGCTCACAACATCTTGCCAAAGGTCAGTTTCGGTGGAGTTGATGACAAGTTTGTATTTGTAGTTTTGTTCTGCAAAATGGACGTACGTCTTGCCTTCAAACACAGTCACGGACACACGTATTTCTTCAAAGGTGTGTGATGTGGAATCTGTGGATATTGGATTAAATTCATCAAATGCAGGAAAGCGATAGTTGTATGTATTGTCGCAGAAAAGCACCAATATTTTCACGTCTTGTCCGTTGACGTTTGACTGCTCGCTTATGCCAATAATTTTGCCGTCAAGATAGCGCGCGATAGAGTTTTCACTATTGTCAAAATGATAGAGTTTTGTGCCATTGGTTTCGTTGTATTGAGAGATGGAAATGTTTTCCGTTTCCATTTCATCAACAGCAACTTCCAACTGCATCCAAGACAAGTGCATGCCAAGATGAAACGCACCAACGCCCAAAGCAAATGCCCCCACCAAAGAGCACACAACAATGATTGTAATCTTCGCCCACTTGGGCAACGTTTTCTTTTCCATACAATTCCTCTTACAATCTTAACTTCCTTCAGTATATCACGTAAAGGTATATCGGTCAATAGTGGTGGCAAATATTTGCCAAAACCATGGTTTTATGCCATAATTGTTGATATGGTAGAATTTGAAACTTTTGATATTTGCAAATGTACATATGACGATTTGTGTGAAGTGGGGCAAGTGTACGATTCCGTCACTGCATACCTTGAGGCACACGTCAATTATCCCAAGTGGACACACGGGGAATATCCGTCTTTGGCAAGTGCAACCACTGCCTACAATGACGGCAGTTTGTACTGCGTCAAAATTGACGGGAAAATCGTTAGTGCTTTCGTGCTCAACAATGATCCCCAAGGAGATTATTCCGTTGGCGATTGGAAAAAGTATATTCCCCAAGGGGAATACATGGTCATACACTCCCTTGCAGTCCTTGATGAGTGCAAAGGCAAGGGTATAGGTCAAAAAGTGGTGGCATTTTGCATCGAAACTGCCAAAACCCTTGGATATAAAGGATTGCGTGTTGACGTCGTCCCCGGCAATTTCCCTGCCCGCAATCTCTATGAAAAGATGGGATTCACTTTCGCCGGCGAATACGACTTGAAAAGAGGGATAGAGCATATACCCACCTTTCAACTTCTCGAATACAACTTCTAAAACTGCGCTATTTAGCGAATAACTTCGGCAGGCACTTTTATTTCAATCCTTATGTACGACAAGTACACTGCGGACTGATCTAAAAGTGCCTTTCTTGTTCTTCATCTAAATATCGCAGTTTTACACTTTCTACGGCAAGTCCGTTGGGTACTTATACAAGCACCCTCTTATTACGAAGTTGCGAACGCGAGCCACAGGGTGGCGAGAAAGCGAGTGCCAAGCACCAGATGAAAGTACGCCAGCCACTTGGGAATCCTGTTTTTCCCACCCAAGTGGCAAGTGGCATAATGAGAGAACGGCACTTAATGTGCGCGTGCCGAGTGTGTCCCCTGCCCGCAGGGCTTTGCCATAGGCAAATGGGGGGAAACACATGAGGAAAGGGGGAATCCTCAATTGACATGTTCGCACTATCTTTGAGCAAACTTTCAAAAATCTCCGCAACTTTTCACTTTTACTATTGCTTCTTAACTAAACAAAAAATGCCTATGCCGACCCTCATATTATAATAAAATATATATATTTTTAGAAATATCATAAAAACATTTGACAATATTATTGAAATTTGTTAAATTTATCGTCGAGCCGCTCGAAAGTGGCGATAACTGTTTTCTTTGAAAACGGCCATAACGGCGAGACTGGTTAGAGGAGGTAACATTATGTACGCAATCGTTGAATGTGGTGGCAAACAGTACAAAGTCGAGAAAGACATGCTCGTTAAGGTTGAAAAACTTGACAAAGCAGTTGGCGAAACAGTTGATCTCAAAGTGCTCATGCTCTCAAATGACGGTGTTGTCAAGGCAGGCGCAGACTGTGCAGACGCAAAAGTTTCAGCAGTCGTTACACGTCAAGACAAGCACGCAAAGATTTTGGTTGTTCACTACAAGCCCAAGAAACAAATCAGAAAGCGTCAAGGTCATCGTCAACCCTACACAGAGTTGAAAATAACCGCAATCGAAGGTTAAGACCATGACAAAAGTGAAGTTTTCAAGAAGAAACGGCAAATTTGTTGCCGTAGAGTGCGATGGTCACAGTGACTACGCAGAGTACGGGATGGATATCGTATGTGCAGCACTTTCATCAGTGGTGCAGACGGCAGTCCTTGGACTCATGCAAGTGGCAGGCATTGGTGTTGATTATCAAGTTGATGAAGAAAAAGGTTATCTTAAGGCAACCCTTCCCAGCGACGTGACAGACCAACAGGCCCATGATGCAGACGTAATCTTGAAGACGGCTTACTTAGGGGCGTCCGACCTCTATGAACAATTTTCGGACTACATTAACGTGGAGGTAGAATAATATGTTTATTAGAATTCAATTATTCGCTCATAAAAAAGGTACAGGCTCATCTCACAACGGTCGTGAGAGTGCAGCAAAAAGATTGGGCGCCAAGCGTGCAGACGGTCAATTTGTTCTCGCAGGCAACATTCTCGTTCGCCAAAGAGGAACAAAGTTCCATCCCGGTAAGAACGTAGGCATCGGCAAAGATGACACACTCTTTGCACTTGTCGATGGCACAGTCAAATTTGAACGTACCGGAAAGGGTAAGAATTATAGACAAGTTTCTGTTTACGCAGCAGAATAATTAGACAAAACAAGCCGAGCGACTTCGCTCGGCTTTTTTCATTATGGAAAAAGTTTTCATCCCCAAAACACCCACCTTTGACCTGTCCCAGACCCTTGAATGTGGTCAAGTTTTTAGATATCGTCTTGAAGATGGTGTCTATCATCTTTCTGCAGGGGCAGATCATGCAACCTTCACTGAGGCAGACGGTGGTTGGGATATGGAATGTACAAATGCAAATTTTTTCCAAAAATACTTTGATTTTGACACAAAGTATGATATAATACACTCAAAAGTGCAGGATAAAGGTCTTGTTTCGTCGGCAGTGGACTTTGGCAAGGGCATACATATCTTGCGACAAGGGCTTGTTGAAACGGTATTTTCATTTGTGATTTCTCAAAACAATCACATACCTCGCATCAAGTTCATCATAGAGCGTATTTGCTCATCTCTTGGAGAAGATAAGGGTGGCTACTTTGCCTTTCCGTCAGTGGAAGCATTGGCATCAAAAGACGCCCAGTGGTACAAAGAGATTGGGGCAGGTTACAGAGCAGAGTATCTCAGTGGCATTGCCAAGAGATTCCGTGATGAAGGTGTGCCGTCCTTTGACGGACTTTCAACAGACGACGCTCGCAAGTTGCTTATGTCATACAAGGGCATAGGACGGAAAGTGGCAGACTGTGTTTTGCTCTTTGGATTGGGCAGGACAGACGTATTTCCAACAGACACTTGGATCTTGAAGATTTTTGGAGAGGAATATCCCGATGTTCCTGCCGAAAAACTGGCAAAAATCCTTGTTGAAAGGTTTGGAAACTACTCCGGATACGTCCAACAATGGCTTTTTTATGAAAAGCGTGAAAAAAAAGTATAGACAAATTCAAAAAAATAGTTTAATATAGTAATATAAACAAAATAAAATACCATTTGCGTACAATACGCACACAAGGAGAAGATTATGGCAGCAACAAAAAAATATGTTGTTCTCGCAGACATTGAAAGCGTAAGAGTTCCTTTTACAGCATTTGCAGCAGCACTTGAAGAACTTTCACGCATTGGCGAAATCGCAGGATGCAAATTCTACGGCTATTCAGCAAAACGTACCAAAGATTACGGCGAATTCATCCAAGAAAACAGCTACGACGCACTTTCAGCACTTCCCAGAAAGAGAAAGGGCAAGCTTGACCTCCGTCAAGTTATCGACGCAGCACGTCTTGCACAATTCCCCAACATCGACGGTTTCTTCCTTATCTACGGCAATGGCGACATCACTCCTTTGATCGCATACCTCAAGGCATACGGCAAAGACGTCGTCGCAGGCGTTGTTGAACCCGACAAGAACAGTGTTCTTTGCAACAAGGTCATCACACTTGACAGCAATGCACAAATCCAAAAGGTTCTCGACAATGGTTACAAGAAGGTCAATGGCGCAGCAGCACCCGCACCCAAGAAGGCAGCACCCGCAGCAGCACCTGCACCCAAGAAAGAAGCATCAAACGACGACGCACAACTTTCAGCACTTCTTGCAGCAATCGAAAAACTCACAGCAGAAGACTAATCACAAATTTACAAGGCACGCCAAGAAATTGGCGTGCCTATCCTTGTTGAAAGAAATTCCAATGCCTACTCATAGGCATAGGTTTGTTTCACTGAAAAACGCAAAGGCTTGCGTTTTTTTTATTATATAAATATAATAAGCAACCGATTAAACCAATGATTTTTGGCAAAAACCAAGTGTCACAAGGGCGTGCGACTGCATATATTTTAGGAGCAAAGCATATATTATTTTGCGTTGATTTATGTCCAAAACAATTACAAAAAGCATAAAACTTTAATTGAATAAAGAAAAATAAAAATAGGTATTTACACGGCGCAAAATTAGTGATATAATAAAACCATCTTAATATAAAAGGAGAACTATTATGGCAAAAGCAAAAAGTGATTTCTTCGGACTTCCTTATATCGCAAGTTTGATCCTCACAATCATCCCCTTCACATCATGGCTTCTTGGTGCAATCACCAGATTTATGGAAGGCAAGATCGTTGCAGGTTTGATCCGTCTTCTCGGCGGTGGCTTTATCATCTGGATCGTTGACATCGTCTTCATGATTAAGGACAAGAAGATCTTCCGTCTTCTCAACGTCTAATATGATACAATTTGAAGGCAAAACATTTCAAGACAAAAAGCAAGCGCTAAATGCACTTGCTTTTTGTCATTATCCAGTGACTGTTGTCATCAACGGCAACACCAAAACCTTCGATTCCTTTGACAAAGTCAAAGACTGGGTTGAAACAATCCCCGAAGAAAACTAACATACAAAATTTCAAAACAAAAAAAGGACTGCATAGCAGTCCTTTTTTATTGTAAATATCGTTTGATATTGATATGAAACGAGATTGAATTGAATTATTCTTCTTCGGTTTTGATTTTGCCAAATGCCATCTTCATACGCATTTCGCCAGAGAGCACAACCTTTCTTATACGCACGTTTTTTGGTGTGATTTCAAGCATTTCGTCATCATTTAAGAATTCGATTGCTTCTTCAAGAGAGAAGCGACGGATTGAGTTAAGACGGAGTGCTTCGTCACTGCCTGCTGCACGCATATTTGTCACGTGCTTGCGCTTGCACACGTTGACACGGATATCTTCTGCTTTGGGAGATACACCCACCACCATGCCTTCATATACGGGTGTTTGAGGCTCAATAAAGAGTGTGCCACGATCTTGGGCGTTAAAGAGTCCGTAAGTGGCTGCTTCGCCCGTTTCAAAGGCGACAAGGCTTCCTGTATATCTTCTGGGGATAGGGCCTTTGAAAGGGCCGTAGCCGTCAAAGAGTTGGTTCATAACACCTTCGCCCTTTGTATCTGTCAAAAATTCGTTCTTAAAGCCGAAAAGACCACGAGCAGGGATGATGAATTCCATACGAATACGGCTACCTTGAGGTGACATAGTCACAAGTTCCCCTTTACGTGTGCCCATACGCTCCATAACAGTGCCTGTGCACTCGGTGGGGACGTCAATATAAAGGCGTTCCATAGGCTCGCATTTGACGCCATCAATGGTCTTGAAGATGACCTTGGGTGTGCCAACGCCAAATTCATATCCTTCACGGCGCATTGTTTCAATAAGGATTGAAAGGTGCATTTCGCCACGGCCACAAACCTTGAAGGTATCTGCATTTTCGGTTTGATAGACACGGAGAGAAACGTCCTTCAAAAGTTCCTTGAAAAGTCTATCACGAAGATGGCGTGACGTGACAAATTTGCCTTCACGTCCTGCAAAGGGGCTATCATTGACAGAGAAGTTCATTTCAATGGTAGGTTCGCCAATCTTGATGAAGGGAAGTGGCTCAATTTTGCTCGTAGAGCAAACTGTGTTGCCGATTGTGATGTTTTCAATACCACTAAAGCACACGATATCGCCAACTTTTGCTTCGTTGACAGGTGTTCTTTTCAAACCTTCAATTTGGTAGAGAGTGACAATCTTGCTCTTGTAGGGAGAAAGTCCGTGATAGTCGCAGACCATAATCTCTTGATTGACCTTGACAGAGCCACGTTCAATCTTGCCGATACCAATTCTGCCAACGTATTCGTTGTAGTCAATAGCACTGACAAGGATTTGCAATTCCTCATTTTCTTCCCCTTCAGGTGCAGGGATATAATCTACGATTGTATCAAGTAAAGGTTGAAGATCTGTGCCGGGTTTTGTATAGTCAAGGGTTGCTGTACCTGCCTTGCCGGAGCAGTAAAGGATAGGGCTCATAAGTTGTGAGTCATCTGCATCAAGGTCAAGGAGAAGTTCAAGAACTTCGTCGCCAACTTCATCAACTCTTGCATCGGGTTTGTCAACTTTGTTGACAACAATGATTATTTTAAGTCCAAGTTCAAGGGCTTTTTGCACAACAAAACGAGTTTGGGGCATAGGGCCTTCTTGAGCATCAACAAGGAGAAGAACACCACTGACCATCTTAAGCACGCGTTCAACTTCGCCAGAGAAGTCGGCGTGTCCGGGGGTGTCGATAAGGTTGATTTTCACGTCGCCCCAGTGGATAGAAGTGTTTTTTGCAAGGATAGTAATGCCTCTTTCTTTTTCAAGATCGCCACTGTCCATAACGCAGGTTGCCACTTGTTGATTTTCTCTAAAAGTGCCTGATTGACGGAGCATACCATCAACAAGAGTTGTCTTGCCGTGGTCAACGTGAGCGATAATTGCAACATTTCTTAAATCTTCTCGTACCATAGTGTCCTTTTTTCGTCTTTTTTGAAGAAAATTCTTCAAATATGTGCCATAGTTGATAATTCTTGCGTATGATAGCACAAAATCCATCCCTTTGGCAAATATAATAAAGCGTATTTATAAAATTATTAAAATAATTTTTTTGGGTCATAAAGTGGACTGAGGCACAAACCTGTGATATACTTATTTATTGTATAAAATGGGGTGTAATGCACCCAAAATCAGTGGATAATTATATTTGGCGCAATCGCGCAAAGGACAATATGAAAAAAGAAAAAATCAAAAAGGAAAAGAAGAAGATCAGCAAATTTGCTATGGGCGAGTTTTTGTCTTGTGTCAAGGACTACAAGACGCCTTCAATCCTCACAGCATTGTTGGTTGCCATCGAAGTTGTATTTGACGTCTTTATCCCCGTGGTAATGAGCCAAATCCTCAACGTTGGCATGGATGAAAAGGCAACAGAATTCACTTTCCGTCTTGAACTTGCAGGGGCAAACACACCCATTTTCACAGTTGGCAACAGAATTCACTTTATATTGATATGTGGTGCAATTATGTTGGTCTTTGCCATTTTGGCATTGGTGTGTGGCGCATTGTCAGGCAAATTTGCAGCCCAAGCATCAACAGGCTTTGGTATGAAAATTCGCCAAAAATTGTTCTATAAAATAGAACAATTCAGTTTCAGCAACCTTGACAACTACAACACGGCAAGTATCGTCACAAGACTTACAACGGACGTCAACAATATTCAATTTGCATATATGATGATCATCCGTACCCTTGTCCGTGCACCTTTGATGTTGTCACTTGCTCTTACAATGGCAATTCTCATCCAACCCGAGTTGTCAATTTCATTTGCAGTGGCAATGCCCATCTTGGCATTTGGCTTGATTTTGGGCATAAGCATAGTGTTCCCTCGCTTTGAAAAGATGCTCAAAAAGTATGACCAACTCAATGAAACCACCCAAGAAAACCTTATCGGTGTCCGTGCAGTCAAAGCATTTGTGAGAGAAGACCACGAAATAGAGAAGTTTACAAAGGTCAGTGCAACCGTCCAAAAACTTCAACTTTCTGCAGAAAAAGTTATGGTCACAGCCTTCCCCCTTATGAATATTTTGGTGTACGCTTGCATCATCTCAATCATCTGGTTTGGTGGCAACAACATCATCAAGGGCGATATGGCAGTTGGCGATCTTAGTGCCTTCCTCAACTACGTAATGCAAATTATGATGTCACTTATGATGGTGGCAATCATACTTATCAACGTTGTTTTGTCAAGAGCATCAATGCAACGTATCAGTGAAATCTTTGACGAAGTCATTGATATCGCAGACAACGAAAACTCAAAGGATATTATCCCTGCAGACGGCAGTATTGACTTCTGTGACGTTGATTTTTCATACAGCAAAAATCCTGATGTTCTCAACCTTGAAAACATTGATTTGCATATCAAAAGTGGCGAAACCATTGGTATTATCGGTGGCACAGGCAGTGCAAAAACAACCCTTGTCCAACTTATCCCTCGTCTTTATGACACCTTCAGTGGAGAAGTGAAAGTTGGTGGCGTCAACGTCAAGGAATACAAACTTGAAAACTTGAGAAATGCAGTGGGTATGGTGCTTCAAAAGAACGTTCTTTTCAGTGGCACAATCCGTGAAAATCTCTTGTGGGGCAACCCCGATGCAACCGAAGAAGAAATGATCCATGCCACCAAAGTTGCACAAGCACATGACTTCATTATGTCCTTCCCCGATGGCTATGAAACCGAACTCGGTCAAGGTGGCGTCAACGTGTCTGGTGGACAAAAACAAAGGTTGACAATAGCAAGAGCGTTACTTAAACGTCCAAAAGTGATGATATTGGACGATTCTACCTCTGCAGTTGACACTGCAACAGACGCCTCAATTAGAGCAGGTCTTAAGGAAGAATTTGCAGATACAACAGTGCTTATCATTGCACAAAGAATTGCATCTGTGGAAGATGCAGATCGCATCATTATTATGAATAATGGCAAGATTGAGGCAATTGGCTCACACCAAGAACTCATTGCATCAAATCCCATTTATCAAGATATTTACAATTCTCAAAAAGGGGGGTGAAATCGATGGCTAAAATGAAGAAAAATAAACCCGAAGCCCCTATGATGAAGAAAGGCAAGGGCATGAAAGCCCAAAACCCCGGCAAGACATTAAAGAGAGTTCTTGCATATCTCAAACCCTACAAGGCAAGACTTGTTTTCACAGCAATGTGCCTTATTGGTCACGTCCTTTGCAATGTTGGTGGCACATATCTTCTTGGCTATATCACAGACGGTTATATCTTGCCCCTTGCATACAAAGCAGGTGTCATCACAACGGCATCTTACGCAGCCCGTGCAGCAGAAGTGACAATGGCAGACTTTGGTGGCATAGTTGCAATTCTCGCCACCATATACGTGTTGGGCGCAAGTATGCAGTACTTGTACAACTATTCAATTATGTATATCAGTTCCAAAGTATTGCAAAACGTCCGTGACGAAATCTTTGTCACATTGCAACGCTTGCCCATTAGATACTTTGACACCCACACCCACGGGGAATTGATGAGCCTTTACACCAACGATACGGACACCTTGCGTGAATTGTTGTCTGGTGCATTGCCCACAATCATATCCAACTTCTTGACCGTCATCGGCATCTTCATTATGATGATGATCATTTCCCCCGTGTTGACACTCTGCATAATCGTGCTTATCGTCGTTGCAACCCTTATCACAAAGTTTATTGCAGGCAAGAGTGGAAAGCACTTTATGAATCAACAAAAGGAAATCGGCGCACTCAACGGCTTTGTTGAAGAACATATTGAAGGTTTGAAAGTTGTCAAAGTCTTCTGTCATGAAGAACAAGAAAAGGCAGATTTCGACACTCGCAACGGCGCATTGCACTATGCAGCACGCAAAGCACACACATACGCCAACGTCCTTATGCCTATTATGGGCAACCTTGGATACGTCAACTATGCAATGACAGCAGTGCTGGGCACAATTATGGCATCAAGTGGTTTCCTTGGTATGACTTGGGGTGGACTTGTTTCCTTCTTGCAATACTCAAGACAATTCAACGCCCCCATCTCACAAATGGCACAACAAATCAACGGCATTATGATGGCTCTCGCAGGCGCAGAACGTATCTTCAACCTTCTTGACCAAACACCCGAAGAAGATGAAGGCTACGTCACTCTCGTCAATGCAAGAGAAGACGAAGATGGCAATATCATTGAATGTCCCGAGTATACAGGCACATGGGCATGGAAGCACTACCATAAGGCAGACGACACAACCACATACGTCAAGTGGCAGGGGGAAGTTGAGTTTGAAAACGTAACCTTTGGTTACGTTCCCGAAAAAACCGTCCTTAAAAACATCAATCTCGAGGCAAAACCCGGTCAAAAGATTGCTCTTGTCGGTTCAACGGGCGCAGGCAAAACAACCATCACAAACCTTATCAACCGTTTCTATGACATCAATGACGGCAAGATAAGATACGATAATATCAACATCACCAAAATCAAGAAAGATGACCTTCGTCACTCAATGGCGATGGTGCTCCAAGACACACACTTGTTCACAGGCACAGTCCGTGACAATATACGATTTGGAAAGTTGGATGCAACAGACGAAGAAGTGGAAAATGCAGCAAAACTTGCCAATGCCCACTACTTTATCTCTCACTTGCCCCAAGGTTATGACACAATGCTCTCTGGAGATGGCGCAAATCTCAGTCAAGGTCAAAGACAACTTCTTGCAATCGCAAGAGCAGCAGTCGCCAATCCCCCTGTGCTTATCCTTGACGAAGCAACAAGCAGTATCGACACTCGCACTGAAAAACTTATCGAGCAAGGCATGGATCAACTTATGCAGGGTCGTACAGTCTTTGTAATCGCCCACAGATTGTCCACCGTGCGCAATGCCGATATGATTCTCGTCCTTGAACACGGCGAAATCATTGAAAGAGGCAATCACGATCAACTTATAGCAGAGAAGGGTAGGTATTATCAGTTGTATACTGGCGCCTTCGAACTTGATTAAAAACTGCGCTATTTAGCGCCTATCTTCGGCAAGTACAAATCCCACGAGTAGTCACATACGCCAAGTATGCTCCTATCCGTGGGCTTTTTCTTTTCTCGATATGCATCTAAATGATCGCAGTTTTTACACGTTCTTGAATAAGTTTGCACCGAAATCTAACAAAATCTTGGCTATTGAGTGTATAATTTTGTCAGGGGCACTTGCTCTCAAATCACGTACTACGTGTACGCTGGGTTTTTGAGCAAGCGCCCCTTTCTCATTCTGTATCGATTTATTGCGTTTTTATTTTAGAAAAGAGAGCAGTTCTCACGTACGACAAGTACGCGCATGTCCGTGGGATTTTCTTTTTTCCCCTTGGAAAAGGTGTGTTTTTTCCGTTGAAAATGAAAAATTGGCAAAAAATTGAAAAAATTTTGATTTATTTGAAAAAATTTTTTTGGTGGTGGAGCAGGGCGCAAAATGACGTAATTCTGGGTGGTTGAAATTTTGCCAAATTTTCATAGGTGTGGCGACAAAAATTGTTCAAACAAAAATTGACAAAAACGGCAGAAAAATCACTGCCGTTTTCATTTTCCCTTGAAAAAACATAGGTTTTTGGGCTTTTTTGTGTGTTTTGTCAAAAAGGATGTCAATTTTTGATAAAATACCATTTACCCCTTGAAAAAGGTGGTTTTTTTGCACATTTTTGGAGTTTTTACCCCAAATTTTACCCTAAATGGAGATTGCGTCGATTTATGATGTTTTTGTCTGTCAAGTGCCTTGAAAATGGCAATATATATCATCTTGTATGGGGTGCAGAAAGCGGGCAATTTTGCCCTAAAATGCCGTTTAATATGGCAAAAAACCGACTTTTTTCAAGACTAATGCAAAAAAAGTTCCAATAAAAGTCTTGTCAAAATTGTATATATAATATAAAATAGTTTTAGAAATGAAAATTCTCTCTCAAAAAATCCCCACGGTGTAACGGACTATACATCGTGGGGGAAAGGAAAAAGAAACTCCTTCCGTCACGGACAAGCCGTGCCACCTCCCTCAAAGATGGAGGCATAAAAGGACAAGACAAACTCCACATAGAGCCTTCCTCCGGGAGGAAGGTGTCATTGTAAAGGCAATGACGAAAGGAGAGTGCGAAACAACAACTCCTTCCGTCACGGACAAGCCGTGCCACCTCCCTCAAAGATGGAGGCAAAACGTGGGTGCAAGAGCATCCCACCAACAACAAAACTCAAACTCATACCAACGAACAAATGAGATCCAAAAACAAAATCGACTCGACGTTGAAAACGGATTGAAATTATGTAGCGTTATGACTCATACACCCCTGTAGGGGAGATTCACGAATCTCCCGAAAACAAAAGAATTTTAATTCAGGTCATAGGCGACTATGACACTATGGTGACTATATGAAGAACTCAAGGTTTACCCCAAGGACAAACAGTTTCACTAAGAAAGTGATGGCCATCACCACAAAGGTGATGATTTTTGGCGTACTTCTTTCGCTTTTTTTATTCGCGTGCGTAGGTACAGACACGCTTGAAGAAATTGCACAGGCATCAGAATATTCTTCTGCATTGTCCGGCTATGGCGAGCAAAATGGTGGTGTCACTAGGGTGGGTACTGTCAACTCAAAGGGTGTTGGTGGCAACTTCAGTACATATAAATCTGGCACAACAACCTTGATTACTGGTGACTCAGACCCTGGTGGAAATAGCAATGTCACAAATGGTTGGACAAGTTCATCTGCTGGCACGGACTATGCTTACGGTTGGTATGTTACTTTCACGGATAGCGCCTACTATGCTCTTCTCAACGGATATCTTTCCGTTACAACATCTGTTGCTCTTGAAGAACACGCAAGTGAAAATGAAATCCAAGTTTCCTTCTTTAAAACAAAGAACGGCACACAAATTGGTAGTACATATAAATCGTCAAACAGCACACTTGGTCCTGACTATGTTACAGTTTCAAATTTTGCTGTTTCAAAAGCAAACATGACACAATCAGGTGGCATATTTCACTTTTATACCAGACTTAACTTTGTCACAGATGACGGTGGTTGGTTGTCTAGTGCAAAAACTGTAAAAGCAGAGGTTGTCAATGGTGGTATTACCATAGGCATGAGCACAACCGATAGTACAGATCCTAAAAACAACGGTTCATCAGGTACAACAATTGTGGCACGTGACTCAGGTGTCGGTTTGCGTTCAGTTGCAATCAAGGACCCCGATGGCAAAACAGATACATATTATGCACCTTCAAGCCAAGATGCAAGCAAACCACTTGCCACAAACACACTCAACTCTGGAAAAACAACGGGATATTCCTTCTCCTCAGATACAAAAGATTTTACTTGTTCTCTTAAAAAGGCCGGCACATATACGGTCACACTTACCGACCACGTCGGCAGAACAAATACATTCACTCATACTGTTTCTGCTGGAACACTTAATCTTGTTTCATCAGAAACAAATCAAACTGTAAGTATAGCAGGCGCAGTTACTGAACTTGGTGCAAATCTTACAGTTCCTTCAACAATCAATGGTCTCAACATCAACGACGTAATCACACGTGAAGGATATGGCATTGCTGGCTATACTGCAACAACCAATGCAACAATCGTGACAAACGGCGTCACGGCAACATATCAAGCAACAACATTGGCAGACGTCACGTTGACAGTCAACTGGGAAGAGTTGTTTATGTTGAAATATCACAACAACTTGTCCACGGCAAGCACTGTCACAAGATATGCCAACACCAATACTGCAACCTCTATGGATATTATCGGCTCTGCCGACCAAGCATCATTGATCCAAAAGACACCAACAGGTGCTTGGAGTGGATTTGCCAACCCATTGGGCTATTATTTGGCAGGTTGGGAAGACCGAAACAACGATATAACTTATGATGCATACGGCGATACCGTGTACAACTTTACACAATATTCAAATAGTGACTCGGTTGAACTTTATGCAATATGGCAACCTATTGAATTCGCCGTTGTTTACAATGTCAATGGTGGTGTAGGCTCAGTTCCCACACAAACTGGCTTGACAATCAACAACATAGGTCAAGCACAAGACACAAATAGCACGTTTGACCAAATTGCAGACAACTTCTTCACATACTGGTCAGTATCAGGCATCACCTTTGGAAAAGGTGGATATTTCACAACCACTCAAGTTGAAACATTGCTCTCTGCAGGACAAGACAATATTGCAGACGGCGATTCTCAAACAATAACTCTCACTGCAAATTGGACAGGTGCACTTGAATTTGGCAAACGTGCAAACGGCACAGGCGCGTGGGGTAGCGAAACCAACCCTTACATAATCAGCTCACAGGCACATCTCAACACCCTTGCAGGCATTGTCAACGGCACAACGTCTACAATCAAAGGCAGTATTCAAGGCTACGCAAGTGCAGTATACACAAACCCCGTTGCCGTAGGCAAAGATTACGCAAATGCCTATTTTGTCCTTGAA
>JAZLBO010000023.1:0-2107 GCA_045613765.1 Clostridia bacterium | reverse complement strand
AAGTGTAGCACTTGAGATTTCTGTCTTTTGGATTACTTGATTGTATGTTGCACCATCAAGGAACATTTGTGCTGCTTCAACTCTTTGCTCCATCTTGTCAATTTCGGAATATGTGCAAAGATCGTCAAAGAAAATTGCCACATCTTCTGCTGTATTAAGTTTTGCCAAAATTTCGTATAATTTCATAATCTTCACCTTGCCTATATTCTAACACTTTTCCTTTATGAAAGTAAAGTATTAAAGAGCATTTTCTTTTTTATTTTACAAATAAAAAGACGGACAAATTGTCCGTCTTTGTTTTAAGTCTTAAAATGCGCATTTATAGACTATGAACAAAATTATCGCAACCAAGATTGATGCTCCACCAATAATAAGAAGTTCATTGATCCTTCTTTCTTTTTTCTTTTTTGCTTGTTTTGTTGTGTATTCGTAGTAATCTTCGCTTTGGTGCCAATCTCGTCTGTTGTTGAACAAACTTTCCTTCCAATGTTGAACTGTGTAACCCAGTCCATCGAAAGCACCCAGTTTAGACGTCCACATCAATCCACCCAAGCAAACAAACAGCAAGCCTGCAATAAAAAATCCATCACAAACATATCTCACTGTTTCTTGGGGAGCCATGGAGGTTGTAAACACGCCATTGAGTCCACATACGGTAAGTATGAGTCCCAACTCAACGACCAGTGCTACTACCAGAATAATAATCCTATCTTTTTTCACTTTTCTTGCCTACTTGTTGAGCATTTCTTGATATTTTTTGAATTCTGCATCATTGCATGACACAAAGTGTCCGGGTGCAACTTCTCTAAACGTAGGTTGATCCACTGAATAATCGTGATCTGCAAGAGGATTGTATGAAATACGAGTTCTTGTCTTTTCGTACACGGGGTCAGGGAGAGGAATTGCTGAAAGCAATGATTTTGTATAGGGGTGCAAGGGGTTCTTGAACAATTCATCTGATGATGCAAGTTCAACCATGTTGCCGAAATACATAACTGCGATTCTATCTGAGAAGTATTTGACAACTGAAAGGTCGTGTGCAACAAAGAGAATTGTAAGACCAAGTTCTTTACGAAGTTCGTTCAAGAGGTTGATGACCTGTGCTTGAATTGAGACGTCAAGAGCGCTGACAGGTTCGTCTGCAATGATCAACTTGGGTTGCATGATGATTGAACGTGCAATACCAATACGCTGTCTTTGTCCACCTGAGAATTCGTGAGGATATCTTCCTGCGTGTTCTCTGACAAGACCAACCTTTTCAAGGACTTCATAGACCTTTTCTTCAATGACTTTCCTATCTCTAACACCTCTAATTCTCAAGCCTTCGGAAATAATTTCCTTGACTGTCATACGAGGATCGAGTGATGCAATAGGATCTTGGAAGATCATTTGGATTTGTGTAACCAAGCGACCTTTTCTTGCGAACAAATAGTCTTTTACAAATTGGGCAAATGCTTTCTTATATTCAGGGGACTTTTTGTCCATATCTGCTGTATTTGCCTCAAAATCTGCCTTGACTTTGTCTGCAAGTCCTTTTGCATACATCTTGTCGCACTTTTTGTGATCGTGCTTTGCAGATTTGATCTTTGCATTTTCTTCTTTGACGATTGCTTGGTATTTTGCAGTTTCTTCTGCACATGCCTTTTGACAATCTGCCTTTGCTTCTGCAATTCTTGCTTCTGCTCCATCGGTGGAATCTTCTGCTTTGATGGCTGCAATTTTGCTTTCACACTCTGCTTTGATTGCTTTCACTGCTTCGTTGCGAGCCTTCTTTGCATCTTTCTTTGCATCTTTGTAGGACTTTGTGCCTGCGGCAATTCTTATACCATCAAAATAAACATTACCTGATGTACAATCATAAAGTTTAATAATGCTTCTACCTGTAGTTGTTTTACCACAACCAGATTCGCCAACAAGACCGAAGACTTCGCCACGCTTTATGTCAAAACTTACGTTGTTGACTGCCTTGAGTGTTGAACGACCGAGTTTGAAGTATTGACAGAGGTTTTCAACCTTCAAAAGAACGTCATCATTTGCAACTGCATCAGTGGCATTGTCTGCCACTGCTTCGGTTGCCACTGCATCTTCTTGGAGAAGAACTTCTTTT
>JAZLBO010000022.1:0-85470 GCA_045613765.1 Clostridia bacterium | reverse complement strand
GAACGACAAAGTTGATGATCTCAATCCCACACAAAATCTCGTTTTTTGGCCCTATGATGACTTGAAAGACGATAGATTTGACATGGGCAAAAACTTGCTCACGGTCCGTCAAACAAACAAAGAAAATCCCCTGAAATTAGGTCTTTATTCAAAGAAAGGCAGGGCATATTACACCCTTGGAGATTTGACTTTGAAGTGGACTTGCAATACCATAAATCACGATGGAAAATATGCAGATTTCGGTTGCAATTTTGAGACGTACACCAACAATCATATCCTTGAAGTTGAGTGGCTTTCAAGAGAATTTAATGGCGGGGAAGAAGGTGTCCTTGAAGAACGATTTGAAATCATCAAAACACCCGAAAATTTTGATTGATAGAAAGTGAGAAATTACCACGTAATCAGGCGAAGCAATTTGCGAACAATTACCGAATAATTACGGAAGAAAATAAACGAAAAAACACGGACGGCAGACAAGAAATCTGCCGTCTTTTTTATTTGAAACTCAAAAACTCAAATTTTAGAAAAAAATGGCAAAAATAAAAATTTTTTAGCATAAATTTCGTGGGGAGAAAAACTACTTGTTGTGGTGTGCGTTTGGGTGGAACACAATATATATGGTATGCTACGCTGAACGGTGGCAAAAATTGGCAATTTACTTTAGTAAAAGGACATCAAAAATCCAAAGAAAAATTAAAATCGGTCTTGACAATTCGTGTGTCAAGTTGTAAAATCATACTGTATATTAGTCTGTGCAAGCATACGCGCTTGCGTATGTAAGGCAGGAGGAAATTATGAAGAAACTCAAAATCGCACTATTTATCGTTTTGGTCATCAGTTTGGTGGCATGTTTGTTTGCATGTAATGTAAACACCAATCCCCCCGAACCTGTGACCCCCGTGCCACCTATTGGCGATGATCCTATTCCAAGCGATCCCCCTACTGTTTCAACCAGTACGGCTTGGAACGCTTTGAAGAACGCTGCTTTGGCAGTGAACCAAGGAAGCAAGATCGTCAACTTTGACGTGGACCTTGGTTTCAACTACCACAAGGATGAAACGGGCAACGACTTCAACTTTAGACTTGCAGGTGCAATCGACACCGATTTCTCTGACGGCAGTGATGACTCCGAATTCTTGTTTGAAATGATCAAGCAACCTCTCGGCAGTCTTGAACAAGAGTTGCTCGTGGGATTGTATTATACAAGTGAAAACGTCGTCATGGACGTCACCGGCCTTAAAGGTAAAGACGGTGTCGGCCAAGGCAAGTACGTTGTGAGAACACAAGACATTGACGTGACAAAGTTGCTCACTGGCGTTGCTGAAATCTATGAAGGCATCTCCGGTGGTCAATCCATTGCAGAAATCTTGTTTGACACAGTGCTTGCAATCAATGTCGGCGACTTTATTCCCCCCGATTTGGGACTCCCCATCAGTGGTACACTTGAGCAAATCATCAACACAATGGTGTTTGCAAAGTCAGGTGCACAAATCATTGACCTTGAAAATGGTGGACAACGCATCATTATCCCCAGTGATTTGAGCCTTATCATGTCATTTGTGCCTACAATCATGGGTATGCTCCCCACATTTATCGGCGACGCAGTTGACCTTGACCAAATCTATGACTTGGTCTTTGACTTGACTGGCTTGGATCTCAACAAGTTGGAACACTTGAAGGGCGCAAGCATTGACCTTATCGCAGAGGTGGGTGCAGACGGCAAACTCGACAGCCTTGATATGGGTGTCGGTATTGACTTTGAAAGCAACGGCAAAGATCCCAACTACGGCAAGTATTTTGAAAACATTGACATGAACGTCATCATCAACAAACTCGCCTTCAACGAAGGTCTTGACGTTGACGTTGAACAAGCAATGGCAGACAGAGGCATTGACATCTCATCTGCAGCAGAATACTCATTGCTCACATTTAATCTCGCACTTGGACTTACAGTCAACACAGCCGACAAGACATTGACTCTTGGCGGAATTTCTCCTGCATTTGGCACACTCCTTACAGGACTTCTCGGCAGTTTCCTCCCCGACGATAGCCCTCTCTGGACAATGCCCATCGGTCTTGGACAAAGCAGTTATAATATGTCCGTTGACGTCCAAGGACAAATCAACACAAGAGATTCAAGCAAAACTAATGTTTTGATTGAAATCCGTGATATTCAAAATGAAGTTTGTGGCACAATCGTCTATTCAGGCGCAAGAGAAGCACTTTATATAGACTTCTCCGGACTTTTGGGCACAGGCTACTTTATGATCCCCAACCTTAATCTCAACGAAATCGTTGCAGATTTGGTGGATATGCTCGTTGAAGAAGTCAAAAATGCTCTTGCAACAACAGATGACAGCGAAGCACAAGCAATGGCACAAGCAATCGAAGAAAAGATTGGCAACGGCGACATTGCATACTCACTCTCATCAGCAACAAGCAAAGATGACGAGCCTATCACAGACATTATCGGTCTTGTTGCAGCAATCGTTGACAGTTGTGAACTTGTCAAGGACGGCAACATCTTCAATATCCAAAGCCTCAATCTCTCATTGACAGAGAGAGTCTTTGACTATCTCTGGACAATGTTGTTCACAGACGAAAACGGCGAGTACAACGGTGGCAAAGTTCCCGTACAAGCACTTGACGTCAAGTTTGTTGATATTGGTTTTGCAGAAGAAAAGACTGTTGATATCGACCTTGCACTTGGTGTTGATGAACAAGTTGTTGGCGTCAACATGAGCGCATCATTGAAACTCGGCACACTCAACGATGCCGATCGTTTCTACGAAAAAGTCAACATCACAGACGAAGATGAAATGCTCTACACAGTCATTGACCTTTCAAACGGTCTTAGCCTTGACAGTATTCTTGGAGCATTGAACAACGTTTACGTTGGCCTTTCAGTTGAAATCGACGTTTTTGCAATCGCAGAAAACCTTACAACAGCAGAGTTTGCAAGCACAGATGAAATCCTTGTGCAAGCACTCATTGACTTTGTAGAAAATATTGACACAAGCGCAATTCTCACTCTCGAGGCAAACATTGACCTTTCAAAACTTCTCAAAGATGGCGCATTTGACATTATGGGTCTTTTGCAATCATCAATTCACATCTCACTTGCAGGTGTTGGAGCAGAAGAAAGTGCAATGGATATGTGGCTCAACGACGGCATGCTCTACGTACATACAGCAGACGGCATTGTCGGTGGCCTTGATATTTGCGTGCCCGTAGATGAACTTCTCGTACAATTTGGCGTCGTGGGCGACAGTGAGGCAATGAGCGCAGATGACACTGCAACCGAAGAAGACGCAGTGGCAGATGATACAATCAATCAAGTTATCGCACTTGTTGCAGGTCTTATTGGTGGTGTTGAAGTTTCTCAATCAACAATCAGCGTCTATCTTGCAAGTGGACTTATCCAAGCACTTGTTGAAATGATCGGCATTGAAGCATTTGAAGAAACATACACAGCACTCACCGAAGAAGAAATTGCACAATTCAACGGTGGCACGTTTGAACAAACCGTTTACGTCAAAGACGAAAACGGCATGTATGTTGAATTTGAAGGCACAACCCTTGATGCAAATGAAACATACTACAGACTTGCAGATTTCAGCTTCAATATCGGTCTTACAGATTCAACCATTGATGGTGGAATTCGTGTTTCCTTCCTCAATGGACTTGATTTGACAGAACTTGGTGTTGACATCTATTTGGAATTTGACAACAAGTTGGATTTGAACGTCAGCATTGGCGACTTGAAGGCAGGCATCAACAGTGTCCCTGCAGATGCACAACTTGAAGTTCCCACCGACATTGACTTTGTCAATATCTTTGAAACACCCAACGTATTCCTTGGTCTTAATATCGGCATTGACGCACAACTCAATGCAGGCAACACACCTCTTGGAAACGGTGGTGCTTTGGTATTTGAAGAAGAAATCAACCTTGGTTATGACGTAAACGTCCAAGCATCACTTGACCTTGAACCTATCCTTCAATGGTTGCTTGGTGCAGACGAAATTTATACAAACGGCAATGAAACACAACTTCTTATTGAAGTTGTTGAAAACAAGAATAGCAGTGAAAGACTTATGCTCGGCATGTACTATGTTGACGGCAAACTCTATCTTGATGCATCACACTTTGGTGTTGAAAAGATTGCAGTTGACATTGACATCATGAACATTATCCTTGCACTCGTCCTTGGCGAAGACAGTGGCGTTGAACTCAATCCTGACAATGCAGAAGCATGCGCATCAGCAGGAGAAGGCTTTGCCTTTGACTCAACAAAATTTGACTATGCACTTCTCCTTGCATTGAAGATTGGCAACGAAAGTGCAAGAATTGAACTTTTGCAAGGTTTGGTTGAAGCACTCTGGAAACTTGCAGGCATCAACATTGCAATCATTGAAGCAGCACTTGAAATTTCATGGGCAGAAAACAGTGATCTTGTTGAAGTTGAAATCGTCGGTAAGGATCAAAACAACAGCCAAACAGGCAAGGCACAAATGACAGTTGGTGCACCTCGCCTTGAAATCACAAGCGAAATCATTGATATCGTTCCTTACGGCAAGACAGAGGCCAATGCACACGAAGACTTTGTCTTCGACGGCAGAGAAGACGGCTATACACTCATCAATCTCATTGAACTTGACAAGGAAGGCAACTTTGCACTTACACTTGAACAAGTCTTTGTTGAACTCAACTTCACAATCAATCTTGAAGTTTCCAATGACGTTGATTCATGGCCCGTTGGCGAGTGGGCATCGCTCTTCCTTGGCGAAGAAACCAACGAAGGTGTCAAGAGTTTCCTTGAACAACTCCTTCTCGCATTTGACGTTGACTACACAGTGGTCAAGTCATTGGGTGTAAGAATTGCAGCAACACTCCGTTTCAACCCCGAAGATACACTTGATATTCAATACATACTTGCACACTCAGATATCGCAATCGAAATCTTCAACGGCGTATATGAAGAAGTCAAGGATGAAAAGGATGCAAGAATTTTGGCAATCACACTCCTTTGTGATGATGTCAATGCACCTACAGTGGCAGCAACAAGCACACTTTATATTGACGTCAACTTCGGTTCAGTGCAAGACGTACACCTTTCAATCGCAAACATGAGCCTTGCATCACTCCTTTCAGGCGTCTTGGGCGACGGTGATGCAGAAGCATCAACGGCAGAAGACAGCACCGTGGAAGAAGGTGCAACAGATAGCGCATCAACAATCCTTGGCAACCTTGTCAACATTATCGGCAGTGCACTCTACGGACTCAACGTCAGTTCCGAAAGCATCACTTTGTACTTTGCAAGTACACTTATCGCAACAGTGGTGGAATTGGTTGCACCCGATATGGCAGAAAACTTTGACGACAACTTCTTTGCAATCAATCCTGAAAAGAGTTTCGTCAAGTTCAACATGGATACATATCAACTTGACTTCTCAGCATGTCTTGAACCTTTCACAGTTGGTATGTCTTTGACAAACGTCATCCTTGGTTTCTCAGACAAGTACTCAGTTGAAAACGAAAACTTCCCCATTGAAGAAACCGAATATATCAGCGCAACCAACCTTTCAACCATCGCAATTGAAGCAGTTGTTGAAATGAGCCTTGAAATCTGCGACACACAAGACTTTGAAAATGATGAATTGCCCATCAATGATATCGTTTCAGCATTTGTGGCAGACTTTGCACTTGCAATCGGCGTTGAAATTGAAAAGGATATGCTTGTCAACATTGAAATGTTGATCGCAGGAAATATCTCTCTTGACAATCCCGAAGAAACAGAATTGGTGATTGAAATCAAGAACCTTGTTGCAGGCACAAACGCAGCAGCAGACAGCACAATCATTGGCATCTATTTGCAAGGTAGAAAACTCTACGTTGACATGGGCATCTTGTCAAATGAAGACTTTATGATTGAAAACACTGGCATTTCAACTTGGATTGTTGAAACAATCAGTGCAATCTTTGGGTCTGAAACAGAAGAAGATGGCGAAGCCATGGCAGCAAGCGAAGAAAGTGCAACAATGACCAGTGAAGAAGCACTTGAAATCGTCCTTGCAATCGCAAGTGAAAGAATTTCACTTTCAATCACACAACAAACCCTTGTTGGCATCCTTGCATTTGTGGTTGAACTTGTTATGTCAAGTGAAGAAGGTGGTTCAGTCCTTGGCGATATCAATATCAGCGAAGCAATCAAGAAACTCCCCGAACTTGGCATTGAACTCAACTTTGACGTTGACTTTGCAGGTGGCTCATTGTCATTTGACTTTGCAAGTGACCTTGTCAACGCATCAATCAATGTCCGTAATCCCAGAATTGCAGCAACAAGACTTGACTCTGTCACTGCAAGACTTGAAGACGGCATCTATCACTATCAAAACGACAGCAACTACACAGTTATCAGTGCAGTTGAATACGCATACGTCAACACAGAAACCGACAAGGTCTTCGTAAAAGAAGATGGCATGTACGTCCGTTATACAGGAACACTTGAAAATAACGGAACAACATATTATAGATATGTTGGTGGCGAAAACGGTGCAGACAGATTCAACAACTATGCAAACAATGAAAAGGTTGCATTTGAACTTGAATTTGAAATTCAATTCAACTTTGCAGACACCTATATCCTTGTTGACGAAGCAACAGCAAAACTTTACAGCGACGATGAAAGATATTCACGTCGTGAATCCGACGGAACTTATGCACAAGATCCCAACGGCTTGTACGTCAAAGATCCTCTTGTTTACAGCGATTTGGTTGACACAATCTTCAGCCTTGATGCAGTCCAAAACCTTCTCGTAGGTCTTGAAGAAGGCACAGTGAAGAACCTTGTTGGCGCAATCATTGACAGACTTGGTCTTGAAATGTACTTGAACGATCCTATCAGCGAAACAGTGGTCTTCCGTGTTTCAGGCAGTGTTGATCTTGGCGTCCTTGGTGTAAGTGATTTGCTTACAAAACTTGACATTGAAAACTTCAACTTTGACGTTGAAACAATTTTGAGCGCACTTGAAGTGGCAGTTGAAATGGTCTTCAACTATGGCGAAGCAGATGAAGTGTCAATCGGCATCTATCTCTTGGGTGGCGATCTCTACATCAACCTTGGCGATCTCAAAGGACCTCAAGTGAAGTTCAACCTTGGCGATATCCTTGATATGTTTGGCGTCCTTGGTGGCGAAGAAGAAGCACAAGCCGCCGCCGACGAAGAAGTTGCAGCACCCGGCATTGTTGACTATCTCAACAAGTTCATCAAGCGCATCATCATCAAGAGCACTGCAATCGGTATGGGTGGCAATGCATACCAAGAAGGCGACGAATTCTGGTACAACAAATTTGACGGAATTGATATCCTTCTCAACTCAACTCTCATTGCAGATATCGCATCACTCATCACAGGACAAGACATTCGTCTTGATATGTTCAATCTTGATGAAAGCGAAAGTGGTATCTTCATCAAACTCAACGATGCAACAATGGACGGCAAGCATAGTCTTGCAATGAACCTCACCACAGTGTCAGGCACAGGCATGACCATCAAGATGGGTGCAGGTATGACACTCTCTGTTGCAGACGAAGATTATAGCCCCGTTCTCTCACAACTTGACAAGAACGACTATACAGAAATCTCATCATACATTGACCTTCTCATGTCAATCATTGACCCCGAGAAGTATCCTATGGATGAAAACCTCAGCACAATGACTTTGGGTGTTGGCATGAACGTCATGATCAACTTTGACAGTGAAGACGTTGCCACACTTGAACTTGGTGGTCTTGTTGAAAACTATATCGCAGACCTTCTTATCCAAGCAAAGACAACAGGTGCATTCCACGACGGTGTTGCAGCAAGAATTTCACTCCAAGGCGACCTTAGTGCACTCAACATTGGCGCACTTCTTGCAGGTGGCGACAATGTGGAAGCAATGCTTGCAGAATTTATTGCAACAAGCGACCTTGATACAATCGAATTTGCTCTTGAAATTCTCCGTACAGATGACAAGGGAACTCCTGTAAGAGATGCAAACGGCGACTTTGTTGCTCTCGGTGGCGTCTATCTCTACAGAGGTGACTTGTACATTGACGGCACAGGCCTTTACAATCTCTCAACAGCATATACAAAAGTGCCCAACTTCGTTGAACTTGTTATGAGCCTTCTCGAAGGTCTTGCAACAGAAGAAGCAATGGCAGCAAGTGATGAAACAGTTGATGCAGAAAGAGGTGCAGTCATTTCACTCATCTACTCAAATACTGCAAGTCAAGTGCTCATCAGCAAGACACTCCTTTCAGTGATCATTGCAACATTGCTCCCCGATATGGGCTCAATCCTTGACATTTTTGAAAGCCTTGAAGTTTCACTCAATGCAGAAATGGGCAAGTATGAATATGCAAAATTCTTTGATCCTGCAGATGCAGATCTTGAAAAAGAAGTCCTTGCAGAACTTTATACAGGCGCAAAATACTTTGTTTCATCTGCACAAGAAGATGCAAACGGTGACTACTACAAGCAAACAATCAACGGAAAGGATTACTATCTCTACATTGACGATGTCAATGCACTTGCAGAAGGCACAGTAAGATACAGTGTCACATTTGCAGAAGCAGAAGACAGCGCAGAAGCAATCTACAAGCAAAAGACAATCCTTGTAGAAGAAGAAAATGCAGAAAAGGAAATCTACACACTCATCCTTCCTTTGAACGAAAGATATACATACTATGATGAAATCACTTGGAAAGACAACAACTACGACGGCAGATATGCAAAAGTAGAAGTTGGCGAAGTTGATGGCACACCTGAGTATGAATACTTTGATGCAGAAAAATACTCACTCTACGTACTTGTTGACGGCAGTTATAACCTTGTCAAAGCAGAAGATATCGCAGATCACTACGATGCAAATGCAGAATACTATGTCCGTAGAAGTGGCAAGTTTGCACCCGTTGCAGGCTTTGCAGACAGATATCAAGGTTACGTTATTGATGCAGAAGGCGACTACTATCGCTATGTCAAGTCATACACAGAAATCAAAGATTTCTCATTTGGTTTGAACCTTGACGTCAACGGCGTTGAACTCGGCTTTGCAGTCGGTGGCCTTGAACTCCAAATCGGTGGCAACAGCACAGCACTTATCCCTGACTATATTCTCAACGAAACAGACAGAGATGATGCAAGTAAGTACGTCCCCATCGTACCTTTCTATGAAACATCAGTGTCAGTCAAGGCATCAGTGGAAATTGACCTTGGCATCACAGAAGGTCAAATTGACCTTGGCACAATCGTAAGCAATGTTCTTGGCAACGTCCAAGGCTTGATGCTCGAAATGCCCACAACAACAAAGGGTTATTCATCAGCACACTTCCGTGTTGACACATCTCTCGTTGTTGACTTTGCAGAAATGGCAAACAGTGAAGTGGCAATCGAAATCTATAACATTGCAGAAACAGGCGCAGACAATCTCTGGATTGGCATCTACTATTTCAGTGGCAAGTTCTTCCTTGATGCACCTTACTTCAACGTGCCTAAACTCAGCATCACGTCACCTGCAGTGGCAGAATTCATCAGCGAAACACTGGGTGGACTTCTTGACGAAGACATTTACACAGAAAATGAACTTCCCAAGAACGATGCAAGCAGTGAAGCAATGGCAGCAGCACCTGTGGCAGAAGACGAAGCAGATGCACTCCTTCTCATCAGCAAGCGTAAACTTACAATCTCAATCAGCAACAAACTCATCCGTTCAGTCATTGATATGCTCGTGGAAGGTCTTGACCTTGACAAGTACATCACAGACAAGATCCTTGCATCAGCAGAAATCAACGCAGCATTTGATGATGCATTGGCACTTGACACAACAGTCAAGTTCATGATGGAAGGCAGCCGTTATGTTGCAGTTGACGAACCCGTCCTTGAAGAAGTTGACTATGACGGCACAGTTCTTGTTGAAGGCGACTACTTCTTCGTACTCTATGATGAAAGCAATCCTGACCACAAGGGCAGACAACTTTACATTGAAAAGGGCGAATCATACACAGCACTCGCACCCGATGGGGCAAGACCTTCAGTGGTTTACGTCCGTGAAAAAGCAAGCGCAAATGACGATCCTACAACCAAGTACTTTAGACGTGAAAGTGATGGCGCAGGCAACTTGAACGAATACGATACAGCAGTCAACCTTATGGTTGCAGTGAAAGACGTTGACGTCAAGTTCACATCAGAACACGAATATCACTTGACAGCAGAAGACTTGAAGGAATACACCGAAGTCACAGAACTTGACAGAATTGTCATCACAGAATCAGTTGACCTTACAACAAGATTTGTCAAGGGCAGTGATATTGATATGACAGCAGTTCTTGAATGGTTGTTCCCCCAAATGGATCCTGAAGAACTTGCACTCATCATCAGTGCAGTTTCAGATGCAAATGGCGACGTTGCACGTAAGATTGAAGTTGTCTTGACAGTTGAAGTCAAGTTTGCAGCACTTCTCAACTACTTGCGTCAATGTGGTTTCAATGATGAAATGGGCAATATCAACTCAGAAATGAGTGTCACAGACATCATCAACGTCATTGCTGGTGCAGTCCAAAACCTTGATTTTGCAACAATCAGTGAAATCCTTTCATACATCAACGCATCAATGATTGTCCAAACAACAGCAGATAAGGTTGTTGTTGACGGCAACGAAAAATATACAGTATCAGATACACATACACTCGTGGGTGTTTATATGGAAAGCGGTGAATACCGTGAAATGACACAAGACGAAAGAACACCCGGCAGTGAAAACTATGTTGCTCCTGAATACCGTTATAGCCATTACTTTGAAAACGAAAATGGCAACTACTATTACAATGCAGCAAGAGGCGAATTCGTCTATGATCCCGAAGGTATTGAATCAGTTGGTATGACTCGTTATGCATACGACGCAACCTACTACTACAACAACCCCAATGGCGATTACAGACGTGAAAGAGGTGGATTGTTCCTTGATCTCAGTTATCTCAATCTCCCCAGCTTCTATGTCAATAGTGACTCAATCCGTAGCACAGTAAACGATCATATCGGCGAAGTCGAAAGCATCCTTGGCTCACTCCTTGGTAGCCTTGAAAACGGTGGATCAGAAGCACAAACAGCAGAGGGCATTACAGACACAATCGACAATGCAATTCCTCTCTTGGATGATGAACTTGCAGAATATGTCACAGCATTCTTGGTTGGCGTACGTATGACATCAACATTTGTCCAAATCGTTGTCAACAGCAACTTCATCAACGAAGTTCTCTCATTGGTCTTTGCAGGATCTGACACAGGTCTTCAATTCAATGAAAATGACTTTACAAAAGAACCTTACGTACAACTCAACACAGACAGAGCAGTCTATTACTATGAAAGCGCATTGACAGCAGAAGAAAGCAACTCAGATATGAGATTCTTCATTGAAGATGGCGTGACAAATGGAAACTATGCTCTTGTTGACGGTGTCTATGTTGCAAAGGCAGACTTGACAGATGCAGAACTTGAAGCATATCAAGGCGAATTCTACTCCATCAAGGCATACGACACATATCTTAAGGTTTTGACATCAACCGGACATTACTATCAATCACTTTCAAAGGCAAGCGCAATTGAAAAGGCAAGAGCAGAAATGTCAGGTGACAACTTCAAGTACTATTCAAAGACTGGCACAACCAACTTTGAAGATGCATACTATCACGTTGGTGGTGGCAAATATGCAGTGGCATCATTTGATTCATCAGCAAACAATGAATACTATGTATTCAGCGCAATTGATGAAGCAGATATGCTCGTGTCATACCCTGCAAAATACGAAAGAAAGCCCATCATGTCCGTCATGGTCTATTTGTGGGAATATGAAATCGGTGTCAACGTTGGTTTCCCTGAAATCAGTGTTGAAGGTTTCAACTACGTACTTGCAGACGAAAACACACCTGCAGGGGACAGATATTATATTGTACCCGAATACGCATACACATTTGTTGGCAGTGTAGATACAAAGGACGAATGGATTGTCAAGGAAAGCATCGTCGGTACAACAGCAGACGGCCTTGATATCGTTGGCAACTACAACGACAACGTCCGTTACTTCTACTATCAAGGCGAATACTATGCAATCAATGCAGAATCACTCTATGTTATTGATGCATCAGGCAACTACGTACCTGCATCAACAGTCTATACAGAAGTTGACTTTGCAGATGGAGAAATGGTTGACTTCATGGCAGACGGCCGTACATTCTTCATCAACTTTGAACTTGCAGAACTCGGCATCAAGCGTTACGAAGAAATTACAACAAACGCACTCTACAAGCAAGTTTGGTATCGTGACAGTTATGTCCGTGCAGACGGCACAGAACCTGCCGGCACAGTCTATTATCAACGTGCAACAGTAGAAAACGTTGTTTCAAGAGCAACCCACAAGATGGAACTTGCAGAAATTGAAAACAATGGCGAATACGTCTGGAATTGGAACGAAAACGCATTTGTCCTTGGCACATCACTCACAAGTGCAGACGGCAAGGTCAAAGAACTTTATGATGCAGACAGACTTGCAACATACACAGCAGAACAAACAACATTTAGCGTGTATGACAGTTGGACAAGATCATATATGCCCGTGGGCGAATATCTTGCAACATACTTCACAACAAAGGATTGGGAAGTCAACACAGACTCAACCCTTGAAAAAGTCAAGCACCTTGCACTCTACGAAAGTGGAGAAGAAATCAAGTACGTTGACAGTGACGATATGTTCTTTATCGCACTCACAGTCCGTGGTGGTCTTTCAGTCAGTGGTTACTATGACTACATGACAGTTGAAGATTATCTTGCACTTGTCAACACAGGCAAGTCAGCAAGTGAACAAATCACAGAAGCAGACATTGATCCTTCACTCCGTTACACATTTGTCCAAGGCAACTACGAACAATACAACAATGGCGAATACGTCTTGTACTCAACAGGCGTTGAAGAATCACTTGGCTCAGTGCTTGGTGGTATTGTTGGCGACCTTGACAATGCAATGATTAGAGTCCTTGAAGGTTTCACAGAAGAAATGCTCTTTGAAATCAAGATCAACATTTCATATCGTATTGACTGGAAACCTGAAATCAAACTCAACATCTTTGATCTCGACCTTGCAATTGACGTATGGCGCAGAGAAAACGATGGCGAAAATTATCAAGATGGCACACTCACACACATGGTCGGCATCTACTACAACCACGATATCGACACTGGCGAAGCAGCACTCTATCTTGATCTTGAATGGATGCTCGGCGAAGGTGGAAAACTTGCAGTTGATATGAGTGCATACTCAATTGAAGAACTCATTGCAGGTATCCTTTCAGGCGAAATCGCACTTGGTGGCAGTGAAGCAAGCACAGCAGAAGCAAGCGCAGCAGAAGGTCTTGTTGACGGATATGCAAATCCTGCACTCGCAGGCGTGTATATCAATATCTACACAAGAAAACTTACACTTGCAATCACAAAGGGCTTTGTTGAAGTTCTCCTTCAACTTCTCGGTGTTGAACTTGGCGATATGCTCCCCAACTTTGACACAAGAGTCAACCTTACACTCAACCCCTACACAGCAGGTGTAAATATCAATCTCTACAACGAAGACGGCACAAAGGGTATCCTTACAATCGGCCTTGAAACACAACTCTTCAACGGCACAGAAAACAGTTCAACAATCGACTTCGGCACAATGGAAGATTTCAACTCAAGAATTGAAATCTACAAGGGTAGCATTGAAGTTGACGGCGACGTTGCAGACAACCACATCTTCTACTACGGCAACTTTGTCCGTGACGATAATGCATCTTATGAAGAAGCATACGTGAAGATTGGCAACGCAATTGGCGAACTTAAGGCACAAGGCGAAATTATCCCCGAAGATGCAGTTGACGTTGGCAATGGCGTATATCACACAGATCGCAAGTACTATGTCAAGGCAACAGAAGTGTACGCAACGGAAAGCGCATTCAACAGCGCAGTCCAAACAGGTATCCTTGTCTATAAGAGAGCAGAAGTAAGATACGCAGAAGTAAACAACGATTCAGTCTTCAACGTGGTCATCAGCAAGGCGAACTACATTGATATGCTCAACTGCTGGAACATCACAGACAAGGAATATGTTGTTGAAAATATCATCAACAGTGGCACAATGGAATACGTTGCACCTTCAAGACGCTACAACATTGTTGGCGGTGTCGCAGTGAAGGCAGAAGGCGCAGACTTCACACACATTGAAATCTCACCCAAGGCAACATCCATCTACGCACGTTATATTAGTGTATATAGAGCATTTGAAACTATAGAGAAGTACTATATTCCTGCATGGGATAAGGACGAAAGTGGCTCACTCTACTACTATGATGGTGATGTGCGCAAGGAAGTTGAATATGATGCAAACGGCATTGCAATCAACCTTGACACAAATGAAACATACTACAAGGCAGTAGATGACTTCACAAACTACAACACAATCATGAGCGTTGACCTTGGACAAATCATTTCAGGTGGCGAAATTGACATCTTTGAAATGCTCAAGGATCTTGGAACTGTCGAACTTGATATGTCACTTGCAATAGATCTTAGACTCAGTGACGTCATCAACTGGACAGAACAAATGACCCAGTTCTTGTCAACAGAACTCTATGACTACTTTGAATTTATCCTTGCATCAACAGATTGGGACAACGGCAACTTTGGTGCAAACATTGGTCTTGTCATTGACATGAAGGCAAAACTCAACGTCCAAAACCTTCTTGACTATGTACAAAACGGTGGGGATATTATCAATGCTCTCAAGGGTGTCGAACTCTACTTCAACATCACTTGCACAACCAACTACTTCAATGAAAACGCAACCATCGAAGTTTGGATGAACATTGACAACGACGGCAAACTCAATCTCTATATGAACCTTGAAGAACTTGACAAGATCGTCGGTCTTGGTGACTTCTTCAGCAAGGTTAAGTTTGAAGGTCTTGAAATTGCTTCACTCCTTGGCTCATTGATGGACAGCGAGGCACAATCAAGCGCAGAAACACTCGGCTTTGAAGAACTCGGCATTGAAAACGTCACAAGCAGCACAGGTATCATCCCCGAAGATATCTTTGGTATCGTAGAAATGGTGCTTGGTCAAGTGCTCTTTGGACACGACATTATTGCAATCGGCTTCAACGACAAACTTCTCGTTGATTTGGTCAAGATGCTCGCACCCAACTTTGAAGGCGCAGATTACTTGCCCAAACTTGAAATCACAGAAGATGCAAACACAAGTGGTATCGTCATCAACCTTGGCGGCGGCTCACCTTCAGTTGGCATCAACCTTGGATTTGTGGTCGGCTACGAAAGTTATGCAGAAGTCAGTGAATATGCAAACTACAACGGTGTCAAGTTCAGCCTTGTTGACGATCAATACGTGGTTGACGGCAACGGCACACACGTCAAAGTTTCAAGCGACAAGTACGCACTTGTTGACTATGCAAATAGTGCATGGACAGGCGACAGATACGTCCTTGAAGCAGACGGCACAACATTTACAAAGGTATTCAGTGGATTTGAAACTGCAGAAGCAGGCTACACAGGACAACGTTACGAACTTAAGAACGGTCAATACGTTGTCAGTGAAAACGGCACACTCAAGAAGAGCGCAAATGAATTTACACTCAATGCAGACGGCAAGGGTGCATTTGTAATGCTCACAGCAGAAGATCTTGCAGCCACCAAACTCACAAGATACGCATCATACGGCACAGATGGCAACAGATATCTCCCCGTCAATTCATACGAAAAACTCGTGGGCAAGACAGTTGCAGACGACAGAGCAAGTTATGATGTGACAACAGCAGGCGATTATCTCCTTATCGGCGATTTGAGCCTTAACATGAAGGTTTACGGTCTTGGTCTTTACACCAACAGAGATAGCCTCAATATTGCACAAGAAGACGGCGAGTACGTTGACGCAGATGGCAAGAAGGTTGTTGACTATGCAGACATCACAAAGTCAACACTCAATCTTACAATGGCAATGGACGTCAGCTACTACGGCAGTGCAAAGATTGGCGAAGAAGACAACGTCATTGATTTGAGCGAAATCCTTGACCTTGTATTTGGACTCGTTGCACCCACAAGCGATATGGCAGGCTCAACACTTCGCCTTAATATCATCAACGATATGGGCAGTGCAGAGTATCCTTCAGCACAAGTCAAATTGGGCGCATACATTGATCTTAACAACTTTGGCGCAACTGAAATCGCATTTGAAGTTGTCCAATATGATAAGAACGGCAATGTTTTGGATCAACCCATCGTGGCAATCTATCTTGCCAACGACAACGTTTACATTGACGCATCAACAATCCTTGGCGAAACAGGCAAGATTTACCTTGGCGAACTTGGACTTGGCGCAATGCTTGACGAAATCCTTGGTGGAATCCTCAATCCCACAGAAACAGTAGAAGATGGCGAAGCAATGGCAGCAACAAGCACCGTTGCAGGTGGTCTTTCACTTCACGATTGGGCATTCTTGCAAGCAATGATCCATCCTCAATACTTCTCATTGACATTGTCAATGGCAACAATCAACGCAATTATCAACAGAATCTACTCCGAACAAGGCAAAGAACTTGGCAACGTCCTTCCCAACCTTGGCGAAGTCATGTTTGACTCATACGGATACGCTCCTGTCAATGGCGTTGATGAAAGACCTTATATTGCAAGCTTCAACATCAAGATGAGCGACGGCTTCTATGCAAGCGCAGACGTTGTCAACCTTGAATTTGGTATGCACAAGAAGGAAGGCTTTGGCACAACAAGTTTGTACGAAGTTTACAACTCTGCAAATGCAACCCACAAGGCACTTGGCGACAGATTTGTTGAACTCACAGGTGATGAACTCTTGAACTATCAAGGTCAAACATACGACAAACAAGCAGACGGCTCTTACACCGAATCTGCAAACGGCAAGTATAAGTACGCAGGCACAAGATACAACAAAGTTGAAGCAGGCTACGCACTTGCAGAGGCAGGTTATGAAGGTCAACGCTATGCAAAGGTCGGCAGTGAATACGTCACATCAAAGGATGGCGAATACAAGTATGTTGAAGAACACTATGTACTCGATAGAAACGGCGATCACGTCATTGCATACACCGAAGCATACAACGTGACAACAGGTCAAATCGGCATTGAAACAATCAGCCTTACACTTGAAGTGTCAATGACACTCTCATCAGAAGGTATCACCAAGTACGATTCAAACGGCAAGCTCAACCCCGAATATAGCGAAACCTTCGTTGGCTGGCTTGAAAGCCTTATCTTGAGTTTCGTTGGCGAAATCGATCTTTTGAAGAACACCGAGTTCATCATCACATTGCCTCAAAGACCTATCACAATCAACGTTGACGTTGAAGCAGACATCAATGTTCCTGCACTTCTCACAAAGGGTATTGCAGGCATCATGTACAGTGACTTTGCAATCGACATCACCATTGATGATATTCTTCCCAACAAGAGTTTCCTTGCAATCTACTATCTTGGCTCAACAGGTCTTAAGAAGAACGGCAACGTCTATGACCTTGTGGCAACAACAGACGTCAACAAGATCTTTGCAGACTCACTCTACATTGATGCAACAGGTCTTGGTCTTGGCCTCATCAACTTCCATGGCTTGGCAGGTATCCTCAATCCTATGAATACCGATCCCAACAGTGGCAGTGCAGGTATGGACCTTGAAGGACTTCTCGGTGGTATGATCGCAAGCGAAAGCGAAGCATCATCAACAGCAGAAGATGCAACAGCAAGCGCAACAACTGGTGGCGTTGACATCCAACTTGACATCCAAGAAGGATATATCGGCTTCAAGGCAGATAGCGCACTCATCAATACACTCATCAGTTTGCTCGGTCTTGACCTTGGCGATATGCTTGATGGATTCCCCATCCAACAAATCAGCGCAGGCATCAACTATGACTTGAACCAAGGCCTTAGCGCAACAACAGTCAACACAACAATCGTTCTTGACAGACACAACACAGTCCTTGGTGTTGACATCAGTGGCATTAGCGCATCAATCAACAAGCCTTTGATTGACGTAAACGCAAAAGTCAACGAACTCAAGGGCGCAAAGATTGGTCTTGCACTCTCATCAACTGCAGGTATGATGGCAACAGTCCAAAGCGTCATTGAATCACTCAATCCTGCACTGAAGATTACAATCGACAAGCGTGTCTGGACAGCAACGGTTGACGGCGCAATTCTCTCAACAAGCAACAACGTTATCACAGAAAACGTTGCAACGAGAGTGGAACTCATAGGAACACGTGCAAACGTCACCCGTGACGGCGTCACAACCAACAGATTGACGTTCAAGGCATCAATGACTCACCCCAACAGACGTGACGGCAGTGGCGCAATGGGCGCATCAATCGACTTCTTCAACAACAGTTTGTACATCACAGACTTCGACTTCTTGGGCGATACACTCAACAGTTTGCTTGGCAGCCTTGTCAGTGGATTCCCCTTGACAAATACAGACGGCTCACACTTCATCGCACTCACATCAAACAAGGATGGCGATCAATACACCTACAGTTATCCTGCAAGTGAAGCAATGAGCAGTGGCGAAGAAAGTGATTCAGCAGCAACGTACAGTTATCCTTTGAGTCTTGAAGGACTTCTCAAGAAAGTTGAAATGAACTTGTTCAACAGCAACGGCTACGTGCCTTACTACTCAGGCATGAAAGCACTTGATCCTTCAAAGGCAGACGATACAAGATACATGTCCATCAAGGTCACACTCAACAAGAATTCATACAACGAACTTCTTGTCTTCGTGTACACAATGGTCCTTGGCTTGCTCCAAGAAAAAATGGACGGTCTTACCAACACAGGTATTGATAGCCATAGTGATAGACATTACTTCGTCGACATGGCAAAACTTGCAGTAAACAACGGCAACGGTATTACGTCAAGTGGAGAAAGTTGGAGCGCAGACAGATCACTTGGTGCAAATAAAAAGGGTTATATTGCAAGCATCTTCGACCAACTCAGCAAGGCAGGCAACACTGCAGCAAGAGTCAACATCCTTGAACCTCTTGTGAGATCATTGCCTACAGCAATGACAAAGTGGGTCCTTGATGATGTGGTTGAAAAGATGGTTGGCACAGCAGCATTTGGTGCGGCATCTGGACTTGCAAACGGCGTTGTTGCAAACATATCAAAACTCATTGCATCAATCTTGCCTATACCTTTTGCACAAGCAGGCGCAGCAGATCCTACACTCTGCATCTATATCGATATCAACCCCAACAAGACCGACTACGGCTTTGCATCAAACAGCACCTTCAAGATGTACAGTGGTATTCAAGCAATTGAACTCTACGTCAACTCAAGCAAGACAAAGGCAGGCACAGTTGTCAACACTTATACAAACCACGGTATCTATAAGGGACAAAATAACTTGGGCAAGACCTACGGCTACAGTGGTGGCGTTGTTGAACTCAGCAGTCTTGACAATGCATCTACCAGCGACAACTTCTTCGGTAGTGGTATGTACAACGGTGGTTGGGATTACTTCGTCCTCCGTATGAACCCCTACGACAATGATGGTAGTGGTTCAAACAACACGGCAATGCTTGGATTTATGGAAGTGTCCAAGGTTGAAGAAACAACCATCGGTGACCAAGTATCCTCACCTCCTGAAAAGATCATCGTCACAGATATTGCAACAAGAGCAGCAACTGCAGACGGCAAGCCAATCACTCTCAACGAGTCTGCCCTTGAAAATCCCAGTATCTTCCCTCAAAAGGCAAAGGTCACTTGGGCAAATGGAACGGGCAAGGGATATGACTCAGTGGGATCAACAAACCCCGGCGACACAAACTACCTTGGTGGTACAACAATCATTTGGGACGCATCAACCATTGATTTCAGTGCAGCAGAACTCACATCAAGTGGCGAATATCTTGCGGGTCACGTATATGGCTACGTACTCAACAAAGTCATGTATGCAATCCCCGTCTATACGACAACTGCATACGCACTTACCAACGTGTACGCATATACACAATCTGGCTCAACCTTCAATCAATCTGCAATCAATATTGACATCAATGCAGACAGCAACAAGTACAATCCTTCAATGCCTGACCTTGTGAGAATCAAGTTCCAAAACGGCAAGGTGTACACCTTCGGTACAGTGCTCACAGACATCAATGGCGACATGGTCTATGCACGTGCAAAGGGCAATAAAGTCCTTGACAACGACGTCAACGGCAATCAAAAGGTCAACATCCACGGCAACAAGTACAAGATTGAATATGCATACACTGCAGGCTTGAAGTACACAGTTGCAACAGCAAGCGATATTTCATCCTTCAACGCAGGTGCACTCACAATGGGCTTGTACACCAAGTTGGCAGATAGATATGTGGCAGTGGCAGTTGGCAGTGCAGTGGAAGGTGGCACATACTACAAGGTTGTCACAGAAACTGTTGAAGGCGTTGAATACGCAGTCCTTGATTACAACAAGTTGCCTACAGGCAAAAACTTCCCCGTCGGTTGGATCGCATACGACGAATACACATTCAACTGGGAAGGTGGTGCAGTGGACGTCAACTTTGAATATCAATGGGGCTTCAGTGCAGTCGCAGAAAGCAGTGTCACAGTTTCAGTCAAGGGATACGAAATCGATCCTGCAAAGATTGCAAACTTCTCAACAACAACATCAGCAAACGCAACGGATGCAGACAAGAGAACAAACTTCACATCATTTGATGCATTTGGAGATCTTGACAGCATCCTTGCAGATGCAAGTCTTAATAACTCAATCGCTGAATACATCAAGACATTTGTCTATGTAAACGGCAAGTACACAAGTGGTCAATATCAAGACCTTTCAGTGTCATGGGATCTTACAAACCTTGAAAAACGCCTTGAAGAAATCAAGGTAGTAGGCGCAGACGGTTCAGTGTCATACGATTACTACAAGGGCATTGACGTCACAGTCACAGCATTGGTCGGCGCAAACGTATTCCGTTACGTCACAGGCTATGATGACAATGGCGATCCTATCTACGGATTTGTTGGCGATGGCGATTTGACAGCCGGCAACGGTGCAATCGCACAAAAGGTTTCAGTCCCCGTCAAGATTGCAGGCAGAGTGTTCAGTTCACTTGAAACAGAATCTCTCACGTTTGACACATATTCAAGTGATGTCATCAATGGTGAATCATTTGCAACCAACATCAAGGCAATCTTTGAAGGCACTGACAAACCTGTCGTCCTTGACAGCAGTTCACTTACAATCACAGCACCTTTCGTGAAGGTTGACGGTGAATATTCACTCATTGCAGAGGGCGTCACAAGAGAACAATTCTCATATCTCGGCTACGAAGGTCAAGACCTTTACGCAAAACTTGATATCGGCACAGAAAAGAGTGGAAAACAAACCATTTACGTGCCTATCAACGTCACAGCAATGACTGCAAACGTCTATAGACTTACAGTCAACCGTGAACATACTCTTGATCCTGAGTGGTACAACCTTTCAGATGAGTACAACATCTTGACAATCAACTTCAAGGAAAAGGGAACACCTGACCACACAATGAAGCCCGATTGGTCAACAGTCAAGTACTACAGCAATGCAACATACACCAAGGAAGTTGACAACATCTTCAAGGGTGGCACATTCTACGCAACGGTAGAGGCAAATCCCTGTGATGCAGACGGCAATCTCTTGGTGGATGCAAACGGCGTACCTTACGGCGCACACAACGGTCAAGCACAAGTCATCAAACTTAGACTTACAGTGCCTCAAAAGGACATCAAATCAATCAAGTTCCTTGCAAACACAAGCAACGTTGATATGATCACAAGTGGCGCAATCGACACATTGTCACAAGCAACACTTGAAGACATCAACAACTACACAGCAAGTGGCTATGCAGAATACGTCCTTGACGGCAAGACCTACAACCTTTCAACATATCACTACATTCTCAACTCTGAAAACTATTTCAGAGTTGGAGAGTGGGGCGATTATAGAAACGGCACAGCAGTTGCAATCACATACACAACAGATGGCGTACAATATACAGAAATGGCATTTGTCCGTGATTGGAATCTTGGTGGATTTACAGTCAACTCTGTTGGTGGCGACAGATATGCAATCGCAACCGTAGGCGCACAAGAATTTAGAGTCAAACTTGCAACTCCTTCACTTGCAATCACAGAAATGACACTTGAAGGAGATAGTTCAGTGAAGTTCTTCGGTGGCAACACCACACTCACAGGACTCAACTTCGTAAACGAAGTTCCTTCATTTGAATACAACGTATTCAAGGCATGGCAACTTCCCACAACAGTCACAGTCAAGGGCGAACAAGTTGCAACAACAATGACCAACGTCAAGGTCAACTGGATTGATGACAGCACACCCGGTTCACTTGCAACAGACTTTGTGGAAGAAAACGGCAAGATGGTCTTTAGAACAGACGAAAACGGTGCATACGTCATCCGTGAAGTCCAATTCTACAATGAAGGCAGCATCGTCTATCCTGCAAGAGATTCATTTGAAGTGAAGATTTATCTCGTTGGCGACAACGGTGAAACAATCGTTTCAGGCGCAGAAAACGTCGATACAATTCTCACTGCACCCAAGAACCTCAACCTCATCTACAACGCATTTGGCGAGTTCTCATTGCCCACAGTGGCAGACGTGGTGTACAATGACGGCACACCCACCAAGGAAGGCGTCCCCGTTGTTTGGAGCGCAGGCGCACCTACAACAGATGAAATCGAGGCAGGCACATTTACAAGAACAGCATACATTGGTGCAAACATCATGAGTGCAGAATATACCTTCGCAGTTGCATACGCATACGAAGTTGAAGGTCTTGGCACAGCAGGTGATCTTGCATACACATTGACAGCAGACAAGTTCTACAACGGACTTCCTACAAGTGCAACAATCTATCCTGACAAGGAAAGCAAGAGCGTTTCATACATTGCAAAACTCAACTGGAAAGTCAAGTACGACAACAACGGCAACATCACATCAGGTTTGAACGAAGACGGCACAGTCAACGTTGAAATCAGTGCAAACGGTGTCAAACTTGAAACAAAGGTTATGCTTTCAGTCAGCGCAACAAAGATTGCTTATGCAGACGTCAACATGACAGAAACATTTGTCATCGATCCTCTCGGTGTTGAAACAACACTCTTTGGAAAGGGCGCACAACAAGTTCTTGCAACAGTTGGCACTGCAGCAGACGGCACAGAAATCTATGAAGTCGTCACAGTCAACGCAGACTACACATTGCCTCAAGACTTGTTTACAAACACAGTCAACTACTTCGGCAAGACATTGGCATTCGACATCACATTTACATATCCCGGTGGATCACAAAAGATGACAGTCAACTGCGAAGTCATGGACAGAACAATCGACAAGATCGTCAACCCCATGTATCGTTCAATCACAGTTGATCCTTATCGTTATGATACCTTCCGTGAAGGTGGCCTTGGATTGCCTCTTGAAATCGAAGCATATCTCAGCGACGGCACAGTGGCAACATTTGTTCCCGAATGGCCTGATGATTCACTCATCAGTGCAAAGGGTTATGAAAACCCCGGTTATATGGTCACATTTAGATCATACGCACTTTCAACAGACGGAACTTATGTCAAGTACACCTACATGTCAAACGGCATTGAAATCACGCGCTACGGCACAGTGGCAGAAGCAGATGCAGTTGGTGGCACATACGACGATAGCCGTTATGTAATGGGCGCAACACAACAAGTCAATATCCCCGTTGTCGTCTTGAGCAGAGAAGTTTCATCAGCAGAATTTGTCACACCTGAATTTGAAAAGGCAACACGCACAGATTCACGCAGTTCTTACACAATCAAATACGTCGGCACAGACACCACACTCGGCAACCTTGTTGATGTGGTGTACAGTGCAAAGACAAATATGCCCACAGAAGTCATCTTCTACAATGGCTTTGCAGTGGCAGGCACAACAATGCCCAATGAAATTGACATCACATTTGCAAAGACAGGTGAAGTCAAGCGCTACTACGTTGTCCTTGACGGCATTGACCAACTCTCACAAAACTTTGACGTCACAGTCACAAATGAATACAAAGTGACAGCCCGTGTCTATCCCAATAGCACAATGGACTTCGAACTTTTCTCATTTGAACTCACATTTACAGTGAAGAAGGTCAGTGTCACAAGACACAACAGCACAATCGCATCTCACAATATGTCAAACGACTTGCTCTATGATTCATTTGAAGTATATGAAGATGCAGACAACGGCAACAGTGTGTACAATACCAACAACTATCTTGCAACAACCACCTTCTACCCCGATGGCAAGTTCATCTCACTTGAAGAATGGAACAAGGTTGCATCAAATAGTTATAGAATGTCAAGATACATGACCACTGGCGAATATCTCTACAAAGTCCTTGGCAACGGCACAGTCGTTGACGGCAGAGTTGCAGTGGACGGCAACGGAGATAGAATTGGCACACCCACCTACTATCAATACGATTCAACAACAAAGACCTATACAGTGGTTGACGTACAAGGCACAGCAAGAAACACATACGTCTTCGTTTACACAGTCAGTCAACAACTTGAAGTAGATTGGAACGCAAACCAAACAGCACTCAGTGTCAAGGGTGGCGACAACTATGTCTATGCAACAGTGTCAAACGGTGGAGCATCAACAGAAGTCAAAGTGCCCATCTTCGTCCTTGACGGCACGGCAGTGGCAATCAGTGCAGATGCAACAGACTTTGTTGACAGTGATGCAGTGTCAAGTTATATGGAAGTCACAGACAACACTTTGACCTTCACGTTTGACCCCTTCGTCACACCCAACGTCTTTGAACAACTCTCAACAGGCAACTACAAGTATTTCCCTGCAAGAGCAACAATCACTGTTGAAGGTGGCAACACAGTCAATGTTCCCGTCACTTGGGACTTCGGCATTGCCAAGGTCAACTGCCAAGGTGGAACATACAACATCACTGCAATCCTTGACGGCAGCGAATTTGGCGTCGGCACACAATCTGTAAGAGCAAGACTCGTCATCATTGACAGAACAGCCGTAGGTATCGTTGAAAGCGCAAATAGTGGCCTTACATCAAACGTAGGCTATATGTGGCAAGACAGCACAGGCAAGACTCAAACATACATCAACCCCTATGAATACTATTCATCAACATTGAGCCTTCCCAATTCATTGACAGTTGAAGTCAAGACAGCCACAGGCACAGAACAAATCACATTCTCAACAACAAACAACACCTACAAACTTGCATGGTCAATGAGAGATTTCCGTCCCACATACACCGGTGGCATCACATATCTCACAGCAGTGCTCACAGGTCCTGACGGAAGTTCACAAAACCTCAACATTCCTTTCCTCGTCCAAAAGATGACAGTGTCAAAGATCACAACAGTCTATTACGTTGACGAAGAAAGAGTGGCATCACCCAAGATCAAAGCAACAAGATACTCAACTGGCGCATACACATCAGCAGTTGTCAACGGAGTTGCATCAGTAGGCTACAATCTCTCACTCGGCAGTTTCCCCAAGGGACTCAAAGTCACCTTTACCGTGGAAAATCCCGTCGTTGACAGTGAAGGCAACGTGACGTTTGTCGCAGCAACCAACGGTGGTACAGGTTGGGAAAAACACGCAAATGGCGACAAGTTCTCAAAGGTCTTCGCATACGTGTCAACAATCATGCCCACAACCGTCACAAGCAACGCAGTCATCAACGTCCAAATCGGCAGTGGCGAAAGAGTGAAGATCACAATCGCAGGCTAAAAGCCGTATCAAAGCAGATATATCACCTTGGTGATATGTCATCATCAAAAAGCAAAAAGCAAGGAAAGGGCAACCAATCCTTGCTTTTTTTATATCCATACTTAAAAATATTTGTTGAAATGGGGCGATTTGAGTGGTATAATAGAATAAATATGTGTTATTTTGCGCTGGTTGCAAAATAGATGTGGTTATTTTAACAAAAAAGTTATTTATTTGTGGCAAAAACCAATGTATAATATAATCACAAAGTCAAAAAGACTTGAATTGCACAAAACAAAAAAACAATACAAACAAAACTACATATAATATAGGAGATTTATTATGGGTTTTATCAAAAAGAACTTACTTAAGGTTATAGAATGGGAATTTTCACAAAACCAAATGGTACACAAGTATGAAATTCCTGATCGCTATGAAATCATGAACAAGTCAAAACTTATCGTTCGTGAAAGCCAAGCAGCAATTTTTGTATATCAAGGACAAATCGCAGACGTCTTTACAGCAGGTACATGGACTCTCGAAACAGACAACGTCCCCATTCTCAGCAAACTTGCAGCATGGAAGTATGCATGGGAAATGCCCAATAGAGTTGACATCTACTTCGTCAACCTCAAGCAATTCATTGATATGAAATGGGGCACAGTCAATCCCATTATGTTGAGAGATAAGGAATTCGGCATGATCCGTATCAAAGGTCACGGCGAATACTCATTCCACGTTGAAAATCCTTCAGTGTTTATGAGAGAATGTTTTGGCACAGTCCGTTCATATTCATCAGACACAATCCATGAATACTTGAAAGACATCATCCTTATGGAAGTCACAGACCTTCTTGGCGAATGTGAAATCCCTGCACTTGACCTTGCATCAAACTATCGTGAACTTGGCGATACAGCAAGAGAAAAGGTCAAAGAAAAATTTGCAAAACTCGGTGTTGCAGCAGACGAAGTCATCATCAAGAATCTCAAACTTCCTGAAGAAGTTGAACAAGCCATGGACAAGCGTACAACCCTTGGTATCATGGGCGACAAGATGAGTGCTTATGCACAATACGAAAGTGTTGCAGCAATGCGTGACGCAGCCAAAAATCCCGGTGCAGCAGGCATGTTCGCAGGCATGGGAGTAGGCCTTGGCGCAGGCTCAACCATTGGCGCAGGATTTGCACAAAACCTTAACGCAGCAATGACTGCACAACCTGCAGAAAAGACAGTTCAATGTGCAAAATGTGGCGCTAAAATGTCTGCAAATGCAAAATTCTGCCCCAATTGTGGTGAAAAGAACAACGCAGGCGCAACAGCTGTCTGTGGCAACTGCAAGGCAAATATCCCCGAAGGAAGCAAGTTCTGTCCCGAATGTGGAGCACCCACAAAGACAGTTTGCCCCGGCTGTAAAGCAGAAATCAAAGGCAGTGCAAAGTTCTGCCCTGAATGTGGATATAAAGTCAAATAATTTATGAAAAATACACACGTAATCAAATGTCCAAACTGTGGGGCAGATATGGTGTTCGACCCCAAAACACAGGGTCTTATCTGCCCTTACTGTGATGGCAAAAAAGAAATAGAAAAAGCACCTGCACCTAAGAAAGATTTTCACGCAGAAAGAGCCAACAGCGTCACGGACACAAACGCATACAAGTATGTCTGTCCCAACTGTGGTGGCGAAGTGGATTTCGACGCTTATGTGACAGCAACAAAGTGTCCTTTCTGTTCTGCAACAAACGTTGTAAAAACACCAGCCGTCGAGGGATTAAACCCTGACGGCATTTTGCCTTTCCTTTACACAAAAGAAATGGCAATGGAGGCAGGAAAGAAGTGGATTAAGTCCAAAGTTTTTGCCCTTGGCTCTTTCAAAAAGAACTTCAAAGCAGAAAATCTTGAAGGACTTTATATCCCCTCTTATGTTTTTGCAACAAACACACATACTAAATACACGGCACGTCTTGGTAAGACTTGCTCAACCGGCTCTGGCAAAAACCGTCGCACATACACAAGATGGTTTACAGTCAGTGGCGACTTTGCAAGAGCATTCAAAAACGTGCTTGTTGAGGCAACAAGACATATCACACAAGGTGAAATCCAAAAGATCAATCCATTTGACCTTGCCAACCTTGAAGCATACAAGCAAGAGTATGTTGCAGGTTTCTCTGCAGAACGCAACAACGAGAGCCTTGACCAAGGTTTCTTGAAGGCAAAGGAAGTTATGCAAGAAATCATCAAAAACGAAGTCTTGTCCAACTACACTTATGACGTCGTTGGCTCATTTAATGCCGACATTTCATATAGCGACATTGGATTCAACTATGCACTCGTGCCCATCTATATGTTTGGTTGCAAGCACAAGGAAAAGGAATATCGCTATATCGTCAATGGCAGAACGGGACGTTCCTACGGCAAGTATCCCTTGTCACCTGTCAAGGTCGCAAGTGTTGTTCTCTTTGTCCTCGCCATCATAGGATTTATTGTATACATGTATTTGACCCAATAAGATTAATCACACGGAGGTATATATTATGATCACCAAAGACACTCTTATCTTCGATGCACTCAACATCGGTAACCCTGAAAAAGTGGCAAAAGTTCTCCAAAACGCAGGACTCCATTGCCTCGGTTGTGCACTTGCACATCAAGAAACAATCGGTGACATCGCCGTTGTTCACGGTGTTGACATTGATGAGTTGTTGGCAGAGTTGAATGCCACCATCGAATAAAAAGTCATCACAAAGCGTCTAATTTTGTCAAGCCCCCTATATCCCACCCTCATGTACGCCAAGTACACGTCGGTCGGTATATAGGGGGCTTTTCGCATTATACATCTTTGTGATGCCTTTTTATGAAACGCACTGTATTATAGAATTTTTCTTTCCTTGTTCTTCATCCAAATATTGCGTTTTTATGTTCTAAAAAGGGAGCGTAGCCACGTGCACCCGAAATAAAAGGGTTTACGGCATGAGCGTGGGTACTTATACAAGCACTCACTTATTCAAAGACGGAACGGGTAAGGAGTGTGCGACGGAATAGCGATTTATAATCGCGTCGCCACACACTCCTACATAGCGAGTGCCAAGCACCAGATGAAAGTACGCCAGCCACTTGGGGATCCTGTTTTTCCCACCCAAGTGGCAAGTGACATAATGAGAGAACGACACTTAATGTGCGCGTGCCGTAAGGAACAAAGTGACGGAATAGCGATTGCTACGAAGTCAATCGCGTCGAGTGCCCCTGCCCGTAGGGCTTTGCCATAGGCAAATGGGGGGAAACACATGAGGAAGGGGGGAATCCTAAATTGATATGTTCGCACTCACTTTGATAAAGAATATATATGATTTTTTAGAGTATTCCTACATTATTCTACACAGGGCGCAAGCGAGCACGACACCTATAAGTGTACAGAACAGAGAAATGGGAATTGCACGATTTAGGCGTTTAACTTGACATTTTGACAGATAAACTGCCGATATGTAGAATATTGTTTCACTGCCACCTGCCACAACTGCTGCGCATCTTGCTATATAACTGTCTGCACCGTGGGTGGCGATCACTTCTTCAAGAAGGGCGATTGTGCCGTTGCCACTGATTGGCACGAGCAACATAATTTCCGTGATTTCTTTGGGTATTCCAAGATAGCCCAGAGGGGTTGCCAAAGCGTTGGTCATGTGGGTGGACAAGCCACTTGTTTTGAACAACATTATGACAATGTATATGGTTGCGATATACGGAAAAACTGTCTTTACAAGTGATAGTGCCTCCTTTGTGCCATCAAGGAAACAATCGTAAATTTTGACTTTTTTATACACTGCAAAAAGGGACAATGCAATGATGAATATTGGCAGGACGTACACGCTCATTGTCTTCTATCCTTTTTCAGTTTTTCACTTGATTTGTGGTGCAACTTCATTGTCTTTTGAAGTTGTTTTATTTTTGTCCTTTTCAACCTTGCACTGCCTTTTGACAGTGTTTGTGGATTGTTTTCGCCTTTCTTTTCAAAGACCTTACAAAGCACAACGCCTGCCACTGTTGCAATGGTTGAAGATATGAGTGTGGGCAGTATAATTGATGATGGGTTGTCACTTCCTGCCGTTGCTCTAAGTGCAATGACTGTTGCAGGGATAAGTTGGATTGAGGTGGCATTTATCACAACAAGCAAGTCCATATTGCCAGTTGCTCTGCCATCTTTTTCCATAAGTTCCATTGCTTTTATGCCTGCAGGTGTGCTTGCACCACCCATACCCAACATATTTGACGCAAGGTTGACAGAAATCCACTTGTACGTTTCATCTTTCTCCCCCTTGAACAATCTTTTGATGACGGGGTGCAGAATACGTGATAATTTGGCGTCAAGCCCCGTCTTTTCCATGATTTTCAGGAGAGAAAGCCATATAGAATATATGGCAATCAGTTTTATAAGCAGATTTATGGCACTGCCCACGCCATCAATCATAGTGGGGAAAATCTCTGTGGGGTTTGATATGAGCATAAATATCCCCGAGGCAAGAAGTAGCACTGAAAACACCAAATTCATACAATATTTTACTCGCAAAATCCACTTGATATTCGTTTTGGTTTACAAAAGTCGAATTTGGGGGTATAATATTTCTCACTAAATATTATAAATTCGGCTCATTTGCCGGAGGAAGGTTATATGGAAAAATATTATATCACCACAGCAATCGCCTATACATCAGGCAAGCCTCATATAGGCAACACCTATGAAATCGTACTCGCAGACCTTTTGGCAAGATTTAAGCGCGCCCAAGGATACGACGTTTTCTTCCAAACAGGCACAGACGAACACGGCGAAAAGATCGAACTCAAGGCTGCAGCAGCAGGCAAGACACCCAAGCAATTTGTTGACGAAGTTGCAGGTGGCATAAAGAATATTTGGGATTTGATGAACACGTCTTACGATAAGTTTATTCGTACAACAGATGAATATCACGAAAAACAAATCAAAAAGATGTTCAAAAAATTCTACGATCAAGGGGACATCTACAAGGGTTCATACCACGGCTGGTATTGTACACCCTGTGAGTCTTTCTGGACAGAAAGCCAACTTGTTGACGGCAAGTGTCCCGACTGTGGCAGAGAAGTCCACGTGGCAGAAGAAGAAGCATATTTCTTTAAGATGAGCAAGTATGCCGATCAACTTATGGAATACTACAACACCCACCCCGACTTTATCGTTCCCGTGTCAAGAAAGAACGAAATGGTCAACAACTTCTTGAAGCCCGGTCTTCAAGATTTGTGTGTTTCAAGAACATCATTTACATGGGGTATTCCAGTGGAGTTTGATGCAAAACACGTAGTTTATGTGTGGCTTGACGCACTTTCAAACTACATTACGGGCATAAACTTTGACGTTGACGGCAATCACGGTGACCTTTACAAAAAGTATTGGCCTGCAGATGTTCACGTTATCGGCAAGGATATCGTACGTTTCCACGCAATCTATTGGCCCATCTTCCTTATGGCTATGGGCGAACCTCTCCCCAAACAAATTTACGGACATCCTTGGCTTCTTCAAGACGGTGGCAAAATGTCAAAATCAACAGGCAACGTCATCTATGCAGACGACCTTGTTGACTTCTATGGCGTTGATGCAGTGAGATACTTCTTGCTCTCACAAATGCCTTATGACAATGACGGCGTCATCAACTGGGATATGGTCACAGAAACCATCAACAGTGAACTTGCCAACGTATATGGCAACCTTGTCAGCAGAACAATCGCAATGTCCAACAAGTACTTTGATGGCGTCCTTGAAAACAAGGGTGTTGTTGAAGACGTTGACAATGAACTCAAAGCAGTTGTCACAGGCGCATACAAGAAAGTCGCAGACAAGATTGACGGATATAGAGTTGCAGATGCACTTGCAGACGTCTTTACAATCTTCCGTAGAGCCAACAAATATATTGATGAAACAATGCCTTGGGCACTTGCAAAGGACGAAACCAAGCAAGATAGACTTGCAACAGTTCTTTACAACCTTGCAGAAAGCATTATAATCGGCACAACACTCCTTGAAAGTTTCATGCCCGAAACTGCAAAGAAAGTCTATGCAGAATTTGGCGTAGAAGCAAGACCCTTTGCAGATCTTGACAAATTTGGTCTTCTCAAAGACGGCACAAAGGTCACGTCAAATCCCGAAATCCTTTTCAAGCGTCTTGACCAAAAGGAAATCAGCGAAAAGGTCAATGCAATGTACGAAGCACGCAAACCCAAAGAAACAAAAGTTGAAAAGGCAGAAAACGTTGTGGCAATCAGCGAAATCGGCATTGAAGATTTTATGAAAGTTCAACTTCGTGTTGGCGAAATCGTTGAGGCAGAGAAAGTGCCCAAAGCCAACAAACTCTTGAAGTTTGCAGTAAAGATTGGTGAAGAAACTCGCACAATCGTCAGTGGCATTGCAAAATACTACAACCCCGATGAAATGATTGGCAAGCAAGTGGTTGTTGTCAGCAACTTGAAACCTGCAAAACTTTGTGGAATTGAAAGCCAAGGTATGCTTCTTTGTGCTTGCACAGACGAAGAAATCGTCCTTGTCACACCCGAAAAGAAAATGCCCAGTGGCGCAACGGTAAGATAATGATCATTGACAGCCACTGCCATTTGACTGATGAACGCCTTTTTCCAATAGTTGACGAAATCGTCAACGGACTTGGCGAACACGGAATAGAAAGCGTGATTACGGTAGGCTACGACCTGCCGTCTTCTGCTGTTGGCGTGGAAATTGCAGACAAGTACGAAAAGGTCTATGCAATAGTGGGTATGCACCCCCACGATAGCCGATTGATGACACCTGAAATCTATGATGAATTTAGGGGTCTTGCCACCTCTCCAAAGGTTGTGGCAGTGGGCGAAATTGGGCTTGACTATCACTACGATTTGTCCCCAAGAGACGTGCAACAAAAGGTGTTTCAAGAGCAAATTGAAATGGCATATTCATTGAAATTGCCTATCGCACTTCACGTCCGTGAGGCATACGGCGACACTGAAAGAATACTTGAAGACAACAAGCATCTTCTCACAAACGGGGTGCTTTTGCACTGTTATTCTGGATCAAGTGAGATGGTCAAAGTCTTTTCAAAATATGATGCATACTTTGCATTTGGTGGCCCAATAACCTTCAAAAATGCAGTGCACAACATTGAGTCTTTGAAGGCAGTTCCACTTGATAGATTGCTCTTTGAAACAGATGCACCATACATGACACCTGTTCCTTTTAGGGGCAAAATCAACGAGCCAAAATACACTGCACTTGTCCTTGAAAAAGCAAGTGAAATACTTGGTATAGACAAAACTGAACTTGCATCAATAACCAACAAAAACACAAAAACGCTATTTTATAAGATGAAATAGCATAGATAAACTATTGATTTTGAGAAAACAATGAAAAACTTTGTATATGAATATGGTGGAAGCCTTTATATCAATCTCACCAACAAGTGTCCCAATGATTGTGAGTTTTGCGTGAGAAATATTCGCAACGGCATTGGGGAAGATGACCTTCGTTTGACACGTGAGCCCAACTTTGAAGACATCAAGGAAGACCTTTCTTTGTACCCTTTGAAGAAGTATGGCGAGATTGTCTTTTGTGGCTATGGCGAGCCCCTTTGCGCATTGTCTGTTTTGAGCCAAGTTGCACCTTATATCAAACGCCTTGGACTTAGGACTCGTCTTAATACCAACGGACTTGGTGGGCTTTGGAACAAGCGCAAAGATATCCCCATGCTTATCTCAAAGTATATTGACTCTGTGTCAATTTCTTTGAACGCATCAAATAGAGAACTCTATCAAGAAATCTGCAGAAGTATTTATGGCGAAGACGCCTTTGATGCAATGATTGAATTTGCAAAGGGTTGCATTGAAAACGGCATTGACACAACTCTCACAGTGGTTGATTTCATTGGGGAAGAAGAAATTGAAAGTTGCCGTATTCTTGCAGAACAACTGGGCGCAAAATATCGCGTCCGTGAAACTATAAGAGAATAACGAGAAAGGACAACCGATTGGTTGCCCCTTTTATCTTTTGTGCTTTGGATATTTCATCTTTGGCACAATGGTATTTTGTGCAGTGGGTCAAGATATATCCATTGCAAGCATAGGTAAAATATGGAAATGAAAATGAAGGACGTCTTGCAAGCCACATCTTTTAGGTTTAACAAGGCGCTTGGACAAAACTTTATATCCGACACAAATCTTCTCAAGGGTATCGTAGGTGACAGTGGCGTCACTGAAGATGACGTTGTTGTTGAAATCGGCACTGGTGCAGGCACTCTTACAAGACAAATTGCAAGTGTGGCAAAAAAAGTGTTTTCCTTTGAAGTTGACAAAAACCTTGAGCCTGTCCACGCACTTTCATTGCAAGGCGTTGACAACGTGGAAGTCATTTTCCGTGATATACTCAAGATGAAGGACGAAGAAATCCAAGAAATCATTGGCACAGGCGACTTCAAAGTGGTGGCAAACTTGCCCTACTACATCACAACACCCCTTATTATGCGCTTTCTTGAAAGTGATTTGCCCGTCAAGTCCTTGACAATCATGGTGCAAGAAGAAGTGGGGCTCCGTCTTGTTGCAAAACCCAATACAGCAGACTATTCTGCAATTACACTTGCAGTTTTGCTCCGTGGACAAGCATCAATCACACGAAAAGTGGGCAGAAATATGTTTTATCCTGCCCCCAACGTTGACAGTGCAGTGGTGCGCATAGATATTGACAGAAACAAACTTGAAGGGGAAAACAAACCACTCATACACAAAATCGTGCGCAGTGCCTTTGCTATGAGAAGAAAAACCCTTGTCAACAACTTGAACGCAAGTTTTGGCATGTCCAAACAAGAGGCAACCGAAAGACTAAACCGTGCAGGACTTGATGAAAGAGTCCGTGGCGAAGCCCTTTCCCTTGAAGATTATATCCGTCTTAGTAAAGAATTTTAAGAGAAATATGGACAATTTTAGATTTAAAGGAACTTGCAAGGAATATATTCTTGTTGCACTCGTATATTTGGCATTTCCATGCGCGTTGTTGGTTATGTCTATTAAAGGATTGCTTGATATGAGTCCCACAGAAGACAATACAATGCAAATCGTAGGCGTTGCGACTATGAGTGTGCTTCTTCTTATGGCGCTGGTTTATCTTGCCCACACACTACTTTTCAGAGTTGTGGTTGAAGATAAGACAATCAAAGTGAGAGGAATTCTCGGCACAAAGAAGATGGATATTCACAATGGTATCGAGTGCACTTGCAGATTGAAAGGAAGTGTTGGAAACAACAGAAGGCCAAGAAGTCTGCACTATGTTATAACAATAGTTGATGAAACGAAAAAAATAACCTTCAAATTAGTCGACAAGGGCAGTGTTGAGCAATTTCTTTTCATCTTGATTGACGCAGGTGTAAGAGTCCAAAGAATTGATTTGGTAAAGTAGAAAACAACCAAAATTTACCCGACCTTTTGGTCGGGTTTTTTGTTGCAAAAAAAAGTGGGAAAACGATTGAAATTCCAACAAAATGATCGAAGAAAAATGACGATAAAATTAACGTGAAAAAACTGGAAATTTTAGGTGTGATTTAAGGCAAAAATCAAGGTAAAATTTCGGGCTTGAAAAGGGGTAAATGTGAGCAAAATTTTCGGCATAAATGGTGTGTAAATTGGTGCGAAAATAAGCATAAAATTGAGATAAAAACAAGTGGGATTTTAGGGCGAATTTGACGGTGTGTTGATGATGAAAAACAACAAAATAATAGGCATAAATATGGGATGTGGAGCATAAGATTGCACGGGAGAAAATGTCTATGAAAATTGAAAAATATGTTGTTGTTTTAGTGGCAGAAAATGGGGATAAAAGACACCTTAAAATGAGTGTAAATAGAGATGGCAATTCAGTTGAAATTCACTTGCCCGAAGGGGTTGATATGGGTGGTGGCAATATATACTTAATTGGGGAAGAAATAGCAAAACAAGTGCTTTACAATGATAAATATGATTATAAAGTGCGATTTTGTGCAAAAGAACATATTGAAGTTGCAGTTTGTGTGGGTGGCAAAACTTACGTTGGTGGCACTGGCAAAACACCAAAACATAGAGATGTTAAGGCCCGTATTTTAGGGTACGAAAACGCCCTTGAAAACGCTGTCAAATCAAGTGAGTTTGAGAGTGAAAACGGAGATGAGAAACACTGTCAAAATAGCAATATTGCAAGTAGTGTTGTTGATGGCGCCTGTGCCGTCAGGGGATATGATTCCTGCCGTGAAAAATACGCTGAAAAACCTGCAGTAAAATCAATGGAAAAGACAGTTGAAAAATCGGTGCAAATCGACGGTAAAAATACATACGGCTTAGAGGGTGAAAATACTCTTGAAGATATGGCAAATTCAACGGTTGAAAATGGCTTGAAAAACACCGATTTCCACGGACAGATTTTAAGTGAAAAAGTTACACAGAATAGTGGTGCGCAAAAGGTTGATGATCATCACAATTTAGACAAAGACAAACAAGGTGTTTTTGCTTTTGAAAGTGATATGCACGGTGGACAAAAAGAGAGTGATAGACAAGCCTTGCAAAGAGATGAAAGCAAAATATTTTCCTTTGATACCGTGCGATTTGACGGCAACAACTTTTATCTTTCCGTCAAGCCACAACTTGATGAAATCTTTGTGTGCTATCCTGAAGATGAACTGCTCAACGCCACAGTGCCCAACAGTAGATGGGTGCGCATTGACACTCAAGACGGCTATTACGTCGTTGGTCTTGTCCTTGACGGCGACGATGTCAGTTATATATGCTATGGCGTGCCATCAACTGACAAAACCACCCCACCTGCTGAAATCAAAGATCTTGCAGTGTGGCTGTCAATTGCAGAAAACAATGGCAAAGGCTACTGGATAATATACCAAGATGCTTTGACAGGGAAGTGTTTGAAGTAGCGTTTTGCACCCAAAATCCAACAAAAAATATAGTCATTTTTTGGAAAAGCGTATTCAAAAATACCCCAAAAAACGCACCTTAAACTCACTCAAAACATAGTTAAAAATGGGTAGAATATGGCGAATTTTAGATCAAAAACAGGGGCAAAACTTGCGAAATTTTAGGAAAAAATCGACTTGATTTTGGTTGAAAAAAAGATAAAAATTGCCTAAAATATTGGTGTAGAAAACACATAAATATTGGCAAAAATTTACACGAAAAAGTGTCAAAAAAACAGTTAAAATTTGGATTGAAAACCCTAAAAAACTGGCAAGATTTATTGTAAATTTGATGAATTTTGCTAAAAAAAACAAAAGCAAAAATGCAAGAAAATTGATTTTGAGAAAGGTGTTTGGCGAAAGAAAATTTTGAAAAGAAATAGAAAGAAAAAATTTTTGTGACGGACGAAAAATTTTGAAACGAACGTAAAAATCAAGTGAAAAATTGATCAAAATCGCTCTTGGACTTGGTGGGTGGAAATCTGCTGAAAAGGGCGATTTTTTGCTATTTATACCTTTATATATATTAAAAGACGCATATTTTTTTACAATATTAGAACTTTTTTTGAAAAAGTGCGTTTTTTTGCTTGACAAAGCCTTTGTAAATTAGTATTCTATTCGCGCTGTGTCCTCGTCGGGCACTGTTTTCGCCGCCAAAACGGCGATAAAAAAAATAAAGACACACACGGATAAGTGTTAAATATTTAGGAGGCTAAATAATGGCTGGACAAAAAATTAGAATCAAGCTCAAAGCTTACGACCACAATCTCATCGACATCTCAGCAGAAAAGATCGTTGAGTCAGTGAAGAAGACTGGCACAAAGGTTTCAGGACCTATCCCCCTTCCCACAGAAAAGGAAATCGTCACAATTCTTCGTGCAACTCACAAGTACAAAGATAGCCGTGAGCAATTTGAACTCAGAACACACAAGCGTTTGATCGACATTTTCAATCCCACCAGCAAGACAGTTGATTCACTCATGAAACTTGACTTGCCCGCCGGCGTTGACATTTCAATCAAGCTCTAATCACAACAAAACCAAAATCGCAAAATAATTAGGAGGGTGAACTTTACATGGATAAAGCAATCATCGGAAAGAAATTAGGCATGAGCCAAATCTTCACAGAAGACGGCAAGGTCATTCCCGTAACAGTAGTGGAAGCAGGTCCCTGCCCCGTAGTGCAGATTAAATCAAAAGAAAACGACGGTTACGATGCAATCCAAGTTGGATTTGGCACAGTAAAAGAAACCAGAGTTAACAAACCCCAAGCCGGACACTTTAAGAAAGCTGGCGTGACAGCAAAACGTTATCTTCGTGAATTCCGTTTCGCAGACTGCTCCAAATATGCTTTGGGTCAGGAACTGACTTGCGACACATTTGCAGAAGGCGACAAAGTTGATGTCACCGGCACAAGCAAAGGTCACGGTTTCAGTGGCGTCATTCAAAGATGGAACCAACATCGTGGACCTATGGCACACGGTTCAGGTTATCACAGAGGCGTCGGTTCAATGGGTGCATGCTCATCACCGTCAAGAGTCTTTAAGAACAAACACATGTCAGGTCAATGGGGTAACGAAAAGGTTACAATCCAAAACTTGACAGTCGCAAGAGTTGACAGCGCAAGAAACCTTCTTCTCATCAAGGGCGCAATCCCCGGAGCAAAGGGTGGCATCGTTGTCATCAAGGAATCCGTAAAGGGTTAATCGGAGGTAGATATGAAACTGAACGTTCTCAATATGGCTGGTAAAGCAGCAGGTACAATCGAAGTCAGCGATGCTATCTTCGGCGCAGAGTACAAAGAAGCACTTATCCACCAAGTCGTCGTAGCACAACTTGCAAATAAGCGCCAAGGCACACACGCAGCACTCACACGCTCAGAAGTTCGTGGAGGCGGCGCAAAGATCTATCGTCAAAAGGGCACAGGCCGTGCACGTCACAGCAGTATCGTTGCTCCTATCTACGTCGGTGGTGGTGTGGTCTTCGCAAAGAAACCCCGTGACTTCTCACAAAAGATCAACAAGAACATGAAAGCAGCAGCATTCTACAGCGCACTTTCACAAAAGATCCGTCAAAATGAACTCACAGTTATCGACAACTTTGCACTTGCAGAAGCAAAGACAAAGATCGTCGCAGAAACAGTTGACAACCTTGGTCTTAAGGGTTCAGTCATGTTCGTAGTGAGCGAATACGACGAAGCAGCACTCCGTGCAAGCAGAAACATTCCTACCGTTTCTCTCGCAGAATGCAGACAACTCAGCGTTTATGAAATCGTTTCAAACAAGAACATCGTCATCACCGCTGATGCAATCAAGAAAATCGAGGAGGAAGCAAAATAATGACAGTTTACGACATTATCATTGAACCCGTCCTTTCAGAAAAGAGCTATGATGGTATCGCAGAAAAGAGATACACATTCAAAGTTGCAAAGAACGCAAACAAGACTCAAATCAAGGGCGCAGTGGAACAAATCTTCGGCGTTAAGGTTGCAAAGGTCAACACAGCAAACTACGACGGAAAGGTGAAGAGAATGGGACGCCACGAAGGCAGAACAGCAAGCTATAAGAAAGCAATCGTCACCTTGACAGAAAACAGCAAGGCAATCGAATTCTTCGAAAGCTTGGCATAAGGAGAAAGACTATGGCAATTAAGAAATATAAACCTACATCTCCCGCTCGTCGTTTTATGACAGTGTCTGCCTATGATGAAATCACTTCAACAACACCTGAAAGAAGCTTGTTGGTTTCAAAGAACCACACAGGCGGCAGAAATGCACAAGGCAGAATCACAGTTCGTCATATCGGTGGCGGAAACAGAAACAAATACCGTATCGTAGACTTCAAGCGCAATAAGGACAACGTCCCCGCAACAGTTAAGGCAATCCAATACGATCCTAACCGTTCAGCAAACATCGCACTTCTTTACTACGCAGACGGCGAAAAGCGTTATATTATCGCACCTCTCGGTCTTACAGTTGGTGACACAGTCATCAGTGCAGACGCAGCAGACATCAAAGTCGGCAACGCAATGCAACTTGCAAATATCCCCGTTGGTACAATGATCCACAACATTGAACTCCAACCCGGCAGAGGCGGTAAAGTCGCAAGATCAGCAGGTAACAGCGCACAACTCATGGCAAAAGAAGGCAAATATGCAACACTTCGTATGCCTAGTGGCGAAATGAGATATGTTCCTATCGCATGCAGAGCAACAATCGGTCAAGTCGGCAACCTCGATCACGAAATCGTGAGAATCGGTAAAGCTGGTAAGACACGTCACATGGGTGTCAGACCCACAGTTCGTGGTGTCGTTATGAACCCCTGCGACCACCCTCACGGCGGTGGCGAAGGCAAATCACCTATCGGTATGCCTACACCTGTTACACCTTGGGGCAAGCCTGCTCTTGGTTATAAGACCAGAAAGAAGAAGAACATTACTAACAAGTTCATCATCAAGCGTGTGAACTAGGAGGATGTAAAATGAGTAGAAGCGTTAAAAAAGGACCTTTCGTAGAAGAAAGACTTATGAAAAGAATCAACGAGATGAACGCAAGCGGTGACAAGCGTCCCGTCAAAACATGGTCACGCTCATCCACCATTTTCCCTGAAATGGTTGGACACACCATCGCAGTTCACAATGGTCGCACACACGTTCCCGTGTACGTGACAGAAGATATGGTTGGTTGCAAACTTGGTGAGTTTGCTCCCACAAGAACATTTAGAGGACACGCCGGCGACAAGACAACCGGCAAGAAATAATAGGAGGAGCTATGGCAACTAGAAGTAAGCAAAAGGCAATTGCACGTAAAGCAAATGCAGATACAAGACCTAGAGCAACAGCAAAATTCGTAAGAATTTCTCCTTTTAAGGTCCGTATCGTTCTTGATATCATCAAAGGCAAATCAGTTATCGAAGCATTGGCAATCTTGGAAAACACTCCCAAGTCAGCAAGTGAAGTTCTCTACAAACTCGTGAACAGCGCAGCAGCAAATGCAGAAAATAACCAAAATCTCTCAAGAAACGACTTGTTCGTAGCAGAATGCTACGCAAACGAAGGCCCCACACTCAAGCGCATCATGGCAAGAGCAAAGGGTAGCGCAAGCCGTATCAACAAGAGAACAAGCCACATCACAGTCGTTCTCGACACAATCAACGCATAATAGGAGGCAAACATGGGACAAAAAGTTAATCCTAAAGGACTTAGAACCGGCGTTATCAGACCCTGGGAAGCCACCTGGTATGCCGACAGCAAACATTTTGCCGACAATCTTGTAGAAGATAACAAGATCCGTAAGTTCATCAAAAAGAAATATTACGATACTTGCATCTCCAAGATCACAATCGAAAGAGCAGCAGACAAGGTTGTTGTATCCATCTACACAGCACGTCCTGCAGTCCTTATCGGCAAAGAAGGTGCTGGCGCACAAGAACTCAACAAGGAAGTCAAAGCACTTGTTGCAGCAGACAAGAAAGTCAGCGTCAACATCATGGAAGTTAAACATGCAGATGCAGATGCACAACTCGTTGCAGAATCAATCGCAAAGCAACTTGAAAACAGAGCATCATTCCGTCGTAGCATGAAGCAAGCAATGTCAAGAGCAATGAAAGCAGGCGCAAAGGGTATCAAAACCAAAGTCAGCGGACGTCTTGACGGTGCAGAAATCGCAAGAAGCGAAAGTTATCATGAAGGTTCAATTCCCCTTCAAACACTTCGTGCAGACATTGATTACGGCACAGCAACAGCAAACACCACCTTTGGTGCAATCGGCGTTAAGTGCTGGATCTACAAGGGCGAAGTCCTTGGCAAAAATCCTTTGGAAGGAGGTAACAAATAATGTTGATGCCTAAACGCGTTAAAAGACGCCGTCAATTCCGTGGAAGAATGAAAGGTAAGGCAAACAAGGGCAACATCATCGCATACGGTGAATTTGGTCTTGTTGCACAAGAACCTGCATGGATTACCTCAAACCAAATCGAAGCAGCTCGTGTCGCTATGACAAGATATATCCGTCGTGGCGGTCAAGTTTGGGTGGATATCTTCCCCCACAAACCCGTAACAGCAAAACCTGCTGAAACTCGTATGGGTAGCGGTAAAGGTTCACCTGAATACTGGGTAGCAGTAGTCAAGCCCGGCCGTGTGATGTTTGAAATCGCAGGCGTTGATGAAACAATAGCAAAAGAGGCACTTCGTCTTGCAGCACACAAACTTCCTGTCAAGTGCAAGTTTGTTAGAAAGGCAGATCAAGTTGCCGAAGGCGGTGAAGCATGAAAGCAAAACAAGTACATGAAATGACCGATAAGGAACTTCAAACAAAGCTCAATGAGCTTAAGGCAGAATTGTTCTTCCTTCGTTTCAAAAATGCCACCAACCAATTGACGAACCCTATGGTTCTTGTTGAAACAAGACGTGATATCGCACGTATCAAGACCGTCATTCGTCAAAGAGAACTTGCCAGCAACAAGGCAAACGACTAAGCGGAGGGTATTATGGAAGAAAGAAATCTTAGAAAAGAAAGAGTGGGTCTTGTAACAAGTGACAAGATGGACAAAACAGTCGTCGTCGCAATCACAGAAAGAGTTAAGCACCCCCTTTATAAGAAAATCGTAAGCCGTACAAAGAAGCTTAAGGCACATGATGAAAACAATGCATGTGGCATCGGCGACAAAGTGCGTGTTGCAGAAACTCGTCCTCTTTCAAAGGACAAATGCTGGCGCGTAGTAGAAATTATCGAAAAGGCCAAATAAGGAGAGAGCTATGATTCAACCACAAACAAGACTTAAAGTTGCCGACAACAGCGGCGCAAAAGAAATTATGTGTATCAGAGTCCTCGGCGGTTCTTTCCGTAGAAGCGGTAACATTGGTGACGTCATCGTCGCATCTGTTAAATCCGCTATCCCCGGTGGCAAAGTGAAGAAAGGCGACGTCGTAAAGGCAGTCATCGTTCGTACACACTTTGGTATTCAACGCCCGGACGGCAGTTCGATTAAATTTGACGACAACGCAGCAGTCATAATCGACAACCAAAAACAACCCCAAGGCACTCGTATCTTTGGGCCCATCGCAAGAGAACTTCGTGACAAAGACTACATGAAGATCATCTCTCTCGCACCCGAAGTGCTGTAAGGAGGATAATATGGCAAAAATGAACGTCAAAAAAGGTGATAACGTCATGGTTATCGCAGGAAAAGATAAAGGCAATGCAGGCAAGGTCCTCAAAGTTCTCCCCGAAGAAAACAGAGTGTACGTTGAAGGCATCAACATCGTTTCCAAGAGCAAGAAACCCAGAAATGCACAAGACAAGGGTGGCATCTTGAAGCAAGAAGCAGCAATCGACGCATCAAACGTCATGCTCATCTGCGCATCATGTGGCCAAGTTGTCAGAGCACGTCACGCAAAAGAAGAAAACGCAAATGGCGAATTGAAGACAATCCGTGTCTGCGCAAAGTGTGGTGCATCTCTTGAAGAAAAGTCTTCAGCCAAAAAGGCAGCAAAGAAGGCAGCAAAATCAAAGGCTAAGAAAGCCGAGAACAAAGACTAACCCGGAGGATTAAACTGTGGCAGAAAAGAAAAATCAGGTTGCTAACGCACCTGCAACCGATAATGGTGCAGACAGATACAGATTGAGAACGATGTATCGTGAAGAAGTCGTTCCTGCTCTCGTAAAGCGTTTTGGCTACAAGAATATCAACGAAGTTCCTCGCCTTGAAAAGATCGTCCTTAACATGGGACTTGGTGATTGCAAAGACAACAGCAAATCACTCCAAATCGCAGTTGCAGAACTCAACCAAATCGCAGGTCAAAAGCCTGTTATCACAAAGGCAAAAAAGAGTGTTGCAAACTTCAAGGTCAGAGAAGGAATGAACGTCGGAGCAAAAGTCACACTTCGTAACGAAAGAATGTATGACTTCTTCGATAAGTTCGTGTCCATCGCACTCCCCAGAGTGCGTGACTTCCGTGGCGTTTCCGCAAAGTCATTTGATGGCAGAGGAAACTATGCACTCGGCGTCAAAGAACAACTCATCTTCCCCGAAATTTCATACGACCAAATCGAAAAGGTCCGTGGTTTCGATATCTGTATCGTAACAACAGCAAAGACCGACGAAGAAGCTCGTGAACTTTTGAGATTGATGGGCATGCCCTTTGCAAAGTAAGGAGGAACAGTTTTTATGGCTAAAACTTCACAAAAAGTAAGACAAGCAAGACCGCAAAAATTCTCAACAAGAGAATACACACGTTGCAAGATTTGTGGACGTCCCCACGCGGTTCTTAGAAAATACGGCATTTGCAGAGTTTGTTTCCGTGACTTGGCATACAAAGGCCAAATCCCCGGAGTCAAGAAGGCAAGCTGGTAAAGGAGGAACAATAAATGACAGACCCTATTGCAGATATGCTTACTAGAATCAGAAACGCATTGACCGCCAAGCACGAAACAGTTATTGTTCCTGCATCAAAAACAAAGGTGGCAATCGCAGACATACTCGTAAGAGAAGGTTATATTAAGAGCTTTGAAATCGTTGAAAAGGAAGTCCAAAACGACATCCTTATCACACTTAAGTACGCACCCGTTAAGGGCCTCAAAGTTGTGACCGGTCTCAAGAGAGTTTCAACACCTGGTCTTCGTGTTTACGCAGGCGTGGATAATCTCCCCAAAGTTTTGAACGGAATGGGTATCGCAATCCTTTCAACAAACAAGGGTATCCTCACAGACAAAGAAGCCAGAGAACAAAAAGTGGGCGGCGAAGTGCTTGCTTACGTTTGGTAGGAGGTAGAATATGTCTCGTATCGGAAGAGCACCCATTACAGTCCCCGCTGGTGTGACTATTGAAAACGAAAACAGCATCATCACAGTGAAAGGCCCTCTCGGCACACTTTCACAAAAGATCGACAGTTCAATCACAGTGAAGGTTGAAAACAACGTCCTCACAGTTGAACGTCACAGTGATGACAAAGAACATCGTGCACTTCACGGTCTTTACCGTGCACTCATCAACAACATGGTGACTGGTGTCACAAAGGGCTTTGAAAAGCACCTTATCGTTGCTGGCGTTGGTTACAAGGTCCAAGCAACAGACACAAAACTCACAATGAACATCGGTTTCTCACACCCCGTTGAACTTACAGCCCCCGCAGGCATCACCTTCGCAATGGCAGCACCCCTTGAAATCGTTGTTAAGGGCATTGACAGACAACTCGTTGGTCAAATGGCAGCAACAATCAAGGCAGTCAAACCCGTTGAACCTTATCACGGATATGGCATCCATTACAAAGACGAAGTCGTCATGCGTAAGGAAGGCAAAACAGCTGGCAAATAAGAGGTGAAATATGATTAATAAGAAAGATAAAAATACGGATAGAATTATTCGTCATGAAAGAGTAAGACGTCACATCAAACCCGGCACAGCAGAGTGCCCCCGTCTTTCAGTTTATCGTAGCACAAACCATATTTACGCCCAAATCATCGATGACTCAGTTGGCAACACACTTTGCGCAGCATCAACAGTAGAAAAGGCAATCGCAGCAGAAGTTGCAGAACTTACAAAGGTTGAAGCAGCAAAAGTCGTTGGCAAGGCAGTCGCTGAAAAGGCAATGAAACTCGGCATCACAAAGGTCGTTTATGACAGAGGCGGATATCTCTACACAGGTAGAGTTCAAGCACTCGCAGACGGCGCAAGAGAAGCCGGTCTTGTGTTCTAGGAGGCAGAAAATGGCAGAACAACGCGATAATAGAAAAAGAATGAACAATAGAGAAGACGACGGTCTCAACAGCAAGCTCATCGCAGTCAACCGTGTCACAAAGGTTGTCAAGGGCGGACGCAATATGCGTTTCAGCGCACTCGTAGTAGTGGGCGACGGCGCAGGCAAAGTTGGTCTTGGAATGGGAAAGGCAGCAGAAGTGCCTGAAGCAATCGAAAAGGCAACACAACTTGCAAAGCGTAGCATGGCAACAATCGCACTCAAAGACGGCACAATCCCTCACCAAACAACTGGTAAATTTGGACGTGGACAAGTTCTCCTTCTCCCCGCAGAAACCGGTACTGGCGTTATCGCTGGTGGTGCAGTCCGTGCAGTCCTTGAAGCAGCAGGTGTCAAGGATATTAGAACAAAATCACTTGGTTCAAACAATCCTATCAACTGTGCAAAAGCAACACTCGAAGGACTTTGCTCACTCCGCAATGCAGAGCTTATCGCAAAGCTTCGTGGCGTAGATGTTGAAGGCTAAGAGGAGGTTAATATGGCAGCAAGAAAGAAAGTTGAAACTCCCGAAGTCAAAAAAATCAAAGTCACACTCGTAAAGTCAACAATCGCATGTCTTAAAAACCAAAAGGCAAACATTGAAGCACTCGGTCTTAAGAAGATCGGCGCATCAAACACTTTTGACGATACCCCTATCGTAAGAGGCATGATCAAGAAAGTTTCTCACCTTGTCAAGGTTGAAGAAATCTAAGGAGGCAATATGAATATTCAAGATTTGAGACCTGCAGAAGGCGCAAAATCCTCCGTCAAGAGAGTTGGCCGTGGCATCGGCTCAGGCATGGGCAAAACTTCAACCCGTGGCCATAAAGGTCAATGGGCAAGAAGTGGTGGCGGTGTTCGCCCCAACTTCGAAGGTGGCCAAATGCCTATGACAAGAAGAATCCCTAAATTTGGATTCAACAACAAGCAATTTGCACACGTTTACAACTGTGTCAACGTTGACGTCCTCAATCGTTTTGAAGATGGCGCAACAGTGGGCATTGACGAACTCGTTGCATGTGGCATCATAAAGAAAGTTGAAGCTTATGGACTCAAAGTTCTCGGCAACGGAACTCTTGAAAAGAAACTCACCGTCAAGGCAAACAAGTTCTCAGCATCAGCAGTTGAGAAAATTCAAGCACTCGGCGGAACAGCAGAGGTAATTGAATAATGTTTGAAACAATAGTCAATGCGTTCAAAACAAAGGACATTCGCATCAAGATGTGGCTCACACTTGCAATGCTCCTCGTTTATAGAATAGGTTGTTATATTCCTATTCCAGGGCTTAATTCAGGCGCCCTTGAACAAATGCTCGGTGGTACAGACTTCCTCGGTATTTTGTCCATGATTACCGGTGGATCTCTTGCCAACGCAACATTGTTCTCATTGGGTATCCTCCCCTTCATCAACGCATTTATTATCATGCAACTTCTCACTTTGGTCATTCCTGCATTTGAAAGAATGTCCAAGGAAGGAGAAGAAGGCAGAAACAAACTTACACAAATCACCAGATACTTTGCAATTGGTCTTGCAGTGATCCAAGGCATTGGTATCGTGGTCGGCTGGAAAACAGCAATCACTGGTGTGTTCGCATTTGAAGCAGGCTGGGAATACCCCTACTTCACAATGGCAGGCATCATCATCATTTTGGTTGCAGGTAGCATGATGTGTATGTGGCTCAGTGAAAGAATTACAGAGTACGGAATCGGCAACGGTACTTCACTCATCATCTTTGTTGGTATTCTTTCAACAGCAGGCACAACAATGGCTCAAGCATTCAAGATGGTCGGCGAAGAATGGACATACATTTGGAATATCCTCGGATTTATCCTTATCGTAGTTGGCATCTTCTTCTTCATCGTCTTCATTGACCTTTCAGAAAGAAGAATCACAGTCCAATACAGCAAGCAAATCAAGGGCAACAAGATGTACGGTGGCCAAACCACATACATCCCCATCCGTGTCAACGGCAGTGGCGTTATGCCCATGATCTTTGCAAGTTCATTGCTCACCTTCCCTCAAATGATCATGGCATTGTTCTTCCCCACAAGTGAAGCATATGCATGGTACAGCCAAAATATGGGTTCAGGCACATGGGTATATTATCTCTTTATGGTAATCTTGATTGTGTTCTTTGCATACTTCTATGCACAAATACAATTCAACCCCGACGACGTGTCAAAGAACATCCAACAATACGGTGGATTTATCCCCGGTATTAGAGCAGGTAAGCCCACAAGCGATTTCTTGAGAAAGATTTCAAACCGTATCACATTGTTCGGAGCAATCTTCCTTGCACTTATCGCACTCATCCCCACATTCATCTTCAACGCTATCTCAGGTGGTACAGGTAACCCCTTCGTCAGCGGACCTCTTGGATTTGGTGGTGCATTCTCAGCAACAGGACTTCTCATCGTTGTTTCCACAGCACTTGAATTCAACAAGCAATTGGAATCACAAATCATGATGAAGCACTACAAGGGCTTCCTTAAATAAGAAAAAAGACAGCCTATGCCCGACAACAGTCGGGCAGGGCAGTCAAAGTCTTATGTGGCAATCCTTTGGAGGATAATATGAAAAACATAGTTCTTCTTGGTGCTCCCGGTGCCGGCAAAGGCACTCAAGCAGCCTTGATAGCAAGTGAATATAATATTCCTCATATCTCTACGGGGGCAATCCTTCGTAAGCACATAAAGGAAGGCACTGAACTTGGTGTTCAAGCAAAAACCTTCATTGATCAAGGTATGCTTGTTCCTGATTCAGTTGTCATTGATATTGTCGCAGATAGACTTGGTCAAGATGACGCAAAAAACGGTTATATCCTTGATGGTTTCCCCCGCACAATCGCACAGGCAGAAGCCCTTGACAAGGTTGCAACCATTGATTTGGTCCTTGACATCAACGTTCCTTTTGATGCAATCATAGAAAGACTTGGTGGCAGACTTGTGTGTTCTTGTGGAGCAACTTCACACATACAATGGGTGGACAGCGACAAAAGATGTCCCAAATGTGGCGAAGTGATGTACGTACGAGATGACGACAAGCCCGAAACAGTCAGTGCAAGACTTGAAGTTTACACAAAGCAAACTGCACCCCTTGTTGAATATTACGGCAAAAAAGGAAATCTGGTCAGTGTTGACGTAAGCGCAAGCGACACAGTTGAAGAAGTATTTGAATTAGTAAAGAAGGTGCTTTGAAATGATTAAATTGAAAAGCCCAACCGAAATCGCAAAGATGAAACAATCTGGCGAGATAATCAGGGACTTGCTTCTTTTTATGGAAGAAAAAGTCCGTCCGGGCATTACCACAAAGAAACTTGACGAATTTGCTTACGACTACATCAAGCGCAAAGGGGCAAAACCTTCCTTCCTTGGATATGGTGGTTTTCCCGGAACAATATGCGCGAGCATTGACGAAGTAGTGGTCCACGGAATACCTTCATCAAGACGACTTGAAGAAGGCGAAATCATTGGAATTGACGTTGGTGCAATTCTCAATGGGTGGCAATCAGACGCAGCAAGAACGTTTATCGTCGGCGATACCACTCCCGAAAAGAAAAGACTCGTAAATGTCACAAAAGAGAGTTTTTTCAAAGGAATTGAGCAGTTTAAACTCGGAAACAGACTCGGTGACATATCACAAGCAATACAGCAACACGCTGAAAGCAACGGGTTTGGAGTTGTAAGAGCAATGGTGGGACACGGTATCGGCAGAGAGATGCACGAAGATCCTCAAGTGCCAAACTTTGGCAGAGCAGGATATGGTCCAAAACTTGAAAAAGGATTGGTGCTTGCAATAGAACCAATGATCACTCTTGGTGACTGGCAAGTGGAAACTCTCAGAGATGGTTGGACTTGCGTGACGGTTGACAGAAGCCCGTCGGCTCACTACGAAAATACGGTGGCACTCACCGAAAACGGAATAGAGATTTTAACGCTATGAAATTAGGTCAAGTTGTGCTGTCAGTCGCAGGACGAGATGCCGGAAAATATTTTGCAGTGGTTGAAATAGTTGATGAAAATCACGTCAAAATTGCAGACGGAGACCTGCGCAGAATTAAGACGGCGAAACTAAAGAAAATAAAACATCTTAAAACAAGTGCTGAAACACTTGACAAAATCGCAGAAAAGTTAGAAAATGGATTGCAAGTTTTTGATTCGGAATTGAAAAGTGCAATCAGAGTCTATAACGAAAAAAACGCAAAGTAAAGGAGTTCTATGTCCAAAGAAGATGTAATCGAAACTGAAGGTATAGTGATTGAAGTTCTTCCCAAAACACAATTCAAGGTGAAACTTCTCAACAATCACGTGATTCTTGCTTATCTCGGCGGAAAGTTGCGCATCAACAATATCCGTATCCTTGAAGGCGACAAGGTTCGTATCGAAATGTCCCCTTACGATCTTACGAAAGGTAGAATTATTTACAGAAACAAATAGACTATTATTTGGAGGTTATCATGAAAGTCAGACCCAGTGTTAAACCTATGTGCGACAAATGCAAGGTTATCAAAAGAAACGGCAGAGTTATGGTTATCTGCCCTAAATATCCCAATCACAAACAACGTCAAGGTTAAGAAAGCAATCCCCACGGGGCGGCTGGTTGCATCATTCCAAATTTTATGCAACTACCCGTGTGTAGCATAAACATATTTTTACACTTATTGGAGGTAACAAATGGCACGTATAGCAGGCGTAGATTTGCCGCGTGACAAAAGAGTGGAAATCGGTCTTACCTATATTTATGGTATCGGTCTTACCACTTCAAAAGAAATCCTGAAGGAAACAGGCATCAACCCCGACACAAGAGTTAAGGACCTCACCGAAGGTGATGTCAGCCTTATCCGTGATTATATTGAAAAGTATCTTCGCGTCGAAGGCGACCTCAAGAGAGATGTCGGTCTCAACATTAAGCGACTCATGGAAATTGGCTGTTACAGAGGCGTCCGTCACAGAAAAGGACTCCCCGTCAGAGGCCAAAGCACAAAACAAAACGCAAGAACCCGTAAAGGTCCCAAGCGTACTGTCAGTCGCAAGAAGAAATAACGGAGGCGTGTTATGGCAGGTATAGCAAGAAAGAATATTAAGAAAAGAAAAGACATAAAGCGTGTTGAAAAAGGCCAAGCACACATTCACGCATCCTTTAACAACACCATCGTGACCATCACAGACATGAATGGTAATGCTATCTCATGGTCATCTTCTGGCAAACTTAAGCTCAGAGGCAGCCGTAAAGCAACACCCTTCGCAGCACAAATGGTCAGTGAAGACGCAGCAAAGGTGGCATACGATCAAGGTATGAGAACCGTGGAAGTTTACGTCAAGGGACCCGGCCAAGGCAGAGAATCAGCAATTCGTGCTCTTGCAAACGTTGGCATGGAAGTTACACTCATCCAAGACGTATCACCCATCCCTCACAATGGATGCCGTCCTCCCAAGCGTAGAAGACTGTAATCGGAGGTAATAATATGGCTAAATATACAGGACCCAGCTGCCGTCTTTGCAGACGCGAAGGCTGCAAGCTTTATTTGAAAGGCGAAAAATGTAATTCTGACAAGTGTACACTTCTCACAAAGTTTGCACCTCCCGGACAACACGGCAAGAGCAGAAAGAAAGCATCAGGATATTCAGTCCAACTCCGTGAAAAGCAAAAGGCAAAGAGAATCTACGGCGTAAGCGAAAAGCAATTCCTCAAGTACTACACAAAGGCAACTGAAATGCGTGGTATCACAGGTGAAAACATGCTCGTCCTTATCGAACGCAGACTCGACAACGTTGTTTACCGTCTTGGCCTCGGCTCATCAAGAGCAATGTCACGCCAAATCGTAAACCACGGCCACATCACAGTCAACGGCAAGACAGTGGACATTCCTTCATATCTCGTAAAAGCAGGCGATATTATCGCAGTCAAAGAAAACAAGAAAGATATGACACTCTGGCAAGCAGCAAAAGAAGTCAAGAACCTCAGCCTTGTCAAGTGGCTTGAATGGGACAATGAAAACCTCAACGGCAAGGTCGTAGCACTTCCTGAAAGAGCAGACGTTGACGCAGACATCAAGGAACATCTCATCGTCGAATTGTATTCTAAATAAGCGCTTTGGAGGATTAAAATATTATGATGGAAATCAAGAAACCCAAGATAAATCTCGAGGAAACCAAAAGCGGAAATTATGCAAAGTTCGTAGTCGAACCTTTGGACAGAGGTTTTGGTACAACTCTCGGAAATTGCTTGAGAAGAATTCTCCTCTCTGCACTCCCCGGTGCCGCAGCAGTTGGCATCAAGATCGACGGAGTGGACCACGAGTTTTCAACCATCAAAGGCGTCAAGGAAGAAGTGACCGAAATTATCCTCAACATCAAGACTGTTCGTTTCAAGGTTGACGTGCCCAGCACAACAAAAACCGAAGTTCATCTCTATGCAGACGAAGTCGGCACAGTGAAGGCAGGGGACATTGATTTGCCCACAGGCATTTCAGTCCTCAACCCTGAACAAACAATCTGCACCCTTGATGAAGGTGGCAAGTTGGATATGACCATCTACGTTGGATACGGCAGAGGCTACGTCCCTGCAGATCGCAACAAGGACATCTATGAACCTATTGGTTATATTCCCGTGGATAGCATCTTCACCCCCGTTGTCAAAGCCAACTACACAGTGGAAGCAACTCGTGTCGAACAAAGCATCGACTACGACAAACTCACACTTGAAGTTACAACAGACGGCACAACATCTGCAACTGAAATCGCTTCACTTGCAGCAAAAGTCATGAACGAACATCTCAATCTCTTTATTGACCTTGTTGATGGAATGCGTGACAATACGTTTATCAAGTCAGAAGGCGAAGACGAAAGCCAAAAGACCCTCGAAATGTCAATCGAAGATCTTGACCTTTCAGTCCGTTCATACAACTGCTTGAAACGTGCAAATATTCATACAGTCGGTGATCTTACACATCGTACAGAAGACGATATGCTCAAAGTAAGAAATCTCGGCAGAAAATCTCTTGAAGAAGTCCAAAAGAAGCTTGAAGACCTTGGTCTCAGCTTGAAGGCACAAGAGGACTAGGAGGAACACAATGCGTAAATTAGGTAGACCTACAGATCAAAGAATGGCAATGCTTCGCAACCAAGTTTCTGAACTTCTCTGGTACGGCCAAATCGAAACCACTTTGGACAGAGCAAAAGAAGTGAGAGCACTTGCTGAAAAGTATATCACCCTTGCAATTCGCACATATCAAGATGACGTCAAAGTGACAAAGACAGTCACAGACGCAAAAGGCAACAAAGTTGCAAAAGAATTCACCAATGACGGTGTCAAGAAACTTGCAGCACGTCGTCGTCTTATGGCAGAACTTCGTGATCTTCAAGCACAACGTGAAGACAAAGAAAGCAAGGCAGCATTTATCGCACGTATTAAGGATGTCAAACACCCTCTCATTGAAAAGATTTTCAGAGAATACGCACCCAAATACGATGCACGTGCAAACGAACTTGGCCAAGGTGGCGGATACACACGTATCTTGAAACTCGACCTTCGCCGTGGTGACGCAGCACAAAGAGTTATTGTCAAACTCATCTAATTGATAACCAACATTAAAACACCGACTGAATTGTCGGTGTTTTTTTGTGTTGCTGAAATACGAAGGCGAGCAAATCACGGTTGATAAAAGAAAAAAGACGGAGTGTTCCGTCTTTTTATATTGTCATTGTTATTTGTTTGATTATTCTTTGTCGTCTTTCTTTTCGGGTTTTTGCCAGAGATTGTTGCGTTCGGGGTGGTAGATTGCACCAAGTATTCTGTCTTTTGCAAAGGGAATATCTTTGCAGATATGCTTGATGAGATCCTTTGCATACTCTCTCTTGCTTGTATGGTTCATAGGGCAGGGGTTGTTGACGATGGGCAAGCCAAGTCTATCCACGGTGCTACGGACGTCATATTCCTCAAGGTATATCATAGGACGGATAAGGTGCACGCCTTTCTTGTCCATATATGCCGTGGGGGAGAAACAAGAGAATCTTCCTTCATAGAGCAATGAAAGGAGCATTGTTTCTGCCACGTCATCTGCGTTGTGTCCAAGTGCGAGTTTGCCACCACCAAGTTCCAAGAGAGTGCTGTTCAACGCGCCACGACGCATTTTAGCGCACAGTGAACACGGATTGGACTCTTGCCTTGCCTCGAAGACTATCTCGGCTATATCGGTGCTTACAACGTGATGTGGGACGTCCATAGACTCGCACCAAGCAGTCAACGCATTCATTTCCTCTTTATTGGCATCTTTAAGCCCCATATCAATGGTTATGGCCTCAAGGGTAAAGCGCTCTGGAGAAAAGCGTTGATAGGCCTTCAGGCCTGCCAAAAGCAGCGTGCTATCCTTTCCACCAGAAAGACCGACGAAGATTTTGTCGCCGTCTTGGATCATATCGTAGTCTTGGATTGCTCTGCGCATTGCTGAAAGTATCTTTTGCATGCTTTTATTATAATGCATAATGGTGGTTTTAGGCAAGTATAATAGGTATGAGTTTTGTTGACGGGCGAAAACTTTTGATATATAATTCCTTTCAAGGTGCAATATGACAGAAACAATTATCACATTTTTTAGAGAGTTGACAGGCAACGATTACTTGACCTTGTTCATCATATCCATTATCCCCATTATCGAACTTCGTGGGGCAATTATATTCATGAGTGGCATGGATGTGAATATGGTGGCAGGGATGTTTTGTTGTGTGGCAGGCTCATCATTGATGGTTGTGCCTCTTATCCTTGTCATACGCCCCCTTATTCGCAAAATGAAACAAAGCAAAACCTTTGGCAAACTTGGCAAGGCTCTTGAAAACAACTTGAACGAAAGAGCGCCCGAACTTGACAAAGACGGCAAGGGCAAGAAAAAATTGTCTATGGACGCCAAAAAGTTTTGGGGTGTCTTGGTGTTTGTGGCAGTGCCGTTGCCCATGACAGGCAGTTGGACGGGCAGTGCAATCGCAAGCATACTGGACTTTAAGTTGTGGAAAGCAGCATTGTCTGTGTTTATTGGCAATATCATTGCAGCAGGCATATTGACACTTATCGTCGCCCTTGTGCCTGAAGGCTACACGGACTTTGTTTTGTACGGATTTATTATTCTTGCAGTGGCACTCTTTATCACTTTCTATCTCACAAGTTTTGCAAAGAAGGAAAAGAGACTTGCTGAAGGCAAAGATAAGTACGGCGATCGCTCTGGATATGAACTTGCCCAGCTCGAAAAGGAAGCAACCAAAAACGGAGAAGTCCTTATCAAAAAGGAATACATTGACAACGCAGGCAATAAACACATGGTTGTCGGCAAGGATGAACAGCGCAATCACAATGCCATATCATCCACAGACGAGATTTGACAAAAGCAAAATCAACTCACAAAACCAACCGAAAACAAAGCATATCTCTGCAATAACAGCAGAGATATTTTTTTGATTATATTGACAAAACAAGGGTTTTATTGTGGTTAAAATATGGAATAAAACTGCGATTTTGTCAATATGCGTATAATTATTGATGGCAAGATTGTTGTAAAAAAAAGTGCCGTTGGCATCAAAGAACTTGCATAGATTATGAAATTTTGATAAAATAATATTATCATTATTGAAATAGGAGATGTACTATGTCCAAGGATGAAAGGATTATATTGAATCCGGCAAAAACGAAAAATCCAATTTATGTTAAAATAATCTTGTTGCTTGTGGCTGTTTTATTTGTTGTGGCAGGCAGTTTTATGATTGTAAAAACCAACAAAGACAAGGTGTACTATAGAGAAACATCTGCCGTTATAACTTCAATAGACGAATACGAGACCATAGAAGAAAAACCGGACGGAAGGCGTATTATTACGAAAGTGCGTGACGTATATGTGACTTACACCGTAGATGACAAAACTTATGAAGACGCCAAATTGCCGGGCTCTAACATTAAAATGAAAGTGGGGCAAACTGTCACCGTTACGTATGATGAGCGCAACCCCGATACTCCCATAGCAAATGCAAAAGAATCTTATGGCCTTGCAATAGGGATTATTGTTGCAGGTTCCTTGATTTTCCTTTCAATTGTCGTTTATGCCGTTGTATCGTGTATAAGAAAGCGAAAAGAACAAGAACGCATACAAAAACTCATTGAAACGGGGGTCAAGATTAGGGCAACCGTTGCCTCAATCATATCTGCACCACATCCTCACTTTTATTGTACTGTGGATGGATTTGACTACAAAAGCACATACTTTGAAGAAAATTTCGAACTTTACACAGGTTGCTTGGTTGATATCTATTTTGAAAGGGAAGGATATGAGGCACGAAAATTTGCAGATATGTATCACAACAATTACTATATAGATCTCAATAGTATCGAAAGAGGACCATACAAAGAGCCAAACATATATTAAGATCAAACACTTAAAAAGGATGCCGAGCAGGGCATCCTTTCCTTTTTTGTGATGATATTTAATACAACATTACAGCAAGTCAATGTACACCAAATATCTCTTGTTCACAAGCGCTCTGCCTGTTGCATTAGAATCGTGGTGTAACCTGTTCATTTTTTTTGTTGGATCATATGCGATTTCAACAAAATCCCCATCAATATTCACTATCTTCCCGATATAAAACGTGCCATGTGATGCACCTCTACCGGCAACAGTGATAATTGCTTCTTTGTGCATGAATTGTTCCATATTTCTCTCCTTAAAAAATTGTTTTTTCGAAATCATTATACCACACATCAACAAAATTGCAACCCTTTTGCCACCGAAACCTACCCGCTCAAAGCCAATATAATCTTCCGTTTTAGCAATTGTATTAGGATAAAATATGAAAATCGGCAAAAATTATTGACAACAGCCACTCTCTGTGCTATCATTATCAAGCATTAAAAATGCACTGAATATTCGGCAATATGGAGAAGTACCCAAGAGGCCGAAGGGGCTCCCCTGCTAAGGGAGTAGTACGAGAGAATCGTAGCCAGGGTTCAAATCCCTGCTTCTCCGCCAAAATAAAAGGACATCAATCTCGATGTCCTTTTTTTGTCGTTTCGCAGGGATTTTGGTGCTATGCACCTGTGCCATAGTTGTATGGCACTGAACCCTGCCACGCCAGGCTGGCGCTCCACTCACGTATGCAAGCACACTCGCTTCGCTATTACGCTCACAAGTTCGCTACAAATCCCTAATAGGTGGTTTTCTCAATGCAGATTTTCCCGAACGCGTTAAAAAAAATAATTGGCACAAAGTCTTGAATATGCAAAATTCTCGTGATAGCATTTAATTAATCAATTATTTGGACGAAAAAATAGTATTTCATAACAAGTTGTTTTGAAAATCAAAAAAACGCATGGCTGCAAGGACTGAAACACGCTATTATTTCTCTAAACTTTTGCATTTTAAGAGGAGATTTGTTATACTATGGGTATATTTAATGATTTAATTCAAATTGGTAAAGATGGCGAAATTGTTTTTAATCAATGGATAGAGTGGGACCACTTCTCAATTCCTAACAAGCCAAAATGGTTAAGAGAGATTTTGCGTAATATAATGGCTTTGCTTGGCCACTGTATGAGTTGTTCGGCACTGGATGGTTGTTTTTTGGCAGCAAGAAATATGCCCGAACAACCGCTTCATGAAAATTGCGACTGCCATAAAAAGGATATAGCATACTCAAAGGTCAAAAACAAATCATCAGCAGAATGCGATATAAGAAAATTTACTGAATATGTTTTTAAAGCCACAGAAGTTTCAAAAGGTAAAAACAAAATATTTTATGATTTAGGTTTTGATATAAATGATTCTTCATATTTACAAAACGAATACTGCAAACAAGCAATAAATCAATATTTGTTAGGGGATTATGTATTAAAGAATTTGGACAAAAATGGACAACGATTGGCAATTCCTATAAAACTAAATGGAAAAACTTTTTATAGTGGTTGGCTGCTTTGTCCTGAGGGTGAAATCAGGAACACCACACCGTTTGGGGGTTGGATAAAATGAGAACGTATGATTTGGTAAAATTGACAAATGAAAAACCATACATAAAAAATAATTTGCAAAAAGACATGCATGGTGTTGTCATGGGCAAAAATGCAGACACCATTTCTGTTTTATTTTTTAATCCTCAAAATATAGGCAATTGTGCAGTAGTTGATGTAAACATTCATGATTTAAGCGCAGATAAAGAGAAATTGCCGCATAAAATACAACAAGAACTATATGAAAATATAAAGAATATTTTGAAGAAAGCGACAAATGTCTTACAACCAGTTGTAATTAATGAATATGACATGGTTGAATTGATGGTTGATGCGGAAGAATATACAAAGTTGGGTATAGCCAAAGGTGACAGAGGATGTGTAATGAACAACACTGCTGTCCAAAACTATATAGAAGTAGATTTTTCTGGCATTGATGAAAAAGGCAATTTTTATGGGGATTGCATTTCTGTTAAAATAGAAGATTTAAAGGTGATAAAATAGGTCATCATAAATCGGCTTGTTAACCACAAAACATTTTACATAAATCAATATTCGTAATATAAATATCGGTTTATACACCGAACTTTCTACCAGACAAAGCCTAACTTGAACTGCGTGTTCAAGTTAGGCTTTTTTTGCCGTTTTGCAGGGAGTTGAGTGAAAGCGTATAAAAGCGGTGGTGAAATCATACACTATTTGTATGAAAATCAGGGCGTCGGCAAGAGATAAATTGTTTTGGTGGTGTGTTGGTGGAGTGCTGACGGTGGCGATACTTGGCACTGTTTTACATTTTTTGTACGACTGGACGGGGCAAAGTGGTGTTGTCAAACCCTTTTCTGCCATAGATGAAAGCACGTGGCAACACATGAAGATATTATACGTGCCAATGTTGTTGTTTGGTGTGGTGCAGTGGTTTTTCTTCCGTCACGAATACCCTTGCTTTTTTGCCGTCAAACTTGTTGGAATAGTGGTTGGGATTGCGTTTATCCCCATGGTGTTTTACACCTACAACGGAGCCTTTGGCAAATCTCCCGATTGGCTCAACATATCCATATTTATGTGGGCAGACATCTGCGCCTACGCCGTAGAGTATATGCTCTTCAAAAGGGCGGAGGGCGGATGTAGAAAGGTGTGGAGTGTCTTGTCATTGACAGTCATAATAGTGATAGGTGCACTCTTTGTCACGTTCACCTATGCGCCACCGAATCTACCTCTTTTTATAAGTCCTGTTTGAGCTATGTTGACAAACCCATCAATGTTGCTATAATAATATATACAACAAGAAACAAAAGGAAAGAAATATGAAAAAGGTATTGCTTGGCGGCGTCTATAGTTGCAACGTGTACTTGGTGCCCAATGAGGTGGCAGACAATTTGGATGATTATTGCATGGAATATTGCGAGTGGTTGCGCGGGACCTCACCCGAAGCGGAGAGGCTCAGAAAGAAATACCCGCCGTTTCCTGGCGACGAGCGATTTGTAAAGGTGTATTTAAACAAGGTTAAGTTTCCTCAGTATGAATCTAAGCTTGTTGAGGAGCTTGAGATAGTAGGTGGTTGCATCATTGATTACTCAATGCCAAACCCAAATCTCCCTGACCGATATAGAAATAACCCCGAATATAATCAGTTGCCATATTTTTATTTTTAACTTAATAGAGAAGTTTTATAAAACAAAAAACGCACCCAAACAAGGTGCGTTTTGTTATATGGTGGATACAAACGTTATTTAATAAAGATATCCGGGAATTTCTTCTCCATTTGCATCCAAAGCATGAGGAGTTGCACTGATGTCATTTTCATCCTGTATTACATAAATATCTAATACAGTATCACCATCAATAGGGCAAATATATGTTATTCCGCCAACTTCAAGCTTATAACTATGCACTTCATCGGGAATATCTCCACCGAAGACGATAATTACGGCTTCTCCCATGGGACTTCCATAATTGAATGTGCCGAATATAGCACCTTCTTGTATGCCCATTGTTCCACCTGATACAACCCAGCGATTGCGGAATATACCGTCACGTTCAAATTCATACATAAGCCACTCGCCGTCTTCATTTTTGCATAGAGCAGCCAAGTAATTCCCTCTAATTGCAACTTTTTCTATGGTTAATTCTCCATAGTCGCGATATTGTTGTGCATGCTTTGCCATTGCCTCATAGTCGTTTCCGTCGACGGAATATGCTATGTGAAATGTCAAACCTGCCACTATCCCCACAGATATAACTAACAAGACAGCAAGGCAACCTGCCACAAAGGCAATTGTTTTTTTCTTGTTCCAAGCAGATTTTGCAGATTTGGCAACTTTCTTTTCGTCAAGTTTGGGTGCTTGCTCCTTGACTTCCTTTTGCATTTGCATTAAATCGTTTCTGCAGTTTTCGCACTCTTTTATATGTTCTTCAACTGTTTGTCTGCTTACTTCACTGCAAACGTTGTCGCAGTAGAGTGGTAGTATGTCTTGAATAATATCACAATTTGTCTTCATCACTATCTCTCCTTAATTCCTTTTTTGCTCGATAGAAAATTAGTCTTGCCCAACTGTCCGTTTTGCCAAATAGTTCCCCGATTTGTGAGAAGGACAATTCTCCAAAGACTCGCAATGAGAAAACTTCCTTGTATGGCTCGCTAAGTTGGTGTATCAGTTTGTGAATTTCCCACGCAGATTCCTTTTTCAAAAGTTTTTCTTCAAAATTTGGCTCTGAGGGCTCGCACAAACTGACGTCTGTTTCTGCCGTATGGCGACTTTGCTTTTTTGCGTATGTAAAATATGTGTTTTTGGCAATTTGGCACAACCAAGTATATAACTTGCATTGTCCGTCAAATTGATCCATGTGTTCCATTGCCTTATAAAACGCATCTTGGCTTATGTCTTCTGCAACGGATTGGTTTTTACAAAGCGAAAAGACGTATCTGTATACGCCCTCAAAGTATTGAGCGTATATCTTTTCAAAATCTGTCACTTTCTCACCTCCTCGCTTATAAGACTCACAACTACGCAAAACGTTTCATCAAAAAGCAAAAAAATTAAAATTTGTGATAAATTGTTTGTTGATTGCTTGTTGTAAATGTTTCTTTTTGTTGATTATATCACAAAAAAATAAAAAATCCAATTTATAAAGGTACACACAATCCTTTGAAGTAAAAGATTGACAACACTATAAAGACTGCTATAATAATAACAACAAACACAAAAAAAGGAAAAACTATGAAGAAAGTATTGCTTGGTGAAACATATAGTTGCAACGTATATTCAGTGCCCAATGAGGTTGCAGACAATTTGAGAGAGCATTGTCTTAAATATTGCACTTGGCTCAGCAAGTCACCTGAAGCAGAATCTATAAAAAGGAAGATGGGGAGAAGCCCCAGTGATGATGGGTTTATTGAGTATTTGAACAAGTTTGCTTTTCCTCAATATGAGTCCAAGCTTGTCAAGGAACTTGAAGGGAAGTGCTCCTATATTTGTTTATGTGATATGCCCGACAATAGTTTTCGTGACAAATATATGGCAAACACAAATCTTCCCGACCAGTATAGAAATAATCCCGAATATAATCAGTTGCCTTATTTTTATTTTTAACTTAATAGAGAAATTTCATAAAACAAAAAACGCACCAATTTCGGTGCGTTTTCTTTTGTATTTTTTGTGATTTTCTTTAATGTTTGTTGCCGTCAAGATATGCTTTCAGGTTGGATTTCAACAGTTCATATCTTTCTTTCTTGCCCGGCTGTAGCATACGAAGTTCTCGGTCTTGGAGTGCGATATTGTTTGTGTAGTCCAAGTCTTTTGCCTTGTCGCCAAACTGCTCACTGGCAAGGTCAACTGCCACTCCGTCAATAAGGTTGAAACAGTGCACGCCACCGCTTTCAAGAGGGATTTCATATATGTCCCCGCCAAAAATATCTTGCACAACAAAGGCAGTGATTGCACATTGTCCACAGGTGTAATCTTCCTTTGTCCACTTGTGCCGTAGCCTTTGGGTGCAGGTTTCTCTTGACCAAGATTTGACGAGAGCGTCGTATAAATCGTGTATGTTTTTTATGCCGTCATACAAGCAATTTTTCACGTTTATTTTATGCTCTGCGCCGTAATAATTGTATGCCTTGTTGTTCATCTTATTCTCCAAACAAGCAGTTTATCAATCACTTTCGCCCTTTTCAAGACGTTGTTTTTCATATTGGAGCATATAAAGGCTGTGATACTTGCCTTTATTTTTGAGCAAGTCATTGTGGTTGCCTTGTTCCAAGATTTCGCCATCACCAAGGACGATAATATTGTCTGCATGTTGGATGGTTGAAAGCCTGTGTGCAACAATAAGCATTGTGCCCACCGACATCATCTTTTCAAGAGAGTCTTGGATGAGTTGCTCGGTTTCGGTGTCGATATTGGCAGTGGCTTCGTCAAGGATCATAACTTCGGGCTTGCGAATCATTGTACGAGCAAAGGACAAAAGTTGACGTTGACCTGCAGAGAAGTTGTTGCCTCTTTCACGGACTTCTTCATCAAGACCTTTGGGCAATTTGTCAATGAGCTTGTCTGCATTGACGTATCTGCAAGCATCCATAATTTGCTCGTCGGTGAATTCTTCATCACGAAGGGTGATGTTGCTCCTGATTGTTCCAGAGAAAAGGAACACGTCTTGGAGCATTTGTCCAAAGTGTTTTCTCAAAGATGACACCTTGATTTTGTTGATGTTGATGCCGTCAAGCAAGATTTCGCCTTGTTGCACTTCGTAGTTGCGACAGAGCAGTGACAAGATGGTTGTCTTGCCAGAACCCGTTGCACCAACAAATGCCACTGTTTGACCTGCGTCAATCTTGAAGGACACGTCCTTGAGTACCCAAGTGTCAGGGACGTATTGGAACCAAACGTTCTTAAATTCGATTTCCCCTTTGACTTCGTCAAGTTCGATTGCATCGGGATCGTCCACGATTTCGGGCTGCATATCAAGGATTGTGAAAATCTTTTCTGCAGATGCAAATGACGATTGAAGACTGTGGAATTGTTCTGCAAGGCTTTGGATGGGATTGAAGAACTTGGAAGTGTACATATAGAAAGCAATGATTGTACCACTTGAAATTGCTTGCCCCATAAATGTCGCCCCTTCAATGTATCCCTTTGAGCCTACGTAGAACAAGCAGAGTGTTGCCAATGCAGAGAGAAGGTAGATAAGAGGACGGAATATGCCAAAGACGTAGATAATTTCTTGGGCTGCCTTGTAGAGATTGTTGTTCTTTTCTTCAAATGTGGCAACCTTTTGGTTTTCCTTTGAGAAGATTTGGATGATCTTCATGCCAGAAAGGTGCTCACTGAGATATGTATTGATGTCGGTCGTGCAATCTTTTTCACGTCTAAATGCACGTCTTGTAAACTTGCGGAAGAAGATTGTAAAGAGCACGATAAAGGGCACAAAACAAAGGATCATCAATGCAAGTAAGTAGTTGAGGCAGAACATTGCAACAAGAACGCCTGCAACCACAACCATATTTTTGGCAAGTTGAACAACTATGCTTGTAAACGTGTGTGAAATTGCATTGGTATCGTTGGTGACTCTTGTGACAAATTTGCCAACGGGGGTTGAGTGCAGTTGAGCGTGTGAAAGTGATTCGATATGAGTGAATATGTCTTCACGAAGACCGGACACGATCTTTTGACCTGTCTTTTGCAGTATCAATGATTGGAAGTAGGTGCTGACAAGTGAAAGCACAAGGACACTTCCGTACACGGCAACGGCAATATACAGCGTCTTCAACTCAAATTGTTGAAGGACAAGTTCCTCAATGTACTTGACGATAAGGGGAGAAAGGATTTCGTATGCGATTGATATGAGCATCAAAAATCCCACAAGGACAAAGTTTTTCCAATAAGGTCTTGCATACTTTGCAAGGCGCTTGATGATTTCGCTATCCTTGATTTTGCGGTCAAAGCCCATTGCTTCTTTTTTGTCTTTGACAAGAGCAAAGGCTATGAGAAGTATTGTTGAAACTGTGCCGAGAATTGCACCGATTGCAAGAAGGGGATAATACTCACGCATTGAACTCACCTCCTTTTTCGTCTTCGAGTTTTTGAAGTTCTACAGTTCTGCGATATTCTACGCAGTTTTCATAGAGTTCGTCGTGGTTGCCTACGGCAATAACCTTTCCGTCATCAACGAAAACGATTTTGTCCATAGATTGAATTGTTGACACTCTGTGGGCAATAAGGATTGTTGTCTTGCCCTTGCGAGTGTTGGCAAGGTTTGTAAGGATTGTCTTTTCTGTGTTGGTGTCAACTGCAGAAACAGAGTCGTCCAAAATGAGTATGGGTGCATCTTTGACCAAAGCACGAGCGATTGAAATACGTTGCTTTTGTCCACCGGACACTGTCACACCACGCTCGCCAAGTATTGTTTGATATTCCATGGGGAATTCAACGATATCGTCATTGACACCTGCAAATATTGCGCTTTCTTTGACTGCATCTGCGTCAACACTGTCAAGAGAAAATGCAATGTTGTTTTCAATGGTGTCGCTGAAAAGGAAGTTGTCTTGCGGCACGTATGAGCAGAACTCACGGACACGCTTGATAGGGATAGAGTTGACGTCATGTCCGTCAATGAAAAGCGTGCCGTCTTCCACGTTGTACACACGAAGAAGAAGGTCAACCAAAGTTGTCTTGCCTGCGCCCGTGCGACCAATGATACCAACGCTTTCCCCTGCGTTGACCTTGAAGGAAACGTCTGTCAATGCTTGATAGTCTGCGTCGGGGTATGTAAAACTGAGATTTCTAAACTCAATTTCGCCTTTGATTTCTTCAATATCCACAACGTCTTCACGATCTTTGACATCAACTTCTGCATTAAGAAGTCTTTCGATACGTCTAAGCGATGCCTTGCCCATTGCGTGCATACCAATAAGTTCGGACACTGCCATGACAGGCCAAATGATTGCATTGAAATATGCAATAAATTCAATCAGTTGTCCTGCATTGAAGATGGATTGATAGACAAGATATCCACCGTATCCCAAAATGATGCAGACGATTGACTCAACGAGCAACGTCACAAGGACGTGGAGAAGTGTTGATGCCTTTGTGAAGGCAACGTTGGCATCTTCGTTGTTGCGATTGAGTTTTTTGAATGCCCACAGTTCATTGAATTCCTTGACAAAAGCCTTGACAACGGCAATGCCAGAAAAACTTTCTTGCGCAAAGTCCGAAAGTGAAGAAAATGCTGCTTGACGCTCGTCCCATTTTTTGTCCATATATTTGCCCAAGACAACGCTGATGGCAAACAAAATTGATATGGGGATAAGGGTGAGCAGTGCAAGAATCCAGTTCATATTGAACATCTTGTAAAGTGCCAATCCACCAAGGAAGATGGCGTCACTCATTTGCAAAACGCCCCAACCAAAGCACTCTTGTATCGTCTTCACGTCATTGGTGAAAAGGGACATAAGATCGCCAACTTTGTTGACTTGGTAGTATTGTTGTGAAAGGTCTTTTGCCTTAGAGAACATACTTGCACGAAGGTTTCTTTCCACCTTGTGAGCAGCACTAAAAAGGCAGATACGCCAAGCAAATCTACCTGCAACAATCAGTGCAATAATGATAAAAAATGGCTTGCAAATTTCGTCGAGTATGAAATCCATATTGAAGGTGTACATCACACCGTCTTTCATAACTTCGCCGTTATTGACGCCGTTGACTACCATACGATACAACTCTGGCACTTCCAATTGAAGATAGTCCACCAAAATAAGAAACAATACGCCCAGCAACAATGCCCAGCCGTATCGCAAGTAGTATTTGTTGATTGGTTTTCCAAAAATCATAATAAATAACCTCTTGTTATTTAAGATAACACAAAAATGTCAAAAATCAACAAATTTTGAGATAGGTTTCAAAAAATATTTTTGAAAAAGTGTGATTTTTGTGTCTATGAAGAAAAAACTTGTATAAAGATGCAAATATGCACAAAAAAATGACGCCTTTTTGACGTCAGTTTGTTGTGTGTTGTGTCTTGAAATTCCCGTTGCACAAAAACGTTGTTTGTTGTTTGAAAGGGGGTGTATTTTGGGTGACAGACAGGGGTTGAAGATGGTGGCTTGCGCCCTAAAAACAGGGTGTTGATTTGTTGTGGTTGTGGGGTTGATTTTTTCAAGATTTGCCTTTCAAAAGGGTGAGGAATTTCAGTTTCAAAAGGTCTTTTTCATCTTCGTCAAGATTTTGGCTATATGCATTAACAAGGGTTTTAGCATACAAAATCAACTTGTTATCACTTGTTTTTGTCAATTCATCAAAAGTCTTTGGGTTGTCAACCAACTTGCCAAAGTCTTCAAGGATAAGGAGAAGTGCCACTTTGTTTCTTGTCAAATTGTACTTGCTTTCAAGGGTGGCAAAGTGTTCATCTTCAAGGTTGGAAATGACCTTGTGATGAGAGATTTCGTTTTCATAAAAATCTACAAATTCATCAGTGACTTCAAACTCAAATCCAGATGCCTTTGCAATGTGGTTGTATCTTGCATTTGTCAGGGTGTTGACAAGGACAAACAACAGAAGGCATAAAGAAAAAGTTGCCACAAAAATCGGCAGTATGAATGTGTATATTGTGTGGTTGATTTCCTTTGAAGACGGGGGAACATTTTGTGTTGATTTTTTCATACGGGGGTAGTTTGTGAAGATGAGTGAGAAATATTTGTAAATGTCAACAATTTCTGCCAATTTTTTCTTAAAAATTAAAATTGTGTATAATTAATAGCAAAACCCCCTATCCAAGGCGAAATTTCGCCTTGGGTAGGGGCTAAAGATCAATTTTTAACAATAAATGCGAAAAGTAAACCGGACAAGCGTCATTTCTTGCCTTTATTTGTTGGTTTTTTCGCTTTGGGAAATAAAATACTATCCAGATGAATACAACAATTCAATTTGCCGGTCAAACAACTCCTGTGAAGATGCATAGTTGAAGATTCTTCGTGAATATTGATTCACCCAATCTTCAACCTTTTGCACATCACTTTCAGTCAATTTTGATAAATCGGTGCCCTTTGGAACATGCCTACGAATTTCACGATTTATCCGTTCATTTGTTCCACGTTCACAACTACAATATGGATGGCAGTAATAAACGTTGTACCAGTTATGCAGAAAATAAAAAGTATATGCGCAGAAAAAAAGAGTGGCGTCACGCTAAACCGCTTTCTGGCGCCACTCTTTTCATTTTCGGCAAAAGTTTAATCAAATGAATTATTAATTGCAAACTATATTAATTTAATAGGTTTGCTACACAATGGATCTTTAGTATTATTTCCTGGTTTATGAGTTTTTGAAATAAGTCCGTCTATATGTTCCATCAAACTAGGCTTTATTGGTTGCCATAATGGATCTAAAACGAAATCAATTCCTTCTCGCCTTGCATGTTTTGCAGCAGGCACAAAGTCACTATCTCCGGCAATTAGAATAATGCGGTCAGCTTGTTGCTTATGAGCAATAGAAGCAATATCTAAACCGATACGCATGTCTACACCCTTTTGTTTGATCTCAAGCTCAAAATCATCTAACGTCAAAGAATCAATAGCAATTTCTTTACGACAAAGTTTTTTGGTTACATCAACCTTAAGTCTATACGCCAAAGAACCATCAAGAATTTCACCCATACGAAGAGCAACTTTCCGTTTTTTTATCAATTCTGCAAAAAACTTTTCATTCCATTCATATGCAGGTTCTTTCTTCAGCGAAATTGATTTTTCTGTTAAAGGATCAAAAACATTCTTATCTGACGGATGACAATCATAGTAAAAAATTCTATAGAGTTCCAAATGCTCCTCTACATCTTTTTGTTTGCAAGCAACATGGCGCAAACAATATTGATATAATTCATCGGCTCTTTCTTCCGGAGATTTATCTCCAAAAAGAAAACGAGCACGTTTTTTGTAAAAACCACCATCAACCAAGATAGCAACACTTTTCATTAGTAGCACCTCTAAAAAAAAATTCCTGGTTTCGAAGGCTCCTGTATATTAGGAAATCTACTCCCAAGAATTGAATATCGTGCTTACATTTTATATAAAGTATGAGCGTTTGTCAATACTATTATACGAAAAATTACAAAAAAATGTTGACAAAAATTTGTTATTTTAACTATCAATCAACATTTATCATATCAAAAACAGCGTAAAACAAAGAGAAACGCTCGGTTTTAAGCCAGTGAGAAATATTCAAATTGGCTCTTGTATTGAAAGGGATATGGTGGTATAATAGCAAATACAGGAGAAAGTTATGGACAAAACGAAACTTGAATTTTTGACAACAAAAGCACGCAAAATCCGTGATGACGTCATTGAAATCATTGGGCATTTTGGCAGTGGACACATTGGTGGCGCAATGTCTGTTGTTGATGCATTGACAGTCATCTACTACGACAAAGCCAACATTGATCCCACCAACCCCAAAATGGTTGATCGTGACAGAGTTATTATGTCAAAGGGACACGCAGGCCCTGCTATGTATGCAGTCCTTGCAGACCTTGGATATTATCCTAAAGAGTGGACAAAGACTCTCAACAAAAACGGAACAAATCTTCCTTCTCACTGCGATATGAACAAGACTCCCGGCATTGATATGACGGCAGGCTCACTTGGTCAAGGCATATCTTGCGCAGTGGGTATGGCAATCGGTGCAAAGATGGACGGTAACCCTGCAACCATCTATTGTTTCATTGGCGACGGTGAAGCACAAGAAGGACAAGTGTGGGAGGCAACAATGCTTGCAGGCAACCGTGGGCTTGACAACCTTATCCTTTTCCTTGACAACAACAAACTTCAACTTGACGGACGCACCGACGATATCAATGCAATCACACCTGCAGTGGACAAGTGGAAGGCATTTGGTTTCTACACACAAGAAGTCAACGGTCACGACCTTGAAGCAATCAGCACTGCCATTGACAATGCAAAAGCACAAAAGGGCAAGGCAAGTATGATCGTCCTTGACACAATCAAGGGATATGGCGCAAGTTTCACTGAAGGTCTTGCAAATTGTCATAGTATGGCAATCCCCGAAGAACTTTGGCGCAAAGAAACAGGGAGGTATGAATGATGACTGACAACAAAGAAATGCGACAAGCACTTGCCGATGCACTTGTCAAAGAGGCAGAAACAGACAACAGAATAGTCGTCCTTGAAGCCGACCTTATGAGTTGCCATGCAACAAAAGGCTTTAAGACAGCATACCCCGATAGATTTATCAACGTAGGCATTGCAGAGCAAAACCTTATTGGTGTGTCTGCAGGTCTTGCAACCATGGGCAAAATCCCCTTTGCATATTCCTTTGGCCCATTTGCAACAAGACGTTGTTATGACCAAATCTTCATTTCAGTGGCTTATGCCAAGCAACCTGTCAAAATCGTCGGCACAGACCCCGGTGTGACAGCAGAAGCCAACGGTGGCACACACATGCCTTTTGAAGATATGTCACTTATGCGCGCAATTCCCAAGATGGTATGCTTTGAACCTGCCGATGCAACAATGATTGAAAGAGCATTGCCTGCAATCATTGAGCACAACGGCCCTGTGTATATCCGTATGCCCAGAAAAAAGCAAGAAAAAGTCTATGATGAAATCAAAGATTTCACCCTTGGCAAAGCAATCAAAGTCCGTGACGGCAAAGATCTCACAATTATCGCAAGTGGAATTATGGTTGCACGTGCCATCGAGGCAGCAGATATGCTGAAGGAGGAAGGCATCAACGCCACCGTCCTTGATATGCACACTTGGAAACCTATTGACGAAGACGCAATCATTGACGCAGTGAAAACGACAGGCGCAATTGTCACTTGTGAAAACCACTCCACCAACGGTGGCCTTGGCTCTGCAGTGGCAGAAGTGGTTGTTGAAAAGTGCCCTGCACCCGTGGAAATGGTTGGTGTGCGCAATTCCTTTGGAGAAGTTGGCAAATTGCCTTATCTCAGCGAAAGATTTGGGCTTACAACCAAGGATATTATAGAGGCATCAAGACGCGCCCTTGCTCGCAAATAAACAAAAAATAATCGGTAGAACGTCAAAAGTCTGCCGATTTTTTTCTTATATTGAATAAAAAGATGGTTTCAAGCAACTTTATTCAAATTTTATACTTGACTTATATACTATCATAGTATATATTATTACATACACTTGTATTATAGGGTCTTTGTGACACCAAATCAGGCAGTATAATCAAAAATCCCTGCTTTTGCAGGTAAGAGGTTAAATTATGAAAGAAGTCTATCTTACAAAAGAAGGTTTGCAAGAACTCAAGGAAAAACTTGATTATATGGTCACTGTTCGCCGTATGGAATGTGCAGAAAACATCAAAAAAGCACGTGAATTTGGCGACCTTAGTGAAAATGCAGAATACGATGCAGCCAAGCAAGAACAAGGCTTTGTGGAAGCAGAAATCAAGGAACTCACAGAAAAACTTCAACACGTTGTTATCATTGAAGATGGTGCATCAACTCAAGATGTTTCAATCGGCAACACAGTCATCATCCGTGACGTTGAGTTTGAAGAAGACCTTGAATATCGTATTGTAGGCACAACCGAGGCAGATATCATGGCAGGCAAGATCAGCAACGAATCCCCTCTTGGCAGAGCAATCATTGGCAAGAAGGCAGGGGATATGGTCAAAGTTCCTGCACCCAATGGATCACTTATCGAATACCAAATTGTAGAAATCAAATAATTACGGAAATATTATGGACGAAAGAAATATTCAAAACCACGAAGTAGAAGTTGACATCAGTGAAGTAAAGAAGGTTAGAATTTCCAAACTCAATGATTTGGTTGAAAGAGGCATGAACCCCTTTGAAATCACGTCATACAACCGTACCCATACTGCAGGCGCAATCGTTGCTGACTATGAAAGCCACGAAGGTCTTTCTGTTGCAGTTGCAGGCAGACTTATGTCAAAGCGCATTATGGGCAAGGCAAGTTTTGGCAGTATTCTTGACAGCGATGGCAGAATCCAAGTGTATTTCAGCCGTGACGATCTTGGCGAAGTTGAATATGCAGACTTCAAAAAGATGGACATGGGTGACATCATTGGTGTTGAAGGTGAAGTGTTCAAGACACGCACCGGCGAAACATCAATCCACGCAAAGAAAGTGACTTTGCTTTCAAAATCACTCCTTCCTTTGCCTGAAAAATATCACGGACTCACCAATCCGGAACTTCGTTATCGTCAACGCTACGTTGACCTTATTGCCAACCCTGAAGTCAAGGAACTTTTCATCAAGCGTAGCAAGATCGTGTCTGCAATCAGAGAATTCTTGGACAACGAAGGATTCTACGAAGTAGAAACCCCCGTGCTCAACACTCTTGCAGGTGGTGCAAATGCTCGTCCTTTCATCACACATCACAACACTCTTGACATTGATATGTATCTTCGTATAGCACCCGAACTTCACTTGAAACGTTGTATCGTCGGTGGCTTTGAAAAGGTCTATGAAATCGGCAGACAATTTAGAAACGAAGGTATGGATCCCAAGCACAATCCCGAGTTTACAACAGTGGAACTCTATCAAGCATACACCGATTATCTCGGCATGATGGACATCACTGAAAGACTTGTCCGTTTCTGCGCAAGCAAGGTTTGTGACTCATTGAAGATTACATACCAAGGCACACCTATTGACCTTGAATCACCTTGGGAAAGACTTTCAATGGTTGATGCAGTCAAGAAGTATCAAGGCATGGACTTTGACAATGAAGAACTTTCTGTCCTTATTGAAAAGGCAAACAAGAAAGGTCTTGAAATCAAGGCAGACGAAACATGGGGCAACGTGCTCTTTAAGGTCTTTGATGCATTTGTAGAAGATCATCTTGACGGCCCTGTCTTCATCTATGACTATCCCGTCGAAGTGTCACCTCTTGCAAAGAGAAAGCCCTCAGATCCCAGACTTACAGAAAGATTTGAAGTGTTCATCACAGGCAAGGAACTTGGCAATGCATTCAGCGAACTCAATGACCCTATCGACCAAAGAGAACGTTTTGCAGCACAAGTCAAGGCAAAGGAACAAGGCGACGACGAAGCACAACCTTACGACGAAGACTTTGTCAATGCACTTGAATACGGCATGCCTCCCACCGGTGGATTTGGCATGGGTGTTGACAGACTTGTCATGATTTTGACAGACAGTTTCTCAATCCGTGAAGTCCTCTTGTTCCCCACAATGAAACCCTTAGATTAATTAATATGATTAACAATAGGTAATATATTAACGGGCTATGGTTTGACCATAGCCCGTTTTTTACTGACATTTTTGATAAATCTCATTTATTGTTTCTGCAAAAATAGTTCTTGAATGCTTGTTTATATTTTGATTTTTGTTTTTTTTGATTAAGTAAAGTTCTCTAACTGCTTGCCACAAGCCTTTTTGCTTAATCCAATCAATTTTATATGGCAAGTCATATGTCCCTTTCTGTTGGTATTCCCAAGAATATGAACCTTGCATTTTATTGTATCTTATGTATTGTTGGCGTCCATCTTGACAATCATAAACGATACAAAAATCACAACTATGTAAAATTTTTGAGTTATCGAGGTCTTTAACTTTTATCGTAAGCACACGAGTCGAATCTTCTGTATAGTCATAACCTGATGACGAGCGATTGCCATTTGGGTTTGTTATATTGTCCAATTTTTGACGTAAAATGCGTCTTATTTCTTCAGGGCTGAAGTTTTCTTCCGGATCATTAACTTCAATATTTACATCAAAGTCATAACCAATGTTTGAATTTGCGTTGCGAGTTATCATGTTGCGCTTGCTGCTACCTACAAATTGAAATTGAAAAGTAAAAAATTCCCTTACCTCATCTTGTAGTTTATGGATCAGTTTTATAAGTTGGTGCTGAACAGGTTTCCACTCAGCCGGGGGGACATATTCAAAATTGTACATATCAATAATCTCCTTTGTTCAAAATTAAATCAGTATAGTATAGCACTATTTTTTTGTTTGTCAATAGTTTTATGCAATAAAAAACAAGAGCTTTAAATAATTTGAATTGTCAAAAAGACGGTTTGAATAACAGCAGTGGGATTGTTAAAATAGCGTTTGTGTGATTTGGTTGGAAAAATAGGGCAGTGGAAGACAAATAAAAAATGCACTCAAGTGAGTGCATTTTTTGTTGTTTGAGTTTGTTATTATGCTTTGCCGTTGCAACCAAGAACGTTGACGATCTTGTGCTTGACGATCTTTTTGACTGCTTCTCTTGCGGGTCCAAGATATTGTCTGGGATCGAAGTGTGCAGGATTGAGTGCATAATGTTCTCTGATGGTTGCTGTGACTGCAAGACGAAGGTCACTGTCGATATTGATCTTGCAGACTGCCATCTTTGCTGCTTCACGGAGCATTTCTTCAGGAACACCTTGTGCACCGGGCATTGCGCCACCGTATTGGTTGATCACTTTGACGAGATCTTGAGGAACGCTTGATGCACCGTGGAGAACGATGGGGAATCCGGGAAGACGATTTTCAACTTCTTGAAGGATGTCAAAACGGAGTTTGGGTTGTCCTTTGAACTTGAATGCGCCGTGTGATGTGCCGATTGCGATTGCGAGTGAATCAACGCCGGTCTTTTCTACGAATTCTTGAACTTGGTCGGGATCTGTGTAACTTGCGTCTTTTGCATCGACTTTGACGTCATCTTCAACACCTGCGAGTTTGCCGAGTTCTGCTTCGACAACAACGCCGTGATCATGTGCGTATTCCACAACTTGTCTTGTGATTGAGATGTTTTCTGCAAAGGGATGTGCGCTTGCATCGATCATGACTGAAGTGAAACCACTGTCAATGCAGTCCTTGCAGAGTGCGAATGTATCGCCGTGGTCAAGGTGCAAACAGATGGGGAGTCCACTTGTTTCAACTGCTGCTTCAACCATCTTTGTGAGATAGGTTGTGTTTGCGTATTTTCTTGCGCCTGAAGAAACTTGCAAAATGAGGGGTGCTTGTTCTTCTGTTGCTGCTTCAACGATACCTTGGATGATTTCCATATTGTTGACGTTGAATGCGCCGATTGCATAACCGCCTTCATAGGCTTTTTTGAACATTTCGGTTGATGTAACTAAGGGCATAACCTTTTGTCCTCCGATAATTTGATGATTGCTCATATTATACAACTTTTTCCTTGAGATGTAAACACTTTTTCACAAATCAATGGTTGATAAAACGCAATGTGTACTAATTTCTGCTATCTTTGATAGCCGTATATATCCAAAATCTAAAAAAGTGAAGAAAAATGACTTGTTAAAGGGGAAGATGTGGGGTATAATTGAGAAAATAAGTTTTATATTTGGAGTGATTATGATACACGACGTTAGACAACAAAAACTTGCATCAAATCTCGTCAACTACTCCTGCCGTGTCCAAAAGGGCGACAAGGTTTGGATTGACGCTCGTGGTTGCGATTGGCAACTTGTGGCACTTCTTGTGAAGGAAATTTACAAGAACGGTGGCGAACCCTACGTCCACATTGACGACTATCGCATCAAACGTGAAATCCTTTCAGGCGCAACAGATGAAATGCTTGAATTTATGGCAAAACTTGATGCAGACAAGATGAACCAAATGGACTGCTATATCGGCATCCGTGGTGGCAACAACAGTTATGAACTCAGCGACGTCCCCGAAGACAGAATGCAAGCCTATGATAGAATTTATTCTATCAACGTGCACCACAACATCCGTGTTAGAAAGACTCGTTGGGTTGTTCTCCGTTACCCCACAGAAGGTATGAGCCAACTTGCAGGTATGAGCACAGAGAAGTTTGAAGACCACTATTTCAACGTATGTTGCCTTGACTATCAAAAGATGGAAGATGCAATGACTCCCCTTGTTGAATTGCTCAATAGAACAGACAAGGTTAGAGTTGTTGGCCCCGGCGAAACAGACCTTTCCTTCTCAATTAAGGGCATTGGTGGTGTCAAGTGCAGTGGCAGACGCAATATCCCTGATGGCGAAGTTTACACAGCACCCGTCAAAGACAGTGTCAACGGTGTTATCGCATACAACGTGCCTTCCGTTGAAAACGGAACAAAGTTTGAAAACGTACGTCTTGAATTCAAAGATGGCAAGATTGTAGATATCAAGGCAAACGATACAAAGCGTGCAACGGCAATCTTCGACACAGACGAAGGCGCAAGATACGTTGGCGAATTTGCTCTCGGTGTCAACCCCTATATCACAGACGGCATGGGCGATATTCTCTTTGACGAAAAGATCAGTGGCTCAATCCACTTTACACCCGGCTCTTGCTATGACTCTGCTTGGAACGGCAACGTCAGTGCAATCCACTGGGATCTTGTCATGTCACAAACAGAGGCTTACGGCGGCGGGGAAATCTACTTTGATGACGTTCTCGTGAGAAAGAACGGCAGATTTGTGCTCCCCGAACTCTTTGGTCTTAACCCCGAAAACCTTATGTAATAAGAGAAATTGCACAAAAATTGAAAACATAATCAAAATCACTTGCGTATTGAGTGCAATTTAATGTAAAATACACAAGTGGAAAAGCCATACAATATAACATTGTATGCAAACAAGAAAAACACCCTATTTGGAGGAATTATAATATGGCAAATAACGTAAGAGTTGCAATCAACGGTTTCGGCAGAATCGGTCGTCTTGCATTTAGACAAATGTTCGGCGCAGCAGGCTACGAAGTAGTCGCAATCAACGACCTCACAAGCCCCGCAATGCTCGCACACCTTCTCAAGTATGACACAGCACAAGGTTCATATCTTGGATACCTCGGCGAAAACAAGCACACAGTGGAAGCAACCGAAGATTCAATTATCGTTGACGGAAAAGAAATCAAGATCTATGCATGCAAAGATGCAAAAGACTGCCCTTGGGGCGCAATCGGCGTTGACGTCGTCCTCGAATGCACAGGTTTCTACTGCTCAAAAGACAAGTCAATGGCACACATTGAAGCAGGCGCAAAGAAAGTTGTCATTTCAGCACCCGCAGGCAATGACCTCAAGACAATCGTTTTCAACGTAAACAACGATACTCTCACAGCAGACGATCAAATCATCTCAGCAGCAAGCTGTACAACAAACTGCCTCGCACCTATGGCAAAGGCACTCAATGAATACGCACCTATCCAAAGTGGTATCATGACAACAGTCCATGCATACACAGGCGACCAAATGATCCTTGACGGTCCTCACAGAAAGGGCGACCTTCGTAGAGCAAGAGCAGGCGCACAAAATATCGTCCCCAACTCAACAGGCGCAGCAAAGGCAATCGGCCTTGTTATCCCTGAACTCAACGGCAAACTTATCGGCAGCGCACAACGTGTTCCTACATGCACAGGTTCAACAACACTTCTCGTTGCAGTTGTAAAGGGCAAAGACATCACAGCAGCAGGCATCAATGCAGCAATGAAGGCAGCAGCAAACGAATCATTCGGTTACAATGAAGAACAAATCGTTTCATCAGACGTTATCGGCATGAGATTCGGTTCACTCTTCGATGCAACACAAACAATGGTTGCAAAGATCGACGAAGACACATACCAAGTCCAAGTTGTTTCATGGTATGACAATGAAAACAGCTACACTTCACAAATGGTTCGTACAATTAAATACTTTGCAGAACTGTAAGAAAAACTGTAAACAAAAAGCAAAAGGCACTCGCGAGAGTGCCTTTTAAATTAAGTAAGCGCTTACATATCAATTTACGATTCCCCCCTTCCTCATGTGTTTCCCCCCATTTGCCTACGGCAAAGCCCTACGGGCAGGGGACACACTCGGCACGCGCACATTAGGGATATTTCTCTCATTATGTCACTTGCCACTTGGGTGGAAAAAACAGGATCCCCAAGTGGCTGGCGTACTTTTGTCTGGTGCTTGGCACTCGCTATGTCGCCACCCTGTGGCTCCCGTTCCGTCTTCGAATAAGTGAGTGCTTGTATAAGTACCCACGTTCATGCCGTAAAGAGTTATTACTTATAACATACCGTAGGGGAGATTCACGAATCTCCCGCAAAGCGCCTGCCGTGGGATTTTTCTTTCCTCGTCATCCATCTAAATATCGCAGTTTTTTACTTATACATTATACACGCGCGTGCGCGCAATATATTATGTTATGTGAGCAAATTTCTGCCAAAATTTGATAAAAGCGATAAACATTTGACATAATTCAACATTTATCGTAAAATGTTCAAGATGCTTGTCAAGGAGAAAATTATGTTTCACATTATCGCAAACCCCGTAAGTGGCAAAGGCAACGGCCTTAAAGCCCTTAATAAAGTAGAAAAAATCTTCACCGAAAAAGGTGTTGAATATCAAGTTCACAAAACAGAATATATTGGCCATGCAGAAGTGCTTGCCAAGGAACTTTCACAAATTCCCGATACAAAACTCATTGCAATGGGTGGGGACGGCACTTTCCACGAAGTCCTTTGTGGTATTGCCAACTTTGAAAACATCACACTCGGTCTTATCCCTTGTGGCAGTGGCAATGATTTCATTAGAAGTTCCGGTCACCCCAAAAAGATTGAAGATGCAGTGGATATTATCCTTAACGGCAACGCATCATACATAGATTTTATCGAAATGGACAATGGCCTTCGTGCTTTCAACACTTGTGGCGCAGGCATTGACGTCGACGTATTGCTCAAACGTGAAAAATGTAAGGTGCTCAAAGGCAAGGCAGCTTATTTCTATTCACTTTTGTATGCACTTGCTCACACAGAATTCTACGGCATGAGATTGACAATCGACGGTGTCACACAAGATAAACGCGTCTTCACAATCGGTGTTGGCAACGGTGGCTATCTTGGTGGTGGACTTCCTCTTTGCCCCAATGCAAAGGTGGATGACGGTCTTCTCCAAATTGGCTACGTCAACGAAGTAAAAAGAAGCAAAATCCCCGCAGCACTCATGGTATTCCTTCAAGCAAAACACGTCAACACGTCTTGGGGTGGAGAAGTCCAAGGCAAGGAAATCACAATCGAATCACTTGACGGTGGCTACTTCCAACTTGACGGCGAAATCGTGTACGAAACCAAGATGACCATGAGAGTTATGCACAACGTCTTGAAGGTCTATAGATAATGGAACTGACAGACCAATTAATATTGGAGTATAAGGGGCTTGTTGGCAAGGATGTTGAAGTGTTGATGGATAGACCTGTTGGCGCAATACATCCCAAGCACCCCGAAATTGTGTATCCCATAAACTATGGTTATATTGACGGACTTCTTGGTGGGGACGGAGAAGAACAAGACGTTTATGTTCTTGGCATCACAACGCCCCTTGAAAAGTTCAACGGCAAAATCATAGCAGTGATACACAGGTTTGATGATAATGAGTGTAAATGGGTTGCAAGCGACGGAACGGACTACACCATTGATGAGATTGAAAAAGCAGTCCACTTCCAAGAGCAGTTTCATCAAAGCATAGTCATCAAATAACAAAATAGAAACAAAAAACCACTCAAACGAGTGGTTTTTCTTTTTGGGCTTTTGTGTTGAAATAAGGATGTTTGCTTGGGGCTTTTATGTTTAATTGTGCAATTGAATTATGTGTACAAATCGCAGAAGATAATGTTTATACGCCAAAATCAACCATTTTAAGTGTTGTTTTGTGTTTTACCAACTATATTGGGAACAAAACACGCCACCTATTGCTTTTATGTTGGAATCGTAGAAAATGACAAGGATTTTGCCATTGTCAAGTTGCACGCTTGACGGGTCTGCCATATCCCCTGTTTCCTTGTCGGTTTTGTAAAGCACCTTTGCCGACGAACTATCCCAACCGAGTTCGGTGTTGAAGACGTTGCCATAGACGGGACGGGGCACAGGCACTTGTGACCAAGTGACAAAGAAGTTGCCGTTGTCAAGAAGACACCATCCTGCTTGTTGACTGTTGGGGGATGAGTTGGCTATGGTTGTCCAAGTTTCGCCATAGTCTTTTGACACCAAAATATCCCCACCGGGAGTTTGTGATTTATGGAAACGGAGCATTGCATACGTGGTTTTGCCGTCGCTTGCCACACCAAATGATGCTTCGGTTACACCATATCCAAATACGCTTTGCACAGACGCATCTTTGCCGTCAACGGACTGGGTTGAGTATTCCTTCAACCATTGCCAAGTGCCGTTGGCATTTGTCTTGTTGTTTTCATCTTCAAACACAAGTTTTCCACGGACGTTTGCCGTTGACCATTTATCTCTTGCAAATGTATCTGTGGCAGAAGTTGACATACCGTACATAGGGATGAGCATTGTGCCGTCGTCATAGACTGCAATATTGCCTCGCTTAGCGCAGTTTCTGTCCAAACTATTGCATTGTACTTCGGTGGGAGCACTCCAAGAATTGCCGTTGTCCACGGAGTACATTATAAACGTGCGTCCCCATGTGTAAAAGGAGTCGTTTTCCGTCCAATATGTATGTCCACCAAGTTGGGACTGCCAAGGAAGTCTTGTGAAGAAGGTGAGAAGGAGGGTGTCGTCGCCGAGTTTTGCCAAGTTGGGATCTCTTGCCTCAACTGCAAACGTTGCATCACTCGGCAGATCGTCAATATAGGTCTTTGTTGAGCCGTCGAGAGAGTAGTGTTTGGTGTTGCCACCATCTTTATAGTAGTATTGATTTTCTATTTGAGAATACCATACACCAAGCCCCCAACTTTCCAACTTGTCTTGGTTGACAAGGTCTTGTGGATTATCCCAATTTTTGCCGTTTTTTGAGCCAATAGTGTATCGAATAGTGCCAAGATCATCCCCGAATTTGTAGGGGGCGTGACCGCCTTGACTGCTGTAATAAACCGAGAGCAGCGTGCCGTCATTTCTCTTGACGACGTCGGGGAAAAGATTGTAGTTGCCGTCCTTGGCGATAATCACGTCAGGCTGGCCGTCTTTGTTGGGCAGAACACATAAAAGAACACAAGCAACCATGCTTGTGATGATAAGACAAATTGAGATTGTCAGCAATATGCTCTTGTGTTTCTTCATAGTGTGATAGTTTTGTTTAATGCACAAAAATAGTGTTAATTGTGCAAGAAAGTGTGTATAAACTACTTGTTTGTGAATTTAATTGACAAATACTTGATTAGAAAGTGAGTTCGCCTGCAAGGTTTTCTTCCATGAGAGTTTTGATTTTTTCAATAGAGTAGCCCATGGAGAAAAGGTGGTAGAGTTTGGCAACAGCAGACTCTGTTGTCATATCCTTGCCACTGACTGCTCCTGCCTTTTTCAGTGCCGAACTTGTTTCGTACGTGCCAAGGGAAACTGCCCCTGCAACACATTGTGAACACACTGTCACAACTGCTCCTGCCTTAAATGCTTTCTTTATGATAGGCAACAAATCGTCACCACCATTGGGGATATTGCCTGCACCAAAGGTTTCAAGGACAACGCCAGAAAGTTTCTCGGTGATGATGCTTTCAAAAAGTCCAAATTGCATGCCGGGGAATATCTTGAGTACGCCAATGGGCACAGGGGAGAAGGGGCGATATTCAAGGGTGTCGCCACCGTATTTTCCAAATGCACTTGGGTTGTATTTGACGGATATGCCCATCTCTGCAAGGTAGGGATAGTTGGGGGAGTCAAATGCCACAAGTTTGTCTGCGCTTGTCTTGGTTGCACGGTTGCCACGGAGCAACTTTCCACCAAAGCAAAGGCATACTTCCTTCACTTGACCTTCCCCTGCAATAATGATTGACGATATGAGATTATCCCTTGCATCACTGCGAATTTCGCAAAGGGGAATTTGTGATCCTGTGAGCACAACGGGCTTGTCAAGACCGTGAAGAATAAAGGAAAGTGCCGAAGACGTGTATGCCATGGTGTCTGTGCCATGGAGTATGACAAATCCGTCATAGTTTGCATATCTGTCAACTATGATTTTTGCCATATTGTTCCACTCGTTGGCGCTGATGTTTGATGAGTCAAGCAAGGGGGATAACTCAACAAAATCCCAATGAGGCATATCGCCACGATTGAGATCGTCAATCTTTTTCAACTCGTCAAGAAGGTAACCACCGACAGGTGCATACCCTTCATCCGTATCTTTCATGCCAATAGTGCCACCGGTATAAATGATGAGCACGTTTCTCTTTGATAAATCTTTCATATTGTCACCTATATCCCCAATAGTTTATACTAAAAATTGTCATAAAGCAATAGCATTTTCTTTTATCATTAAAAGAAAAACAAAAAAGTGCTTGATTTGGGGTGGAAAAACATATAGAATAATCATATATGTTATATATGCACCCGTGGCGCAACTGGATAGCGCACCAGATTCCGATTCTGGCGGTTACAGGTTCAATTCCTGTCGGGTGCGCCAAAAAACTGCAAGCGCTAAATTGTTGTTGGTATATTTGTTGTTTGAAAGGACGGATATCATTATGAAATTGGTCAATATTTTTGGGAATGCGGCTGTTGGAAAGATGACTGTTGGGCAAGAACTTGCCAAGATCACAGATCTTCGTCTTTTTCACAACCACATGACCATTGAGCCAGTCATTGAAATATTTGGTTATTATAACGGTGCGGTGACAAGAAGACTGCGTGAAGTTTATTTTGATGAATTTTCAAAAAGCGACAACTATGGTATGATTTTCACCTTTATGTTTGCCTTTGATGACCCTACTGATTGGGAATATTGCGAGCATATCCAAAAAGTGTTTTTGGAAAACAATCCTGACAGTGAATTTTACTGGGTGGAATTGGTTGCATCTACAGATGAAAGATTGAGAAGAAATGCCACTGAAAATCGCCTTGAAAACAAGGCTTCAAAGCGTGATATTGAACTCTCAAATGCAAGACTTTTGAAAGACAATGAAAGGCATCGTTTTGAAAGTTATGAAGGGGAAATTCCTTTCAAAAATTATATGAAAATCAACAATGAAAATCTTGCGCCCGACGTGGTGGCAAAGATGATAAAGGACAGGTTCAATCTGTGATGAGTATGAAGGAGAAACTGACAGCATTATCCCTTGAAATTGGCAATACACCCATCATCAAAGTGGGTGGGGTTTGGGCAAAACTTGAAGGCAAAAACCCTGCAGGCTCTGTGAAAGACAGAGTTGGTTTTTTCATTGTCAAGGACGCAGTTGAGCGTGGCCTTGTCGGTGAGGGTGGCGTTGTGGTTGAAGCAACAAGTGGAAACACAGGAATTGGACTTGCTTACGCAACAAAGGGTTTATCTATACGATTTGTTGCTGTTATGCCCGACAATATGACGGTTGAACGTATCAATCTTATGAAAAATTATGGCGCAGAAGTTGTGCTTACACCTGCAAAGGATGGTATGTCTGGCGCAGTGGCAAAGGCAATAGAGATTGCAGAAAACGGTGGGTATATGGCAAACCAATTTGGCAACCCTGCCTCGGTTGACGCACACTACAAAACCACTGCACCTGAGATATTCAAAGATATGCCGGACGTGGACTATATTGTCCTTGGCGTTGGCAGTGGTGGCACTGCTATGGGCATCAAAAAATACATTGTTGAAAATGGGCTCAAAACAAAGGTTGTTGGTGTCGAGCCAACGGAAAGTCCCCTTATGACAAAGGGGGAAAGTGGAGTCCACAAAATACAAGGCATTGGCGCAAACTTTATCCCCGAAATTCTTGATGTAAAAGCCCTTGATTTGGTGCGTACGGTCAAGGGGGATGACGCAGTGAAAGCAGTGAAGGAAATATATGCTTTAACAGGGGAAAAATGTGGTATATCATCAGGCGCATCATACCTTGTGGCAAAGGCTTTGAAGGAAGAAAATCCCACTGCAAAAATCTTGGCAATCTTCCCCGATAATAGTGAAAGATATAGCGAAGATTTGTACAACTAATGAAAAAGACAAAATAGGAAAATATATGGCAAAACGTGTTGTAATTGGTATGAGTGGTGGCGTGGATAGCGCTGTCGCAGCAAGCATTTTGAAGGAACAGGGCTATGACATCATAGGTTTGTATATGTCCAACTGGAAGGACACTGAACCTGACGGTTGTTGCACTGGCGAGCAAGACTGGACGGACGTGCAAGGTATTTGCGCGCGTATTGGCATACCTTATTATTCGGTAGATTTCTCCGAACAATATATGGAACACGTTTTCAAACTTTTCGTTGATGAGTATAAGAAGGGCAGAACGCCAAATCCTGATGTCCTTTGCAATAGGGAAGTCAAGTTTGGACCTTTTGCCGATTTTGCAAGAAAGATGGGTGCAGATTATATTGCCACAGGGCACTACTGCAACATATCCCACGAAAATGGCGTTAATTATCTTCTTCGTGCAGAAGATGAAAACAAGGATCAAACATATTTTCTCAACCAAGTCCGTCAAGAGCAGTTGAACGACGTGCTTTTCCCTTTGGGCAATATGGTCAAGACAGAAGTCCGTGACTATGCTCGCTCACACAATATCCCCGTGGCAGAAAAGAAGGATAGCACAGGCATTTGCTTTATTGGCGAAAGAAAATTCCGTGAATTCCTTGCCAAGTATATCCCAATGAAAGATGGCGAAATTGTCACAACAGACGGCAAAGTTGTGGGCAAGCATATGGGTGTCTATTATTACACCATAGGTCAACGTCGTGGCTTGGGTATTGGTGGCAGTAAGGACGGCACTGGTGAAAGATGGTTTGTCCTTGACAAAGACGTGATGAACAACCGACTTATAGTATCCCAAGGGGAAGATGACGTTCTTTTCAAAAAGGAACTTGTCACCGAGGGTTTCAACTTTATCACAAGACCAGATGGTGACGAGTTTGATTGCCTTGTACGTATCAAGCACCGTCAACCTTTGGAAAAGGCAAGAGCAGTGGTTGAAGGAGAAGACGTGCACTTCTATTTTGAAAATCCCCAACGAGCAATCGCTCCCGGGCAATACGCCGTGGCATACGTTGGCAGAATTTGTCTTGGTGGTGGCGTAATCAACCGTTCGCTCTAAAAAATCTATAAAAAAGAGAAAAATCAAAGATCATCCATTTGGGTGATCTTTTTTATATTAAGAAACGCACGCGCGTGCGCACGTGCATAATGTACGTATGTGTGCGCATTCTTATAATGAATAATAAAGAGTGTAGTGTAAAACTTATAATATAGATATATCGCGCGCGTATAGAAATCTGCAGAAAAGGATTTTTTGTTGAAGTGGATCAAAACCTTGCCCTTTTGAGCCTAAAATTGTGTGTTTTTGAGGTGTCAGTACACGATATGTTGTATGGGGTAAAGATAACCGACAAATATAAAAATATGTATAAATAAAACATGAAAAAAATTGGCACACTTTTGGGAAATTAGTGTTATTATAGACAAGCAACCGATTGATACGAATCATAGAAATGGTGCTGAAAAAACTTTTTTAAAAAATTTGTAAAAATTGTTTGAAAATCGTTTGACAGTATTTTGTTTCTATGTTAGTATAAGAAAGCTGTCGCAACTAAGCGCAGCACGAACCTTGAAAATTGAACATTTGGAAAAGCGATTTTAATGCGAATTAACTAACATTAAAAAACGTCTTATTAACCTTTGAACTAAAGTTATAAGAAGTCAAGATTGAACTTAAGAGTTTGATCCTGGCTCAGGACGAACGCTGGCGGCATGCTTAACACATGCAAGTCGAACGGACTGATTCCTTCGGGATGAAAGTTAGTGGCGAACGGGTGAGTAATGTATGAGCAACCTGCCTCTGTCAACGGGATACCTACTGGAAACGGTAGTTAATACGGTATATGACCACAGCATCGCATGGTGCAGCGGTAAAAGATTTTATCGGACAGAGATGGGCTCATATCCCATTAGCTAGTTGGTGAGATAATAGCCCACCAAGGCGACGATGGGTAGCCGAGCTGAGAGGCTGATCGGCCACATTGGGACTGAAACACGGCCCAGACTCCTACGGGAGGCAGCAGTGGGGAATATTGGGCAATGGGCGCAAGCCTGACCCAGCAATGCCGCGTGAGTGATGAAGGTCTTTTGATTGTAAAGCTCTTTTCTTGGGAACGAAACTCGACGGTACCCAAGGAATAAGCCCCGGCTAACTACGTGCCAGCAGCCGCGGTAATACGTAGGGGGCGAGCGTTGTCCGGAATGACTGGGCGTAAAGGGTGTGTAGGTGGTTTGATAAGTTGGAAGTGTAATACCCAGGGCTTAACTCGGGTGCTGCTTCCAAAACTGTCAGACTTGAGTGTCGGAGAGGATAGTGGAATTCCTAGTGTAGCGGTGGAATGCGTAGATATTAGGAGGAACATCAGTGGCGAAGGCGACTATCTGGACGATAACTGACACTGAGGCACGAAAGCGTGGGGAGCAAACAGGATTAGATACCCTGGTAGTCCACGCTGTAAACGATGGATACTAGATGCAGGGGGTATTCACTCCTTCTGTGTCGCAGCTAACGCAATAAGTATCCCGCCTGGGGAGTACGGCCGCAAGGTTGAAACTCAAAGGAATTGACGGGGGCCCGCACAAGCAGCGGAGCATGTGGTTTAATTCGAAGCAACGCGAAAAACCTTACCAAGACTTGACATCGTGCGCTATCCCTAGAAATAGGGAGTTCCTTCGGGACGCACAGACAGGTGGTGCATGGTTGTCGTCAGCTCGTGTCGTGAGATGTTCGGTTAAGTCCGATAACGAGCGCAACCCTCATTACTAGTTGCCAATATTAAGTTAGGAACTCTAGTGAGACTGCCGTGGATAACACGGAGGAAGGTGGGGATGACGTCAAATCATCATGCCCCTTACGTCTTGGGCTACACACGTGCTACAATGGCTACTACAAAGAGCTGCAAACCCGTGAGGGCAAGCGAATCTCAAAAAGGTAGTCTCAGTTCGGATTGTGGGCTGCAACCCGCCCACATGAAGTCGGAGTTGCTAGTAATCCCGAATCAGCATGTCGGGGTGAATGCGTTCCCGGG
>JAZLBO010000021.1:0-89186 GCA_045613765.1 Clostridia bacterium | reverse complement strand
CAATATTAAAATTCAATATTGACAATATCATGGACTTTTAATATAATAGTATTATAAATAATCTATGGAGGATGATACTATGAATAAAAAAGTCATCAGTATTGTAGCAATGATCGCACTTGTGGCAGTCCTTGGTGTTTGCCTTGTTGCATGTAATGAAAACACATACGCAGCCCGTCTTGAAAAAGCAGGATACACAGTTGAAGTTGCAACACAAGAAGATATGGAAACTCTTGCAACAAACTTCAAAGACCTTGGTGTTGAAATTGAAATTGAATGGGCAGTTGGTGGTCAAAAAGGATCAGATAACGTTACAGTAATCGGATTTGCCACAGAAGAACAAGCAACAGCATATGCAAACATGATCAACTTGACTTCTGCTATATCAGGGATGAGAGCCGAAACAAAGGGCAAAGTCCTCATTGCAGGTTCAGAACAAGGCATCAAGGATGCAAAATAATTGATATAATAATCACAATAAAGCCACTCGCAAGAGTGGTTTTTTTGTTGGTAAAATCAGTTTGTGAACGTTGTTTTAAGTTGTAAAGATGATATATGGGTTAGGTTTGATTGTTTTGTGGCGTCTGAGCGCGTTTTAGAAGGCGCGATTTTCCATTGTTACGCTGAAATGAGATTGATTTGTCTGCACTATGACAAATATAGCATAGTCAAGAACCCTGCATAAGTTGATTTGAAACAATAAAACCTGCAACAACATAAAAGAATATAGCAGTTTAGCTCTTGGTTGTAAAACACGATAGGTGTATCAAAATAGGGGAATTGCGCCCAAATATCGCCATAATGGACTAAATAACGGTTGTTTTTGCAATTATAATACACGAGCCGTGTTTATACACGACTCGTGTATTAATATAAAATTGCGATTTTTGGGTGGTTTGATTGGTTTTGTTCAATAGAAAAACAAGGGTTGTATTTGTTTGCCTTCAAGCGCCAATTTGCAGGTGGGCAAAATCATTGACGTGTCGGCAATCAAACTATTTGGCTTTTTGACACTATCGTCTTGACCGAAAGGGACAAAGAACACATTGCGAGTGTTGAGCAACGTGCCAATGTTTCTTGCATTTGCCCCAAGGGCGTCATTGCTGCTGACAGATAGGACAACGGGTTTGTTGTTGCGCAAAGTTGCCTTCACTGCCATTGTCACCGGGGTGTCGGTTATGCCGTGGGCTATTTTTGAAAGCGAGTTGCCTGTGCAGGGCGCAACGAGAAGAAGATCAACACTTTTGCTTGTGCCCATTGGCTCTGCATCTACGATTGTCTTGATTGGCACTTTGCCTGTCAGTGCCATGATGTCATCTTCAAAGTCTTTTGCTTTGTAAAAGCGAGTGTCAAAGTTTGACACATTATAACTGAATATAGGCAGGACGTCATGGCCGTCATCAACAATTGTCTTCAACACTGCAATTATGTTTTTAAGGGTGCAGAAAGACCCTGTGACACAAAGACCTATCTTCATTTCAAAACCCCCTTTACATAGTTGCTGATTGCCTCTGCAGCGCTTATTGTGGCAGTTTTTGCAGGCAATGCAGGGTAGATGTCTGCATCCAAGCCAAGATATTTGGCAAAGTTGAGTGATAGTGCCGGCTTTGACGCCAAATCTATATAGACGGCAGAAGGCGAGAAGGTGAGGATTTCCTTGTCATCAATTATTTGTTGTGGCACAGTGTTTATGACTACGTCATAAGGCGCAAAGTTGAAGTCCTTTGCAGGAATTACGTTATTGCAAAAGGCAAGGGCAGGGCGAGATGATGCCGTTGTTGCCACTGTAATGCTCAATACGCCAACGTCCTTTAATAGACTGACTGTGGCTGCGCCTGTCCGTCCAAAGCCTATTACAAGGACTTTGAGTCGGTCCAGAGAAATAAACGAGTGTGAAAGTATAAGATTGAGAGTGCCTTCTGCAGTCAACCTTGCATTGCGTGCTTGGAAGATTTCATCTTCCAACATATTGAAATACTTGACATCCATAGAGTTGAAAATGGCAGTGGCTTCACTGTCTGCTCTGCCACCGATTACAATATCCCCACACTTGACTTCTGTGATGTCTTTTGATCCAAGGACAACGTTGGGCGCGAAAATATGCGTATCTTTCAAGGGGGAAAAGCCCAACTCTTGTCGCAGAAAAAACATGCGCGCATCCGTTTGATAAATGATAAATTCTGCCAAAATATAACACCTCCATACCGTATCCTATGCAAAATCTACACTTCGAGTTGACCGTATTTATAGAAAATACATAAGATAGACTAAAAGGGGGTAATATGGAAAGGTATTTTCTTGGAAGCAACACACACAAAGGTTTTTACGGATTTTACGGTACGGAAACTGCAAGGATAGGGCAGGTTTATTTGATAAAAGGTGGGGCAGGGACGGGTAAATCATCCCTAATGAAAAAGGTGTTGAAAGTAGGACGAGAAATGGGGTATAGGTGCGAAAGTTGGCACTGCTCGGGGGATCCAAATTCACTTGATGGTGTGTATATCAAAGATATTGACAAGTGCATCATTGACGCCACATCTCCCCACGCCGTTGAGCCCAAAATCCCCGTGGCAAAGGATAGTATAGTCAACTTGCTTGACTATGTTGATAAGGGCAAAATTGCAAAGTACAAGGATAGCATTGCAAAACTGCTTATTGACAAAAACGAGAGTTATATAAGTGGATATGAACACTTAAACATTGCTTATTGTCATTTGCTCCAATCAAAACGAATTGTGTCAAGGTCAATGATCAAGGGCAAAATCAAGAGTTTGGCAAAAGAGTTTGCCATGGACGTGATGGGGGAAATACGCTGTCAAGAACACAGGTATTATGTTGAAACAGACCGTAGAAAGAAAGGGGATGACAGCGTTGAAAATAGGTTTTATAGGGCAATCACTCCTGACGGAACTGTGGTGTATGACGATCACTTGAAAGACAAAGAAATATGGGTTGTAAAAGGGGAGGACGGCAGTGTTGATTTGTTTATTTCCAGTGTGCTCAATGACGTCGTGCCAACTATGATATTTTATAATCCTTTGGCCCCTGACATTATAGATGGAATTGTGGTTGGTGACATAGTTGTGATGAAAGATATTGGCATTGATGTCGGTGGAAAGGTGTACAATATTGGACTTTTTGAAGGAGATTACGACAAATATGCCGTAAGCAGAGCCAAAACCAAGATAAAGGAAGAAATTGACCTTGCAACAGACTACTTTGCAAAGGCGAGAAGTATGCATCTTGCCATAGAAAAGTTTTATATTTCTGCCATGAACTTTGACGGTGTCAATGAGTTGACTTGCAAAGTTATTGAAGAAATATTTGACTTCTAAAATGAGTTTCAATATGGGAAAAATTTGAGATTGTTGTAAAACAGCAAGTTGTGTCAATGGTGCAAATTTCAACACATTGCCAAAAAGTGATGACAACGGGTTGAAAAGAAGTTATAATTGACCTATGGAAAGTACGGTCGGCAAAAAAACTGAACATAAAACTGACAAAAAAATGTGGTCAAGGGGACGGCAATCAATCCTTGCAGTCGGTTGTTTTATTATGAAGATTTTGACAAATTCGCACGTTCATCAGTCAAAATCGTTCATTGAACATAAGAAATCGGGTGCAATGCTTGTTTTGTGCAATCATACGTCTGCCCTTGACTTTTGTCATTTTTCCACCCCATTTTTGCGTGAAAAAGTCAACTTTGTGGTGGCAGAGAATATGATGTATTCAAAGCCGTTTTTTGCAAGTATGATCAAGGGCGCGCACTGTATTTTGAAGAAACAATACTTTGTGGACTATCAGTGCATAAAGAGTGTCAAGCAATATCTTGACAATGGTGTTTCCGTCATACTTTGTCCCGAAGGCAAGGTGTCGGGGGAGGGTGTCACTGGGGTTATGCCGTCATCTATTGCAAAACTTGTCAAGTGGCTTGGATACCCTGTGGCAACAGTGGTGACTAAGGGGGCAGGACTCACTCGTCCCAAGTGGGCAAAGACCATGCGCAGAGGCAGAGTTGATTGCCATTGTGATATGCTTTTTTCAAAGGATGACACCGTACAACTTTCAAAAGATGAAATTTTCTGTCGTATAGAAAACGCTCTTGCCCACAACGAGCATTTATATCATATTCAGTCAAATCGCAAATACCGTGGTGGCAAGTATGCCGAAGGGCTTGAAAGATTGTTGTATCGTTGCCCCAAGTGTGGCAGTGAGTTTGCAATGACGTCCAAGGGGGATATGATAAAATGCAACCATTGTCAAAACGCCGTCAAGTATCAAAATGACGGAAAACTTGTGTCGGTTGGGGATAGCGTTGCTTTTGACAGAGTTGATTTGTGGTATAACTGGCAAAGGGAAGAACTGGCAAAGGAAGTGGATAGAGATGATTTTCGTCTTCAACACCCCGTTTGGCTTTTTGTTGAAAATCCCGAGAAAAACGGATATAGGTTTGTGTCATCAGGGGTTATAACCCTTGACAAGAACAATTTGACATATACCACCACCGAAAAGCAAAGGCAAAGCCACGTGAAAGCAGTGTATAAAGTTGGCGACGTGGGGTTGAGGGTGTTGCGAAAGTCCAAGACCGAAGACGTAGAAGACGAATTTTTGACAATATCCCAATCTGTGAAGGGATATACAACTATTGCCACCTTGCCGGGAAGATCGTTGGACCTATATGATGAAAAGCACGCATATAGGTTTGTATTCAACGAAGACATGGCATCAACAAAATACGCTCTTGCAATAGAGTGTATGGGCAAGAAATAAAGCAATAATAAAGGAATAAAGGCGTGAAATTTCACGCCTTTTTTATATTTGTAATGGGGTATTTTGTATATCCACAAAACCACTGGAAAAGCACTTGTAAAGTCGGTGTTGACATTTGGTTTGGGAATATGTTATATTGTATATGTATAGTTATAGGTAAGAAGCGTGTGCATATCGCACGCGCGGAGGCGAATTATGAAGAAATTATCAAAAATCTTGATTGCAATGTTGTTGGTGACTTTGCTCACCTGCACCCTTGTGGCTTGCGACTTGTTTGGCACACAAAATGGCGAACTTCCCCCCATCATTGGTGGCGAAGATACTCCTGATGATCCAACAGCACCCGAAGTCACAAGCAAAAAGCCTGTGTATTTGACTTTTTCATATCTCAAGCAAGCACCTTCTGTGTTCAAGCACATCTACATAGAAGAATTTGACCTTGCAGATATTGAATATCACGTCACATACGAAGTCAAGGTTGACGGCAAAAAGCAATACGTTGCAGAAGAAGGCAAGCCACTCACAATGGATATGCTTTCAAAAGATAGCAAGAAGATTATTGAAACTTTTGGAGATGACGAAACAACAGGTCACTACATGATCTTTGCATCTTTGAAGGTTGAATACATCAATGAAGATGGCGAAACAAAGACCAAGACGGTTGAAGGCTCTTTCCCTCTCCACTTGAAGACAAGAGCAAACGTCAAGGAATTTGTTGATTTTACAGTGGACACCAATGGTGGATATGCACTCTTTGGCGACTTTGATGCAGAAGAAGGCACGTCAACCATAAAGGTTGAAAAGGGCTATTCTTGGACATGGGCAGAATTCCTTGCAGATTTCCCTGCATACAAGGAAGGCTATGCAATTTCAAGCGTGACTGTTGACGGCAAGACCTATAACGCATCATCAACAGATGAAATCAAAGCAACCAAAAACTCAACACTGGTTTTGGATTGGACTGCAAACGTTATGCCCATCACTTTTGACATCAATCTCCCCGATGGCGTCACAAGTTGGATACCTGAGGACAGTTCACTCCTTGAAAACTACAATCAAGCAGAAGGCACGTGGTCAGTGTCTGTTGTAAAGGGAGAGGGCATTATACCTCGTCCTTCAATTTCAAATATCGCAACACTTGAAGGCTACACCTTTGCAGGTTGGGCAACAGCAGACGGCACAGTGTGGAACTTCAACAAGAACGTCGGCAATGAACCCATCACTCTCTATGCACTCTGGACAATAAGAACATACTCTGTCCAATACGTCCTTATGGGTGGCGAACTTGATGCAACCAAAGGCTATGCAGACACAGCACTTTCAGCATTGAAACTTGCAGGCATTGACGTCAAGTATTCAGTGGGATTTGGCCCTGAAGATCCTGAATATGATCCCAACTCAATGAGAGATATCTTGGCATTCAATCCCTACGTCATCACATTTACAGGTATTCCTTATGGCGCAGATCTTGCAGATTACTATGCAACTTGCCGAGTCCGTAGTGACGGCGACGCACTTATCTCAATCTCTGCAGATCCCAGCATTTTGCAAGGACAACTCATCAAAAACGGTGGTTGCTACGAAGTAGCAGGCTGGTATCTTGACTCATATTACGAAGATGAAAACGCCTATGGCGGCGGAAAGGTCACAAATGATTTGATTTTGTATCCCAAGTGGATGGTCAAGGAAAACCTTTCAGCAGAAGAACTCAACACATACTTTGCAGAAAAACTTTTCAACTACACAGAAAAGTCAGACGGCACACTCCGTATTGATGCAATCAAGGACTTGTCAGTCAGTGAACTTGTCATCCCTGCATCAGTCAATATCAACGGCAAAGATTACGTCATCAGTGAAATCGGCGAAAATGCAATCATCAACGTCAAGACACTCATCACTGTTGATTTGAGCCAAGCAACATCACTTACAAGAATTGGCAAGCAAGCATTTGCATATTGCCCCAACCTTCGTGAAATCATCACACCCGAAGGTGGTCTTTCATTGACGTATATTGGCGAAGACGCTTTCCGTGGCACAGAATATATCAACTCTTATGCAGAAAGAACAGGCCATGACTTTGCAACTCTTGGCAAAGTCCTTGTGAAGTACGTCGGCGATCAAGATGTTCGTGAAATTGACATCAACACAATGACAGCACTTCTTGGCGAAGTTGACACAATCGCCCCCGGTGCATTTAGTGGCCTTACAACCCTTGAAACAGTCAATATTGGCGACGGTATTGCATATATCTACGACAAAGCATTTTACAAGAACGAAAATCTCGTCAACGTCAACGGTGGCGCAGGTCTTGTGTTTGTTGCAGCAGACGCATTTAATCAAACTGCATACATCTCAACACAACCTCAAGACAAGGCAGAAACAACCATTGACGAAAGTCAATATCTCCGTATAGGCAACATTTACTATCGCTATGTCGGAACAGGCAATAGCGCAACAATACCTGCAGGCGTTCAATATATCGCACCCAATGCATTTGCACAAGGCAGTTTGATTGAAACAATCGTCTTTGAAAATGCAAGCGAAATTATCTCCGTTGGCGCAGAAGCATTTGCAGGAACAAAGTGGATGAGCGCAGATCACACTACAGCAGAAACCGGAGATGCAAATACATTTGTCCAAGACGGATTTGTTGTCATCAATGGTATCCTTGTTGCAAAACGTGGCAGAGATGCAATCGTTGAGTTGCCTGCTCTTGTTAGAGTTATCGCAACAGATGCATTGGACAACTCATATATCACAAATATCACAGTGCCTGCAGATTCAAATCTCGAACTCATTGAATCTTATGCATTTAATGGTGCAAGCAATCTCAAAGCACTCACATTTATCAATGCAACAGATGCAGTCTTTGTTGAATTCAATGATGGCGCATTCTCAAGAAAGAACGGCGAAGCAATCAGTGAAAACTTCAAGATTTATCTCTATGAAGAACCCATTGACACACTTGAAAAGGCAGTCAGTGGCAGTGATTCACTTGCAGTGAAGTCATGGAAGGAACTCTATCAAAGCGCAAACAACATGTTTGAAGTGCTTGTGACAGTGTCCGTTGAATTCAACACAGAAATCGGTCTTCCCACTGCATATCTCTATGATGGCGCAGAAGTTGACTTTGTCAGCGTTTGGGATAGCCTTGGATTGCTCAATTCTGCAAAAACACACCTTAAAGATGCTGTTATCGTTGTAAGAAGTGACAGTATTGCAAGAACAGAAGACCTTGCCATCTCATCACTTCGTAGCATTGTTGGTGGCGTAGAATCTGCTCTTGACGGCACAATCGGTGACAAGGCAATGACCTTCACAGTTGACGGAATCAGCCCTGAAGCACTTGAATATTCTGTCTATCCTGCAATCAAGCAAAGCACAATGGCAGTCTATCACGAAGTGGACGGCATTGACGTTGCAGGTATGCCTACTTTCTACAAGTCACAAACCAACTTCAACGAAGCAGGCCACGTCATCAAGATCAAGTTCGTCTATAATGACGGCAACGATACAGAAGGCACAATCCTTTTGACAGACCAAGGCGTTTCAGTCAATGGATATAGACCTGTCATTGGTTTCAACCAAAAGTTGCAAATCGAAGTTGACTATCACGGACTTACTGTCTATACCGTCCTTGCAACATACTCTGTCAAAGAGCCCAGCAACGTTGCAATCTCACAAAATGGCGCAATGGTGCTTTCAATCAATGCAAGCAGTGCAGTCGTTGAAAAGGTGGCAAGCAAGGTATCATTTATCATTGAACTTTCAGACGGCTCATACAAGACAGTGAAGTTTGACAACAAAGCAACATTTATCTCAGTTGCAGATGCAGAAGCAAAACTCGCAGACGCAGAAGCAGTTGAAATCAATACAACCGAAATCGGCAAGCACTATGTTGGACTCCGTTACGGCACATCTGACAACTACGTCTATTGCATAGTGGAATACAACGTCATCTTGTCAACAGACGGCGCACAATTCACATACAACATTGTGGACGGCAAGGCAGTCATCACAGGACTTAAGTCTGGATATGATAGCACAATCGCAGTGCCCACAACAGTATTGCTCACAAGCGCAGGCGTGTACAATGCAGAAACAGGCGCAGAGTATGAAGTTGTTGCAATCGCAGACGAAGCATTTATGAACAAGACCGACCTTGAATATGTCTATATCCCTGCATCAGTCAAGACAATCGGGGATAGAGCATTTATGGGTTGCTCATCACTCTTGCAAGTCCGTTCATATACCGTTGAAGAAGATATCTACACACCCAGCAACGCTTTCCCCAACGTCCAATCAATCGGCAAGGAAGCATTTAGTGGTTGTGTCAAGTTGGGCGCAAATGGCAATGAAATCGACTTTACAATGGCAACGGATTTGATGTCTATCGGTCACACTGCTTTCTATGGTTGCGCATCACTCAAAGCAGTTGATTTGAGCAATACACAAATCGAAGAAATTGAGTCTTCAACCTTTAGAGGTTGCTCATCACTTGAAAGTGTGGTTCTTCCCGTGTCAGTGATTGCAATCGGTGACCTTGCATTTGAAGGTTGCTCATCACTTGTCAGTGTTGAAGGCACAGTCAATGTCCAATATGTTGGTGCTTATGCCTTTGGCAAATGCACATCACTTGCAACTGTCTATATCCCCGTCGGTGTCGCATTTGACGATGCCGACTACGTGGCAGACGGCACAGAAATCATTGACGTCAACGGAACTGAATATACTGTAGTCAAATATGTGCGTGCATAAAAGAAAGGAGAAGATTATGAAAGTTTTGGTTGTTCTCGGCAACAGAATGAACGACGATGGCACTTTTTCAAATGCCATGCTTGATCGTCTTACAAAAACGCTCGTTGTGGAAAAGGACTTTGACACAATAATCGTCACAGGTGGCGTTGCCAACCCCGTTGCAAAAGTGGCAGAAGGGGACAAAATGAGCGAGTGGCTTGTGGCAAACGGCGTTGACCCAAGCAAGATTATCGTGGAAAATCGTTCACTCTCAACAAGGGAAAATGCCAAGTTTACAGGCCCTATCCTTGAAGGTCTTGGAGTGACAGAAATCACAATTTTGAGCAGTGCATATCACATTGACAGATTGTATCTCAACCCCATCAAACTTTTCAAAAAGCACGCTCACATGAAGACAATCCACGCCATAAGAGCATAGCACTAAACGGGGAAACGATACACAACAAATCCCCAAACCAAACAAACAACAATAACCCCACAAAAAAACAAAATCCACGCTTAAAACGTGGATTTTTTGTTGTTAAAGTGTCGATTTGGTTGAAATAACACAAGAAAATATGGGGGATTTTCACTGTTTTATTGGCGAAGAAGGGGGGCGTAGGCATTTGCGCCGTAATAGAGAGCGTGCGAGTTTACTCGTAGGAGCGAATGCCAGCCCTGACGTGTCGGGGGTTCTGCAACATAGTTGTGTAAATCCCCTATACTAACACAAGAAAAAACGGACAAAAGTCCGTTTCTAAATTTTGGTGGAGATGAGGGGATTCGAACCCCTGACCCATGCATTGCGAACGCATTGCTCTACCAACTGAGCCACACCCCCATTTGAGTTATATATAATATATATCAATTTCAAACATTATACAAGCAATTATACCAAAAATATTGCAACATATTTGCTTATATGCTATAATTTTAAGCGTCACACAAGTTAAATAATCATAGGCGAAAATATTTCCTTTTTAATAGAAAGGATACTTTTGTCTTTTTTTCACATTCTAACAATCAACATTGTTAAAAATGCAAAGTCCTGCAGTTAGAATGTGGAAATATTTTCTCATCTGATTAAGCTTGTGTGACAACATCGGAGTTTGCGTTTTTAGTGCGTCAACTCTGGTTGGCGCACTTTTTTATTTTATTCAACTTGGAGGTATACTGATGAAAAAATTATTATCAATTTTCCTTTGTGCAATTATGTGTTTATGTTTCGTTGCATGTAATATCATCAATGATGATTCGACCGAAGACACAAACACAAATCCAAGCAGCACTGCTTGTGCGCACACATACAATCCTGCGACATGCACTGAACCACAAGAATGTAGTAAATGTGGAGAAACAAAGGGGAGTGCTTTGGGACATACAACATCCTCTGGCACTTGTTCAAGATGTGGTGAATATTTTTCTAAATGGGAAAAAAGGTATTATGTTGATGAGTTTAACAACCCGATCAATAATGCCTTTATTGCACCAGTTGACACATTGAGTGGCACTTTTAGCAATAGCGCAACAACAAATTCGAAATTAAGCGCATATGTACGAGTAGACGTTGAAGATTGCCAAATTATGCTTTGGGAACATGGTTCAAATTTGGTTAAAGCATATTCTACGACTGATTATAACATAACGATTTTGTTGCCCAATGGTACTAAAAAATATTTTACCGGAACTATGTATAAAAATGGAAAGGTTATTTGTTTTGACGATTACAATGGAATAATTTCGTTGTTGAAGTCGACAAATGGAATTATAAAAATATATATACAAGAAGATTCGGATTACGGGGTAAATTCAACATATCTTTTTTCAGTGGACACTTCAGGTTTTAAGGATTTGTATAATAAGACATTTAACTGAATTAGGTGCTTGAAATTCTATCTCGAAATTGTAATATAACTCATAAAGAACTATCCCTTATATAAAAAGACAAGCAGAAACAAACTGCTTGTCTTTTTTTGCATTGTGGGGATTTATTGTGGGATTTTGGCGGTGGAATTCACTTGAAAATGTTGGGGTGTGAAAAGGTTGTACATATTTTTCTTTTGTGGTATAATAGATCTATAATTTGTGCGCGAACGGGCACACTCGTATGGGATATGACGAGAAATACATTACGATTTTTAGGTGAAAAATATGTCAAATAAAACAAAAATTGGAGTTCTTGGTGCAGGTACTTGGGGCATTGCTCTTGCAAGGTTGCTCTGCAATGCAGGCAATGACGTCGTGGTCTGGTCTGCCATTGAAAAGGAAATAGACTTGCTTTCATCAACAAGAGTGCACCCCAATCTTCCCGGTGTGGAATTGCCTGAAGATATGGCATATACAAAGGATATTGCAGAAGTTGCAAAGGACAAGGATATTTTGTTGTTTGCAGTGCCTTCAGTGTTTGTGAGAGCAACTGCAAGAAAGATTGCACCTTACGTTTGTGACGGACAAGTTATCGTTGACGTTGCAAAGGGCATTGAAAAGGAAACTCTCTTTACAATGAGCGAAATCATTGCAGACGAAATCAAAAATCCCACAATCAAGTTGGTGGCACTCTCTGGCCCTACCCACGCAGAAGAAGTGGTCAAAGATCTCCCCACAACAATCATCTCTGCAAGTGAAGATATTGAAACGGCAGAAATGGTGCAAAAGGTGTTCAACACAGGCCGTCTTCGTGTCTATACCAACACAGATATCCGTGGAGTTGAACTCTGTGGCGCATTGAAGAACGTCATTGCATTGGCATCAGGTATTGCAACAGGTCTTGGGTGTGGAGATAATGCAAAGGCAGCACTCATCACAAGAGGTATTGCAGAAATCGGCAGACTTGGCAACGCTATGGGCTGTAAGGAACAAACTTTCAGTGGTCTTGCAGGCATTGGCGATATTATCGTCACGGCAACAAGTATCCACAGCAGAAACAATAGATGTGGTATGCTCATTGGTCAAGGAGTGGCAGTGGAAGAGGCCACAAAGCAAGTGGGTATGGTTGTTGAAGGTCTTAATGCATTGCCTGCAGCAATGCTCCTTGCAGAAAAATATGGGGTGGAAATGCCCATTGTTGAAACAGTTGATGCAGTGGTCAACGGCAGAGTCCCTGTGACAAAGGCAATCGACTACTTGATGTCAAGAGAATTGAAACCCGAAACCATTGACGCAAACGAATAAAATAAATACGGCTTATACGGTAAGGCAGGTGGCATTGTTTTGTTGCTTGCCTTATTTTTATCCCGACTTAATTAGAGGATATCCAAAAATGCGTACGCCGTCTTAATTCAACATTTGGAAAGGATAGTGTCGTTTGAATTTGCCTCTTGGAGTGATAAACTATGGTTGTCAAAACAGGAGGTAACATTTATGAACACAGACAAAATTATAGCAGAAAAAATCGCAGGTGAATATGCACCAAAACAAGCAAGCAAAATCGTTGCGTTGAAAAAATTGGACCGTCTTGCAAGAAGAAATGCAGAAATATTTGCTTTTACATTTGGCATCGTTTTTGCATTGGTTCTCGGCTTGGGTATGAGCTTTGCAATGGGCGTCCTTGGAGATGGTTCAATCACGTATATGGCAGTGGGTATCGTAATCGGCTTGTTGGGCATTGCCGGCGTTTCCGTCAACTATCCTATCTATAAAAAACTTCTTCAAAATGACAAGAAAAAATACGGAAACGACATAATAAAATTGGCACAAGAAATTGCTGAAGAAGAATAAATTTTGGGGAGAAAAAAATATGACCAAATCCGAAAGCAAGTACTTTAACACTGCATTATTGATGGATGAAGCATTGATTTTGTTGTTAGAGAAGAAGGATTGGGAGTTTATCACTGTGACGGAAATATGTAAAAAAGCAGGGGTAAATAGGTCAACCTTTTATCTTCACTACGAAACTATGGACGACTTGCTCCTCGAAACGATTGAAATGATTGGAAGAAAGTTTAATGGTGCATTTTCAAATGAAAAATTGGACCTTCAAAACAACGATAAAAAGGGTTTGTTTTTTGTTGAAGACCAATACTTGATCCCATATCTCAACTTTATCAAAGAAAATAAGCGAGTGTATAAACTCATCCACGAGAAGCCACATGTTTTCAAAAAGCAATACACATCACAAAAGTGGTACGAGCAGATGTTTTCCAAGATATTGGACAAGTTCGGTGTGGAAGAAAGTGAAAAGGAATACGTCTTCGCATACTTCAGTTACGGCTTGGTTGCCATTGTTCAAAAGTGGATTGAAAACGATTGTAACGATAGCGTGGAAACAATCGCCAAGTTGATGAAAAAAGTCATAGGATATGAAGGCTAAAAGTAATTTTGAAAAACTACAGAAATACGTGAACGATCACAATGAGATCGTTTGCGTTATTTCTTTTTTGTCAACTTTATTGTTTGCTGTGTTTAATAGGGTGATAGGAGCCGTTCAGGGTTCAATATGGCACGAGTCCATCAGCATATATTACTTTGCCTTGGCATCTATCAAGGCGTTTTTGACCTTTTATCCAACAAAGTCAAAAAGAGAAAATCGGGTGGAGATTGTCAACAAGACTATCAAGGGGTGTTTGATTGCTCTAAACTTGTTGCTCATTGTCCCAATAGTCCTATTGCTTTTGCATAGACGGGCAGTGTCTATATCCATGTGGCAGTCAATTGGCATTGCATTTTATGTGACTGTCAAGACCACCATGACAATAATTAGATTTGTAAAGAGAAAAAACAACGAAAGTGTTGTTGTTAGAGCCCGTTCCACCATTGAACTTATGGACGTGGTTGTTTCTATTTTGACGTTGCAAAACACACTGATTGCAGTCAACGGAGGCGAAACAGATAAGGGATTGTACTATTTCACCATTATTGCAAGTGCGGTAGGTTTTTGCATAAACATACTTTGGACGGTTATGTTTTGGCGCAAAAAACAGAACGTCACGGAAAAACCTTCCAATCCACAAAATTAGGATTTTTTAATTTAAGATTGCTTTTGGATAGTTTATATATATAATATAAGAAAAATATATGTTTTTTTTGAGAAATTTAGGAATATCAACAAAAAAAATCGTAAAGTAAAGTATTAAGACAGTTTTCATACAACAAAGGAAGAAAAATGGCATTTAATTCAAACGGTGGTCTTACACAAGAATTTTTGGACGAACTGAAATTCAAATGCGACATTGTCAGCATCATTTCGGGATATATTCGCCTTGACAAAAAAGGTGGAAAGTATTTCGGTTGCTGTCCTTTCCACAATGAGAAAACAGGTTCTTTCTGCGTCAACACCGACGGGCAGTATTATCACTGCTTTGGCTGTGGCGCAAGTGGCAACGTCATCAATTTTGTCATGGAAATGGAATCACTTTCTTTCATTGATGCAGTCAAATTCTTGGCAGAAAAAGCAGGTATGCAAATGCCCGAAATGCGCCTTGATCCCGACTACAAAAAGAAGAAAGAGAAGAAGGATATTCTTCATGCTCTTATGAAGGATACAGCCCATTACTATCGCAACAATCTCTTGAAGAAAGTTGAAGGCAAAGAGGCAAGAGAATATCTCCTTTCTCGTGGCATCAACGACGATATGGCAAGATATTACGGCATTGGTCTTTCACTTGGTGCAGACCAACTTCAAGAGTATATGCGCATAAAGGGTTATTCCATTGAAAATCTCCGTGATTGTGGACTTGTTCAAGGGGAAGACCTCTATGATGCTTTCAGTGGCAGAATTATAGTGCCAATCCTTGACGGCATGGGCAACGTGGTTGCTTTTGGTGGCAGAATTTATCACGGCGAAAAGGACGTTGCAAAGTACAAAAACTCAACCAATACAGAAATCTTTGACAAAAGTCGCACAGTCTATGGCATCAACTTTGTCAAGAGAGAAAAGAGAGAAAACGGTGGGTTTAGAGAACTTATTCTTGTTGAAGGATATATGGACGTCATTGCCCTTGGCAGTGCAGGCATCAAGAACGTTGTTGCAGGCATGGGCACTGCGCTTACAGACGGACAAGCAAGAGAAATTGCTCGCCTTGTGCCTATGGTGTACGTGTGCTATGATGGTGACAGCGCAGGCAGAAAGGCAACAATCAAAAACGTGGATACATTGCAAAACGCAGGTCTTGAGGTGAGAGTTGTATCCCTTGATGATGGATGCGACCCTGACGACACAATACGCAAGGAAGGATATGAAGGCTTTATGCGTAGAGTGAGCGAGGCACTCCCCGTCATTGAATACAAGTTGAAATTGTGTGAAGTTGCAAATGATTTGAATTCATACGATGGTAGAAAGAAATATTCTCGTCAGGCTTTAACATTGCTTCAAGGAGTAAAGAGCAAGTCCGAAAGAGAGGTTTATCTCGGCATTGTGTCAAGATTAAGTGGTGTTTCAGTCGAAACATTGTCAGATGAAGTGGGCAAAGTCCAGCATATTAGAGAGGCTCAAAAACCGGATAACCCAGAAAAGGTTGATAGGTTAATTAAGGCAGGACGCTTTGTGCTCAACAAGATTTTGACAAAAGCACCTTATGGGGATGCAAGTGTTGTCAAGGCAGAGTGGTTTGCGCATGAACAACACAAAGAGATATTTGAAGACTATGTGGCATCAAACGGACAGATGACGATAGGCTCTTTGTTTGACAGATATGAAGATGAAGAGTTGAAAAAGATTGTTGGCGATGATGTTGTCTTTGAAAAGACTGCAAGCGAGCCTAACTACTTTAATGATTGCGTCATGGTGCTTGCAAATGAAGTGATTGCAAAGGATCTTGCTGCTCTCAACAAAAAATACAATAGCGCAACTGACAATCTTGAAAAGAGAGAAATCATCAAGGAAATGGCACAGTTGCAACAAAAATTAAAATCAAAAAACGTTAAAGATAAACTTTAATGTGGAGGTAATATGGAAAAAGAACAATTGCTCAAATCCGAAATAGAGAAACTGATCTCCATGGGCAAAGCAAATGGCTCAGTGACTGAAGAAGAAATCGTTGCAAAACTTGAAAGACTTTCAGTGACACCTGAAGAAATGGAAATGGTTTTCAACGCTCTTGCAGAAGCCAAAATCACCATCAAGGAAAATCTTCCCACTGAAGAACTTGACAAAATTATAGAAGGCAGTCTTGATGACTCTGTAAAGATGTATCTCAAGGATATTGGCAGAGTGGCACTTTTGACTGCAGATGAAGAAATCGACCTTGCAAAACGTATGGAAGAAGGGGACGAAGAAGCAAAGAGAGTGCTTTCAGAAGCCAACCTTCGTCTTGTTGTTTCAATCGCAAAGAGATACGTTGGCCGTGGTATGCAATTCCTTGACCTTATTCAAGAAGGCAACCTTGGTCTTATGAAGGCAGTTGAAAAATTTGACTATACAAAGGGATTTAAGTTTTCAACTTACGCAACTTGGTGGATCCGTCAAGCAATCACAAGAGCAATCGCAGACCAAGCACGAACAATCCGTATTCCCGTACATATGGTTGAAACAATCAACAAGCAAGTCCGTGCAACAAGACAACTTCTTCAAAAACTCGGCAGAGAGCCCAGCCCCGAAGAAATTGCAGAATATCTTGGTTGCCCCGAAGAAAAAGTCCGTGAAATCCAAAAGATAGCACAAGACCCCGTGTCACTTGAAACACCTATCGGTGAAGAAGAAGACAGTCACCTTGGCGATTTTATTGAAGATGACAGAGCATTGTCACCTGGCGACGTTGCAGAAAGCAATATGCTCAAGGAACAACTTATTCAAGTGCTCAACACTCTCACTCCTCGTGAAGAAAAGGTGCTCCGTTTGAGATACGGTCTTGACGACAGTCATCCTCGCACCCTTGAAGAAGTTGGCAAGGAATTCAACGTCACACGTGAACGTATCCGTCAAATTGAAGCAAAGGCTTTGAGAAAACTCCGTCACCCCAACAGACTTAAGAAGTTGAAGGATTTTGACTGATGCCTATACGCATTGATGAACGACTTACAGCCATTGCCACTCTTATAAAGAGTGGAACAGTGGCAGACGTAGGCTGTGACCATGGCAAACTTGGATACTATCTTGTGTCAACGGATAGGGCAGAAAAAGTGATTGCAACTGACATATCTGCACCCAGTTTGCAAAAGGCAGAGAAACTTGCCTATGACAATGGTGTGAGCCACATTATGGAAACCCGTCTTGGCGACGGGCTTTCGCCTATAAAAAGCAAAGAAGTTGACACTGTGATTATTGCAGGTCTTGGTGGGGATGTTATGGCAGAAATCTTGGCATCTGCAAGAGAAGATGGCAAGGAATTTGACAGATTTATCCTTTCTCCCAACACTCATCCAGAAAAGGTGCGCAGAGAACTTGCCAAGGCAAATCACATAATTGTCACAGACAACTTGACCGAATGTGCCGGAAAGTATTATACTATTATTTCAACGCAGTTGAAAGTTGGGTATAAAGAAGAACTTGATGATGAACAAATTGTTTACGGCAAGTTTTTCAAGACGGATCAAGTGTTTTTGAAACGTAGCAAGGAAGAAATTGCAACAATGAAAAATATACTTGCATCTCATCACGGCACTCAACTTGAAGAAAAGATTGCAAGGCTTGAAGAAGTCGTTGCAAAGGTGGAAACAAAATGAAAATCAGCCAAGTCATTGAACTTATTGAACAATATGCACCTGTTGACCTTGCAGATGACGGCGACAAAGTCAAAGTCGGCTTGCAAGTGGGCAGTAGGCACAAAGAGTGCACAGGTGTTGTCACTTGTCTTGATGCAACAATGGACGTCATCAAGTTGGCAGTGGAAAATGGATGCAATATGGTTGTATCTCATCATCCCATGATCTACTATCCCGTGCAAAAAATTGATGAAGATGAAATCGGTGGCGAAACAATCGCATACGCACTGAGAAACGGCGTGACCGTATATTCTGCACACACCAATTTTGACAAGTGCGAAATTGGCACAAACGCAACTCTCGTCAAGATGCTTGACGGCAAAGTTATTGACACATTTGAATGTTGCTTTGTTGCAGAAGTTGAGCCTATTCACGTTGTGGATTTGGCAAAGAAAGTGGCAAAAGTCCTTGATGACAAGTCCGTCAAATTGGCGGGGGACGCCACAAAGACAATCTCAAGAATTGCAATCTGCTCAGGTGGTGGTGGGGGTGCATATAGTTATCTCAACTACGCAATGCAAAACGCAGAAGTGTATATCTCTGGGGATATGCCACACCACGTTTATCGTGACGTTGCAACCAAAGGATATTCAGCCATAGAGTTCTCACACCATGCAAGTGAGATTATGGCAGAAGATGTTTTCAAGTCTGTACTTGAAGGCAAAGTGAAAGTTATGAAAGCAAATCAGCTCTGTCCTTTTAGGACTTTGGAGGAAATATGAAATTTGAAGCAATACTCGAATACCAAAGAGTAGATCAAGAACTTATTGCTCTTGAAACAGAAGCCACACAAAGCAAAGAACTCGTTGCATTTTTCAGCGCAAAGAAGACACTTGAAAGCGCAACAAGTGCCATGGGCAAAATCAATGGCGAAGTGAGTGAAATCCTCGCAAATCAAGCAAAACTTCAAGAAAAACAAAAAGCACTCAAAACAAAACTTGCAGAGTTTGACGGTATCATTGAAAACGTCGAAGACCTTGCCGAAGCAGAGTACTATCTCAAGCAAGTTGATGCACTTATAACAGAAATCACAGCCCTTGAAAAAGAACTTTCAAAGGAAGCATCTCGCATTGATGGTGTTGACAAGGAATTCAAAAATACTTGGGATGCAGGCACAAAGGCAAGCGAAAACTACAAGCAAGCCAACCTTGCATACAAGCAATATATGGAAAGTATACAACCCAAAGTCAAGGAAATCAAAGACAGACTTGACGCCTTGAAGAAGGAAATTCCTGATGATCTTTTCAATCACTACAAGGCACTTCGTGATCCTAAAAAGATGCCCGTATTCGTAGAATACGACGCTTCAAAGAAAATTTGTGGACGTTGCCGTATGGAAATGTCCAACGATATAGTTGAAAAATTGCGTCAAAGTGGGGACTATGCAGAGTGCCCCAACTGCAGAAGAATAAACTACATTGCATAATAAGAGGTTGGTATGAATTGCCACAATGACGTAAACGTTTATAGTGTCAATACACTTGAAAAGCATGGTGCAGGCTTCCCCCTTGATAGCGCAGGCAAGGAAAGAGTTGTTTCCTTAAACGGCACTTGGAAATTCCACTTTTTCAGTTCCGTACTTATGCTTGATCGCAATCCGTCAAGTTGGGATGAAATTCAAGTGCCTTCAAATTGGCAGTTGAAAGGTCACGGAAGACCTATCTACACCAACATCAAATATCCCTATCCAATAGAAACAAGACCCGGCAAAGCACCTCACATTGACGACAAGGAAAACGCTTGTGCAGTCTATGAAAGAGATTTCAACATTGACGCCCTTGACACTCTTGTCAAAATCAATTTTGGTGCAAACAGCGGGGCAGAACTCTATATCAACGGCAAGTTTGTCGGTTATAGTGAAAGCAGTTTTGACTATCAAGAATATGACATCACAGATTTTGTCCAAATTGGACAAAACACTGTCAAAATTGTGGTGTTCCGTTTTACAACAGGCAGTTATCTTGAAGACCAAGATATGTGGCGTATATCAGGATTGTTCCGTGACGTAAACCTTATTTTTGAGCCATACTGCCACATTGCAGACGTCTATGCAAAGGCAGAATTCAATGATGACCTTTCATCTGCAGAGTTCAAATGCACAGTTGACATTGCTTGCGACAAAGATGACTACGGCGACGGAGATGTTGTTGTAGAACTCATTGACAAAGACGGCAATCCTGTTGTCAACGATAGTTTCCGTGTTCTTGAATTTGACGAAGGGGACACCCTTACAATGAAGTTTGGTGGCAAGGTGGAAAACCCCAATCTTTGGAGCAGTGAAAATCCTTATCTATACAGACTTCGTGTCAAACTTCTTGAAAATAGACGCTCCGGTGTGAGAGAAGTGGACAGACGTGAAATCAATTTTGGTTTTAGAAAAATCGAGATTGTGCCACAAACTGAAGAAAGAGATACAACAATTCTCTTGAACGGCAAAGTGTTGAAAATCCGTGGGGTAAATCGTCACGAATTCCACCCCGAATACGGCCACGCTGTGCCAAAAGAAATCACGGAAAAGGATATTATCCTTTGCAGACAAAACAATATCAATAGCATACGCACATCACACTATCCAAACTCACGTCATTTTTATGATTTGTGCGACAAGTACGGCATTATGGTTATGTGTGAAAACAACCTTGAAACCCACGGCATTGCAAGACGTGTTCCACGTTCAAATCCCGTGTGGGTAAAGCAAACTTGTTGGCGTATGGAAAATATGGTGCGCACATATCGCAACCATCCTTCAATCTTGTTCTGGTCACTGGGCAACGAGTCCGGAGATAAAGGCACTGCCTTTGTTGAAATGAAGAAGACAGCCCTTGCTCTTGACGATACTCGTCCCATACACTACGAGTGTGACGGACGCTTGAAGGTCAGCGATATTATGAGTGAAATGTACACCCCTGAAACAAAGATGAAAGAGGTGGGCAAAAACAAGACACACAATCACTCAAGAGCACCTTGGGCATTGCTCGGTCATAGATTGAGCCCCAAAGCATATCGTGATAAGCCCTTTATTTTGTGTGAATACGCACACGCAATGGGCAACTCACTTGGCAACTTCAACGACTACTGGAAACACTTCAAAAAGTACGATCGCCTGTGTGGTGGATACATTTGGGACTTTGCAGACCAAACAATCAAGCGCACTCTCAGTGACGGCACGGTAGAGTGGACATACGGTGGCGATTGGGATGATCACCCCAATGACGGCAACTTTGCTTTCAACGGAATTTTCCGTGGAGATCGCACCCCCAATCCTGCACTCTACGAAGTGAAAAAGGTGTATCAACAAATAGACTTTGACCTTGAAGACGGCTGTGTTGAAATCAAAAACAACTATGCCTACACCAATCTCAAAGATATGTTTTCACTGTCAATGACCTTGTTGGTTGACGGCGAAGAAAAGGGCAGCGTTACCCTTGATATGCCATCAGTAGAACCGGGCAAAAAGGCACTTGTGCCTATCCCCTTTGAAGTGGAAGAAAATGACACGTATCTCACAGTGCAAGCAATTCAACTTGCAGACGATAGAGGTGTCACAAAGGGCAGTGTTGTATGCGAAGAACAACTTGAACTTGCACCTTACAAAAAGAAAAAATTTAAGGCAAGCGAAGGCAAGTCCATCACCGAAGATGACAACACCTTGATCCTTGATGCAGGCAGACTTGTTGCCGTCGTTGACAAGAAGTCGGGATATATTGAAAGTGTCAAAAAAGATGGTTTAGAACTCATTTCTGGACACATAAAACCTAATTTCTGGCGTGCGCCCACAGATAATGACTTTGTGCCACATATTGGCAACGGACTGAAAAAACTCATTGGCGTACACTTCTACAAGCGCACAACAAACGATATGGTCAGGACAACACTCAAGGTTGACGACAAGTGCGTTGAAGTGAGATGGCAATCATCAGTCATGCCTATTTTGAGGGCAAGATACAAGGTTGGCGAAGATCAAATTCGCATTTCAATGAAGTGCCGTGGCATACTCTTTGGATTGCCCAGATTTGGATTTAAGACCAAACTTGCAGTCAGTGATGACGTGTCTTTCTACGGACGTGGCAAGCATGAAAACTACTGCGACAGAAAGACAGGTGCTTTCCTTAATACGTACACAGGCAAGGTTGAAGACTTTGAGCACGGATATCTTTATCCCCAAGAAAACGGCAATCACTGTGACGTGCGCAGAGCAACAGTCGGTGGCGAAAGTGGACTTACCTTTGAGGCTCTTTCAAGACCCTTTGAATTCAGTTGCCACAAGTACAGCATTGACGCTCTTGAAAAGGCAAGACACCTTCACGAACTTCACAACGAAGAAGACGGGGTGTACGTATATATTGACGGCAAGCAACGTGGTGTCGGTGGCGACCTTCCTGCAATTGCTTGCACAAAGAAGAAGTACAAGATCCCTGCAAACAAAACACACAAATTTGAATTTATCATCAAATAACAAAAGACATCAATTTAGTACGGCTGTTGTATAGCCGACTGCAAAAGGAGTATATATGAATATCGAATTAAAAGACGGCAGCAAAATTGTGGTTGACGCACCCAAGACAGGTTACGAAATCGCAAAGCAAATCGGTGAAAGACTGGCAAAAGTGGCACTTGTATGCAAAATTGACGGTGTTCTCACTTCTCTCAATGAACCCATTGACCGTGACTGCAAGTTTGAAGTGTTGACTTGGAACGACGAAGAAGGCAAATCTGCATATCGTCACACAGTGTCACACATCCTTGCACAAGCAGTGAAAAATATTTATCCCACTGTTCAACTTGCCATTGGCCCTTCAATCGAAAATGGTTTTTACTATGACTTTGATTTCAAGACACCTATCAACCAAGGCGACTTTGAAAAGATTGAAGCAGAAATGAGAGCAATCATCAAGGCAGATCTTCCTATTGAAAGAAAAGTTGTTTCAAGAAAGGAAGCAGAGGCAATGCTCAAGAAGATGAAGCAAACATACAAGTTGGAACTTCTTATGGATATTCCTGAAGGGGAAGAAATCTCATTCTACACACAAGGGGACTTTGTTGACCTTTGCGCAGGCCCTCATCTTGCAAGCACAGGCAAGGTTAAGGAATTCAAGTTGACGTCATTGACAGGTGCATACTGGCGTGGTAGCGAAAAGAACAAGATGCTCACCCGTATTTATGGCACAGCATTTGACAAGAAAGCAGAACTTGATGAATATCTCAAGAAACTTGAAGAAGCAAAGATGCGTGATCACAACCGTCTTGGCAGAGATCTCGGTTTCTTTATGACAGACGAAAACGTCGGTCAAGGTTTGCCCCTTATTATGCCCAAGGGCGCAAGAATCATCCAACTTATGCAACGCTTTGTTGAAGATGAAGAACAAAAACGTGGTTATCTCCTCACAAAGACACCTATCATGACAAAGAATAATCTCTTTATCACATCAGGTCATTGGGATCACTACAAAGACAAGATGTTCTACATTGGCGAAGAAGGTGTTGATGATGAAATTTTGGCACTCCGTCCTATGACTTGCCCCCTTCAATTTACAATCTACAAGAACGGCCTTAAGTCATACCGTGATTTGCCCGTAAGATATGCCGAAACAGCAACCCTCTTTAGAAAGGAAGCAAGTGGCGAAATGCACGGTCTTACAAGAGTAAGACAATTTACGCTCTCTGACGGACATATCGTCTGCACACCCGACCAACTTGAAAAGGAATTTGAAGGCGCACTTGACCTTATCAAATATCTCATTGAAGTTCTCGGCCTTGAAAATGACGTCACATACCGTTTCTCACGTTGGGATCCCCAAGATGCAGACAAGTACGTCGGCACAGTTGAAGACTGGAACAGAGTTGAAGCAACAATGGAACAAATCCTTGGCAACCTTGGCATCGAATACGATACAGGTTGGGGCGAAGCAGCATTCTACGGCCCTAAACTTGACGTTCAAGGCAAAAACGTACACGGCAAGGAAGACACAATCTTCACAGTTCAAATCGACTTTGCATTGGCAGAAAGATTTGATATGCTCTACATTGACGAAAACGGCGACAAACAACGTCCCCTTATCGTCCACAGAAGTTCAATCGGCTGCTATGAACGTACCTTTGCAATGCTCATTGAAAAGTACAACGGTGCATTCCCCTTGTGGTTGTCAGCAGAGCAAGTCCGTGTCCTTTCATTGACAGACAGAACAATGGAAAAGGCACAAGAAATTGCCAAGTCACTTCTCAGCGCAGGCATTAGAGCAGAAGCAGACGTAAGAAGTGAAAAACTTGGCAAGAAGATCCGTGAAGCACAACTTGAAAAAGTCAACTATATTCTCGTTGTTGGCGACAAGGAAGCAGAACAAGGCGTAGTGGCAGTCCGTCACCGTGCAGAAGGCGACCTTGGCACAATGACCCTTGACGCATTCAAAGCAAAAGTCCTTCTCGAAACAGCAGAAAGAAGAAAAGACAAATAAGAACTACCGTGAATTAAAGCAACTAACATTGAGAACATTTCAGTAAAAGAAATGTTCTCTTTTTTTTTGTATCTTGCGCATGATATATTGTACGATTTAGGAAAAATGTTGAAAAATCAGAGTTTTGATGGCATGTTTCGTTTTGATTTAATTAAACATTGTGATATACTGAGAACATCTTTTTTTAAGGAGAAATGAAGTGAGAAAGGTTTTACAAACAAGTTTAATTCTTGTTTTGGTGGCGGTCTGTGTTGGTATTGTCTTTTCAGACAGCATCAACTTTGACGTTAAAGTTGAAAACACCAAAGCAGATGTACAAGCATTTTTACAATTTGAACGAGATTTGCTGGACATGAACAGCGATTTGTCTATGGATGCAAGTGATGGTAACGCTGGTAATGATACTGGCATTGGCAATTCATATTCAGTGTCTGACGATATGGAAGAGGGCAACGATTTTAGCCTAAAAAGATTGATTGTCACAGGAACTGTCAAAAATACATACGGGGCACAAAAGATTGCAAACTATGGTGACTTGCACATTTTTAGTTATGCAACAGAAGAGGAAACAAAAATTGCATATAACAAGCTCAGCGCAGACAAGTCTCTTATTGTCAGTGTTGATAGAATAGTTGAAGTAGCGGAATATGCAGAAAAGGAATATGATTATTCAGGCTATGACAACTGGGGTGCAGAAGCCATGGATCTTGGTGGATATAGACAATACCTTTTAGACAACAAATCTGCTGAAACAGACAGAGAAGTTGTTGTGGTTGTTCTTGACACTGGCATCAACACCTCTCACCCAATGTTTGAAGGCAGACTTTTGACAGATGAAAATGGCAAAATCAGAGGATACTCATATTATAATTCAAAGTATAAATACAGCTATGATAACCTTGCTTTTGACGTTGATGACCCAGCGACTACAGATATAGACGAAGGGGACTCAAATAAACATAGTTTTGAGGATGACATAAACCATGGAACACATGTTGCTGGCATTATTACAGGGCTGACACCAAGCAACATCAAAATTTTGCCTATCAAAATCTCGAACACTAGTGGAAAATCTTCTTCTACTACAATGATTGCTGCATATTTGAGAGTCATCAATATCTACTCTAAGCAATACGAAGTTGTGAGCACCAATCTGAGTTTTGATGGCGGTGGTAAAACAGATTATAGCGAGCTCAACAACTTCAACAAACAATGTTATAACCCTATGATGGAGCTGGGTATTTTGCCAGTAACAGCTGTTGGCAATGATAGGAAAGAAAACAATCTTGAAGGCTTGAATGCAATTGCTGTGTCTGCTTTGGTACAATCTGACAACCATTACATTTTTAACAATACATTTTCGACATATGGTTCGATGGTTGATATTGCCGCGCCCGGCACGGATATCTTGTCTGCAGGCATTGCATCTTCAAATGGACCCTGCTCTGATATGAAGAGCATGAGTGGCACATCAATGGCATCCCCTCAAGTGGCGGCAGCCGTTGCTTTGTTGCGTTTGAATCCTGAATTTAAGGATTATACAGCAGAACAAGTTGAAAAGAAACTCTATGAATTGGCTGTTGACCAGGGCGAAGGAGGAAAAGATCCATATTACGGCAATGGTATGGTGAATTTTAAGTACTTTGAATACGAAATCAACGATGATTATATTGAGTTTTTAGAAAATGGCGTTGCAGTTGAAGGATGTACATATAATAAATGGTTTGATAAAAGCTTTGAGATTGAAGCAATCTGCTCAAATCCAGAACTTAAAGTCATATATACCACAGACGATACATTGCCTACTTTGACAAATGGACAAGAATACACTGGAGCAATAGCTGTTGAACGAAGTGCAGAAATGAAATTCGTCGGTTTCAAAGTTGTTGACGGAGAGATTGTCGAAATGACTGATGTGTATAGACTGTCATATTTTTATGAGTACACACCGGTCGATGAGTGCTTTTTTGTTAACCCAAATGGATGGTTAAAGGGCTATACTGGAAATTATAAAGAATTGGTGTTGCCGCCGTATATAGATGGACTTAGTGCTCGTGGAATAGATATGGATCTTTTTAGGGGCAATACAATGTTGGAAAAAATATCCATGCCGGGCATTACAACTGTCAGTTACAGGGCATTTGAGGACTGCTTAAATTTAAGATATATAGATGTACCAAATCTTACCACATTGTATGCCGACAGCTTTAAAAATCTTAACTTAGAAGAATTTAATTTTGGTCATAGAGCTAATTCAAGCAAAATAGATAAATCTGCACTGTTTGGAACAAAGATTAAGAATATCACGGTGGATCCAGACAACACAACATTATATTTTGATGGTGTGGGACTCTATTCAACCACCGCATTGATTGCAGTTGAAGCTGGCAAGTCCAATTTCAACTTAGACATTAAATCAAAGGTTGAAATCGCAGGTGTTGAATATACAATTACGACAATCAATGCAGGCGTTGCAGTTGGTGCAAAAATCAATTGTTTGACGATTCCTGAAACAATTACAACAATTGGTAGCTTTGCATTTGAGAATACACAAATCAATACCCTTTATTATAACTCAATCAACTGTTCTGCATCCGGATATACGGAGCAAGTAGACTCTTGGACAAAAAAATACAATAATGTATTTAGAGATGCATACATTGACACTTTGGTGTTTGGTGAAAAAGTTGAGACGTATCCCGAACAAATGTTCTGGGAACTTGATGACGTATCAAACTTCGTCATCAATTCCGCATCTATGGTCATGTCGCGACAGGGAGCATGGATTGCTGAGAATAGAAGTGCCCATGGCATTACGTTGAATTTCACTGATGAGATAACAAAAGACTATTTGGGACAATTGGAGTCGTCTGGACTTATCCCTTATGGAGCTAATCCTTTTATATCTAAATCAGTGTTGCCCGAGGATAAAACAACAACCAATGGAAAATTTAAAAACTATAACTACAGTGTCCAATTTGGAGAATATTACTATCATTCTAGTGCGTCATTAGATGGTCAATTTGCAATTTATGTAACATTTGATGATGGTGGATTTGTATCACCACATCGTGGACTTAAATATTTCAAATCAGGAACTACACAGACATACATTATAGAGCCTGCTTCTGGATATCAGGTTGAATCTATAACTGTTGATGGCGTTGTGCTTTCTGAGGAAGAAACCGCCAAAGCAGTCGAAAATGGTTATAAATTTGTCAAGTTGTCCGAAAATCATACCTTGGATGTTTCTTTTATCAAAATGTCAGAATTTGATATTGAGGTTATCCCAAGTGAACATGGCTCAATTAGACGTATTAGTGGTTCATATACTATTGGGGATAGTGCAACCTTTGAAATCACACCTGACGCAGGATATCACATCAAGCATCTCATTATTGATGGTAAAATCGTTGAAGCATCAAGTGAGTGCACCTTTGAAAACATCTCAGCAAATCACACAATCAGTGCAGTGTTCGAGGCAAACACAAACACAGAATATCAAGTCAGACATTGGCAACAAGTATTGAGCGCAGAGGGCGCAGTTGCTGTTGATGGCAAGTACTATATTCTTGTCGAAACAGACAAGCTTGCAGGCACAACAGACACTGAAACAAATGTGGTTGCAAAGGATTATGTAGGTTTCGCAGCGCTTGCATTTAACCAAACAAATATTGCTGGCAACGGAAACGCAGTGATTGACATCTACTATGACAGAAATGAATACTTAGTGATCCTCAACTTTGGTGATGAACTCATTTCAGCAACAGGCGACGGAACATATCTCTATGGCGAGACAGTCAAAATTGATGCAGAACTTCAAGAGGATTACAAGTGGATTCAATGGTTGAGTTCAGATGAAAGTCTTGTTGCAAACAGCACAGAAATGGACTTTATCTTTACAATGCCTGCTGGTGAAGTGGCATTTACTGCAGTTGCAGAATATGTTGAGTATCCTTATATCGCAGTGAAAACACTCTCACTTGAAAGAGAAATGACAATGGTATTCTACGTTGATGCAGATGCATTGGCAGGAAAGGAAAACATCTCATTGGAAGTGAAAAAGCCTGTATATGCAGACGGTAACGGCGAAGTTATCAGAGAAGAAGTTGATGTTGTCACCGAATATACATCCGCAAAGGTTTCCGGCAAAAACATGTATAGATTCGTCTATGGCAACCTTAATGCAAAGGAATACGGAATTGAAGCGACAGCAACACTCATTGCAGATGGCAGAGTGAAGGATGTGGATACATTCAGCGTACGAGAATATGCTTATGGTCAACTTGCAAAGACAACCAACGCAAAGTTTAGAACACTCCTTGTTGACCTTCTCAACTATGGTGCAGCATCACAAGTGTATTTCAATTACAACACCAATGATCTTGTCAATAAAGACCTTACAGATGAACAAAAGGAATACGCCACACCCGAAATGCCTGAAGTGTCATCCAAGGCAGAGAAGATTGAAGGAGCAGATGGACTTGTGAAGGTTCAAGGCTCATCAATTGCTCTTATGAAGACAATTGATTCAAGAATTGTGTTTGATGTCTACTGCGATGTAAATGACGTATTTGCAATCATCTACTGTTATTCAATCAGTGGAAATGACAGGGTAATGATTGTTGACGGAAGCCAGTTTGAAAAGATTTCTGGTGGTGACAATAGATATCAATATGTGTTCTCAGAATATGGTGCAACCCAAATGAGAGATACATTCACAATCAAGTTCTACAGAAAGAGTAGTGGTGAACAAATTGGTGACACATATACATACAGCATTGAATCATATATAGCAGTTGCACTTGACAAAATGACTAATGCAAATTTCCTTGCACTTATGGATATGATGATCAAATACGGCGCAAGCGCAGAAGCATACTTCGGCTAAGCCCAAGCATTTAACTTAATACAAAAAGCCACTCGGTTGGGTGGCTTTTTATTTTTCTGGGAAAGCCACAAATTTCATCAAAAAGTGGTTATTTGTCTTTACGAGTGGTTGATTTGGGTGTAAAATGGTTGATACAACTGGTGGTTGTATGAATTTGAAACTAATGGTTGGCAAATTTAACCAATGGTATGTGGATTTTTGAAGAATTTTGATGGATAATTGAGTCATCAAATCAATCCAACAAAGGAGGACCGTATGAAAACATTAGGTCAAAACATTGCAACATTTAGAAAAGAAAAGAATATCACCCAAGAAGCATTGGCAGAAATCTGTGGCGTTTCATCACAAGCAGTAAGCAAGTGGGAAAACGATATTTCTTGCCCCGACATTGCACTTCTTAAGACAATCGCACGCACCTTTGGCGTGAGCGTGGACGAACTTATGGACGACGGCGAAGGCCCTGTCACAAGACTTGTTGAAACCAAGGATATGAGCAGTAAATTTTTGCGCATCAAGGTCTTGAGCGCAGACGGCGACAAGATCAACGTAAATCTCCCCCTCGCTCTCATGGAATTGCTCCTTGCCAACGACGGTATTGCATCAAGTGTGTCATTTGGCGGGGATATGGACAACGTCTTCAAAAAGATTGATTTCAAACAAATCTTCAATATGGTGTCAATGGGCGTCATGGGCAAACTTGTGGAAGTCAATTCTGCCGATGGCGACATCATTGAAGTGTGGGTGGAATAATGAAAATAGAAATTGCAGGAGAAGGTGGCAAGAAAAAAACCTTGTATATTCCACTTTTCAAGTCGATGGCAGGGATAGTGGCTTGGGCAATGAACAAGAATAGACAAAATTTCCTTGACCACATAAATAGCAATGACCTCAAAGAACACCTCACTGAAGACGAGGTTGAGGATATGGTGGAAGAAGGCATAAATACAATGCAAGAGCATATTGACAACTTGCCGTCAAAGAAGGAATTAAAGGAGTTCTTCTCAAAGTCAATCGAGATATTAAAAGAACACAAAGGACTGGTGCTTGTTGAAGTGGCAGATCACGAAGGCGACCACATCAAAATCACTTTGTAAAGCATACGAAAATAGACGTAAAAGATAAAAAGAGCAACGTGAGTTGCTCTTTTTTGTTGGATAAAGTGTGGATTTGGTTGAAAAGCAGTTGGATTACACCACTTTTACTTTTTTGAGGAAATGCACAAATTTGCCGTCTTGTTGTTTGGTGAGTCCTTTGAGTGCAAAGAGCAGTCCCACAAAGATACCTGCAAGGAGTGCGCCGATTATGAGAAGGGCGTATGCCATTTCGGGAGTATAGTTGGTGTTGAGTCCGTAGAACTCTATTGTGCTGAAATAGAAGCCACCATCGGGGTTGCCCACCTTGATGAAGTGGAACGCCACAAAGATGGCGATCATTGCAAAGAAGTTGACTGCGTGTATCCAACTGAAAGGCAGTGACACTTTGAAAAGGTACATAAGTCCAACAAATGTTGTGAGCACGATATACATGCCTTGCACTTGCTCGGTGGTCATATCCGTCAAGATGAAGTTGCTTGTGATCATAACTGCGATTGCGCCTATGACAACGGTCAAACTGCCGGGCAGTGCGTGGGATAGGACTTTGGGCAAGAAGTGGCCGGACACTCTTTCCTTGTTGGGCTCAAGGGCAAGGGCGATTGAGGGCATACCGATTGTCACGGAACTGATGACGGTAAGGTTTCTTGGCTCGAAGGGGAGCCCCATGGGTATGATCATAAACAACACTGCAAGCATTGTGTTGTAGAGTGTTTTCATAAGGTACAAAGATGCAGTACGTTCAAGGTTGTTGATGCTACGTCTGCCTTCTTCAACCACTTTGGGCATTGATGCAAAGTTGGAGTCAAGGAGCACCAAGGAACTGACGTTTTTGGCAGCGTCTGAGCCTGATGCCATTGCAACGGAGCAATCTGCTTCCTTCAAAGCAAGGACGTCATTGACGCCGTCGCCTGTCATCGCAACGGTGTGTCCCTTTGCCTTCAAAGCCTTGACAAGTTCAAGTTTTTGGTGGGGCAACACTCTGCCGAATATGGTGTATTTGTCTGCAATATCAAAGATTTCATCATCACTGACCGTTGACATATCAATGATATTGTCGCAATCTTCAAGGCCTGCGCGCATTGCAACCGTACGGACTGTTGCAGGGTTGTCCCCCGATATAATCTTGACTGTGACACCTTGATCCTTGAAATATTTGAGGGTGTCGGGGGCTTCTTCTCTAATTTTGTCTGTGATGTAGATGTATGCAACAAGTTCAAGTCCATTGGGGAGATTGTTGCCGTCAAAAGTGCCGTTTGCCTTGGCGAATACAAGGACACGATAGCCTTGCTCTGCCATTGATGAGATCTTGGACTTGACGTCTTCGTCAATGTCTTTAAGCACAAATTCGGGTGCGCCAAGGACGTATGAAACACCGTCAAAGGTTGCGCCACTCCACTTTCTTTGTGATGAGAAGGGCACTGTGCCACTTTGTTCTCTTGAGTTTGTCAAGTCCTTGACGTAATCTTTGATTGCATTTGATGTTGCATCATCACTGTCAAGGGCAGAGGTAAAGTCCTTGAGCAGTTGTTTTGTGTCTTCAACGTCACCGGATACGCACTCAATATCGTTGACTTCCATTGTGCCTTCTGTGATTGTGCCTGTTTTGTCAAGGCAGAGTACGTCAACACGGGCAAGGGTTTCAATACAATACAAATCTTGGGCGTTGGTGTTGTATTTTGAAAGGCGTATGACACTGACGCAGAACACTGTTGATGCAAGGGCAACAAGGCCACTGGGCATCATACCAATGAGTGTGCCAATGGTTTTGACTGCAGTATCACTGAGATTGCCACCTTGGGCAAGGTATTTGATAAGGAAAAGGGCAATGCCGACAGGTATGATTGCAATGGACATAAACTTTGTTACAAACATAAGTGAGCGCCAAATCTCGCTTGAAGGACGCTTTGTATATTTTGCCCCTGACATAATTTTCATTGCAAAGTTGTCTTGACCTACGTGTATAACTTGGCACTTTGCTTTGCCGGACACCACAAAACTGCCCGACATAACTTTGTCGCCGGGGTTTTTGACAATGGCATCAGGCTCGCCTGTTATAAGGCTTTCATTGACTTCGATTGTGCCGTCAACGATAATTCCGTCTGCGCAAATTTGCTTGCCTGATGAAAGGATTGTGACGTCATCAAGGACAATTTCTTCAATGGCGATTTCCTTTTCTTCTCCGTCACGGACAACGATTGCCTTAGGGGCAGAGAGCAGGGATAACTTGTCCATAGTACGCTTTGAGCGTATTCCTTGCACGACACCCACAACACAGTTGCCTATGATGAGGATCATAAATCCAAAGTTGCCAAAGCCTGCAATGTCAAAGTGGGTTTCCACTGTCATTTTGCCGTCAACTTGGTTGAATTCAATGAAAGTGAAAAAGAGCAGTATCACTGCAAAAGCCACAAACACAAAGTTGAAAAACGTGAGTATATTTTCACGCAAGATTTGTGGGATGGACTTTGTTTTGATTGTCTGCTCGCCATTGATTTTGCCATCGGCAACACGGCTTGCCACTTGGTCTGCAGTAAGCCCTGTTTCCGTGTCTGTGAAGACTTCAATCACTTCTTCCACTTGCTCCACGGGAGTTTCTGTGGGAGTAGGGTTGCTGTCTTCAACCAATTCTTCAAGATTTTTTTCGGTTGTATTGTCTGCCATATTCCACCAAAATAAGCTTTCACAAACCTGTGAAACTTTTGTATAATATAAGCGTGATTATACTACAAGTGTTAAAATATTTCAATATATTTCAATACTTTGCATAAAATAAAGGCAAAAATGCCTTTATTTTAATTTTGCCATTGAAAATTTGTTTCGCCAACTATTTTTTTGTATTTTGGCATAAGTTGTGCCTCGTAAACATAATTTTTACCATGAAAAAGAAAAATATTGCGATTTTGATGATAATTTTGATTTTGTCTGCCCTTGCAATTTTCTACGCTTGCAACAAGGTGGAAGAACCCAAGAAGGAAAGCAACATTTCAAGGCAAGTTTTGTCTTTCTATGCAGGGGAAAATGATGACTTTGCAGTCACTCTTGAGTTTTTGGAAAAGGAAAAGCCCTTTATGGCAGATGGTGTCACAAAGGAAGTGGTGTCAACGGTGCAACTTGTCATTTTGCCTTTGAAAGTCCACAACACAGATCAATATAACTTTGCTCTCAAAAATCAAGAGTCAACCTATTCGGGCACGGTGAAAGGCAATCAGTTTGGAGAGTATACCATAGATTTGACAATAGACTTTGTGCCTGCATCAATCACTATCGGGGAAGGGGAAAGTGCTTGCAACATTGACTTTGTCAATGTTCTTGATGGAAAACTTACTTCTAAAGACGTCATAAATATCGCAGAAAGCGAGTTTGCAGAGCGCATTGCACAGTGCAAGGAAAGTGGAGAGTATCATAGAGAAATCTACGTCAAACTCATCACGGGGGACAGAGAACACTATTACTACTACGTGTCATACATTGGGGAAGGCGTGGACTACTGGGCACTGCTCATCAATCCCGAAACGGGGGCAGTGGTGTCAAAAAAGTGATTTGTGATACTGCCTTAAACCCAATACAAAATGAAAAAAGACAAGAAAAAAGCCACTCGGTGGAGTGGCGTTTTTTTTGTTATGCTTAGTTGAATCTGTCTTTGAAAAGTCTGCCGACTTTCAAACTGGGTGATTTGCTTGCAGGGATTGTGATTTCTTCCTTTGTCAAAGGATTGATGCCTTTGCGTTCTGCCTTTTCTTTAAGTTCAAATGTACCGAGGCCTGCGATTGCAACTTTGTCGCCTTCTTTGAGTGCATCTGCAATGACTTCGATAAAGCCATCAACTGATGCTTGAGCGTCTTTGAGAGAAAGATTTGCTTTGCTTGCAAGTGCTTTGATAAATTCAGTTTTGTTCATTTTTTCTCCTATACTGACAATGTCAGTGTTTTGTTTGATAATTTAATTATACCCTAAATTCAACAAAAATACAATACCCAATATTAAAACCGCTTTTTCGAGAGCAAAAGAATATGAAAAACTGTGGTATAAACTGAAAACAACACGGATAGAACGCCACAAACGAAAAAACTCGGCAAATCTGCCGAGTTTTGATTGTGTGTCAATCGTTGATGGAAATCCTTGCAACAACGGGGAAGTGGTCTGATGAAAACTTGCCGTCGATAAGAAAGTTGAGCACTTCGTAACTATGTACGGTGAATTTGTCCTTTTGCAAGAAAATATGGTCAAGGGGATAGCCGTGTCCACCCGTCTTCAAGAAAATTTTGTGATATGCGTTGTATGATGCTGTGGTAGTCGCTTCGGGTGCAAGGGTGCGACTGTCGTCAAGTTTGTATGCCGTCAAGCGATATGATGAATATCTGTTGTCAAAGTTGAAGTCGCCACAAAGGATTGCAGGCTCCTCACTGTTGACGGTGTAATCTACCACAAGGCGTCTTCCTTTCTCCTGAGCGACGCCTGTTGTTTCAAGGTGGGTGTTGGACACACGGAAAGTCTTTTCTGTAAGTTTGTCATAGAAAACTGCCGTTGTGCAAACACGATAGTATTTGGCATCCCAACCTATTGATGGTGTTTCCGGTGTTTCCGAAAGCCAAAAAGTGTCGGTCTTCACAAGTGAAAATCTGTTTTTGTCGTACAATATTCCACATCTTTCATCAAGTTCGTTTGTGGGGTGTCTTGACACGGAAATCATATTGTATTTCTTGTTCAGTTGGTGCAAAACGGTTGTACTATGGGATGCCATCCACTCTTGCACGCAAATGATGTCTGGATTGGCATCTCCTATATGTTTGACAATAAGTTCACTTCGTTGGGCAACTGTGTCGTAAGGCACCTTCTTTCCGTTGGGGTCAAGTGGATTGGTGTCCACTCGTACGTTGAAAGTCATGACTGTGATAATTTCATCAGCAGAAATGGCTGATGGCGATTCAACACACACGCCACAAACCACACTGCAAAAGATGACTGCAACAGCCAATATTGAGGATATGACAATTATTCTTATCTTCATGCTTTCTTTTTTGCGCCCCGAATTTGAAAAAAATTAGTTGTCTTATTTTACATTAAAAATGGGGGCATAGTCAACAATAGTAGGGTGTAGATGTGGTTTTTTTATGCTTTTCATTATTCAAACGAAAAATATATAAAAAAAGAGCAGTTTGACGATTGCCATACTGCTCCGAAATTGGTTTGTTTTATTGAAGATTATTCCACGTCAGTTGTCTTGTCATTGACTGACAAACGGACGACAACGGGGAAGTGGTCTGATGAGAATTTGCCGTCAATGAGATAGTTGAGCACGTCATAACTGTGGACGGTAAATGAGTTGCGTTTGACAAATATTTGGTCAATAGGATAGCCGTAGCCATCTCTTACGTTTCCGTCTTTGTCAAGCACTTGCTCTTGGGGCAATTCTTGGAGGTTGTATCCGTTGTATGATGCCGTTGTTGTTGCATTGAGGTCGGCAGTACGGCAGTCATTGAGTGTGTTGATGCAGTAGAGATATAAGGGACTTAGTGCGGTAAAATTGAAGTCGCCACAAAGGATTGCAGGTTCTTCACTATTTGCAGTATAATCAACCACCAACTTACGTTGTTTGCCTGTTGCTGATTCGTTGAGATCAAGGTGTGTATTTGACACACGGATAGTTTTTCCACTTATTTTGTCAAGTAAAACTGCAGTTGTGCAAATTCGAGGGTAGCCAGAACCCCAAGGATACAAGCCAGTTGTGGCGTCTCTTTCTGCCATAAGACCTGGTGTGTCAGAGAGCCAGAAAGTTTCTGTTTCCACAAGTTCAAATCTTTCAGTTTTGTAAAGGATTGCGTTCATTTCGGCATTGATGGCGAGTTCACGTTTTTCGCCAACTTTGCCGTAAGTATTTTTCAAAGTTTTCCAAATTGTGCCTTCGTGTGTGATTACCCACTCTTGTACGCAAAGGACGTCAGGGTCTGCATCTGCAATGTGCTTGAGCAAAAGGTCTTGACGTTCAGAAACGGTGTCGTAATCTGTTTTTTTGCTATTGCCAATTGCATCAACGCGAACATTGTAGGTCATGACTGTGATACTCTCGTCAACGGGGGCAGGAGGGTCAATGTGACAACCCACCATCATCACCATGACGGCCACAAATATCATCAAAACTAAAATGACTGAAAATTTTTTCATACTTTGTCCCTTGTGTTAGGCCAATTTATCGCCAAATCGCAACACTTCCATATTATACATTTTACACACTCAACCTCCATCTGTCAATATGGAATATATATTATGCATATTATATTCAGTCACAAGTGATGGAAACACAAAAAATCAACATTAGAATTGTAAAATTCACAAGAAAAAAGATGTTGAATTATGGTATCAAAACAAGTCTTAAACCAATGTTTGAAACAAAAGAATAAGCTGTCGTGCAACTGTATTGCAGATTTGATTGACAACGCTCGTGAAATAGGTTAAAATACCACTTGCATTTGGGGGTGTAGCTCACAACCCTTTGCATATCTAAACCAATAATCAACTTAACTCTTGGGGGTGTAGCTCACCTGGCGCGACGCGTATGACAAACAGTCCAGCGAACTGTTTGTAGCCAAAGCGGGGAGTGCTTGCCCACGACCGGGAGAGCGCGTAAAAGCGCGAAACTATACAACTATTGGCAGACCAAAGCCAATGAACAAACTTAACTCTTGGGGGTGTAGCTCACCTGGTAGAGCGCTTGAATGGCATTCAAGAGGTAAGGGGTTCGACCCCCCTCATCTCCACCAAAAGACGGACACGCATGTGTCCGTTTTTATTTATGATGAGTGGAAACACAACTCTGTTGTGTGCAACTCTGTTGCAGTCAAACCCCTACGGGCTGGCGCTCATTCGCCCGTGCAAGCACGCTCATTCACTATTACGGCATATTCATGCCTACGACCCACCCTTATCTCCACCAAAAAAATAAACGGACTTCATGTCCGTTTTTTATTTTATGTTGTGATGAGGGGATCACGGCATAGCCGTGAGCAACAGAGTTTCAGTCAAACCCCTATGGGCTGGCGTTCATTCGCCTGTGCAAGCACGCTCACTCACTATTACGGCACTTGAGTGCCTACGCCCCTCCTCATCTCCAACAAAAAGACGATGGAAAATGACACGTTATCCATCGTCTTTTTTATCCGTTGCGAAAGCAATGGCATATTATCGCCGTTAGGCGTATATCATCACCGAAGGTGCATATTATCAGCTGTAGGCTGTATTACTTTCGCAATGGTGATATGCCACTCTTTGAGTGGATGATATACAAAACTCCGTTTTGATGATATACAAGGCTCTGCCTTGATTTGTTTATGAGAATGTGTTATAATAAACTCGCCGATAAATAAGAATTTGTAGGTGAGATAATGATTGTTTTAATTACCGGAGCATCGCATACGGGCAAAACTGCACTTGCTCAAAAACTGCTTGAAAAATATAAATACCCCTATCTTTCAATAGACCATCTAAAAATGGGTTTAATTCGTAGCGGCAACACAGAACTTACCCCTATGGATGATAATGAATTAACCGAATACTTGTGGCCGATTGTTCGTGAAATGGTTAAAACTGCTATCGAAAACAAGCAAAACTTAATTGTCGAAGGTTGCTATATTCCATTCGATTGGCAGAAAGACTTTGACGCCAACTATCTTGAAAGCATCAAATATTACTGTCTGGTAATGAGTGAGAAATATATCAAAAACCACTTTGCTGACATAAAGAATTATGCAAATGCCATTGAAAATCGTGAGGATGATGAGTGGTGTACAATGCAGAGTATATTGGCAGATAATGCTGAAGTTCTTTCCCTTGCACAGAAGCATAATGCGAATTACATACTCATTGATAATCAATACGAAATCAATATCGATTTATAACGACAAATTCCAATTTATCGACCAATTTAACTGTACGCACTTTTGATAAGGTGTACGCAAATTGTATCAAAATAGGTATTTACTCACAAAAAAATAAACGGACTCAATGAGAGTTCGTTTTTTTGTTGGTTTTATGAAAATAGTTGGTTAGAGCACCGGTTATCTTGATGGGGTTGCTGGTTCGAGCCCAGTAGTTTCCACTATTTTTTTGCAGTGGGGCTCGTGGGGTGGAAAGGGTGGAAATTTATTGTAGTTTTGGGGCAGATTTGGGGATATGTTGAACTACGGTGTGAAAATGCAACATTTGCACACGAAAATTTATGCTTTGATGTTGTGTGCAGATGGGGATTTGTACTTGAAAAAGAATAGATTGTGTGGTATAATCTTTTGTGTATTGATGTAATATACTAAAGGTGGTATTTGCAGTGACTAAATCAAAGGAAACAAAGAGAGAAAAGGGCGCTTTGAAAAAGTGGTTTTGTGATGAGTTTGCCAAGATGCATTGGGTCAACTTTATTTTCTTGACACTTGCAGGCATCATCAATGCAACTGGCGTCACTTTGTTTTTGACACCCATCGGCTTGTATGACGGTGGCTTTTCCGGTACGTCATTTTTCTTGAGCCAAGTGACTCCTTTGTCACTGAGCATTTTCCTTTTGATACTCAACTTCCCCTTCTTCATACTGGGCTTTAAGAAGTTGGGCTTGCCTTTCATCATCTACTCGCTTTACGCAATCGGCATATACTCATTGTTTGCTTGGCTTTATCAATACGTTTTCCCCTTGGATTTCACGGCAGGATCTCCCATTGTCAAAGATGACGTCTTGCTTGCAGCAGTCTTTGGTGGACTGATCTCCGGTGTGGGCAGTGGCTTGACAATTAGATTTGGGGGTGCAATTGACGGCGTAGAAGTGTTGGGCGTCCTTTTTGCAAAGAAACTCAATATGTCAATTGGCACTTTTGTCATGATATACAACGCATTGTTCTATATCATTGCAGGGGCAGTGACTGGTGGTTGGCTCTTGGCACTCTATTCAATTATCGCATACGCCTGTGGTCTTAAGTCGGTGGACTTTGTTGTTGACGGCTTTGACAAAGCAAAATCTGCATTTATCATTTCAGAAAAGAATGATGAGGTGGCAGAGGCATTGAGTGGTGAGTTTGGCAGAGGCGTTACAGTCCTTGATGCAGAAGGATATTATTCAAAAGCCAACAAGAAAATCGTCTATTGTGTCATCAACAGATTTGAAGTGGCAAAGTTGAAGGAAATCATCCACGGCATAGACGCTCACGCCTTTGTGGCAATCAATGACGTCACCGATAGTATGAGCAAGAACCTTAGATACAGCCGTTTTCAAAAGAGAGCAACAGTGAAGGTAGAAAATGACGGCGTCATCAAAGAGATCAAATCCATTGATGAAATCACATCGGTAGAAAGTGCAGAAAGCACTGAAAATCTTACTGAAAATTAACAAAAATCAGCCAAATAAAAAAGTTTTTTGTGCTCGTCCTATTGCTTTTGCAATGGGACGAATTTTTATTTTCAAGACAAAACAAAAAAATATTTTGAAAATCTCTTGACAAGTAAACTTGGCATACATATAATGAAGATGCAAAGTAAACTTGGCAAAACAGCCAGGCGAAAAAAGAATAAAGGAAAAATAAAACAATATGGATAAGGACGAAATATTAGAGATTTGTGAAGAAGTGGACAAATCCAAACAAGAAGAAAAGAAAAAACGAATTATCATTGATATAGGGACAATTAGTTGCTTTTTGGTGACACTTGTTGCTGTAATAGTAGAACTTGCATTGACACGTGAAATGAATCTTATTTCACTTTCAGGATTATTTGTAGGTCTGTCAATTTCTTCTTGTACAAGAGTAATAGTAAGCTGGTCAAATTACAAAAAAATCAAAGACAAAATCAAATTGACCATAGCAATCCTTGACACAGTGATTTTTGTAATGTTGTTGGGGCTTGCAGTATTTTTTATTTATACTATGGCAGTTTGCATAGCAGATGGAGTGTTGGTGGTCAAATAAACAAGACACAAAAGACGGAAGCGGAAAAGGAGTGGAGCGATTATGGATAAGAATGAAATTTTGGAAATGAGCAGAGCCGAAAACAAAAAAGGCGACGAAAGAGATAAGAATGCTTTCGAACAAGCATCAACAATAGCTATGATTGTGGGCAATATTCTTTGCGCAGTTTTGGCAGTTGTAGCACTTTTTTTGAGCAACCTTGAATTGGTACCTAATATAGAATTTGTGTTGTTTACAGCATGGACGGTTGGAGATAGCATTTGTGGAACGCAGAAGTTGGTGCTTTACACAAAAACCAAAAAGAGAAACGATTTGATTGCTGGCATAATTAACATTATTGTTGCAGTTGTATGTCTTGCAGGATTGATCTATTTTATAGTTGCAAATGCAACGATATAGTGGGTGTATTGCGATGGATGAGAAATTGATTTTACAAAACAATCTCAAAGAGATTCGCATAGAGAAGAACATATCTCAACAACAACTTGCAGATATGGTTGGTGTGTCACGAAACACAATAAGTTCTATTGAAACAGGGCAGTTTAACCCTACTGCAAAACTTGCCTTGATACTGTGTGTTGCCCTTGATAAGAAGTTTGAAGATATATTCTATTTCTAAAAAACTGCGCTATTTAGCGCCTGACTTCGGCAGACGCACCCACACGATTCTCACGTACAACAAGTACGCTGCGACCCGTGTGGGTTTTTCTTTCTCGCCATCCATCTAAATATCGCAGTTTTTCAACGTTTCAAAATTGGCAGAGAGCGAACATACACCACTTAAATTTGCGCTATTTAGCGAATAACTTTGTTAAGTTCAAATCCCACGAGCAGTCACGTACGACAATTGAGGATATATTCTATTTCTAAACGTGCTTAAACAGATTTTGACAGAATTAAATGTTTACAACCACAAAAACAATCAATAAACCATTGATTTAAGTAGAAATGCAAAATAAAAGACGGACATTTTATCCGTCTTTATTTTTTTCTTGACCTTAATGTACGATAGCACAATTCATGATGCATAGCATCAATTCATGGAGCGGAGCGAGAATTCATACAACTTGTTGCAATTCATAAAAAGAGTGGCAATTGAGCCACTCTTTTTGTATTTTAATATCCACGAAGGTTGGTGCGTTTGGCTATGCCCTTGAAATGAGAAAGCCATTTTTCTGCAGTTTCTTTATCTACGGGGGTGTAGCCGTGGCTCATGCAGTCATCTCTGTCAACGTACTTTTGGAGATAGTATCCGTCACAACCACACAACGTATCTGCAATGTGTTTCATATCATCTTCGGTGTGGAATTCCTTGATGATTGTAGTGCGAAACTCGTGGGGTATGCCTGACTTTTTGATGATTGCAACAGACTTGTTTAAGTCGTCAAAATTCACTGCTTGAACACCTGTTGTTGCAGGATATTTGTGGGGGCTATTTTTCACGTCCATTGCCACATAGTCCACAAGACCATTTTTAATCAGTGATTGCAACGTATCGGGGTTGGTGCCGTTGGTGTCAAGTTTGACAGGGTAGCCCATGGACTTGATTTTTCTTGCAAAATCAAAAAGACCTTTGTACAGGGTAGGTTCGCCACCGGAGATACAAACACCGTCAAGCAGTCCTTTACGCTTTTCAAGGAAGTTGAAGATTTCCTCGTGATCTATTGGGTCTGCATTTGAAAGGGCAAGAGATGAGTTATGGCAAAAAGGGCAACGGAAGTTGCAGCCACTTGCAAAGAGAGTGCAGACGATTTTGCCGTCCCAATCTACCATAGAGAATTTTTCAATTCCACAAATTTTCATCAGTTTTCCTTGATCCGAGTATCTTTCTTTTTGTTGTTGGGTTTATATTGCTTTTTCACTGGTTTTTGGCTTGGCTTTTTTGCCTTTGATGGTTGATTTTGTGTGGGATTTGCCGCCTTTTCACCGTCTTTGCCGTCAGTGCCTGGCTTTTGCTTTTTCTTTTTGGGCATATATGTCTTTGACAAGCACACTGCACGCTTGGACTCTTTGATGAGAGATTTCAAGGGTTTGCCCGTTGCTCTGCAAAGTGCTTCTGTTACAAGCATTGTGATGTGTGCATCATCATCACTCTTGTGTTGCACAAGTCCGTCAATGTCAATCTCAAAGATGGCAAGCATCTTTTCAAGAGAGAGTTGATCCTTGAGCCCTTCCAAGTCTTGATATATCTTTTGTACGTCAATGAAGGTGTAGTTGAAGCAAGGCATACGGTATCTCGTGCAAGCATAGTTCAAAAATCTTGCGTCATTGTCCCCAGAGAAAGTGATGATCTGCACGTCCTTCCTTTTGAGCAACACTTTGATTTTGTCATAAAGTGCAGGGAAGGGTGGTTGTGCCTTGAACTCACTGACGGGATATGCAAGGGTTATGCCTTCATCTTTTGCCCTTTTGCCCCAAGGGCCTGTATGGAAATAGGATTGGGGATTGATGAGAATATCCTTCTTTTCTTTTATGCAGAAAAACTCGTCCGTAAGGACGTATCCAAAGGAGCAAATGCTCTTGCCTTCACTGCATTCAATGTCGAAGAATAAATAATCCATAAAAATATATTACCACAAATTGCGCCTTGTTGCAACCTGTGGTAACTGAAATAAAAATCTTGTCTATTTATATAGGACAGCCGTCTGTTGAAGGCATCAATACGTTGCCGTCAGTTGAGAGAGTCAATATATTGGCAACAGTTGAATCCTGCCACACTGCCGTCTGCGATTGCAGTGACAACTTGACGGACTTTCTTTGTTCTGCAATCTCCTGCAACAAAGACGCCGGGGCAAGAAGTCATACAACTTTCGTCTGCAACAACATAGCCGTTTTTGTCAAGATCAACAAGGTCTTTCACGCAGTCATTGTGGGGGATTTGACCTATGCAGATAAACACGCATTTGCACTCAATTGACACTTTATCGTGCGTTTTTGTGTCTTCAAATACGAGTCCTGTCAATTCATCATCTCCAACAAACTCTTTGAGAGCAAGGTTGTGAGTGTATTTTACGTTGGGTTTTGAAAGGACACTTGTGATGAGTGCTTTATCTCCAAAAAACTTGTCAAACAGTGTGCAGATATGCACGCTCTTGCAATATCCTGCAAGAAGATTTGAGTATTGAAGGGCAGTGTTGGCGTCGCCAATGACAACAACGTCTTCCCCTGTGTAAAATGCGCCGTCACATATTGCACAATAACTGACACCCTTGCCAACAAGGTCTTCTTCACGGTCAATGCCCATGGTGCGATGGTGTGCGCCAGTTGCAATAATGACAGACTTTGCCGTGTGGGTGCTATACTCACATTTTACCTCAAATGAGCCGTCTGCAAGCCTACTTACGTTTTGCACTTTGTCAAGGTCAAATTCTGCGCCCCAATCCATAACTTGATTGAAGATTTCATCTGCCAAGTCACTGCCTGCGATTTGCTTTTTTGTGGGGTAGTTTTCAACCTTTGGGGATATGGCAACTTGTCCACCAATACAATCTCCTTCAAGAAGAAGGACTGTTTTTTCTGCGCGTCTGCAGTTGAGTGCTGCACTCATACCTGCAACCCCTGCGCCAATAATGATTACGTCAAATTCTGTGTTCATAATATCAATATAAAAATTTGTCTATGTGGTTGAAAAAGGCATCTCAGTTGAGAGATGCCTTTGAGTTTATTTTATGCTCTCGATATAGCCCTTGATTTTGCTTGCGTTGTCAAAGACGTCATATCCATCTCCCTTTGGCACAAACATTGTGGGTGCTTTTTTCACACCGAAACTGACGGTCATATCTTTGTTGTCTTCTGCATCAACCACGGTGTAGGCTATGCCTGCTTTGTCAAGCATCATCTTTGCCATCTTGCAGTTGGGGCAAGTCTTGGTTGTAAAGAGCAATATTTCATTTGCCTTGACATCTTCTTGTGATGAGCCGTTGTCATTGAAATTGATTTGACATTCAGCGCACTCAAAAGCGTCATTGCCACGTTTCATAACACTTGTATTAGGGTCATAGGTCTTTCTTTCTTTGAATTCTGCCATCTTGCCATCGTTCCAGTTTTGGACGGGACGATAGTAGCCGGTGATACGGCTATACACTTCGGCTTTTTTGCCACAGTGGGGGCAGGTCCAGTATTCGCCTGCAAGGTATCCGTGTTCTTCACATACAGAGTATGTGGGTGACATTGTATAGTAGGGCAGTTTGTAGTTTTCTGCAATCTTTCTTACAAGATTTGCTGCTGCTTCCCAGTTTTCAAGTTTTTGTCCAAGGAAGGCGTGGAAAACTGTGCCTGATGTGTAGAGTGTTTGAAGTTCGTCTTGGATGTCAAGTGCATCAAAGATGTCTGATGTAAAGTTGACGGGCAAGTGTGAACTGTTGGTGTAGTAGGGCTTTGCATCCTTGCCTTCGCTTGCAGTGATGATGTCGGGGTATCTTGATTTGTCGTGCTTTGCAAGACGGAAAGAGGTGGACTCTGCAGGTGTTGCTTCAAGGTTGTAAAGGTCGCCGTATTGTTCTTGGTAGTCACTGAGTTTGTCACGCATGAAGTTCAAGGTCTTCTTTGTAAACTCTTGTGCTGCCTTGGTTGTAAGGTCTGCCTTGATCCAGTTTGCGTTGAGGCAAGTTTCGTTCATACCAACAAGACCGATTGTTGAGAAGTGATTGTTAAATGTGCCAAGATAACGCTTTGTATAAGGATAAAGACCTGCATCAAGAAGTTTTGTGATGACGTCACGCTTGATTTTCAGTGAGCGAGCTGCAAGGTTCATAAGACGTTCCAATTCTTTGAAGAACTCGTTTTCGTCCTTTGCAAGATATGCGATTCTGGGCATATTGATTGTGACAACGCCCACTGAACCTGTTGACTCGCCACTGCCAAAGAAACCACCACTCTTTTTGCGAAGTTCTCTAAGGTCAAGACGAAGACGGCAACACATACTGCGCACGTCACTGGGTTCCATATCGCTGTTGATGTAGTTGCTGAAGTAAGGTGTGCCGTACTTGGCAGTCATTTCAAAGAGCAACTTGTTATTTTCTGTGGGTGACCAATCAAAATCTCTTGTGATTGAGTAGGTGGGGATGGGGTATTGGAAACCTCTGCCGTTGGCGTCGCCTTCAATCATAATTTCAATGAAGGCTTTGTTGACCATTGCCATTTCCTTTACGCAATCTTTATATTTGAAGTCCATTTCCTTGCCACCGACGATAGCGTTGAGTTCTGCAAGGTCATTGGGGACAACCCAGTCAAGAGTGATATTGGTGAAAGGTGCTTGTGTGCCCCATCTTGACGGGGTGTTGACACCATATATAAATGATTGGATGCATTGCTTGACCTCTTTGTACGTAAGGTTGTCTGCCTTGACAAAAGGTGCAAGGTATGTGTCAAATGATGAAAATGCTTGTGCGCCTGCCCACTCGTTTTGCATAATGCCAAGGAAGTTGACCATTTGGTTGCAGAGTGTTGAAAGGTGTCCTGCAGGAGCAGAAGTGATCTTGCCAGTTATGCCACCAAGACCTTCTTTGATGAGTTGTTTAAGTGACCAACCTGCGCAGTAGCCTGTGAGCATGCTGAGATCGTGGATATGGATTGATGCATCACGGTGTGCTTTGCCGATTTCATCATCATATATTTCACTGAGCCAGTAGTTGGCAGTGATTGCACCAGAGTTTGAAAGGATAAGTCCACCAACGGAATATGTGACGGTGCTATTTTCCTTCACACGCCAATCGTTGATGTTGAGATAGTTGTTGACCGTCTTTGTGTAGTCAAGGGTGGTGCTGCCGATATTACGGATCTTTTCGTGTTGTCTACGATAGAGAATATATGACTTTGCCACCTCAACGTAGCCACCTTGGATAAGCACAACTTCAACTGCATCTTGCACGTCTTCGACGCACACAACGCCATCTCTCACTTTATCGTTGAATGTTGCAGTAGTACGAAGTGCCAACATATCAAGGATGTCGTCACTATAGTTCTTTTTCTCTGCGATAAATGCCTTTTCAATGGCATTTTTGATCTTGGATAAGTCAAATGGAACTATGCTTCCATCTCTTTTCTTAACACTCAACATGGCTTATTCCTCTCTTTGGTAATTTTTGCAATAATCACCACCCGGGATCAAATGGTGGTGCGAATAAAAATTTAACATACAAAGCCAACCTTGTCAATCGAAAATAACAAAATATTGAAGAAATTTTGTGCTATCATACAATATATTGTGGTACACCCCGTAGAACGCCCAAAACGTAAATCCTGCAAAAAACACGATAGATTGACTATTTACGGCTCAAAATCGGTATTCTAAATTTTGCAAAGAAAAAATGTTTTTGAAAACCCATATTCTAACCCAATATGAAAGAAAATCCTTGCTAATGTTCCCCAATTTTGTTTCACGGATAATTGCCAAAATGTACCACTATATCTTGTGCTATTTTTTTTTGTAAAGAAAATCTTTATTGTCAAATTGATGAGTTTGTGCGATAATATCCTTGCAGATAAAATACAAGTCACTCGTGAAGACGAAAGGAAGAAGAGATATGGATTTCAACTCAAAGGATATGTACGCTCAAGGCGTAAAATTGCTTGAAGACGGACAGTATGAAAAGGCAGTGGAATTGCTCACTCTTTCTGCAGATGACGGCAATGTGGATGGTCAATATGTTCTTGGCAATTTGTATGCCCAAGGGTTGTGTGTTGCGCAAAATCTTCCCCTTGCCGTAAAGTACTATACCTTATCTGCAAAGCAAGGCCATGGGGATGCTCAATATTGGCTTGGATATTTGTGTCAACATGGATATGGCATGGACAAGGATTTGCAAATAGCACGAGAGTGGTATCAAGCGTCGGCAGACAATGGCAATGAATTGGCATCTTACCAATTAGGACAAATATATGAGTTCGGTTGGGGTGTTGACGTTGATCTTGAAAGGGCAGTGCGCAACTATGAAATCTCTGCCAATGGGGATCTTGCCGTGGGACAGTATGCTTACGGACGTGTGCTTGCCAAGGGTATCGGTGTCACCAAAGATGAGAAAAAGCATTTGAATTTTTCTTTCGCTCTGCAAAACAAGGACACGGGTACGCACAACAAGAAGTCGGCAATATGTATTGGTACGGTATCGGCACGGACAAAGATCAAAAGCAAGCAGAAAAATGGCTTAAAAAAGCCAACGATAACACCGATTTTGAAAGCCTGACCTACTATTCATCTTGGGAAAATTTGATTCATAAAATTTGAGAAAAAAGTATAAATGAAGTATAAATTGTCAATAAAAAAGCAATTTTTCCACATCCTTGACAACTCTCCACAAAAGAGAGTATAATCACACCACGGTGCAAAATTACGCAAAATTACTCTAAAACCATATATATAAGCGCGCATACGTATATATACGCACGAAAAACCTGCGCGCACCCAACTACGCCTGCATAGTTAAATGGATATAACAGCCCCCTCCTAAGGGGCAATTATAGGTTCGATTCCTATTGTGGGTGCCAAAAAAAGTCGTTTTTAGTAAATCTAAAGACGGCTTTTATTAAGTTTGCATGATTTTGTGGCAATGCGTTGAAACATAATGAGCGAAAAAATAATACAAGTGTCGATTATCTTGACAAGGGGGAGGGTTTTGTGGCAAGATAATAGCAAAGGAGTGAGTTATGAAATATAAGGAAGATTTGCGCATTGTTCGCACCAGAAAACACTTGTCAACAACCATCATCAACATGATGCAATCACAGTCACTTGACAAGATCAGTGTTATTGACATTTGCAAGGAGGCCTGTGTCAATCGTGCCACATTTTATGCTCACTATGAAGACAAGTATCATCTTTTGTCATACGCCCTTGAAGAATTGAAGGATGACATTTATTCATCAATCAACAAGGAATTGACGGCAGAAAACCCTATGGATACCATACTTGAGATTGCCCACTCCACCTTTGATTTTGTCAAGGATAACAAGGGCAAAATCTCTGCAATGCTCACACACAATCGCAATGAAAAGGTTATCCAAACTATCAAAGACTCTCTTTCAAGAACAGTAAAGCAATACATACAAAAGTGCCATACAACATACCCCAGTGGTGTTCCCCTTACACTGATGTCCGTGGCTTATGCAGGTGCGCTCATTGATATGTGTCTGTGGTATCTTGACAATCCCGATAAGTTCAGCGAAGAAGAAATGCATGCCTTTTTGAAATCACTCTTTGGATATGCACTCAAAGATAAAAATGCAGAATAAGTGTTTTATATGTGCAAAAGAACACAATAAACACTGAAATATGACAAAAAAATAAAACCACTGTTTCGGCAGTGGTTTTTTGTTGCATTATAAGTTTTGAGCGTTCGTTTTAGATTGCGCCAAGTCGTCCAACGGCTTGTGCGCCCACTATGTTGGCCCGTTGAACAATAGAAGTAAGATTGTGACTGTCAAGGGGCAGGCCGCATGAGAGAAGGGTGTCAATGCCTTGAAGAACGTTGCCCCAGAAGGCGTCCCCTGCGCCCGTTGAATCAACAACGTCAACTCTTTGAGAAGGCACGAAGATATGAGTTCTCTTTGTGAAAATGTGTGAGCCGTTGCCACCGTCAGTGACAAAAAGCAAATTCTTGAAATTCATTGCTTTCGCACCATCTTCAAGAGTGGTTTTGCCCGTGAAGTCCAACAATTCGTCAGCCCCCATCTTCAAAAAATCTGCGCTTTTTAGGTAGGGTTTCAAAACTTTGTTGCGCAATTCATTGCTTTCAAACAAATCGTCACGGAAGTTGGCGTCAATGGATATATAAAATCCTTTTTCTTTGGCGATTTTCAGTACATCATCAAAGAATTTTTTGCCTATTTTTTGATTGAGCATTAGTGTACCCATGTGAACAATATTGGGGCAAGAGTTTTCAAAGTCAACATCATTGACGTCCAGCTGAAAGTCGGCAGTGTTGTCGCGTTGAAACTTGAAAGAGCGCTCCCCGTTGCCGTCAAGAGTCACTTCTGCAACGGTAGTTTTCAAACCATGGGCGACACCTATGTTGATGTGGTCAATATGGTAATCTGTGGCTTTGTCAATGATGAATTTGCCGTAGTCATCATCTCCAACTTTGCCCACAAAACCTACTTTGCCTCCTGCACGTTTTGCCCATACTGCAACATTGAAAGGCGCACCACCAATATGTGTAGTGCAACCATCGTTGCTTTTGTATGCATCTATTAAAATTTCGCCAATAGATAAAATCATGGTTGAGTTTTATTGTCCTTTCTATTTTGAAAAAATCGCAAAACAAGAACTTTATTTTTGACTATTGCAAGCATAAAGCCTTTATTTTGCGATTATTTGCGATTGTATTATTCAGTTGCGTAGTTTGAGAAGTAGTTTTGAATATAGATGAAAGGCGTGCCTTTGTCACCACTGCCACTTGTCAAATCACAGAGTGAGCCGATAAGGTCGGTCAGTCTTCTTGGGGTTGTGCCTTGTGATGCTTGTGATGCCACAAGGTTGGTCGGCTTTGCCTTTATCATTTCTTTGATGGCGTTCTTTGCCTCTTCGCCAGAAAGGTTGCCGATCTTGTTGTCTGCAAGGTATTTCAACTTCAATTCGTTGGGTGTGCCTTCAAGTCCTTTGGTGTATCCCGGGGAAACAACGGGGTCTGCAAGTTCCCAAATTTTGCCGACGGGATCTTTGAAAGCGCCATCGCCATATACCATAACTTCTACGTGTTTGCCTGTGCGCTCTTTGATTTCATCTTGAATTGCATAGGCAAGTGCTTCGCAATCTCTTGGGAAAAGTTTTACGCTTTCGTCGGTGGCGAGATTTGAGCCGAGAATACCATAATCTTTGTTGAAACCACTGCCATCAACGGGATCCGTCAAGATCTCGTCAAGAGAGATGACTGTCTTTGCTCCTGCACTGATAAGTTGACGTTTTGTGCGGTGTCTTGTGTGGATGTCGGCGCAGATGACCGTATCCGTGTATTTCAAGATTTCTTGGGGACGGTTGGCAAGGATGATTTCTGTATTTTCTCCACCCATTTGCTTGTAGAGTGCAATATAGTCAATGCCGGTGAAGGGGTGTTTGATTTCGCCGAAAGTTTCGTACACTTCTTTTTCTGTGAATACGTGGGTGTAGGGGTTGATACCCTTTTCGTCAAGGGTGTCAAGGCTCATGAGATGGTTGCCCACTTCGTCACTGGGGTATGAAAGCATAATGACAAGTTTGTCAACGCCCTTGGATATGCCTTTCAAGAGCAATGAGAAACGGTTGCGAGAAAGGATGGGGAAGATGAGCCCCACCGTGCCACCACCTGTTTTTTGACGGACGTCCTTTGCGATTTGGTCAACGGTTGCATAGTTGCCTTGGGCTCTGCCCACAACTGCTTCCGTCAAAGCAAAGATGTCACGATCTTGGATTTTGAACCCTGTTTCAGGGTCGCGAGATGCATCCATAAGGCTGTCAACAGCCAATTTGACCAGATTGTCGCCTGTTTTGATGATGGGTGCTTTGATACCTCTTGAAATTGTGCCGATTGTGCTTGACATAGTGCCCCCAAAGGTAAAACCTTTATAAGTTATTATACATTGAGATTATACCACCGATATGCCACATTGTAAAGAGCAAAGATTGCTGAATATTGAAGATATATGGGCAAGTCGGTGTTGACAATGGCTAAAGCAAATACTATAATTATCGTAGCGCGCAAAGGCGCTTTGCGTAGCAAAAATCAAAGGAAACGGTGATATGGGACAAACTTTCAAGATTGCAAGAGTTGGGCTGCACCACTTTGAAGAGCCTTGTATATCTGGCTCAAAAGGTAGTGGCACAATATTCTTCAGTGGATGCACCATGAAGTGCGTCTTTTGTCAAAATCACCAAATTTCTCACGGTGGTGTGGGCAGAGAAATCACGCCTAATGAACTAATCCAGTGTATGAAACACCTCGAAAGCATTGGCGCAGAGAATATCAACCTCGTCACGCCCCCATCAAACGTCAATCTTCTTGTTGAAACGTTGAAAAAGGCAAAGGAAGAAATCTCAATTCCTATTGTGTGGAACTCAAACGGCTACGAAACCGTCGCCAACATAAAGAAACTTCAAGGATTGGTGGATATTTTCTTGCCCGACTTCAAATATAGCGACAACGCCCTTGCAAAAGAGTTTTCAGGCGTGCCAAACTATTTTGAAGTGGCAAAAGAATCCATACGAGAAATGCGCAGGCAACAACCCGTTGATAAATTTGACCAAGACGGCATGATGAAGAAGGGGGTAATCTTGCGACATTTGGTATTGCCTTCGTGTACCGAGAACACGAAAGGTGTTTTTGAAGAAATCGCCAAAATTGACAAAAATATGCTTGTAAGCGTCATGGGACAGTATTTTCCCACTGAAAATGTGCAAAATCACCCCATTTTGTCAAGAAAACTAAATGCCGACGAATACGAAACGTGTACCGATGCATTTTTTGAGGCAGGGCTTACAAATGGGTTTGCACAAGACCTTGACTCTGCAACGGAGGAATACGTGCCAGACTTCAATCTTGATCTTTTGAAGGAAATCCTTGATTGACCCATTAAGTGCGCACGAGCGTGCGATAGTATTTGACAAAATTTGTCCTTTGTGATAAAGTATCTATAATAAATGACGGAGTGAGTGTATGACACGTATTAGTCAAGGAAGATATTTCGTGACAAAAAAGGCTACATTGGTGGCAGGTGTCTTATTCCTTCTCGCAGATAGACAATTCGTTTCCTTTTGGTGACGAATTTTTTTTATACTTTTGTAAATAAAGTGCGGGGAAACCCAAAAGGTGAAATATGAAAAATTATAGCAACGTTACAATCTTTGATCACCCTCTCATTCAACACAAAGTGGCAATCCTTCGTGACGAAAAGACAAGCACAAAGGAATTCCGTGAACTTGTTGAAGAAATCACAACCCTTATGGTTTATGACGCTCTCAAAGACGTCCCCACCAAAAAGGTTGTTGTCAAGACACCCCTTGAAACTGTCGAGCAAACTATGGTTGCAGACAATGCAGTGTCAATCGTCCCTATTTTGAGAGCAGGGCTTGGCATGGTCAACGGCGTGCATACACTTTTCCCCTTGGCAAGAGTTGGACATATTGGCATGTACAGAAATGAAGAAACTCTTGAACCCTGCGAGTATTATTGCAAACTGCCCGAAGGCATTGAAGATAGCATTGCAATTTTGCTTGACCCCATGCTTGCAACAGGTGGCAGTGCAGTGGCAGCCATTGACGTATTGAAAAAGCGTGGTTGCACCGACATCCGTCTTATGAACATTATCGGCTCTCCTCTTGGCGTAGAAACTGTTGCCAACGCACATCCTGACGTCAAGATTTATGTATCCACTCTTGACAGACAACTTAATGATGTTGGATACATCCTTCCCGGGTTGGGGGATGCGGGGGATAGGTTGTTCGGCACCAAGTAAAAAGGTGCTATTTGGCGTCTAACTTCGTCAGGCACTTGCACATCAAACCTCATGTACGCCAAGTACACGTCGGTCTGCTGTGCGAGTGCCTTTCTTGTTATACATCCAAATATCACCTTTTTATGCACTATAAATAGGCAAAGAAAATGTGCCGTCTTGTCAGGCGTTTTTATACCAAACCTCATGTACGCCAAGTACACGTCGATCTGCTATAAAGGCGCTTTTCGCATCACTCATCTCAATATGGCATTTTTACGCTCGTCATAAAAGTGCACGGATAAACTGTTCGGTCTGCTGTGCGAGTGCCTTTCTTGTTATACATCCACATATCACCTTTTTATGCACTATAAATGGGCGAAGAAAACGTGCCATATTGTCGGGCGTCTTTATATTAAACCTCATATACGCCAAGTACACGTTGGTCTGTTATAAAGGCGCTTTTCGCATCACTCATCTCAATATGGCATTTTTATGCTCGTCATAAAAGTGCACGGATAAACTGTTCGGTCTGCTGTGTGAGTGCCTTTCTTGTTGAGCATCTATATATTATCTTTTTGCGCATTGCTCATATCATCAATAATGTTAAAAAATAAAAAGTGGCAGAAACGCCACTTTTTTGTTTTGTTTTGATATTATAAAGTTGTTGTTGTGCAAAATGCAATATTTTGACAACGGTCATTTATTGTTCGCTTCCGTCTTGGATATGCAACATGACAAAGCCTTGTTTTGCCTTGCACAAAGGACATTCGTCCCATGCTTTTTTGCTTGTTGCTTCATAACCACAACCTGCACATTTCCACTTGACTGCATTTTTCTTTTTGTACATTGTGCCGTTTTTCATTTGCTCGTGAAGTTGAGCAAAAAGCATGCTATGGCACTTTTCTACGTCGGCGACCATAAGGAACAATTTTTCAATTTCCTTAAAGCCTTCTTGCTTGGCAGTTTTTGCAAAGGCAGGGTAGATTTCGTATGCTTCAAGATGCTCATCTTCGCTGGCTATGCGCAAGTTTTCTTCAAGATCCCACTTTTCTTTGAAAGGGTAGCCTGTGCAGACTTCAATGTTGTCAATGACTTTGTCGCTTGCCTTTTGGATATAAGTGTAAAACATACGAGCATGGTTGAATTCGTTGTAGGCAACTTTGTCAATCATTTCTGCAAGGCAAGTATATCCCTGCTTTCTTGCGCCATATTCCATAAACTCATATCTTGTACGTGCTTGGCACTCGCCGGCGTATGCCTTTGCCAAATTGTTGAGTGTTTTGCTTTCAATAAGTTCCATAATGTAATACCTCCAAATAGAGTATTGACAAAACTCAAATATCCATACACTCAAAAAGGCAAAAAATAAAAGCACTCATGAGAGTGCCTTTATTGATTGTTGCAGATTATTCTGCATCAGTTTCGGTTGTTTCTGCGCTTGCAGGTTCTTCTGCTTTTTCATCTGTTGAAATGATTTCATTGATGTTGTCAAGCCAGTAGAGTTTGCCCTTGACGATAAGGCTGATAAGGTCGATAACCCACAAAATTTCGCCACCAATAAGTGTCAAAACGATTGCCAATACCATGCCAACTGTGTTGTCTGCAAGGACGCTCTTTGAAAAACGATAAAGGCCTGCAGGGATTGCCCACAAGAAGCAGAGAAGGACTTTTGCCCAAAGAGGACATTCATCATACCATTTTATGTATTTTGCTGCAAAATCTTTCATACTAATTCTCCTTATAAAAATATGAATTTTTTTGATATTTATTCTTCGCTGGTTTCAGCGGAAGTTTCGTGTTTTTTTCTGTGTTTTTTAGGCTTGTCGTTTATCCAAAGAACTTTGCCTGAAATGAGAAGGGTGATGATGTCAACCAAGATTAAGATTTCACCAAAGAAGAACGTGACGACGACGGCCAGTGCCATGCCGGTTTCACTTTCTGCAAGGGCGCTTTTTGAAAAACGATAAAGGCCATTGGGTATTGCCCAAAATATTGACAAAAGGACTTTTGCCCAAAGAGGCATAGAGTCGTAGATTTCAAGATATTTTGTTGCAAATTCTTTCATATATTTTATCTCCTTGTAAAAGTATAGAATTTTCAGTTTTTTCGTGCATTAAATTTGTCAATGCAATCTTCAAAGGTCAGCCCCTTTTTGTTTTTGTCAACTGTTGACTTGAATACAGATGGGCTTGCATTTTTGTATGTGCAAAAGCGTATTGTGTGTCCGTTGTCATCCATAGGCTCGCTTGTTTCAACGCACGTCCAATTATCAAGGTTGTCAAGGTTGTCGTGGAAGACTGTTGCGCCCCCGTCACTGTCAACTTTTGTGATATATGCAGTGTCGCAATATGGGAGCAACGTATGGTACATCATTGCGCCACCAATGACATAAACTTCCTTGTCTTCTTGGGCGTTGATTTGCTCCAAAAGTTCGTCAAGAGAAGTGGTCAAGATATATCCCTTTTCAATGGCATCAAAAAGATCACCGTCAGGGTTCAAGACGATATTGGTGCGATTCTTCAAAGGCATACCATTGGGCAAGGAGCGCAATGTGTTTGCCCCCATAACGACCACCTTTCCCTTTGTATGCTCGACAAAGTGTTTCATGTCAAGTTTAAGGTCAAAGAGCAGTCCGTTGTTTTTGCCAATGCCCCAGTTTTTGTCAACTGCAACGATAAGTTTCATATCTCTCCTACACAGCCACTTCGATCTTGTCTTCAAGGGGTGTAAACTCATATCCTTCAAGACGGAAGTCGTTGACTGTAAAATCGTAGAAATCCTTGATTTCGGGGTTTATCCAAAGTTTTGGAGCGTTAAACTGCTTATTTTGCAAAATCTTTTCAACGATTGGCACGTGTCTATCATAGATGTGAGCGTCTGCAATGACGTGTACAAGTTCGCCAACTTCAAGCCCACTGACTTGTGCAAACATGTGTACAAGCACTGCATATTGCACCACGTTCCAGTTGTTGGCAGTCAGTGTATCTTGACTGCGTTGATTGAGTATTGCATTGAGTTTGCCATCTGCAACGTTGAAAGTCACAGAGTAGGCACAAGGGTAGAGATGCATCTCGTGAAGGTCTTGAAAGTTGTAGATATTGGTCATAATTCTACGAGATGACGGATTGTTTTTAAGGTCATAAAGCACACGGTCAACTTGGTCAAATTCCCCTTCGGGATAGGTGTGTTTTACTCCGAGTTGATAGCCGTAAGCCTTGCCGATTGAGCCTGTTTCATCTGCCCAACTATCCCAGATGTGTGAGTTCAAATCCTTGACGTTGTTGGACTTTTTTTGCCATATCCAAAGGATTTCATCAACTGCAGATTTGAAAGCAGTACGGCGCAGTGTGATGATGGGAAATTCCTTTGAAAGATCATATCTATTGACTATGCAGAACTTTTTTATTGTATGTGCAGGAGTGCCGTCAAGCCATTTTGGACGGACGGGAAGATGGGTGTCCCAGACACCGTTGTCGAGAATATCTCTGCAAGTATCAATGAAAATCTTGTCGGCAATGCTCATAGTTGTTTTCCTTAGTGATGACGATTAGTTTTTGATTGTCAACTTTTCGTTGAGTGATTTCATAAGGTTGATGGGGAATTTGACAACCTTTCTATCATAAGTGACAAGTCCGTTGATTTCTTCTTCAACGTCACTGACTTGTGTATAGACGGTGGCAGACAATCCCTTGTCAACAAGGGGCAAAATGCTCTTTTCGTAGAGTTTTGTAAAGGCATCTGCAAGTGCGTCTGTTGATTTGTACACTCTATATCCAAAGATCTTGTCGGGAGAGAACATGTGCTCCTTGATGGGAAGTGAATATCCACCAAACTCACTGAGCACGTAGCAACGTTTGTCCTTGCGAGGCACAGTGATAGGTTTGAAATAGATATGGCGAGATTTGAGATCGCTTGAGTCTTTGCCTTGATCGTTCCAACCACTGACGCTATCAATGATACGAGTGTTGTCAATCTTTTTCATTTCTTTTGTGATACGCACGGAGTCAAATTGTCCCCAACCTTCGTTGAAAGGCACCCAAACGGAAAGGGAAACTACGTTTTTCAAGTAGTCCATGGTTTCACGGACTTCCTTTTCAAACTCATCTCTGCCGTCCTTGTTTGCACGGGCGAGTTTTTTGTATTGAGCTTCGTTGTCGTCCTTGATATGTTTTTCAAGGAAAGCAAGGAAGCCAATGTAAAGGAAGTTGTATTTCTCGCCACCGGACACCATATCTTGCCACACAAGGATGCCTTCCTTGTCGCAGTGGTAGTACCAACGAAGTGGCTCGATTTTGATGTGCTTACGGATCATATTAAAGCCCATAGATTTGACAAGTTTCACGTCGTATTCAAGGGCAGAGTTTGAAGGGGGAGTGAGCATACCGTCAGACCAGTAGCCTTGGTCAAGGACGCCTTTGTGGAAATAAGGCTTGTTGTTGAGTCCAAGACGCTTGAAACCAAGATTGTCTGTGACGATGCTAAACTTACGCATACCAAAGTATGATTTGACAATATCATCACCCACTTTTATGACTATGTCATAAAGTTTAGGATTTTCAGGACACCAGAGTTCATAGTCGGTCATTGAGATGACTGCCATATCCTTGTCGCATACTGTCTTTGAAAGGGCAATGCCGTTGTCTGCAACAATGATTTCTGCAATAACGCCCTTGGGTTTGTCAAGGCGCAACATAACGCAATCGTTGTCAATGTCGGGTACGATTGTAATATCTTTGAGATATGTTTCAGGCACACTTTCAAGCCATACGCTTTGCCAAATGCCTGATTGAGGGGTGTACCAAATTTTGCCGTGTTTCAGTGCTTGCTTGCCTCTTGAGTGATATGAAGTATCACTGGGGTCGGTGACAACAACGTCAATGTAGTTTTCGCCAGAGTAGATATAGTCTGTCACGTCAAAAGAGAAGGGGGTGTAGCCACCCGTGTGCTCACCTACAACTCTGCCGTTGATTGACACTTTGCAAGCGTAGTCAACTGCGCCAAAGTGGATGAAAGTCTTTGACTTTATAAACTCACTGGGCAGTGTAAAGGTGCGATGATAGTAAAGGACGTCACTGGGTGTGACAAGAGTGCCTTCGGGGAGTCCGGACAAAAGTGATTCCGGTGAGAAAGGCACAAGGATATCCCCTTGATAGCCGTCAAACTTTTCACTATTGCGATAAATGGCATACTGCCACTTTCCGTTGAGAGTGATATAACTGTCACGTTGAAATTGTGGACGAGGATATTCACTCAAAGGAATATCGGTGGTTTCAAATGGTGTGTTAAGTCTAATTGGTGCTTTCATCATGTACCTTTGTGTGTTTTATAGTTTTATTTCAAGTACCGTTGTGCCGTCGAGTGCTTTCACAGTGATGGTTGAATTGTTGTAAATTGCATAAGTGTGCTTACTGCCGTCTTTTGGCATTGAGATTGAGCCTACACAGATATAGTGGACGCCATCAACAATGGTGTGGCAAGGCACGTGGAAATGTCCGTACAAGACAACATCTCCCACTTTTGCCTTCTTTGAAGGCATATCGGGATTGACTTTGTGTCCGTGAGTGAAGAAGATATGTCTATCTCCGTCCTTCAAAGAGAAATCTCCCCTAATCTTGAAAGGGGAAATCATTTGGTCAACTTCACTGTCGCAGTTGCCTTTGATGACGTCAAATTCCCCCATTTTGCTTTCAAGAAGTGCCTCTACTTCCATAGGTGCATATTCTTCGGGGAAGGGGTTTCTTGGGCCGTGATTGTAGGTGTCGCCAAGAAGGATAACCTTTTTGTTGGCGTCATTTTCAATGGCTTGCCAAAATTTCTTGAAGTGGAAAAGCCCACCGTGTATGTCTGATGCAATGTAAAGTGTCTTCAATTTTATCGCCTTCTATCGTAATCTCTATCGTCACGAGGTCTGTCATCACGAGGTCTGTCATCACGGGGTCTATCATCACGGTAGCCGTCACGATATCCGTCATAACCTCTTTGATCATAACTTCTGCCGTCGTAGTTGTCACGGCCTCTGTCATATCCTTGTCTATCGTAATCTCTTTGATCTTGTCTGCCGTTGTAATCACGGTCATCATAGCCCCTATCATCATAGGGTGCACGGCGAGAGTAGTCCTTTTCACGATCATATCTGCGATCACGATCGTAGTCCATTTCTTCTTCACGACGTGTGCGCATTGCGTGACGATCGTAGTTGGTTTTTGCACTGGCTCTGCCGGGCTTGAATATCATGATTGCAATGATGATTGCAGGCACTGCAATGCCAATGATAAGGATTATGCGGAGCAACACAGACTTATCTGTGGTTGCGCCACCAATGATTTCATCTTCGGGTGTTGCATTGAGCAATCCTTCACGTTTTGCTTGAAACACAGGATGATACACCACATTTGACAGGGTAAAGTTGTCTTTTGCCACAAGACCACAAACATTTGTTTCGCCAAGAGATGCTTGCACAAAGAAGTCGTTGTCCTTGACGCCAATGAGTTTCACTGTCCAACCTTGACGAGTGTCAACAGTTTGTCCGTCAAGAGCAATCGTCACGTTTTCCTTGAGCAAAAGATTGCCGGGAAGTGCGTTTTCTTTGGTTGCACCACTGGGCAATGGGATAGGTGCGATTGTTGTTTTAATGAAAGCATTTTCAGATACGCCATCAACACGAAGGAAGTAGAAGTTTTCGCCACCGATTGATTTTGTTTCAACGGGGTAGTAGTAGCCTTCAATGAGATAGAAAAGGGGGTTGCCGTCTTCGCCAATGACTGCCACACTCGTTGCGCCTGCGTACTCATTTTTTTCAAGGTCTGCAGGTTCAATGCAAATGTATGAAATTGTTTCATCTGCTTGAGCAATATCTGTGTGCGCAGAAAATCCCCACATTGAAAATGTGATTGCAAAAATAAATGCTATTGTCAAAATTGTAAGAACTTTTTTCATATCCATAATATTTTACTATATATATAGACAAAAATAAAGAGTTTATCCCAAAAATCTTGAAATTTTTGCCGTGAGCAAAATATTGCTCCCTTCGGTATTCTGTCAACTTTCCAATTTTAGTTAAGTTGTATTTTGATTTTACACTCAGGCATTTTCATTTTTTCAACCGAGTTTTTTGTATTTTCACATCAATTTATCACGTTTTCATGGCGATTTTTTGAGTTTTTTAACAAAGTTAATTTTTCCATTTCCAAAAATTTTTGGCACATACCTTTGATTTTTGCCATTGTGGTATTGTATGGTCGAAATATGGAAATCGACATCATCAAAAAAATCTTGCAACTGGAAAAGGAACAGCATATCCGTGAAAATGATGCGCTCAATCATTACAACCGTGACAAAGTGCACCAAAAGCAACTTGCTTTTCACAAGTCAAACAAGCGCAATCGATGGGTATTTGGTGGAAATAGAAGTGGCAAGACCGAGTGTGGTGCAGTTGAAACCGTATGGCTTGCAAGAGGGATACACCCCTACAAAGAAAATCGCCCGTCAGTCAGTGGTTGGGTGGTCAGTCTTACAAGGGAAGTGCAACGTGACGTAGCGCAAGCCAAAGTGCTCAAATATCTATCCCCACGATTTATTGAAGAAATCGTAATGGTCAGTGGCAAGAAGGGTGCGCCCGAGTATGGCGTGATAGATCATATCGTAGTGCGCAACGCCCTTGGTGGACTTTCAAAGATAGGGTTCAAATCTTGCGACCAAGGTAGAGAGAAATTTCAAGGTGCAAGCCTTGACTTTGTATGGTTTGACGAAGAACCACCCGAAGATATATATGCCGAGTGCCGTATGCGTGTCTTTGACAAGTGTGGCATGATTTTTGGCACTATGACACCCTTGAAAGGATTGACGTGGGTGTATGACGAGATTGAACTCAACGTCCGTCAAAATCCAGAAGTGTGGACAGTCCACATGGAGTGGAAAGACAACCCCTACCTTGATGAAAACGAGATTGACGCCATGCTTTCAGTGACCTCCGAAAGCGAGCAAGAGAGCAGACGTTTTGGCAAGTTTACGGTGGGTGAAGGTCTTGTGTATCCCGAGTTCAACCCAGACGTTCACGTCATAGATCCTTTCCCTGTGCCAAAGGATTGGCAGAATAATATTTCCATAGACCCGGGGTTGAAAAACCCCACAAGTTGTCACTTTTATGCAGTGGATTATGACGGCAATATTTACGTGGTTGGGGAGCACTATGAAAGTGGAAAAACGATAGATCACCACGTTGAAAAGATATTTGCACTTGCAGACAAATTGGGGTGGCAAAGGGATAATAAAGGCAGGCTTCGTGCCTTGATTGACAGCGCGTCAAACCAACGTACTTTGGCAGGGGAAAAGAGTGTTGCAGAGTTGTTTTATGAAAAAGGCATTTTGGTTAATACAAGCATAAACAAGGATTTATACACTGGTATTCAACGGATAAAGTCATTGTTTTGTCAAAAACCACCAAGGTTGTATATCTTCAAAACTTGTGTGAATATGATCAGTGAAATCAAGTCATATTGGTGGGGCAGAGATGACCGACCAAAGAAGGTTGACGATCACGCCATGGACGATTTGCGCTATTTTGTTATGAGCCTACCCGACCCTGCCGAGCGACCAAAACATCAGCCGTCTGTCATAGAAACGGACAAAGAAAAACTTATACGCTATAACAGGAGAAATCAATGGATGAAGAACTTATAAAGGCACTATTGAAAAAGGCTACGGGATACACTTATGATGAAATCACAGAGGAATACGTGGTGGATGAAACTGGACAAGCAGTGCTCAACAAAAAGAAAGTCACGACAAAGTATTGTCCACCGGACTCAGGTGCTTTGAAGGCGTATCTTGACCTTGTTGGCGAGCCGTCAATTGAAGAAATGAGTGACGAAGAAATACAAAAGGAAAAGGAAAGGTTGCTACAAGAGTTGGCAACCTTTTCTAAATCAAAAGGGAAGAAAAAATGAACGTATATAAACTTCAAGGCAAAGCAAAATGCGTATTTTGTGGAGAAGATGCAGGGTTGTACGTTGACGAGGTTGACATCACTGTGTGCAGAAAGTGTGGGGTGACGTTATACAAAAAACTTGGCGAACATTTTGTGCCAAGCGCAGTGCCCAATGTAATTTTGCGCAGTGAAAGTCAGCACCGTCCACTGTGGCATTTTGATGGAAAAACCACAGAGAAAGCCATTAGTCAAACTCCCATCGTCAACAAAACTGAAAGAGAATATCAGTGCCGACTGAAACACACGAAACGAAGACATAAAAGAAGATACAAAAGACATTTTTCAACAAACAAATTTGAACAATTTACAAAACATTTTCAACAATTTTTCAAAAAACTCAAAAGCATAAGGAGAATCAAATGAAAGACAAACAAAACCAACTTGTGACAAGCATATTGCAGGACTTTAAGGAAAGGCAGGAAAAAAGACGTCCTCTTGAACTTAATTGGCGATTGAATATGAACTTTGTCATTGGCAACCAATACGCAGAAATTTCCCCCCGTGGAGATATTGAAGATAGAGGCAAACAATATTTTTGGCAAAGCCGAGAAGTATACAACCACATTGCACCTATCCTTGAAACAAGACTTTCAAAACTTGCAAAGGTCAAAGCAAAAGCGGGTGTACGCCCTCAAACAAATGATGACGAAGACATCTCTGCAGCAAAACTTGCAACAAAACTTTTGCACGCGGTAGAAGAAGAAAACAATTTCAGTGGACTTATGTCAAATGCAAACACATGGAGTGAAATCACAGGCAGTGCATTTTACAAAGTTGTGTGGGATGGCGAAAAGGGAAAGGCACTTGACGCAGATGCAACCTTGAAGGAAGGAGATGTGAGCATCAGTGTATGCTCTCCCTTTGAGATTTTCCCCGAAGACCTTGCAGTCAGTGAAATTGAAAAGCAACCTTCAATTATGCACGCCAAGGTTATGTCCGTTGATGACGTAAAGACACTTTGGGGTGTAGAAGTTGACGGCAAGGAAATAGGTGTCTTCACCTTTGACAACAGTGAAGTTGCAGGTGGATTTGGATATAGCGCAACAGTGCCAAGATTTGTGTCCGAAAAGAAAAGCGACAGTGTACTCGTTATTGAAAAATACTCAAAACCCACTGTTGATTATCCCGACGGAAGACTGGTTATTGTGGCAGGCGACACCCTTGTTTATGACGGTGTTTTGCCCTTTGTCAATGGCGAAGAAAACACTCGCACATACCCCTTTGCCAAGCAACATTGCCTTGACACTTTGGGCAGTTTCTTCGGTTCAAGTGTGGTGGAAAGAATTATCCCCGTTCAACGTGCCTACAACACCGTCAAAAATCGCAAACACGAGTTTATGAACCGAATTGCGATGGGTGTTCTCGCTGTTGAGGACGGATCGGTTGATATTGAGAACCTTGAAGAAGAAGGTCTTTCACCCGGCAAAGTGCTCATTTATAGACAGGGCAGCACACCTCCCGTGATGATGAATGCAGGGCAAGTCCCCACCGAGTTTAGCCGTGAGGAAGAAAAACTGCTCAACGAGTTTGTTATGATCAGTGGCGTCAGTGAAGTGACCACATATTCACAAGTGCCTGCCAACGTTTCATCAGGCACGGCAATATCCCTTCTTCTTGAACAAGACGACACAAGAATTTCACTTACTGCAGACAGTATTCGTGAGGCAGTGCGTAAGGTCGGCAAGCACATTATTCGCCTTTACAAGCAATATGCAAAGGCAGAGAGAATGATCCGTGTTGCAGGAGAAAATGGGGATGTGGAAATCACTTGTTTCAAGGCAAGTGCGCTCAACAGTGAAGACATTGTATTTGACACTGTCAACGAAATTGAAGACAACATTTCAACAAGACGAGCAATGGTCTATGATCTTTTGAAACTTGGTCTTTTCACTGACGAAAGTGGTGTGATGACCAATCGTACAAGGGGCAAACTCTTTGAAATTCTCGGCTTTGGCAACTGGGAAAGTGGACGAGATCTTGACGAGGCACACATCTCAAAGGCAATGCGAGAAAACTTGCTTCTTGAAGATGAAGTTGTCTTGCCCGACTCAGTTGACGATCACAAAACACATATCACAGAGCACACAAAACTTGCAGTATCTCAAAGATGCAAGAAGGATAAGGAATTTTACGAAAGAGTGTTGCGTCATATCACTGCCCACAAGGAATTCAGCACCCTTGAAAGTGGCATAAGCGAACTTGAGCGCAAAATGGGGGAAGTATGAAAACAGTAAAACTTGAAGATTTGAAAAAGGAACTTGAAAACCTTGTTGAAGATGTGGTGGAAGACATTATCTCTCCCACCACGTCACAAGACGTTGCCCTTGATGACACCATTGTAAAAAATGGTGTTTTCAATGACGCAGATACAATGGAAACTTCAACCAATGGGGCTATTCAATCAATCTATGATGAAATTGCCTTGCCCGTTGAAGATATTTTCCAAGGCGCAAGCCAAAAGACAGAAGAAACAACAGAAAAAGAAATAGATCAAAAGCCGTCATCAAAATTTAAGTCGGTTGAAGAACTTGAAAAGGCGTACAACGAACTTGAAAAAGAATTTACAAGACGTTGTCAAAAACTTGCCAAGTATGAAAAAGAGATAGGACAGTCAACTGAAACCCCCGGGGAGTGGAAGGCAAAAGTGGACAAGTTTTTTGATGAAACCCCCGATGCCAAACAATTTGCAAGGGAAATCGCAGGAGAGATAAGCAAAGATACGTCTTTGCGCAGTCGCAGTGACTGTCTTGAAGTGGCTCTGACGAGAGTGCTTTTATCTCAATATCGTGCGCCAAGAGATCTTGCCACCGACGAAGAATTTTTGAAAGAGCATATTCTCGGCTCTGACTTTGTCAAGAAAGCCGTGATTGACGGATATATGAAGGACCTTCGTGCCGGCAAACCCCCTGTGCTTATAAATAAGGCAGGGCAGAATACTGTCGCACCACGAAACAAGCCCCAATCTATCCAAGAGGCAGGCAGACTATTTCAACAACACAACAAATAAAGGAGAAAAAATATGATTACACTTTCAAACGCAAACAATGCCCTTAAAACATATTATTTGGGCGTACTTGCCAACCAACTTAACGTTGGCATAAATCCCTTCCTTGCAAAGATTGAACACACATCAACAGACGTCTTTGGTAAGGAAATCAAAAAACTCGCACCCTACGGACTTAACGGTGGTATCAGCAGTGGCTCTGAAATTGATCCTTTGCCCGCAGTTGGTGGCAACAAATATGCAGAATTTACACTCACTCTCAAGAACCTTTTTGGTCAAATTGAAATCAGTGACAAGGCAATTCGTGCATCACAAAACTCAGTGGGCGCATTTGTAAACCTTCTCAATGCAGAAATGGAAGGATTGCTCCACGCAAGCAAATACAACTTTGGAAGAATGCTCTTTGGCGACGGCAGTGGTGTCATCACTCGAGTTGTAGAAGATGCAGACGGCAACACCATCCAAGTTGAAGACGTCAAACGCTTGATGGAAGGCATGATCATTGACATTTACGACAGTGAGGGCTATTTGTACCCCGAAACAAAGGGTGCAAGAATTGTTGCAATCGACAGAGTCAACAAGACAATCACTATCGACAAAGTTATTTCAGACACAGTGTGCGAATTAAGTACAATTTGTGTCCAAGGTTCAAAGGATAAGGAACTCACAGGTATCGAAGCAATCTTCGGTGGCGAAACAATTTACGGCCTTGACAGAAAGGAATATTCCTTCCTCAACCCCTATGTTGCAACAGAAGAAAATGGTGTCACATCAAGTGCAATCCAAAAGGCTATTGATGCAATCGAAATCAACGCAGGCAGCAACATTGACATCATTCTTTGCTCACACGACGTAAGAAATGCTTACGTGCAAAATATGACAGAAAACAGAGTTAATGTTGACTATATGACAGTTGATGGTGGCTTTAGTGCAATTTCTTATGCAGGTATTCCTATGGTTGCAGACAGATTTGTTGCAGATGAAACCATGTATCTCTTGAACACAGCAGACTTCAAACTTCATCAACTTTGTGACTGGCGTTGGCTTGAAGGCGAAGGTGGTACAGTCCTTCATCAAGTACCCGGCAAGCCTGCTTATACAGCAACTCTTGTCAAATATGCAGACCTTCTTTGTGAACGTCCTTCTGGCCAAGCAAAGATTGTCTTCAACGGCACAAAAGCAGTGGATCGTTGCACCGTAACCTTCTATGCAAACGGTGGCACGTCAGTGGCAAGCCAACAAGTCTATCCCGGCAACTGCGCAGTTGAACCCAAAGACCCCACAAAGAGTGGATTTGACTTTGCAGGTTGGTATCACGAAGGCGCATTGTACGACTTCAGCAAGCCTGTGACCAAGAACGTTATCTTGAGCGCAAACTGGAACTAATATGATGAAATCACTTGTCAAAATTGAAAAGGATCTCTTTTCTATTGCTGACAGACTGAAAGAAATTGACGGGCGATATGAAGTGTATCGCAACACCCTCGCCCATAGATTTGAGGTTTATGTTGAAAGGGCACTGCAGTTTGTAGTGCCTTTTCAAAAACTTGATGCTCGCACCCTTGAATTTGCAAGGAAAACTCGCATTGAAAGAGCAGAGAAAATCATCAAGGAAATGGACGAAATCAACGCACGTATTGAAAAGCAAAAAGAAAAGGAAATCCTTGAAAACGCCTTGTGTCAAGCAGGGCTATAGGAGGATATTATGGAACTTAAAAAAATATTGAGAACTTGCCTTGTGAAAATGGGGGAGCAGGACTTTCTTGACAAGGAAGAATTGACTGCCACTGAGCAAGATACTGTAAGTAGGCTTGTGGAGGCTTTCAACATTGGATATGCAGATGCAGTGAGCGAATATATGCCCTTGACAACCGTAGAAAAAGTGAAAGTGGTTGACGGCAAAGTTGAATGTTCAAATTTGACAAAGCAAATGGTGTATCCAAGAAAACTGGTGGACGGAAACGGTGCAAAACACAGATTTCGTCTTATGCCCACAACGATATTGACAGACTTCAGTGGAGATGGGGAATTGGAATATTCATACGCCACTGACAGAGTTGAACTTGGCGAGGAAGTTGAAGACGTGAGATTTACGGCAGAAATCCTTGCCGACTGCACCCTTGCAGTGTACTACTTTTCACTCCGTGCATTTGACTTGGCATCTGCCTATGACGACAGTTATCAAAAGGCAGTCAAAAGGCTCAAGTATAAAGGCAGAGAAATCACTGTCAAAGAAAGGAGGTGGGGTGCATGAAGAAATTGAAGACATCATCAACCAAGCAAAAGGTTGGCTTCAAAGGATTGGTGTACTCACTTGACGAAAGACTTTTGGGGGCAGAGTATAGCCCCAACGCCTACAATTTCACATTTAGAAATGGCGTGCTCAAATCGGATTTGGGCATTGAATATGCAGCCGGCTACAACAAAAATTCTGCCCTTCAAAGATACGTGTTTGACAGCATAGCACCCTATCAAAAAATCAAAGATGCCTTCATTTATCATCGTAGAAAAAACGGAGAATATGATGACAAAGTTGTTGTGCAGACAAGTGATGGCGTGTTTCTTTATACAAGCATTTTCAAAAATGAAGGTTGGACAGAAATTGACGGACTCAACTCAAAAAAGGACGTGAGTGTAGTCAGTTACAACTACAATGGGGAAGACATCTTGCTCATATCCAACGCAGAATTGGGGCTTATGATTTTTGACGGAGAAAGCGTGTCAAAGGTTGACAATAGCCTTGGGTTTTCTTCTGTCACAGTCCACTTTGAGCGAGTGTTTGGTGTCGCCAACGGCAAGGAAAATCAAGTGTGGTTTTCATCAGTTCTTGACCCTACCAACTGGACTGTCAGTGATGAAAATGCAGGTTATATCACCTTCCAAGATGAGTGTGGCAACGTTGAGAAAATTGTGTCCTTCCTTGGCTACTTGTACATCTTTAGAGAGCATGGTATATTCCGTTTGACTGCATACGGCGATCAAAGTGAATTTTCACTGAAAAAGGTATTTACCGATACGGGAAGAATATATAAAAACACGATTGCGTTGTGTGGCAACAAAATTATGTTCTACACAGACGAAGGCATTTTTGCCTTTGACGGATATAGTGTGACAAGGCTAAACCTTGAAGTGCCTTCAATCACTTTGCCCACTGCAGTGTCTGGTGCATACATGGAAAACAAGTACTATCTCTGTTGCAAAATTGACCTTGAAGATTACTATGATGAAGTGATGACAAACAACTGCATTTTGGAGTATGACTTGAAGGAAAAATCTCTTTCTATCCTTGCTCCTTATGATGCAGTGAAGATTGTGCCTATGCAGGTGCATCACGCCACAGATTTGCTTGTGGTGTCAACAAGAAACAAGACGGACTATCTGGGTATGATAACTGAAAGGGGAAGAATCTTTGATGAGAATTCCACCAAGTTTTATCGCTCGCCATACAACGATATGGGGACGGATAGATTGAAGATCGTCCGTGAAATGATTGTCAACACAAGGTATCCTTTGACGGTCACTGTCAAGTACGACGATCAAGAGAGAAGTTTTGACTTCCTTGGCTCGCAAATGCCACAAAAGGTGTTTGTGGATAGGTGTGGGCAGAAGATTGGGTTTGTGGTCAAATCCACCTATATCCACAACTTGCTTGCACCCATAACAGTGAAGATTGACTTGGTGTAGGAGGTGGCTATGAACATTGCAGAATTGTATCAACTCATAGACGAGTTGACAGAGCGTATTGCAAGGCTCGAAAAGAAAGTCAAAGACCTTGAAAAAGGACAAAAGTAAAATAAAAGGAGAAGTATATGGGAAGTTTTTGGGAAGAATTGAAAGACGCTTTCAAAACCAAATCACAGCGTGACGAAGAAAGAAGTGAACAACTGAAACAAGCGCTTGAACAGGAAAAGGAAGTGGAAAAACAACTTGAAGAACTTGAAAAGCAATATCAAGCATATCTGGACTCTCAAAAGGAAGAAGTCAACCTTGATGAACTCTTTCCACCCACTCTCGGTCTTGAAAAAATTGATTTTACCCCTGAAAGTGATGAATCTATCGTAAATAGGGCAACAATGGAGATAGAAGCAGACAAGACTGCAGAGAAAAACAAGACGGAAAACAAGTATTCCTCAAAAATCAGTGGTGTTGAGCAAGATATTTACTCTGCCACCGAAAAGAAGAAGGAAAAGGACAAAGAGATTGATGACGCTTACAACGATATGCGTGAAAAACAGAAGAATAGCAGTGTAAAAAATGGTATGGCAAGGGGCAGTGTCCTTTCAAGCCTGCTTGACAGAATTTCAAATGATGAAAAGATGACAGAGCAAGAGGTGGAAGATGCCTACATTTCCACCATTGACAGCTTGAACAAGGAAATGGAGGCACTCTCTCAAGAAAAGGACAAGGCAATGAACGAACTTGACCTTAAATACGCCACTGAGTTGCAAGATAAAATTGCAGATCTCAAAGAAGATAGAGATGCGCTTGTGGCAAAATATACCAAATATAACAACAACGTAGATGAAAAGGAATTGAAATATCAACAACAAAGACAAGAGGATATTGAAAAATATCTCAGAGAACAAAGGGAGCAAAAGGTCATTGATGACCAAAAGCAACGTGAATATGAGGCAAAATACGGTTATAGTGGCGAAAAATTGAAAAACTATAGCGACAGATACAACCTTGCATTTGACTTTTATATGTCACTTGATGCCGATATTGCCGTGGAAGCATTGCGAGCATCCCCCAATATGAAGTTCTATCTTGGCAACTACTACGATAAACTTATGGACGAACTCCAAAAGCGATCCACATCCGAAAACAGCACACGCAAATTCTTCGCATAATAAAAAAGACTTCCAAATGGAAGTCTTTTTCTTTTTTATTTTATAAGCATAATAATATAAGAATTGTGATAGGCAACGGAAAGTAGCACTACAAATGTTGAAATATATTGCGTATCAAAACGGTTGTGATATAATGATGGTAGAAATTGTAAAGGAGATGAAGCAAGATGACGTTTGGCGAAAAACTTGCAATCCTAAGAAATGAGGCAAAGTTAACTCAAAAGGATTTGGCTGTTATGCTTGGAGTATCAAGGCAAGCAGTCACAAAATGGGAAAATGGAGTCGGTATTCCTGATATAGACAATATCAAAAAGATAGCATCTATTTTTAATACAAGTATTGATGAACTTCTTGACTATAAAGTTGAGGAAATCGAGCTTAAGCAAGACACCGTCACGGAGAAATTGGAGGGCGAAGAAGCCAAGCTTAGAAACGCTGAGGACATTTTACTGAAAAGATTTGCAGACGCTGACAACATTGTGCGATTGGTGAGGGAGCGACAATTGTCTCTTTGGCAAAGTTTGCTTGCTCTGATTGTTGGACCGGGGATATTTTCTACTGCTGATATGTTGGCAACAGGTTTGGTGTTGCCATATTTTGTTAGGCAGGGCGAAAGTGACTATTTGGTACTGATAAGCAAAGGAACTATGATGACCAAAAAATTGAAGGAAAGTTTTGACGATAAGTCCATGGACATAGACGGCTACAAATATACAAAAGCGAAGTGGTTAATCAAAAAGAAATAGAAAAAGACAACCTATAGGTTGTCTTTTTTTTATTGATGTTGGAACTATTTGCCAAGTTCGTTTTCGTTTACATTGGGATTGAAATATCTGTACTTTTTGTTTCTGCCCTTGTATATGATTGCTTTTTGGGGACATCTATGATAGCAACCCAAACAAGCAATACACTTATCAGCGAATTTTACAACACCGTTTTCCAGTGAGATATTATTTACAGGGCAGACATCAACGCACTTTCCACATTTAACACAGTTTTCATTGGCAGAGAAGTCATCTGCGAGAAGATGCCAATTTGATTTATTCAAATAGTATTTTTCTTCTCGTGTTTTTGTCTTTTTGGGAGCAGTTATTTCTTCGTTTGCAATTTTTGCAATGATTTTGTCAACGGCTTTGGGTGCTTTTTTCAATGTTGCGTTGCAGTAAAAACTGGGCACTGTAAACGTAAGAGTGAAGTTTTCGGGCATTTTCATTGTGTAAACACCAAGGATGTTTTTGCCATTTTCCTTTGCAAGGTTGTATGCAAAGTAATCTGCGCCACCAGTCATTCCACCGTAATTTAGGACAATATATACGGGCGTATCGTTGTTGACGTTCAAAAGGAAATCATAAGTGTGGACGGGAAGTCCATAGGAATAGATGGGTGAAACGATTATGATTTTGTCAAACTCGCTTCCATCACCTTGATATTTAGGTATATAAATGATTTCGCCATCAAGTTGTTCCTTGATGCGTTTTGCGATGTATAAGCTGTTTCCTGTTGATGAAAAATAAAAAATGCCGTTCATTTTACACCTCGATTCAAATTATGAAAGGATTATATAACAAAATTGTTTATGTTGCAAACATAATTTGAGATAAAATAAAAACCCCACGAATATCTCGTGGGATTTGATGGAGCTGCTAACCAGACTTGAACTGGTGACCTCATCCTTACCAAGGATGTGCTCTACCGACTGAGCCATAGCAGCGACAGCCTTTACATTATATTTTATATAGATTTTGTTGTCAACTATTTTGAAAGGTTTTGTATTTTCAACCTTGCAATGCAAAATAACCAAACCACAACGACACATGGTGTCAAACCACTATAGATAAAGGCTCCTTCCGGGAGGGAGCTGTTGCCAAAGGCAACTGAGGGAGAAGGCGAAAGGAACTCCTTCCGTCAAGGCACAGCCTTGCCACCTCCCTCAAAGATGGAGGCTATGAAAATGAAAAGTGAAGATTAAAATAGGTCTTCGACTTATGAAACATTGCTTTGCAATGATGTGATGAATCACACCACAACGACACGTAGTGTCAATTCATGCCGTAGGCAATTCATGGAGCGAAGCGAGAATTCATGAAAACGAAGTTTTCAATTCATAAAAAAAGGAACGGGATTTCCGTTCCTTTTTGCTTTTATTCGTTGAGTGCTTTGATGAGAGCCTTTGAAAATTGGTCTGCACAAGATGTGTTTCTTGGGCCACAGGTGTTGCCCTTGAGGATTGATGCAATTTCTTCTGCATTTTTGCCTTCCACAAGTCTTGCGATTGCTTTAAGGTTGCCATTGCATCCACCGATAAAGTTTACGTTGTGGATGACTCCGTTTTCAAGTTCAAATTGAATTTCTCTTGCACATACGCCAGATGTTTGATAGGTGTGTTTCATAGTTATTTCTCCAAATAGTCACTTAAATTGTCGAGCCACTCGCCTTCAAAGAGTTCGATAAGGCCTTTGTCTTCTTGAGATGCAAGTTCGGGGTTGATGGGCATCTTGCTGACACAGGGGATAGACAAGCGATTTGCAGTGTCGTCCACCTTGCTTGCGCCAAAGATTTCAAGATGCTTTCCACAGTCGGGGCAAGTGAAATATGACATATTTTCAACGATGCCCAAAATGGGGATATTCATCATATTCGCCATATTAACTGCCTTTTCCACCACCATAGACACCAGATCTTGCGGGGAAGTGACGATTACGATACCGTCAAGGGGCAATGATTGAAACACTGTGAGAGGCACGTCGCCAGTGCCGGGGGGCATATCAACAAACATAAAGTCAACATCTCCCCAAACAACGTCTGCCCAGAACTGTTTGACTGCACCTGCAAGGACGGGTCCACGCCAAATGACAGGTTGGGTGGCGTCTTCAAGAAGAAGGTTGATTGACATAACTTTGATGCCTGTCTTGGTGCGTACGGGAAGGATATTTTTTTCATCCATAGCCTCGGCTCTTTCAGTAAGGCCAAAAGCCTTGGGGATGCTTGGGCCCGTGATGTCTGCATCAAGGATGGCTGTCTTAAGACCTTTACGGTTTGAAAGGACTGCAAGAAGTGAAGTAACCGTTGACTTGCCAACACCACCTTTGCCACTTACAACGCCGATAACCTTTTTGACATTGCTCAAAGGATTCCCGGGCTCACGGAAGTCTTGCTTACGTGATGAGCAGTTTGAACTGCAACTGCTACAATCGTGAGTACATTCGCTCATAAAAACTCCTAAAAATTTCTTTACTTGCAATAAGTATAACACTGCATTAACAAAACGCAACCAAAAATTTTGAGTAAAATGTTGAAATTTGGTTTTATATGTGCTAATATTATAACAATATAGTTATAATAGGGCAGTTTTGGGATTTGTATCCTTGATTTTCAAAGACAAAAAGTGGAAATTGTATGCAAAACTCGCCCACAGCAATGCAAGATAAGGACAGCACAATGGAAATCTTGAAGAAAAACAACGTGACTACAATAATTAAGGATGAAGGCAGACCTTTCAAAATTTTGCAGTTGACTGACATACACCTTGGTGCAGGTTGGGTTTCAAGCAAAAAAGATAAACTTGCCCTTCAAGCAGTCAAGAAATTGATTGACGCTTCAAATCCTGATTTTATCGTAATCACAGGGGATATGTTCTATCCCATCTGGCCCTTGACCGGCAGTTCCAACAACCTTCGTGGTGCAAAAATGCTTGGCAACGTCTTGAAAGAGGCAGGCAAGCCTTGGTGCTTTGTATTTGGCAATCACGACACCGAAATGACTTCTCGTGCCAACAAGGACGGCATTGCAGACTACTATATGCAATATGAAAACTGTCTTTTTGAAAAGGGCGAAGAAGGTTTGACAGGTTGTGGCAACTATTGTATTCGTCTTGAAACAAGTGACGGAAAACCCTGTCAACTTCTTATGATGATTGACAGCAACCAATACACAAAAAAATCCTTCTTCAGTGGCTTTGACGTCATACACGAAGACCAAATTGAGTGGTACAAGAAGACAGTCAAGGAGCAATCTGGCCAAGGTGAGTTGTTGCCATCTCTCGCATTTTACCATATTCCCCCCAAGGAATTTAAGGAAGGCTGGGAAAAGTGCTTCCGTGGGGACAAGGACGTCATCTATCATCACGGATTTGTCCTTGAAAAAGACAACTATTTTGGATACCCCAAGGAAACTGAAGGCAAGTTCTTCTCTGAAATGGTGGAATTTGGCAGTTGCAAAGGTATGTTTATGGGGCACGATCACTTGAACACCCTTTCAATCACATATCAAGGCATAAGACTCACATACGGCATGAGCATTGACTATCTCGCCTATGTGCCTACTGCCCACTGGAAGACACAGCGTGGTGGTACAATCATTGAAATCAACGACGACGGAAGTTTTGAAGTTACACCCCTTCCTCTCGTAGATATTGAATAGAATTTATATAATTTTGGAGGATATACACATGAAAATCGGCTTTACCGAAACAGTCCTTCGTGATGCAAACCAATCTTTGATTGCAACACGACTCCCATTTGAGAAATTCGCAGACATTCTCCCCACAATGGATAAGGCAGGCTACTATTCCATTGAATGTTGGGGTGGCGCAGTATTTGATTGCTGTCTTCGTTATCTCAATGAAGATCCTTGGGCAAGACTTCGCAAATTGCGTAAGGCTCTCCCCAACTCAAAACTTCAAATGCTCCTTCGTGGACAAAACTTGCTTGGCTACAAGCACTATCCCGACGAAGTAGTTCGTATGTTTGTCGAAAAGTCAGTTGACAACGGCATTGATATCATCCGTATCTTTGACGCACTCAACGACCTTAGAAATATTGAAGTTGCAGCAGATGCAGCAATCAAGAAAGGCGCAACAGTTTCAGGCACATTGAGTTACACTCAATCTCCCGTCCACACCCTTGAAGCATTTGCAAAAATGGCAAAGGAACTTGAAAATATGGGCGTCCAAACAATCTGCGTCAAGGATATGGCTGGCACAATGAGTCCCTTTGAAGCAAAGGAACTTATCGGCGCAATCAAAGCAGAAGTCAAACTCCCCGTCGTTCTCCACACACACTGCACAACAGGTCTTGCATACCTCACATATATGAAGGCAATCGAAGCAGGATGCGACGTCATTGACACAGCAAGTTCATGCTTCAGTGGTGGCACATCACAACCTGCAACAGAAACACTCAACTTTGCACTCAAACAACTCGGTTATGATACAGGTCTTGACGATGCACTCATCAAAGAAGTCAACGATTTCTTCAAGCCCATCCGTGACGAATATATTGCAAGTGGTGGTTTGAACCCCAAGATGATGGCAACAGACACAGACGCACTCAACTACAAAGTGCCCGGTGGTATGCTTTCAAACCTTGTTGCACAACTCAAAGCACAAAATGCAATGGACAAGTTTGAAGAAGTTTTGATGGAAACACCCAAAGTTAGAGCAGACCTTGGTTATCCCCCTCTTGTCACACCTATGAGCCAAATGGTTGGTGTCCAAGCAACAAACAACGTTCTCGCAGGGGAAAGATACAAGAACGTTTCAAAGGAAGTCAAGTCATACTGCATGGGCGAATATGGTCAAACACCTGCACCCATCAATCCTGAAGTCCTTGAAAAAGTCCTTGGCGACGCAAAACCCATTGAAGGTAGATATGCAGACACTCTTGAACCTATCTTTGAAAAGACCAAAGAAGAACTCAAGGGCGTTGCAAAGAGTGACGAAGACGTCCTCAGTTATATCGCTTTCCCTGCAGTGACAGAAAAGTTCTTTGCAGCAAGAAAGGCAGAAGAAGAAAAGGTTGTGAAATATACAATCACACCCATTGAAGAATAACAGTAGGTGAAGTTATGTTCAGTATGGCACTTGCAAAAATAGGCGAATTTGCTATGCCTTTGACAGACGCTCTTTTGTTGGCAGTCATTGGTATGGCAATAGTCTTCGGTGTGCTTATTCTCTTGATGGGTATCATCTGGGTAACGGGCAAGTTGGTGGAAAAATCACCTGCAATCTCAGCCAAGATGTCCAAAGTATTCAAAAAGAAGAAAGGTCAAGAAGAAAGCACAGAAGAAGCCCCCAAAGCAAAAGGAACTTGTGGCGAACTTGTTCTCATCAACACTGAAGAAAGAGATGCAGCAATGATTATGGCAATCGTTGCAGACACCACAGGTATTCCCCTCAATGAATTGAGATTCAAATCCATCAAACGTGTGGACGAATAAGGAGATAATATGATTTACAAAGTTACTTTGAACGGAAAAATATATGAAGTAGAAGTGGAACAAGGCGAAGCAGTCATCCAAGCAGAATATGAAGCAGCCCTTCCCACAGTCGCACCTGCAGTGGCAGAAGCACCTGTTGCAGCAGCACCTCAAGCACCTGTCGCATCAGCACCCGTTGCAGTTGGCGGCGGTGAGGGTGTCAAATCTCCTTTCCCCGGCAACGTCAATGCAGTCAAAGTCGCACCCGGTCAACAAGTCAAGGAAGGCGACGTGCTCGTTATCGTCGAAGCAATGAAGATGGAAAACGAAATTACAGCACCCAAAGCAGGCAAAATCGGTCAAGTACTCGTACAAAAGGGCGCAACAGTTGAAACTGGCGCAGTGCTTGTCACAATCATCTGAGGTAAAGTATGGATATAGTAAAAACATTGTCTAACTTGTGGAATACAAGCGGACTTGCCAACTTTACATGGCAGAATGCTGTGATGTTGGTCATTGCTTGCGTATTCCTGTACTTAGGCATCAAAAAGCAATTTGAACCTTTGCTTCTCGTGGGTATTGCATTTGGTATGTTGCTCACCAACTTGCCTATGCTCCAAGATAGCAGTGACGTTTTGTATCACTCAGAGTGGTGGACAGTCAAGGAAATTGACTATGTCAACGTCTTGCAACATGGTGGACTTATTGACATACTTTATATTGGTGTCAAAACTGGTGTCTATCCTTGCCTCATCTTTATGGGTGTCGGCGCAATGACAGACTTTGGTCCATTGATTTCAAACCCCAAGTCACTCCTTATGGGTGCAGCAGCACAACTTGGCATCTACGTTGCATTTTTCTGCGCAATCCTTCTTGGATTCACAGGCCCTCAAGCAGCATCAATCGGTATTATCGGTGGCGCAGACGGCCCTACAGCAATCTGGCTCACAAAGTCACTTGCTCCTGAAATCCTTGCACCTATCGCAGTTGCAGCATATTCATATATGGCATTGATTCCTATGATTCAACCCCCTATCATGAAGATGATGACAACAAAGAAGGAAAGAGCAATCCTTATGGCTCCCGGCAGAGAAGTCAGCAAGACAGAAAAAATCTTGTTCCCCATCATTGTCACATTGGCAACTTGCTTGATCTTGCCTTCAGTTGCAGGTCTTCTTGGATGCTTGATGTTCGGCAATCTCTTGAAGGAATGTGGTGTTACAGGTCGTTTGGTTGACACAGCACAAAACGCACTTATGAACATTGTCACGTTGTTCCTTGGCATTTCTGTTGGCGCAACAGCAAAGGCAGCAACATTCTTGCAACCTCAAACACTCTATATCGTTGCGCTTGGCCTTTTCGCATTTACATTTGCAACAATGGGTGGTTTGCTTTTCGGCAAGATTATGTGCGCAGTCACAAAGGGCAAAATCAATCCTCTTATTGGCTCTGCAGGTGTTTCAGCAGTGCCTATGGCAGCACGTGTTGCCAACACGGTTGGACGTAAGTACAACCCCGACAACTATCTTCTTATGCACGCAATGGGACCCAACGTGGCAGGCGTCATCGGCTCTGCAGTTGCAGCAGGTTTCCTTATGGCAGTGTTTGGAGGCTAAAATTTGACAGATAGATGTAGCAGACTTATAGTGAAAGCAAAGCAGGGCAATGAAAAATTGCCTTGCTTTTGCTATTATAGGACTACATCAACAAACTATCTTGCTAAAGTGTTTGTGGCAGAAAATAGGGTGGAAAACCCCGTCGTTATAATGGCAAAATCGCAGACACAAGGCAGGGGTAGATATGAAAGAAGTTTCTTGTCCCCAAAAGGTGGCTTGTATATGAGTTATATAAGCCCTGCAATAGACGGTTTTCCAATGTGGTCAGTGACCTCTGCCGTTGCAGTGACGAGAGTGCTTTCTATCCTTAATATAGAGTCCACAATCAAGTGGCCCAATGACGTAAAGGTATGTGGCAAGAAGATATGTGGCATACTTCCAGAAAGCGTTGTGACAGACAAGAGATACGTGGTGGTTGGCATTGGTGTCAACGTCAACACAGACCTTGAAGATTTGGAAGAAGTCAAGGACATTGCCACGTCAGTGTATGCTGTCACAGGCAAGAAGATTTCCGTGAAAAAGTTTTTCAAACTTTTGGTCAAGGAACTTCACTCAATATTCACAATAGAAGACAGTCAAGCCGTCCTTGACGAGTACATTAAAAAGTGTGAAACTCTCTCAAAGGAAGTTGTCACACAGGACGGATTTATAGGTGTAGCAACAAATATCACGGAAGACGGTTCACTTGTCGTCAAAGGAGAAAACGAAATGAAAAATATCAACTGGGGGGAAATCTGTTATGTCAAATAATAATGATAATAAGAGAAGTACTCTCTTTGGTGTTTTGATCCTTCTATTGACGGCTTTTATTTGGGGCTTAGCATTTGTTGCCCAAAGATATAGCACAGGCTATATTGACGGTGTTTCAATCAGTGGACTTCGCTACGTCATTGCAACCGGTGTCCTTGGGTTGACAGTCCTTGTGACAGACCTTGTCAACAAGTATAGAGGCAAGACTGTCAGCAAGTTTACAAAGGATACACTCATTGGTGGTGTAGTGTGTGGCGTGGTTTTGTTTGTGTCAACGCTTGTTCAACAACTTGGCGTGGAATCCACGACGTCAGGCAAAGCAGGGTTTATCACAACAATGTACATTGTCATGGTGCCAATCATCAATCTCATTTCAAGAAAGCGCACGTCACTGCGTAAATGTATTGCAGTTTTGGTGGCAATGTTCGGCTTCACTGCAATGTGCGCAGGAGACACCTTGACAATCTCAAGGGGAGATGGACTTGTGTTTTACAGCGCAATCACGTTTGGTTTCCATATCGTCTTCGTTGATATGTATTGCACCAACACAGATCCCACCAAACTTACGTTTATCCAATTCCTTACATGTGCAGTCCTTGGTGTGCCGACAATGGCAATCAACGGATTCCCCACAGGAGCAGAAATCCAAGCAGCCATCTTGCCAGTCTTGTATATCGGTATTATGTCAAGTGGCATTGCATACACGTTGCAGGCAGTTGGACAAAAGAGAGTAGGACCGTCATCTGCAACTCTCATCATGAGCCTTGAATCAGTCGTGGCACTTGTCGGTGGTATGATAATCCTGCACGAAAAGGTCACGGTGCCCGAATTTGTCGGTTGCCTCCTTGTCCTCGTATCTGTCTTTGCATCACGTGTGCGCTTTGGCAGTAAGTTCTTGAAACTGCGCAATAGCAAATACTTTGTCAACTGACACAAAATATGGGTTGAACAACGGAAAATAACACTTAAAACTTGAAAATAAGCAAAACAGAAATAAAATAGAAATATCAAAACGCAAGAAATTAGCAATAATAAATGCAATAAAAAAGCACTCGGTTGAGTGCTTTTTTTGTTTTATCCTGCCAGTCTTTCAGTTTGTATGAAAACCGATTTTTGATTGGTTATATCCTGAAATGTGCCTTGGTGGTGGCAATGGCATCTTTCAGTTTGTCTTCATCTATGAATAGTGTCAAAGTGTTTGATGATGCCATCACGTGATGCACTTTTGCCCCAATGGATTTCATCAAGGATAACATCTCAAAGATGGTGTTGCAGTCATGCGACAAATCAACTCCACTGACAACCAACTTACATACACTTATCATTGAGTGGCGTATGTTGGAAAATATGTCTTGTGACAAAATCGCTTCAATCTCGTTGACATAATCATCACTTATGGCAAAAGTCATTTGTGTGTGGTCATCACAACAACTGAAATTCACGTCGGTCATCACAATGCCTTTGTCCTTTGCACTGCGCAGTAGTGTTGCATATTGCAATTCATCAAGGTTTTTCAATGTTGAAAGACACACTTTTCCCCCTTCAACTGCAGTGATGGGCAGTTTGTCTATGAGCAGAGCGTCCGTAGAGTAAAGCCCACTTTGTTTTGTCATAAGAAACTCTGCTGAGCGCAAAGCCCCACGGACAAAAATATCTTTGCTTTCTGCTTGATGGGTCAACTTGACACACTCACCATTGCCAAGGAATAGCACTTCGTGTACCCCCGATATACTGCCACCACGGATTGAGTGTATGCCAATCTCTTTTTGTTCTCGCCGTTTGGACAAGTTATCTCTGCCAAAAACCAAGTCCATACTTTTGTCTTTGACAGAGTTTATGCCTTTGGCAAGGGATAGGGCAGTACCACTTGGAGCATCAATCTTTTTTGAGTGGTGGCTTTCAACAATCTCAACGTCAAAGTCATCTCCCAAAAACTTGGCACTTTCCTTGGATATTTTCCCCAAAAGGCTTACTCCAAGGGACATATTTGCCGAGTGGAAAATCGCCACTTGTTCACTGGCATATTTTATCCGTCTATACTGCTCGTCAGTGTAGCCTGTGGTGGCAAGGACAACCTTTGTGTTCGTCCGTATGGCATAGTCCAAAAGTCCGTCAAGTGTTGATGGAGATGAAAAGTCGATGATGACGTCAACTGCAAGATCAACGCCGTCAAAACTGGTGTAAACAGGATAGGGCAAATCTCCATAAGGGTAGGTGTCAACACCGTATATGCAAGAGTAATTTTCACTTTCTTTCACAAGGTCAAATACGGCACGTCCCATCCTGCCATTTGCCCCAGAAATCGCTATTCTAATCATACAAATCCTTTCAAAACGCTTTCAAGGATAATAGCATTTTTCTCTGTCATTTCAGTCAAGGGCAGGCGCAGCTCCCCACTGCAAAGCCCAAGTAGTTCTGCCCCTTTTTTGACGGGTATGGGGTTGACTTCTTGGAATAGAGCACGGACAAGGGGAAGAAGGGCAAGTTGCATATCCACAGCCTTTTGCATATCTCCATTTAATGCACAGGAAGTCATTGTTGAAAGGTATTTTGGCAATATGTTGCTTGCCACAGAAATTACACCCACACCACCCATACACATTGTTGGGATAGTCAAGCCATCATCTCCCGAAATCACGTCTGCCTTGCCACGAGAAAGGCGTATGCACTCTGCAATTTGTTCCATATTGCCACTTGCCTCCTTAATGGCGACAACGTTGTCAATATCTGCAAGGGTGGCAAAGGTTTCGGGGAGCATATTGACACCAGTGCGCCCCGGCACGTTGTATAAAATAATAGGCAGAGATATTTTCTCTGCCACTTTTGTAAAATGAGCAACAAGGCCATGTTGAGTGCACTTGTTGTAGTATGGTGTCACAAGCAGTAGTCCGTCCACACCGAGATCGGTGTAAAGCAAGGCATTTTCAACAGTTGTTGCAGTTGAGTTTGTCCCTGCTCCTACAATGACGGGCAGTCTGCCGTCCACATAGTCAACGACAAACTTTACCACAGACACTTTTTCTTCAGTTGTCATAGTTGACGGCTCTCCCGTTGTGCCAAGGACAACAAGTCCGTCAACGCCGTTTTTCAGTTGATATTCAAGGATTCTTTCAAGAGCACTGAAATCAATCTTATCATTTGTGAAGGGAGTGATGAGTGCAGTTGAAGTTCCTTTCAGCATAGGCTATGCCTCCAAGGAATTTTTGATGAGCAACTGCAAGATTTGCACTGCGTTTGTTGCTGCACCCTTTCTAATATTGTCTGCCACAACCCACAAGTTGACGCCACTATCCACACTATCGTCAAGGCGAATACGTCCAACAAAGACTTCGTCGTGATTTTCTGCATTGATAGGCATTGGGTAGAGATTTTTGGTTGTATCATCTTCAACGATAATTCCGTCAAAGTTCTTCAATGCATCCACAATACCTTCTTTGGTGCAAGGTGTCTTGAATTCCACGTTGATGGACTCACTGTGTCCGTGGAATACAGGCACACGCACTGTTGTTGCAGTAATGCGCAAACTCTTGTCGTGGAAGATTTTTTTGGTTTCTTCAATCATCTTGATTTCTTCCTTGGTGTATCCACTTTCTGTGAAGACGTCAATGTGAGGAAGGATGTTGAAAGCAATGGGGTAGGGGAATTTGCAAGGTGCATCGCCGTTTACACCGTTTTTGAGATCGTTGTAGCCAGCAACACCTGCGCCAGAAACTGCTTGATATGTTGAATAGACAATACGCTTGATGCCGTACTTGTCATACAAGGGCTTGAGAGCAACCACTGCTTGAATTGTGGAGCAGTTGGGGTTGGCGATAATACCCTTATTCCACTTTACGTCTTCGGGATTGACTTCAGGCACAACAAGGGGCACGTTTTCATCCATACGCCATTGTGATGAGTTGTCAACAACGGTCACACCAATCTCTACAAAGATGGGAGCAAACTCTTTTGAAACTGATCCACCTGCAGAAAAGAGAGCAAAGTCAATCTTGCCTTCCATTGCACGTACGTTTTCGGGTGTAAGTTCAATGACAGTGTGGGGCTTGCCCATAAAGTCGATTTGTTTGCCTGCGCTTCTTGCTGAAGCAAAGAGATAGTAGTTGTCAACGGGCAAATTTCTTTCTTCCAAAACTTGAAGGAATTTGTTGCCAACCATGCCAGTTGCGCCAACAACTGCAACGTTAAATTTTTTCATATCAATTTCTCCTATACTGAAAAAAATATACTCACAACAGTCCAAAATGTCAATTTATTGACAGAAAGTTGTCAAAATATATTTGCTTTTATAATTTATTTTATTATAAAAGGCACAATTTTGTGTTTTCATTTGATATTTAGTTGAAGTTGGTGTAAAATGCTATTACATAAATTTAGGAGTTATTATGGCAACTCAAAACAATCAACAAAGAGAAATAGTACACAAGTTTTTCCTTTCAAAGTGGTTTATTGATGCAGACCGTGTTGTTGAACCTCAAGAAAAGGACAAGAAAGTAGTTGCAGGCATGGTGGAAGCAGCCCCTGCAAAAAAGGAATATCCCGACACATACATCAAGCGCACCCTTGCAGTTTTGGGTGGCGAAACGGGTACAATGTTCAAGACGGCATTTATGTTCTTGATCATGACACTTTTCTTCATTGGTGGCGTCATTGCTGGCGATTATTATCTCCAACAATATATCCTTGGTGGCAACTACAACTTTATGGCAAGCATTGGTGTCGGCTATCCCGGTGGTGGCGACAATATCGCAGAAAGTGTCAGTGTGCTTTATAGCACGGTCAAATTGTACGTCATACTCATTGGCGCAGGTGGTTGCATTATTGCAGCACCCTTCCTTTCAGGCTTGATGTACACAGCAAAGAGAGTGTTCTTCCAAGACACCTACAAGTTCCCCGTCAAAGTGTATTTCCACGGTTTTGCAAAGCATTGGTGGAAGTATCTTGTCTGTGGCACACTTGCAACAGGTATTATCCTTGGCGTTGGCACTGCAATCTTGAACCTTTTGTCAGCACAACAACTTGACGCGGCAAATGCACTTGATTATTGCCTTGCAATAATCCCTGCAGTCATTGCTTTCCCCATCCTTCTCATCCTTTTCACAATGATGGGTCTTTTTGTCACTCACGATTTGACATTTAAGCAAGTGCTTCAAAACTCAATCGTCCTTCTTGTCAACAACTATATCGCAATCCCCGTTGCAGGCATTGTGACACTCATCCCCTTGGTTGGTTTCTTCTGCATGGGTCAAATGGCAACAATGATGACCTATCTTCTTATGCTCTTTGCAGGATTCTTCCTTATAGCACTTATGTGGGTTGCAGTGGTTGACAGAGGTATGGTCAAAGCACACATCTTGAAAGGCGATGCAATGAAACGTGCAGCACAAGAAGCACGTAAAGCAAACAAGTTCCAAGAGCAACATATCCAAGCAACAAAGAAAAAACAAGCAAATAAACAACAATTCCAAAACCCCAAAAAGAAAAAGAAGAAGTAAAATGGCACGTATCGTCAAAATGCAACTCACCCCTGAAGAACTTTTGTCCATAGCCGACAAAAAACTTCAAAATGGTGACACAGAGGGCGCAATCAAATATCTCAACAAAGCCCTTTTACTGGACGATTCTTTTGTGGAAGCGCAAATTAAACTTGCCAATATTTACGCCGATTTGGGCGCACATCAAATTTCAAATACGGTCTTTTATCGTGCTTTGGTGTCTTTTCCTACACCAGAGCAGGAAGACCGTATTTTTTATAAACTCGCCAACAACTTCCTTGAACTCGGCTCTCTTGAAGTGGTGGCATATTATATGCGATACTTTGGGGATGACTTTGACGTATCTATCCTTGAAAACAAAAATGACGGGGGCAAATTCAATCCCTTCCACCTTGTTTCAAAGACGGAAGATGACTACTATGAAGGCCTTATAGAAAGGGCTTATGCACTCATACAAGACAGAGATTTTGATGGGGCAATCGCCCTTGCAGAAAAGGTGGACAAGGGCAGTAAAGTCCGTGATGCAGCCAACCACGTTATCCTTGTTTCATATATGATGAAAAATGACGTGGATAGAGTGATTGACGAGGCAAAGCGTATGCTTGACAAGACGGAAAGCCTTGGTGTCAAAAGCACTCTTGCCACTGCATTGATGATTGAGGAGCGCACTGCCGAGGCTTGCGAAGTGGTGGAAGAAATCTTAAAAACCGACTACAACAGACTTGAAGAAGTGCTGATTGTCTTGCCTTTGCTTGTCAATCTCAATATGCACGCTCAAGTGGTTGTATATACACAAAAGGCACTTAAACACATGCCTTTGCAGCCTAATGGGCTTATTTGGTTGTCACAAGCACTTTACAACGTAGGTCAAAAGAGAGAGGCGACAAGGGTTATGAACACCGTCCATGAAATATATGGCGACTTTGCCCCTGCCGACTATTATCTTGATTTGTACAGCCAAAATCCTCCCGAAGTTGAGTATGTTCAAATGATGCCCAATCTCAAAGTGCCTCACACTGAAAGATTTAGAAGATATAGGCTCATTGAAGAATATTCCAAACTTTCAAAGGAAGATTTTGACAACGCCCTTGACTATGATCCAGTGATTCAAGGGATAATCCGTTGGGCATTTATTGACGGCAATGAAAAGGTTTTGAATTTGCTCCTTGGTAGGCTGTCATTTTCTGATTCCAAGTGGCTTGAAAGATTTTATAGAGAAGTGCTCATCCGTCCCGGTCTTTCATTTGACAGCATGTCGGCAATTCTTGCATACCTGCTCGACGGTGGCTATGACCTTGATTTCAGTGTTGTCACTCAAGACAGATTTAAGGACGTATCCTTGACCTTGCCCGACGCCTTTTATAAGTTGCCAAAACTTATTCGTGAGGCAGTGGGATACTCAATCTGCGACATTATCTTCACAGATGAAGACCCCAACACATATCTCACACGTCTTGTCAATGCAGTTGACAATATTTGTGGTCTTGATGACCATGGCAACGTTGTCTATTACATCAAAAAGGCAGAAAAGTTTACAAGACTTCGCAGTGTGCAAACACTGGCAGGCGTCCTTATTGCCTACGTCTATTTTGATGAAGAAAATCCCCGTATGGATAGCATAACAAGATACGGACTCAACGAAAAAACTTTTGACAGATACTACAATATAATTTTTGGAGATGACTCTGATGAAGAATAGAAATGAAATGGAAAAAATGCTCGCCCTTCTCACAGACGAAAGCGCAGAGTATTCATCACGTCTTGAAGCCTACGAATATTTGCAAGAAGATTGCGAAGAAATGGTTGAACCTATGCTTGAAAAGTTCTATGCAAGCCAAGGGGAAACTGCAGATATGCTCCTTGAAGTTTTGAGCGAATATAAGGGCAATAAAGCAGTTTATATGGGCTTGGTCAGTTATCTCTATCGTGGAGATGACGTGGCTCTCTATGCAAGACTTCTTGGCAAGTACGGTGACGAATCTGCCATTGAAGTGCTCAAATCTTTTGCAGACTCAACAGATCTCAACTACAACGAGTATATGGAAATAAGAAATGCCGTTGAAGAATTGGGTGGATATTTTGACGATAAGGAAGGGGACTATCAAGAAGACGAATTTTATCGCTACTTGAAAGGTCTTGACGAGCCAGATGACGAGTCCAGACGCTCTCCCTTTGAAGATATGCTCAACCCCGATAGAGAAGACAACGAAGATGAAGATTTTGAAGAAGACTTTGATGAAGAATAAGTCAGTCGTCAACAAAAATACATCTTTCTAAAGGAAATCAAGCAGCAATTATGACGCCCTATCCCACAGGAATAGGGCGTTTCTTTTTGTCTTTTCTCGCTGTTGATTTTGAGATTTTATCTCTGTTTTCCACGGCAAAAATTACAACCTTGACCGTGATAAAAATCGTGAGAATAATCCCAAACACACTTACGATAGGATAGCAAGTATCCACGATTTTTTCAAAGCCAAGGAAGGATATGGGATAGAATATTAGAAGGGCAACAAACACAACATAGCACTTGTTTTTGGGTTGAGATAGAGTGTTGAGTTTTTTGCTTTTGCTCAAAAAATCCATGGCGTAAACACTCACTGTTTCCAGTGCACCAATCAAGGTTGTAAAGATGGCAGACGTGATAAGCACGCCTGCAACTATACGCATATTAACCCCCGTTGAAATTTCCAAAACGGGCATTGATGACTGCATTTTGTCACATAAAACTATGTTTTGCAACACAAACAGTATTCCAAACATAAACAAACCTATGGCAGAAACAGACATAGCAATCTGCTTGCCCGTGAGTTTTTTGCCTTCCTTTGAAAGCACCATGCCAGAAAGCAATACGTCAAGTCCGGAGTAGTGCAAAGGTTTCAAAATTGACACGCTGCCACTGTGCATAGGTGTGCCTATCCTGAAATACAACACAAGCATCATCAATATGAGCAAAGGTATAAGAATTGTGTTTGCCCACTTGATTTTTTCTATGCCCATAATCACAACCACTGCACCAAGAAGTATCATCACAAGCCCAAGGAGATGAAGACCCGTCAAGTCATACAAAATCTTTTCACTGCCTGCAAGCATACTGACAAGGGACACTGCCCCTGCAAATAAGGTTGCAATCTTGACAATGTAGTTTTGTGGGATAAGATCGTATTTGCCTGCCACAAGAAAAACTGCGCAGATGAGAGCAATAAATATTGATGCAAGGGCAACGCACCAAGGAGAAGTATCTCCAAAGAAAAGAGCAATCTCTCGCCCTGTAGAAAACCCTGCGCCAATGGATGTGCCAATAAACAAAAATGCAACTTTCAAGGATGATAACATGGTTGATTATATGCAAGTTGCACGGATAACTTGACAAAGTTGAATTTACATCTTAATATTTATATTTAGATTATAAATATCGTGCGTGTGAGCATATATGCGCACAAAAAGGAATATTTTATGGCAAGCAAACTTACAATGGACAAACTTGTAGCACTCTGCAAAAATCGTGGTTTCGTCTTCCCCGGAAGTGAAATCTACGGTGGCCTTGCAAATACATGGGATTACGGCCCTTTGGGCGTACAACTCAAAAACAACGTCAAAGCTGCTTGGTGGAAGAAATTTGTCACCGAAAGCCCTTACAACGTTGGTCTTGACTGCGCAATCTTGATGAACCCTCAAGTATGGCACGCATCAGGACACCTTGGTGGTTTCTCAGATCCTCTTATGGACTGCAAAAACTGTCACTCACGTCACAGAGCAGACAATCTCATTGAAGATTATATGAAGAAGAAAGGCATTGATGAAAATATCGCAGGTTGGTCAAATGAACAACTTGAAGCCTACGTGCAAGAACACGGCCTTACTTGTCCTGTCTGTGGAAAGAGCGATTTCACGGGTATTAGAAAATTCAACCTTATGTTCAAGACTTTCCAAGGCGTCACAGAAGACAGTGTCAACACAGTCTATCTCCGTCCCGAAACAGCACAAGGCATCTTTGTTAACTTCAAAAACGTACAACGCACCACAAGAAAGAAAGTCCCCTTTGGCATTGGTCAAATCGGCAAATCTTTCCGTAACGAAATCACACCCGGCAACTTCATCTTCAGAGTTAGAGAATTTGAACAAATGGAACTTGAATTCTTCTGCAAGCCCGGCACAGACCTTGAGTGGTTTAAGTATTGGCGTAGTTTCTGCCACAACTGGCTCCTTGAACTTGGCATGAACGACGATTGCCTTAGACTTCGTGACCACGATCCCGAAGAACTCTGTTTCTACTCAAAGGCAACAACCGACTTTGAATTCCTTTTCCCATTTGGTTGGGGTGAACTTTGGGGTATCGCAGACAGAACAGACTACGACCTTACACAACACATCAACACAGCAGGCAAGGATCTCAGTTATATTGACCCCGTCACCAACGAAAAATATATCCCCTATGTCATTGAACCTTCTCTCGGTGTAGAACGTATGGTGCTTGCACTTCTTTGCAATGCTTATGATGAAGAAGAAGTTGGCGAAAACGATACACGTGTTGTCATGCACTTCCACCATGCAATCGCACCTATCAAAGTGGCAATTCTTCCCCTTCAAAAGCAACTCAACGAAAAGGCAGAAGAAATCTACCACACACTCACCAAGCACTTTGCTTGTGACTTTGATGGCAGTGGTTCAATCGGCAAGAGATATCGCCGTCAAGACGAAATCGGCACACCTTACTGCGTGACAATCGACTTTGACACATTGGAAGACAACACAGTCACCGTCCGTGAACGTGACACAATGGCACAAGTTCGCATCCCCGTCGAGAATTTGGTGTCTTATTTCTCAGAGCAATTCGAATATTAAAAACTGCGCTATTTAGCGCCTGACTTCGGCAGAAGCACCCACACGATTCTCACGTACGACAAGTACGCTACGACCCGTGTGGGTTTTTCTTTCTCGTCATCCATCTAAATATCGCAGTTTTTACAAATATATTGATTGTGGTCTATAAGGGGCTTTTTGCATTATACATCTCAATACTGCGTTTGCACTTGTGAGCTTTATTGCATCAGCGTTTATTTCTCGTCATGCATCAAAATAATCACAGTTTTTCGCAATACTTTTATCAAAGGATTTATATTAAATAATTTTCAAAATTCAACTATTTTTCTATAATAAAAAAACCACACTTTGTGTGGTTTTTATTTTTGCGTTTAGTTGGCGAGTTGTTCGTTTTCTAAAGGTTGATTTTGCTCATTGTCAACTTGATCTTCTTCAACAGTGGTGTCCTCGTTGCTTTCTTCATGGGACTCTTTTATTTCATCCAGCAACATTTGTTTCTTTGTGCGCTTTCTAAACACTGCATAGATGCTGATTGCAATGATGAAGACAAC
>JAZLBO010000020.1:0-158600 GCA_045613765.1 Clostridia bacterium | reverse complement strand
GGGATTGGTCCATGTAAATTTGCCTCAATATTTGACTGAAATAGATGAGGTTTTTGCAGAATGCGACAATTTGGCAACGATTACAATTGGAAATAAAGTTACCACCATTAAAGCATTTGCTTTTTGGACAATGGGATTGCAAGAAATTGTTTTGCCAGAAAGTGTCCAAACCATAGAAACATATGCTTTTGTGCACGATTACTCACTCGAGAAAATCGTTGTTCTTAATCCTAATGCAAAGTTTGGAGAAGAGGCAATTGAATTTTGTCCATCTGTTACTATCTATGGTCTTGCAGGTTCAACTGCAGAGAAATATGCAACAGAAAATGGAATACCTTTTGTTGAAATTTGTCAATGTGGAAATCAAACTTTCGAAGATATAATAATCGATGCCACATGTGTTGAAGATGGTTTCATTTTGCACCGTTGTAATAGTTGTCAATATCAATACAAGACAGACATAGTTCCTGCAAGCGGACACAGTTATATTTCAACAACATATCCTGATCGTAATGAATATGTATGTGAGAAGTGTCAAGCAATCAAACAAGAAGCATTTGACAGCATTAAAAATCTTGATCCTGAACATGGTAAATTGCGCCCGAACAACAACAAAGGTAGCAATAAAGTTCTTGATGGAAATATTCAAGTAGTAGCATTTTATGTGGGCACTTCTTTTGATCCGTTTTATTATTGGACTCAAAAAACAATTGATGAGTGCAACACTGCAATCGAGACTGGATTGAATTTTATCAAAGAAAATGCTGCAAAGTATGGCGTTGATGATTTGACCTTTGGATTTACATACGAACAAATCGAATATGATACTGTACCTAAATGGAATAGTTTTGGCAATAGCAATTCAAATGCACGTCTTGACAATATTCTTTCTATTTACAATGAACAAAAAGGTACAAATTATAGTTCAGTATCCGAACTGAGAAAAACTTTACAAGAGCAATATCAATGTGATGAGGTTATCTTCTGTATCATGAAACCCAGCACTGGTACTTCAATCGCTTTTGTTGATTCTGTTGATGTGGATCTTGAAGAATATGTAATGTTATGTCAGGGATATCAATCATATTCTAAGTATTATAAGCTTACAGCCAGTACGGTAGCCCATGAGATATTGCATTTGTATGGCGCACTTGATCTTTACAATAGTGACGGAGCTCACTCAAATCGCCCAGGCATTACAGATAGCAAGGAAATCATGAAGGACACAGCAACCACTACGGATATCAGCAGCAAGAAATTGACTAATGTTACAGCATATTCAGTTGGTTGGACCAATATTGTGCCGAATGAACTTTATAATGAAAAATTCTATAAGACAAATCATTCTGATATAGGAAATTGTTTCTACTTTGCAGGTGCTTCAGTCAGCTTGGGTAGTGATTTTTCAATTAATTTCTACATTGACAAATCCTTGATGAAAGATTGTAGTAATACATACATTGTTGTAAGGAAACCTACAGGCACATTTGTTAGAATAAATGACTATGTTGAAAATGACAAATATTTGATTTTCACTTATTCGGGTATTACAGCAGCAGAATTGGGTGTAGAAGTGTCTGCTACGATTTATACAACCAAATACAACATAAAACACACAGGTGCAACTGCACATTATAGCGTAAAAGAATATGCATATAATCAACTTGCCAAAGAGTCAATATCCGATCAATTTAAAACACTTTTAGTTGATATGCTCAATTATGGCGCAGCAGCACAAATTTATTTTGGTTATGATGTTGAAAATCTTGTTAATGCAGAATTAACTGAGATTCAAAAATTGTATGCTACACAAGGAAACCTTGAGATTGAATCAAACAAAAAGGATATCATTAATACAGAATCGATCGTTTCAATCGTAGGTTGTACTCTTGCTCTTGAAAGTAGAGTTGAGACAAGATATTATGTTTGCTTAAATGGTTACGATGCAAAAGACCTGTATGCAAAAATCACATATTTTGATGCAGAAGGTAATTTAGTGGACATAATCGTAGATGGCGATGAATTTGAGGCAGATGGCAAGGGTCGTCACATAATTACATTCGCATCACTTAATGCTACCGAGTTAAGAACGATTTATTCTATGACAGTGTATGATCGTAATGGCAATGCAGTAAGCAATACACGCGAATATAGCGTAGAATCTTATGTTGCATCACAACTTGCAAAAGAAGAAGAGGGCACAGATTTCTACAATTTGCTTGTTGCATTGATGAAATACGGCGACAGCGCAGCAGCATACTTTGGATAAGTCCTAAAACTCTAAAAACCAAGCAGAAAATCTGCTCAAAACAACAAAACAAAACGCACTCAACCGAGTGCGTTTTTTGTTTTGGCGTGGGGTAGGTGTTGGGTGTGGATATGGATACGTTTGGAAGTGAGAAATTGTGTTTGGGGTGAGATAATTTCAAATATTCATTTGAAAGTGGTTGGATTGGTTGAAAAAATGAAGAAAATTGGATATAATGTATTCAATCAAATTTAGGAGAAATTTATGTACAACGTATCAGCATCAGCAACAGACTTTGTAAAAATTGAAATGGAAAGTGGGGATAGCATCGTCCTTCAACTTGATGAAAAGAGCGCACCCATCACAGTTGCCAACTTCAAAAAACTTGTTGGACAAGGCTTCTACAATGGACTTATCTTCCACCGTGTCATCAGTGGATTTATGATCCAAGGAGGCGACCCCGAAGGCACAGGTTGTGGTGGTAGCAAGGAAAATATCCGTGGCGAATTTTTGTACAACGGCATCAAAAATCCCATCTCACACGTCCGTGGCGTCATCTCAATGGCAAGAGCACAAAACCCCAATTCAGCATCATCACAATTCTTCATCTGCCACGCAGACGCCAAGTTCCTTGACGGACAATATGCAGGCTTTGGCAAGGTTGTTGAAGGCATTGAAACAGTGGACAAAATCGCAGCAGTTACCACCAACTACAACGATAAACCCTTGACACCCCAAGTTATGAAAAAAGTCTATTTTGTTGAAAAGGCATAACACAAAGGGCAGTGTTATTAATATTGTAAAAATCACAAAACAATCACTTTAACAAAACAAAAAACGCCAATAAACTGGCGTTTTTTTGTTTTATATAAATTGACGTATGATTATTTCAAGGATGAAAATTCTTTTAATATTGTTTTCTTATGGCGTCGGCGACTATCTTTGCGCTTGTCCATGCCCATTGGAGATTGTAGCCACCACAGTCGCCATCAACGTCAAGTGCTTCGCCTATGGCAAAAGCATTTTTGGATTTCATTGACATAAGGTTGCTGTCAAACTCTCTTATGTTAAGTCCACCGGACATAACTTGTGAGAGTGAGCTGTCCCCAAGCCCTTCAACTTTGACGGGGTAGGACTTGATTGTCTTTGCGATGGTTGAGATTTTGGGTTGGGCAAGGTCATTGACGTCAACGCCTGATGCCCACAAAATCCTATCAACAACTTTTGAGTGGAAAGTGCCGGAAAGAAGTTCGCCAACACGGACGTTGCCACGTTTACGGAGCATTGTTTCAACTTCCCCTTGGCTGTATTCGGGCATAAAGTCAATGATGAGATTTGAGCCAATCTTTAATTTGCCCCTTGCAATCTCGCTTGACATATTGAATACTGCAATGCCACTGACACCAAAGTCTTTGAAAAGCACTTCGCCCACTTCGTATCTTGCGCCACATCTCACGCCTGCCTTGACACGAACACCAGAAAGTCCTTTGATTGGCTCTTTGTTGGTCTTGACGGGGACAAGTGAAGGAGTGTATTCACGATTGGTGTGACCAAGGGCAGTGAATAGATTGTTGCTATTGCGTCCAAAGGTTGCATTTGAGCCTGTTGCAAGGACAACGTTGTCTGCTTTAAGAGAGAAGGACTTTGTTTGACCGTCTTCCTTGAATATGCCACTGACAGTATAGGTGTCTGCAAAGTATTCCACAGAGTTGACGATATGCCCAACAAAAACGTCAGTGCCTGCCTTTGCCACTGCGCCACGAAGGACGTCAAGGACGGTTGTTGCGCACTCTGAGTAAGGGTACACTCTCTTGTCAATGACTTTTGTGATAAGACCCATACGCTCAAAGGTTGCGATTGTGTCGTGTGCATCAAATCTGTCAAGATAGTTCTCCACAAAAGAAGGGTGGTTGTAGTGGATGATATTCATATCAAGGTTGGACAAATTGCACTTGCCGTTGCCTGTCGCAAGGAGTTTCTTGCCCACACGGTCATTTGCTTCAACAAGAGCAACACGCTTGCCTGCAAGTTCGCTTGCAAGAAAGAGCCCACTTGCTCCACCACCGATTATGATGACGTCATATCTTTTCATAAACCACCTATACACGCACAAGCGTGCCAATTTGAAATCACATATATTTTACAATATACCTTGAGAAATTTCAAGCATATAAGCGCAATCCCTTTCAATGAGTGGAAAGTTGATGGATTTGAGATATATTTGCCGTAAAACCACCGAAAAAGAGAGAAAAAGACCATTTGTTTGACAAAGACAGTGATTGGTTTTATAATCTTATTATAATTTTCAAAAAAAGAGGCAAAAAATGGCAACTGCAAGAAGTAAAATGACCAGAACAAAAACAATCGCATTGTTGGGGCTTATGGTGGCTCTTACAATAATTTTCTGTTTTGTTCCAATTCAATTTGGGCCAATCACTCTTGCACTTATGATTTTGCCCACCCTTATCGTAGCACAAGTATGTGGCGCATGGACTTCAGTGTGTATGGGCATATTTATGGGTCTTCTCAATTATGTTGCTTGGTTTACAACAAAAGCAGCAAGCCCCATTGCCCCCATATTCCAAAACCCCTTGGTGTGCATACTTCCAAGAGTGCTTATTGCAGTGGTTTCATATTGGACAAGAGTTGGTCTTGAAACACTCATCATCAAAAAGTGCATGAAGATCACGCCTACAACTGACGTGGTTGAAGAAGATGAAGAAGACGTGGTTGACACTGTTCAAGAAAACGTCACCTGCAATGATGAAATGACAAAAAAAGATGATGAAGTTCAACTTTTTGATGAACAAAATGCCGATTGTGAAAATATAACCCTTGAAGAAGATGTTGAAGAAACGGATGAAATCAAGGCAGAAAAGAAGGCTGATGACAAGTCAAAGAAGGCAAAGGAAATCCTTGCAAGACAAGGCATACACCTTGTGTCAACTGCACTTGGCGTCATCACAAACACGGTGTTTGTCGCCATCTTTACATTGATTTTCTTCAACGGCACAACCCTTGGCAACACCATAATCAACGTGGAGTATATCCTTGCTTGGTTTGGCTTGAACTTTGCCATTGAAGTGGTGTCCTTCTCACTTATCACACCCCCTATCACCCTTGCAATCAAGTCTGCAAAATTGGTGTAATCCAAATCAAAAATAGAATATAGTGAAAGGTCGGTTGACCTGTAGGAAATATTATGCCTTGGTTTGTACAAAGTTTGCTCATCAGTGTGTCAATGTCAATGGATGCATTTGCAGTGAGCATCTCAAATGGACTTACAAATAAAAAGATGCCTGTGAAATATATGATTATCACAGCGCTTTCCTTTGGTCTTTTCCAAGGTGTGATGCCACTTATTGGCTATCTTCTCGGCAGTATTTTTGAGGAGTGGATTGAAGTTGCACTGCCAATAATCGGGTTTGCAGTCCTTGCCTTCCTTGGTATAAAAATGATTGTTGACTCTGCAAAGGAAATCAAGGAAGACAAAAAACTTGCCCTTTCCTATCAAAATGTAGACAAGGACAAAACAGAAGAAAGTGATGAAAATATTGTGGTTGAAGATGCAACCAACGGGGCAAACGTAGTTGCCACCACCGTAGAAGAAAACGTCAGTGTCGCCTTGGATGAAGATGTGGCGCAAGATGGCAGTGTTGGAAGTGTCGCAGATAGCGTGACAGAAGTGGCTATGCCACTTGAAGAAGACAAACCCTTCAAGTTCTCTTGGAAAATGTTGTTGGTACAATCAATCGCAACATCCATTGATGCCTTGACAATAGGTCTTGTTTATATTGGCAAAGAGCCCCTTGAAGTGTACGTGACCTTTGCGCTCATAGCAGTTGTGACCTTTGGCATTTGCACAGGTGGTGTGTTCTTTGGCAAGAAGTTCGGCACAAAACTCAAAAACTGGTCTGGCATATTTGGTGGAGTAATCTTGCTTGCCCTTGCCCTTAAGACGATAATTGAGTTCCTTGTAGAAAGATTTGCCTAATTGCAAAAAACAAATGAAAAACACAACGTCAAAAAAGAAAATACAGATTGCCGTAATTGTGATTGTGAGCATATTGCTTGCAATCCCTTTTATTTTGCAACCGATTGCCACCATCATTGTATATGAGGCAATATTTGGCGAGCGATACCAGACTGTCAGTTGGAAAGTGTATTCAGTTGATGAGTTCGACGGACTGAGCGTTGAAAGAAGTGATTTTTCCGTTGATGGCACAAATATTGCTGGTTATAAATACTCAAAGGCAGAGCAGGACGTCAAAGGTGTTATGATTCTTGCACACGGCTTGGGTGGTGGTGGACACAACACATATATGCCCATCATTGACTACTTTGCATCCAACGGATATTATGTTTTTTCCTATGACGGAGTGGGTAATGACAACAGCGAAGGCAAGTCCGTCAAAGGACTCCCTCAAGGTATCATCACCATTGACAAAGCCATAGACCACCTGCAAACCATAGATGAATATGCAGATCTTCCTATAGTCCTGTTTGGACACAGTTGGGGTGGATATTCCGTTGGAAATGTGCTCAATTTTCATCCAGAAGTGAAAGGTGTGGCAATATTCGCAGGTTTCAATGAAAGCAGTGATATGATAGAGCACCAATCATCATAATACGTAGGTGGACTTTCAAAAGTCCTGTTGCCTTACGTAAATCTCTATGAAAAGATCAAGTTCGGCAAGGAATACGTGTCAATCTCTGCAATATCGGGGTTTGAAAACACCACTGCCAACGTGATGATTGTACACAGCAAGGATGACACGACAGTGCCCACCAAATATGGCTATGACAAATTCTATGAAAGGTTTGCAAATGACGATAGATTTGAGTTTGTGCTATACGAAGACAAGGGGCATAATGACCTTTTCTATGCAAAGTCAGTCCTTGAATATCGCAACCGAATCAATGAAGAATATCGTCTTTACGTAGAGGCACACGGTGGCGAATACAATGCAGAAATCAAAGCCGAGTTTATGTCTGCCAACCTTGACAAATCTCAATGCTACGCCCTTGATCAAACCTTGATGCAATCAATCTTGCAAATGTTTGACAAAAGTTGCCAAAACTAAACAAAAAAGCCACTCATTTGAGTGGCTTTATTTAATTCCTTGTCTGTTTGAATTGTTTGTACCTAGTTTTCAAACAGCTGTTTCAAAGCAGAAACATTATCTCTATGCTTATATATAAATTCCCAGTGATTTCTTGATGGGTGTGGAACGTAAAGTGCCTTAAAATTAGAAAAATTCGTTTTAATTTTGTCAAAATAAGCTTTAGCAAATTCGCCACAAATTATAATTATAGCATTTGATTTCTTATATTGACCAAGTCGTTTGTTAAGATTATTTTTAAGACCTTCAATGACTTCGCACTTATCTCGCACATGTTTTAGATCATCTTCGAGCTTGTCGTAATCTTTTACATAATTAATAGTTTCTTTTGTGTTTTCACCAGTGTTATCGTTTTCATTATACACGAGTTGCAGAGGTACATTGCAAACATTGACGATTGCCATATTAGGAAGACCTTCTGCTTGATTTTTTATCAATTTTCCAATGGAATCATCCTGATTAAATAAAAATATTGCAACGGATTTTCCACTGTTGCCTGCAAGTGGGTATCTGTCTTCTGTGGTTTTTCCAGAATTAACTTCATCCGTATGTGGCGATTCAACCAAGATAATGTATTTTACATCTTCTTCACTACAGTTTTTAACATCTGGAACAAAATATTTCGGGACTTTTTTACTTGAATCTTCGCATTTTTTTTCATACTCATCATAAGCAGGTTCTATGTATTTTTTCCACAAATTTTTGATATTTGGTTTCGTGTCTTGTTTTTCAGTCATAATAGTACTCCTTTTCAAATAGTATAACATGAATTATATAAAAATCAAGGCTGCAATTTGATTGTGTATTGATTGAGTGGATGATTTAGTGAAAAATAGTTGCAAAATGTAAATTGTTGTGCTATATTATTACTTGCGCCGGTGTGGTGAAATTGGCAGACGCGCTGGACTCAAAATCCTGTGGACTAATCCTCCGTGACGGTTCGAGTCCGTCCACCGGCACCAAAAGACAAGCATATCGCTTGTCTTTTTTATTTTTTAAGCCGTGATTTCCTTGGAAAATGTGGCGATTTTGCCTTATTTGGCGCGCGTGGATAGATTGGTTGTTGACTTTATACGCGTGTGGGCGTATAATAAGATTTACAAGATTATAGTTAGACATAGTAAGGCAGTCGCCTTGCACACGGCAAATATGGATTTGCACAAACAGGAGAATTTTTATGAATATTTGGCATGACGTTGATTCAAAGAGAATCACACCCACAGATTTTTTGGCAGTCATTGAAATCTCAAAGGGCTGTAAAAACAAGTACGAACTTGACAAGGAAACAGGCGTTTTGATCCTTGACAGAGTTCTGCATACATCAACACACTATCCTGCAAACTACGGGTTTATCCCTCGCACCTTCAGTGATGACAACGATCCCCTTGACGTATTGGTGCTTTGCAGTGAGGCAATAGTGCCTATGGCAATGGTCCGTTGCTATCCTATCGGTGTCATTATGATGCAAGACGGTGGAGATATGGACTATAAGATTATCGCAATTCCTTTCAAAGATCCCAACTGGAATATTTACAAGGAAATAGAAGATCTTCCCCCTCACATTATGCACGAAATGTCACACTTCTTCAAAGTGTACAAGCAACTTGAAGAAAAGCAAACAACAGTCTTCCACGTAAAAGACAGAGCATTTGCAGAACTTATCATCAAAGATAACATCCAACAATACAAAGCAAAATTTGCAGAAAACAAAAGCAAAAAGTAAGCAAAACCCCACAATACAACTGATATGAAAGGCAAAAGGATATTCAACAATCGTCCACTGTGCTTTGTGGCACTATTTCTCGCATTGGGATTGATTGTTGGCGAAGTTATGTATCCTTTTCACAAACTATACAGGCTTATACCAGCAGTCTTATCTCTCGGAGCAGTGATAGGACTGTTTTCTTTTGCAAAAACGAGAAAATTCGGCTATATTGCAGTGAGTTTTCTTGTTGGACTTGTGGCAATGTGTGGCGCAAATGACGTCTATGACAGCAGGTATATTCCCACAATAGACGCCACAGTGCAAGGCACGGTTGACAGTGAAATTGTAATTGACGGCAACAAAACCGTATTCTATGTCAAAGACATAGTGATTGACGGCTATCAACTTGACGGCAGAGCATACGTCACAACTTACGATACCTTAGACCCCAACTTCCGTGCAGGAGATATTGTAGAAATAGACGGCACAATCTCTTTCAACGAGCACAACTGGTTTGACACCTACTATTCGGTGGCAGTGAACAAATCAAGTTATTATTTTATCCGTGGCGATTATGCAGTGAAAGTGGCAGACGGCAAACCTGATTTTCCCTTGAACTTGCAACTGAACATAAAACAAATGTTTTATGACAATATGGATGAAGAAAGCGCAATGATGTGCCAAGCATTGATACTTGGGGACAAATTTGGCATTGATGACAACTTGTATGACGGCATAAAATCCAGTGGTCTTGCCCACGTTCTTGCAGTCAGTGGACTTCACGTGACGGCACTTGCAAGCGCAATTCTTCTGCTCTTGAAAAAGACAAAGTTGAAGCCTTGGACATCCTTCATCTTGGTTGCAATATTCACGTTCTTCTACGTAATGCTCTGTGGATTTACGGCATCATCAGTGAGAGCATACATTATGACGTTGGTGTTGAACTTTGGCATAGTATTTGGCTTTAAGTATGACAAGATTTCATCACTGTCCCTTGCCACAATAGTGCTTATGTTGTTCCGTCCACAAAACATAATGGACGTTGGATTCTTGCTCAGTGTATTCTCAGTCTTTGGCATATTTGCATACTATCGCACCTTCAAAGAGTGGGGCAGTATCGTTGTGAGCAAGATGGGTGTCGGCAAACGCGACAAGGAAGATGGCGAGTTTCTATACTTTGCAGACAAAGGCACAAAGAAGTGCCTTGACGGTGTCGTTGAGAGTGTGTCCATCAGTATGTCTGCCAACCTGATGACCTTCCCGTTGATAGGTTATTTCTTTCAGTCAATGCCCGTGTTGTTTATCCTTTCCAATATCGTGATTTTGCCATATATGATGTTTATCTTCATATTTTTGATTGTAATCACTGTGTTTTGTCAAATTACAACACTTTGGGCAGGTGCAAGCATTATGCAATTCTTGCTGTTGCCACTTCGTTGGTGGACGGAGTTTATAGGCAGTCTGTCTTGGGCAACCATAGACATGCCCCTTGCACTTTTCTTTATGATTGCATGGCTTGTCATTGCAGTGTGCTCATCAAAATATATCTTCATTGATCGTAAGGGCAAGATTGTCACATCATCATTGTTGCTTGCTCTGTTTTTGATCATCAACCTAACGTTGCTTATTTTGCAATAGGGCAAATGACGTAACTTTAGACAGAAAATAAAATAAAAAATAGGTATTGAAAATAGTGTCCCATTGTGGTACAATATTATATAGTTTAATAAGAATATCGAAATAAAAGGATAATATTTGGATATGAAAAAGAAAGAAAAAGAATTGAGAGATGATTATATTCCTGCTGAAATCGTCAGTGATGATGAACTTGATGACTCTCCCGTCATAGAAGGCGTACTTATCTCAAAACCCAAAAACGCACCCAAAGGGGAAAAGATTATCCCCACCGAAGGCAAAATTCTTCAAGCACTTCCCGTTGAAGAAAAAGGCCCTCTCTTTTACGCACTTCCCGTTGAAGAAACACCCAACTATATTCCCAACGAAGAAAATCCTATTCCTTGCAACGTAGTTCCCATTGAAAAGCGTCAAGGCAGTTGGACAAACTATGCAGGCGATTGGGAAGGTTACTACTTTGACCCCCAAGACGATTGCTACTATGAAGGCAAAGCACCCATTGAAGTTCAAAAAATGTACTTGCCCCCTGCAGAAAAGATTATCAAAAAGGTTAGAGCAGCAGGTGCACCCTTGACGGAAAAGGCAAAAGAAAAGAGAAGTGCAGTATCTGCAACGGCACTTTCAGGTTTCTACGGTCAATATGTAATAGAGCATAATGCAGAAGGCGAATATTTCTTCACTCTCTATTCAAAGGAAAATTCCGTGCTCTTTGCAAGCCACAATTATAGAAACGAGCAATACTGCATTGATGGTGTCAATCGTTTCAAAAAACATGTCATTGCAGGCACTTTTGAAATCGTTGAAAAGGACGGCAAATTCCATTACGTTCTCACAAGAAACATCAATGTGTACGAAGGCGAAAACTACCCTACGAGAGAAGAGGCAGAAAAGGCAGTCAAGCGCACAAAGAATTTCGCCCAAACCGACGAATTGCAAAAACTTTAATCCCCCACCAAACAAAAAAGGCACTCAAGCGAGTGCCTTTTTTATTTGGTTTTATACCTTAATTATGCAAGTGCTTCTTGGACTGCAACTGCACATGCCACTGATGCGCCGACCATGGGGTTGTTGCCCATGCCGATAAGACCCATCATTTCAACGTGTGCAGGAACTGATGATGAACCTGCAAATTGTGCATCACTATGCATACGACCCATTGTGTCTGTCATGCCGTATGATGCAGGACCTGCTGCCATATTGTCGGGGTGGAGTGTACGGCCTGTGCCACCACCTGATGCCACTGAGAAGTACTTCTTGTTGTGGTCGATGCACCATTTCTTGTATGTGCCTGCGACGGGGTGTTGGAAACGTGTGGGGTTGGTTGAGTTGCCTGTGATTGACACGTCAACGTCTTCAAGACGCATGATTGCAACGCCTTCTGTGACATCATCTGCGCCGTAAACACGGACTGCTGATCTTTCGCCCTTGCTGTATGCTGTTTCCTTCACGACACTGACTTCACCGGTGTAGTAGTCCATCTTTGTTTGGACGTATGTGAAACCGTTGATACGTGAGATGATATATGCTGCATCTTTGCCAAGACCGTTAAGGATGACCTTAAGGGGTTCTTTACGGACTTTGTTTGCTGTCTTTGCGATACCGATTGCGCCTTCTGCTGCTGCAAATGATTCGTGACCTGCAAGGAATGCAAAACACTTTGTGTTTTCACGGAGCAACATTGCTGCAAGGTTGCCGTGGCCGATACCAACTTGACGTTGTTCTGCAACTGAACCGGGGATACAGAATGATTGAAGACCGATACCGATTGCTTCTGCTGCATCTGCTGCGTTTGTGCAGTTCTTTTTGATTGCGATTGCACAACCGACTGTGTATGCCCACACTGCGTTTTCAAATGCGATAGGTTGGATGCCTTTGACGATTGATTCTACGTCAATACCTTTTTCAAGGCAGAGTGCTTTTGCTTCTTCAAGATCTTTGATGCCGAATTCTTTGAGGCAAGCATTGATCTTGTCTATTCTTCTTTCATAACCTTCAAATGTAATGCTCATAGTAGATCTCCTTATTCGTGACGGGGGTCAATCCACTTGACTGCGCCATCTTCTTCTTTGAATCTGCCGTAAGTACCAGTGCATTTTGCAAGTGCTTCGTTTGCGTCAACGCCTTTCTTGATCATTTCCATGAAGACGCCGAGTTTGCAGAATTGATAACCAATGATTTCATCATTTTCGTCAAGAGCGATTTTTGTGACATAACCTTCTGCCATTTCGAGATAGCGAGGTCCTTTTGCGACTGTTGAGTACATTGTACCGATTTGGCTTCTTGTGCCTTTGCCAAGGTCTTCAAGACCTGCGCCAATGACAAGACCGTCTTCGGAGAATGCAGATTGAGTTCTTCCGTAAACGATTTGAAGGAAGAGTTCTCTCATTGCTGTGTTGATTGCATCACAGACAAGGTCAGTGTTGAGTGCTTCAAGGATTGTCTTGCCGGCAAGGATTTCTGCTGCCATTGCTGCAGAGTGAGTCATACCGGAGCAACCGAGTGTTTCAACCAATGCTTCTTGGATGATGCCTTCTTTGACGTTGAGTGTCAATTTGCAAGCGCCTTGTTGAGGTGCGCACCAGCCAACGCCGTGTGTAAGACCACTGATGTCTTTGATTTCTTTTGCTTGAATCCATCTACCTTCTTCGGGGATGGGAGCAGGGCCGTGGTTAGGACCTTTGCGGACAGTGCACATTTCTTGTACTTCACGAGAATATTGCATGTTTTGTTTGTTTCTCGGCAGAGCCGAAAAACCTGCCTCCTTGTATAGTTTTTAACGCCTAAAAGTTTATCACAAGAGTGATAAATTATCAACGATTTTCAGCAATTTCTTTCCACCACTTTTGAAAATTTGCAAAAGTAGGCTCTCAAAGTGAAGATTTTTGAAAATAACTTGCCACTTAACACTTTTAGTGTTATAATCTTGTCGATTACAACCTTTCAATTTTCAAAGGAAAAAGGATTTATTATGGTAAAAAAAGGTATTCTCAATGAACTTAAAACCCGTGGTCTTGTCAAGCAAGTAGTCTTTGAAGAAGAACTCAATCAACTTCTTGACAGTGGCTCACAATCTTTCTACATTGGTTTTGACCCCACTGCAGATAGTCTGCACGTTGGTCACTTTATGCAAATGATCGTCGCCAAGCGTCTTCAAGATGCAGGACATCGTCCCATTATCCTTATCGGTGGTGGCACGGCAATGGTTGGCGACCCCAGTGGCAGAACAGATATGCGTAGCATGATGACAAAGGAAACAATCGCACACAACGTTGCTTGCTTCAAAAAGCAAATGGAAAAATTCATCCGTTTTGAAGGGGAAAATGCAGCAATCCTTGTCAACAACGCAGATTGGCTTCTCAATTTGAACTATATCGACTTCCTTCGTGAAATCGGTGCAAATTTCTCAGTCAACCGTATGCTCACGGCAGAGTGCTACAAGCAACGTCTTGAAAAAGGACTTACTTTCCTTGAATTTAACTATATGCTTATGCAAGCATACGACTTTTTGGAACTTCATCGTAAATACGGCTGCGTGATGCAATTCGGTGGAGATGACCAATGGTCAAACATCCTTGCAGGCGCAGATCTTATTAGACGTAAGGAACAAAAGAGCGCATTTGCTCTCACTTTTGCACTTCTCACAACGTCAGAAGGCACAAAGATGGGCAAGACTGCCAAAGGCGCAGTGTGGCTTGACCCCGAAAAGACAGCACCTTACGATTTCTTCCAATACTGGAGAAATATCGCAGACCAAGACGTAGAAAAAGTCTTTAGATTCTTGACTTTCCTCACTCTTGATGAAATCAAGGAACTCACAATGTACAATGATGAACGTATGAACAAGGCAAAGGAACGTCTTGCATACGAACTCACACTTCTTGTACACGGCAAGGACGAAGCAGAAAGCGCACTCCAAAAGGCTCGTGCAGCATTCAGTGGCGATCGTGACAATATGCCTGAAGCAACAATTCCTCAAGGCATGACAATGATCAGTGATATCCTTGTTGCAGTTGCCAAAGTTCCTTCAAAGGGTGAAGCAAAGCGTCTTATCCAAGGTGGTGGCATCTCTGTTGACAACGAAAAAGTCACAGACATTATGGCAACAATCTCTGCCGACCAAATCGCCAACGGATTTGTCCTTCAAAAAGGCAAAAAGAACTTCTACAAGGTCACAGTAGAATAAACAAAAACAACAATAAAATTGTAGGGTATATAGACAGTGAAGTGTTATCAATATGCAGACGGCACTTTTGAGGCAGTTTATGAAATTAAACGCTCAAAATTCATAGCAACAGTATGTGGCGAAGTTGACGGCGACAGTGCCGAAGAATTTGTCAAATCTGTCAAGAAAAAGTATGCCGATGCAACACACAACTGCTATGCCTACATAGGCGACATCAACGGGCAAGCCACTCGTTTCAGTGACGATGGCGAGCCGAGTGGTACGGCAGGTCAACCAATTTTGCAAGTACTTCGCAAGAAGGGGCTTGTCCGTACTGCAGTGGTTGTCACAAGATATTTTGGTGGCATCAAACTTGGCGCAGGTGGACTGGTTGGTGCATACACAGAAAGCGCAGTTTTGGGGCTTGAAAGTGCCAAGATATCAACCAAGACAAAATGTGTTCAAATTGCAGTATCAATAGATTATACCCTGTATTCGTCAATAGAAAAGTTGATTTGGCGCAATAACTGGATTTTGGAAGACACTGATTTCTCAAGTGGTGTCATTGTCAAATTCTGGGTAAAGGAAGATGAGGTTGATGGTGCACTTGCCCTCATCAAAGAAACAACTCTTGGCAGAGCATTCTGTTCAATCAGTGATGATGCCAAGTTTATAAAAGCCTAATTTTTGCCACGTATATCGTGGCTTTTTGTATGAAAGAATTGACCCCCGAACAACTCAAACAAAAGTGTTTTGACCAAGCCGTAAAGTACTTGGCAATTTCGCCACGCAGTGAAAAGGAAGTCAAAGAAAAACTCTACGAAAAAGGCTATCACAGAGAGCAAGTTGACTACGCCATTGAAAGATGCAAAGGATACAAGTATATCAATGACGAAAACTACACACGTTCATTTATCGACTACTATTCACACAAAATGGGCAGAAAAATGCTCCTTTACAAACTGACAAATGAGAAAGGGGTTGACAATACACTTGCAACCAATATGATTGCAGATTTAGTCAGTGATGAAACAGAGGTTGAAAAGTGTGTTGATATGGCAAATAAATATATCAAAAAGAAACGTATTGCTGAAAGAAAGGATATGCAAAAAGTAGGTGCATATCTCTATACAAAAGGCTTTGAATGGAACACAATCAATATAGCCCTTTCCAAATGCGAAATGCACACATCCCCCACCGATGAAGAATAAAACCCAAAAACCAAAAAACAAAAGAGAGCACACTTGCTCTCTTTTTTATTTGTAGAATTTTGCATACTAAATAGATAATGTTGTTTGGCTTGTAGTGATGTGCGTATTGTATTAGGTGTCAAAGAAACCGAGAGATATTAGCAAGGCTTCATTGACTTTTGTCATTTCTATGGTTGGCAGTTCGCCAATCTTTTCTTTAAGTCGCTTTTTGTCTATTGTGCGAATTTGCTCAAGCAATACAATGCTATTCTTTGGCAAGCCGTACTTTTCGGCAGGCAGTTGTATATGGGTGGGTAGTTTTGCCTTTTCAAGTTGACTTGTGATTGCTGCAGCAATGACCGTAGGGCTATATTTGTTGCCAACGTCATTTTGTACAACAAGGACAGGGCGCACACCCCCTTGCTCGCTTCCAACCACAGGAGAAAGGTCTGCAAAATATATTTCGCCACGTTTTATCATTTCCATACCACCGATTGTTGCCAAAAATCAAGATATTATCCCTATACACTATGTTTTCTTTCACGTGTGTTGTGAAGAGGACGTTTTTTATAGTCCTTTGGCGATGTGAAAATATGGAAGGCAGTTTGTTTGACAATATGTTTGCAATATTTCAAAATTCGTCAAAATAACACAAATCGTGTATTTATATGGCATATTCCACATATAATCGCCATAAAATCTAAAAAGAAAACACGATAAGTGTACGATATTTTATAGGTACACAAATCGTGTATATGTTAAAAAGTGCCAAGAATTGTCACATTTTTATTGCAAAGCAATAAATTGATATAAAATATAGTTTTGGGGGTTTGTATGAGAGTTGGCATTGTTGGATATGGCAATCTTGGTAAGGCGTGTGAAAAAATTGGATATGCAAGAAAGGATATGGATATTGTGGGTGTGTTTACAAGACGTGACCCGAGTGGTCTCAAATCTCCATACGGCACACCATTTTATGCCCAAAGTGACGTTTTTGATTTCCATAAGGACATTGATGTACTTGCGCTATGCACTGGGTCTGCCCAAGATCTTACGGGGCTCGCCCTTGAAGTTGCCAAAGTGTTCAACACGGTTGACACATTTGACAATCACTCAAAAATGAAGGAATACGTATTCAATCTTGACAAGGTTGCAAAGGACCACGGCACACTTTCTATTGTTGGCGCAGGGTGGGATCCGGGCGTGTTATCCCTTGTTCGTTGCTACGTTGAAGGCGTCACGGGGCTTAAATCTCACACCTTCTGGGGAAAAGGAGTATCCCAAGGGCATAGTGAGGCAATTCGCAAAATAAAGGGTGTCAAAAGGGCAGTGCAATACACATTGCCCAAAGACAGTGCCATAGACAAGGTGAAAGGTGGGCAAAGTGATTTATCCGTATATGACAAGCACCAAAGAGAGTGCTATGTGGTTGTAGATGATGGTGCTGATGAAATAGAGATTGAAAGGCAAATTAAAGAGATGCCATCATATTTCAGTGGGTATGAAACGGATGTGCATTTCATAGATGAAATAGATTATGAGAAAAACCACAGGAGTTTATACCACAAAGGGCAAATTTTGTGCTATGGCAATTTGCTTGGGGTTGACAATATGAGATATGACAAAAATATAATGTCAAGCCATAAAGCAACTGACAAAACTGAAAAAATAGAAGTGCTTGATTGTGAAAACGTAATAGAAGATGATGAAGAAAAGGGTGTGGGGATTGAGTTTTCTTTGACGATACCCTCAAATCCAGAATTTACTGCCACAATCTTGATGGCATACGTCAGGTGTGCCTACCGACTGTATCAAAGTGGTGCAAGGGGCGCAAAGACAGTCCTTGATTTGCCTATGAGCGCACTTTTTGATTGCAATAGACTTGACACTATTGCAAAATATCTCTAAAATATAAGTTGTTAGATTATAAATAATCTAAATGAAACAAATTCAACAAATAAACCTTGGATATATTTGGTATATGGCAAAGAAGAAATACAAGACTATACTTTTTGACCTTGATGGCACACTCATTGACAGTAAGCCCGGGATTTTGACATCAATTCGAGAAACTCTTGGTCACTATCAAATCCCCTACACCGAAGACGTCATCAACAAAATGATCGGGCCACCTTTTAGAGTGAGCATGCGAGAACTTTTGGGCGTGCAAGACATGGCACTTGTTGAAAAACTCATTGAATACTATCGCACACACTACAAAGCAGGTGCTTGGCGAGATTGCTCAATATATGATGGCGTGGTGTCAATGCTTGCCACATTGCGTGATATGGGCTATACCCTTGGGCTTGCCACGTCAAAACCGTTGCAATATACCACAATCATTATGGATGAACTTGACTTGACCAAGTATTTTGACTATGTGGGTGGTGCAAGTGGAGATGCAACAATCGAGGCAAAAACCGACGTCATCAATCACGTGCTTTCAAAACTCAACGTCACAGACCTTAATGGAGTGCTTATGATTGGCGATAGGCTCTACGATATAGTTGGCGCAAAGGCAAGTGGTGTTGATAGTATGGGCATTTTGTGGGGCTATGGCGACAGAGCAGAACACGAAAACTGTGGCGCAGATTATATTGTTGCTACACCAAATGAAGTAGTGGATTTCCTTTCATAATCTAACCTACATTGAACACTATTTTCAACACGAAATATAAAAGAAAAAGAAAAGGCAGAAAATTAGAAAATGTACAAAAAAGATGTTTACAAGTGCAAAACGCACCGAAAAACATCTTTTTTTGTTGTATTAGAGCATTGTGTTCAGTAAAAATTTATATGCTGACTGCCATCATTGAGCATATAAAAGCGCCATCATTGAGTGACAAGTTTTGCCGTCATTTAATACGGAGTTTTGCCATCATCAAATGGGCAAACTGCCATCATCAAATGGGCAAACTGCCATCAACAAAAGTTGAAATTTGGGCTGAAAAAATCAATCTACGTCAATGATTTTCAGTTTACAATTCGTCTTGACAAAAGATAAATCTCTTGCCCCATACAGTTGATGTTTTTCTCCGTCCATACAAAAATTTGTGGGCTTGTTGAGATAGACTTTTGCATTGTTGATATACTTGAAAACTATGGTGTCATCACGTTCCTTTTTTAGCCCAACAAAGAAAACACGGAAGAAAGGGAAGAACATTTCCACCTTTCCAAGCAATCCATTGTGACGGGGCGAGCGTATCAAAAGCAGGTGTCCCCCTTCGTCCTTTTCATCAAAAGCGTGGTTGAATTTGAACCCAAAACACCTTGGAGATTTAATGAACATAACAAGGTTGAAATCGCCAACGTAATCTACAGTTTCCCCATTGTTGTCAACGGATATTTTGCACTTGATTCTGTTGATTTTGTATGCTTTCAATATTTTCAAAACATAGGCAAAAACGCCATATTTTTTCTTGTCTTCAACTTCTGCCGTATAACCTATTTCCGTGAAAGCACCGCCGGCAAGAACGTAAGTGAACACATCATCATCCACTTTTCCAACAGTGACAGGGTGGGGGCTTTGGGTGGTATGGTTGTATTTTTCTGCCTTGCCCTTGTCGTTGAGTGTGCCACAAGGAAAGTAATATACAGTCTTGTCAGTACGGTAGATTTCTTGCATAATTAACTGCAAAGTTCCGTCCCCACCACACACGGCAAGAGAGTCATATTTGTTCAGGTCAATAGGGTAGGGGCAAGGCAAGTGCATAGACGTAAAATTGTGGTTGCCAATCTGCCCACGCACTTTTTCCACCGAACATTTTTTGCATTTTCCTGCCTTGTCATTGATAAGTATCAAGCAATTTTTCATACAATTTCCACCGTTTTTTCAGTTATTATTGCCAATTTTTCCACTTTCTAAATGAGTCAATATTAGATATGGAAAAATCTTCAAATTTATTTTGCCCTTATATATTCAAAATATGATTGCAACGTACACCGAATTGTGCTATAATGAATAAAATTTATAAAATTTTAATTCAGTAAGTTTTAGGAGAAGTGAAAATGGCATTCAAAGGCATGGCTCAAATCAACAAGAAAGATTTGTGGACAATCCCCAACCTTATCACCTATTTTCGCATACTTTGCATCCCTGCATTTGTAGTGCTTATGGCACTTGCAGGCGTTCGCAATGATGTGACATTGCTCTATTGGGGCGCAGGCGTATTTGCAATCGCATCAGCAAGTGATCTTGTTGACGGCTATATCGCAAGACGTTTCAATATGACATCTGGCATTGGTATGGTCCTTGACCCCTTTGCAGACAAACTTATGCACGTGGCAGTGCTTCTTTGTTTGTGTTTCTGCACAGGTCTTACACCCCTTGGTCAATCAACGTCAAAACTCATTGCAGTTGACGGTGGTTGGTACGTGCATTACGCATTTGTCATTTTGATTCTTGTCAAGGAATTCATCATGATCGTCGCATCTCCTTTCATCATGAAGGCAGGCGCAAAAATTCAAGCAAACTGGATGGGCAAGGTTGCATCAGCAACAATCAGCATTGGTGTTATCCTTTGTTTCTTCCACCCCTACGTATATCTTGCAGACTGGGGTATTCTTGCTTGGGGCGTTGTGCTTACATATCTTGCACTCGGTGGCTATGTCAGAGATGTTTTCCGTCAAATCCGTCTTATCAAGGAAGGCAAGATGGAAAGAGTCACTGACGAAAGTGTCAAATATACAAGTTCAGACAATATGCAAGTCATCAAAGAACAACCTCAAGACACTGAAGAAGTGGTGGCAAACGAAGTTGCAGCCGACGTTGAAGAATAATAGGAAATACAAATTACACAAAGTGTAAAAGCATAGAAGGAAATTATGGAAAAACAAATTCAAATGGAAAAGACCTACAATCCAGAGTTTGAAAAACGAATTTACGATTTCTGGATGAAGAACAAGTGCTTTGAAGCACACGTCAACCCCGAAAAAGAGCCCTTTACCATTATGATGCCCCCTCCCAATATCACAGGGCAACTTCACATGGGACACGCTCTTGACCAAACAATCCAAGACATTTTGACAAGATTCAAGCGTATGAGTGGCTACGAGGCACTTTGGTTGCCCGGCACTGACCACGCATCAATCGCAACAGAAGTCAAGATTGTTGAAAAGATGAAAAATGAAGAAGGCGTCACAAAGATGGATGTCGGCCGTGACGGTTTTATGGAAAGAGCATGGGCATGGAAAGAGCAATACGGTGGAAGAATCGTAGAACAACTCAAGAGCCTCGGCTCATCATGTGACTGGTCAAGAGAAGCATTTACAATGGACCAAAACTGCTCAAACGCAGTCCTTGATGCATTTGTCAAATATTACAACAAAGGCTTGATTTACAGAGGGGATAGAATTATCAACTGGTGTCCTCACTGCAAGACTGCACTTTCTGATGCAGAAGTTGAATACAGTGAGCAACAATCAAATCTTTGGTACTATCGCTATCCCGTCGTGGGAGAAGATGACTATATCACAATCGCAACCACTCGTCCCGAAACAATGCTGGGCGACACAGCAGTTGCAGTCAACCCCAAGGACGAAAAGATGGCAAAATACATTGGCAAGAAGGTTATCGTACCCCTTGTCAATAGAGAAATCCCCGTTGTCGGCGACGATTATTGTGAAATCGGTTTTGGCACAGGCGCAGTGAAGATTACACCTGCCCACGATCCCAACGACTTTGAACTTGGACTTAGACATAATTTGCCCATTATCCGTGTCATTGACGACGGTGGTATTATGAACGAAAATGCAGGCAAATACCAAGGTCTTGACAGACTCCAATGCCGTAAAGCAGTTGTTGAAGACATTGAAAAACTTGGTTTGCTTGAAAAGATTGAACCTTATGCACACAATGTTGGCGAGTGCTATCGTTGTGGTGAAACCGTTGAAGCAATCGTGTCAAAACAATGGTTTGTCAAGATGCAAGAACTTGCAGCCCCTGCAATCAAGGCAGTCAAGTCAAAGAAGATTGAATTTGTGCCCAAGCGTTTTGAAAAGATATACTTCAACTGGATGGAAAACATCAAGGACTGGTGCATCTCACGTCAACTTTGGTGGGGACACCGTATTCCTGCATACTATTGTGACCAATGTGGCGAAACAATCGTTGCCAAGAGCATGCCCGAAACTTGCCCCAAGTGTGGTTGCACTCACTTCCACCAAGACGAAGACGTCCTTGACACTTGGTTCAGTTCTGCACTCTGGCCCTTCAGTACATTGGGCTATCCCAAGAAGACAAAGTCACTCGGCTATTTCTATCCCACAAGCGTTCTCGTCACAGGATATGACATCATTTTCTTCTGGGTGGCAAGAATGATATTCAGTGGTATTGAGTTTATGGGCGAAGTGCCTTTCAGTGAAGTGCTTATCCACGGTATCGTACGTGATAGCCAAGGCAGAAAGATGTCCAAGTCATTGGGCAACGGCATTGACCCCTTGCTCATCATTGACAAGTACGGCGCAGATGCACTCCGTTTCTCACTTGCATCAGGCATTGCACCCGGCAGTGACACAAGATATACAGATGCAAAGACAGAAAGCGCAAGAAACTTCATCAACAAACTTTGGAACGCATCTCGCTTTGTCATTATGAATATCAATCCTGATGACAAACTTGAATTCCCTTCAAAACTCAACGGAGCAGACAAGTGGATTCTTGCACGTCTTAATGACGTCATCAAGGAAGTCACAATCAATCTCAACAAATTTGAAATCGGTCTTGCAGCAGCACGTCTTTATGACTTTACATGGACAGAATACTGCGACTGGTATATTGAAATGAGCAAGCCTTTGCTTTATAGCAAAGATAAAAAGGATCACGAGCACGCAGTGGCAATGCTCACATACACGCTCACACAAATCCTCAAACTCTTGCATCCTTTCATCCCCTACATCACTGAAGAAATCTACTCAAAGTATGCAAAGAAGGGCAGTATTCTCATGAAGGAAGATTGGCCTACATACAACAAGAAGTTTGCATACAGAAAGGACGAAAAGAACTTTGAAGGACTTAGAGAACTTGTTGTTGCAATAAGAAATCTTCGTGCAGAAATGGGCGTTGTGCCTTCAAAGAAACTCAATGCTTACATCAAGGCAACTGATGAAAACTTTATGAAGAAGTCTGCACACTACCTTGACAAACTTGCAGGCATCGGCAATGTAACCTTTGTCCAAGACAAAGAAGAAATCAATGAAAGATGCACGGCAATCGTCACACACACTGCAGAAGTGATGATCCCCATGGGCGACCTTATTGACTTTGAAAAGGAAAAGGAACGTATCCTCAAGGAAATCGCACAAGCAGAAGCAGAAATCAACAAAGGCAACGGACTTCTTGCAAATCAAGGTTTTGTGGCAAAAGCACCCCAAAAACTTATTGACAATGAAAAGGAAAAACTTGCAAGAGCAATTGACAAACTTGCAAAACTCAAAGAGAAACTCGCAGAGTTGAACTAAACGACGGGCAACCGTACAAACACTTGCGAGTTTGCTCGCATGATCACTGCCATAGGCAGTTTATGAGGTGAATATGGAACTTAAACACTCAGTATCCTTTATGATTGGCAACATGGGCTATCTTGGAAAAATCTTCCTTTGGTTGCTCATCTGTACATTGGTTGTTGGCTCACTTGCAGCAGCAATCTATATCCCTTCTGGCAAGGCACTCATCAACAATGAGACAATTCTTGGCGAAGTTGAACACGTTAAAACAACGGTTGAGCAATACCTTCAAGACCAAATCAGCATCTATCAAGGTGTGGAAGAAATCAAAACCCACGCAACAGTAGCCATCAATGCAATCCTTCAAAATAACGTAGGCGCAATGGTTGGATTTATCATTGCAGGCATTGTCCTTTACTGCTTGTACTTGTTCTTGACTGGCTTGAGCCACTATACAATCGGCTTTGTCATCAACGAACTTATGACGTCAAACACAAGATATGGTTTCTTTGCAGCAATGATCAAAAACCTCAAAGTTGCAAGCAAATTCTCACTTTGCAAAATGCTCATCTCTTGCCCCCTTGACCTTGCAATCATTGCAGTTATCGTGGCAACAGGTTATGGTTTGATGCATCTTATCGGTTTCTTTGGCCTTGCAATCGCACTTGTCCTTGGGGTTGCACTTTTCTCACTCCGTGCAATGCTCTATGCAGGCTGGATACCCCGTATGCTCTACAATCCCGAAGAAAAGGTCTTTGCAGCATTTGCAAGAAGCATTGCAAGTGTAAGACAAAACTTTGGTGGATTCTTCAAATCATTTGCATCAATCTTCTTCACAGCATACTGTTGTGTTGCAGTATTGACAGTGCCCACCTTTGGTGTTGTCAATTTGCTCGTCCCTGCAACATATTTCTTGGTCCTTCGTGCAGTTGAACTTATCGGTTACTACAAACTCAACGGTATGAGTTTCTACGTCGATCCCAGAACAGTTGTCAACACAATCGAATACGGCTATCGTAAGGAAAATCAAACAGAAGATTACGAAGACGAAAACGACATCAACTATTGATGAAAGGGCAGAATATGAAGATTAAAATGCAGTTTGGCACTGTAAAAACCATAATTATATCACTTGTGGCACTTTTGGCAGTGGCACTCATTGTTGTTGATGCACTGCTTCTTGCAGGTGTCTTTGGTGATTTGGTCAACGTCCCTGTGACTTGTGTTTCATTGGTGACGGGTGTGCTTATCTTGGCATTTGATTTGGCACTTTTATTGGGCAGTTATTATGAGTTTGCAGATGACAAGTTCATTGCAAACTTTGCTCTTTTCTATAAGGTGGAAATTCTCTATACAGCCGTCACGTCAGTCCGTCAAAACACAGAAAAAGGTGTTGCAAACGTCAGCGTTGTCAATGACAAAGGTGGCATGAGTGACTTGCAGTTGAACCTTCAAGGTGGCACGGCAGACAAGGTGGCAAAGGAATTGGCAACAAAGAGTGGCATCCTCGTTGAATATTACACCGAAGAAAAGAAAGACAAAAAGGATTGATTTTAAGAAAACTATTCAATCTCAACAAAACAAAGGAAAAGCACTTTCCAGTCAAAGATATGTGGCATATATTGAGATATGCACATTGACGTGAAAGTGGATCTAAATATCATTGCAGAAAACATCAAGTCATACGGTGGCAAAAGTGTGCTACTTATGGTCAAAAGTGATGGTTATGGTCACGGCATAACAGCAGTGGCAAAGGGCGTAGAAAGCCTTGTGTATGGCTTTGGTGTTGCAACGGTAGAAGAAGGTACTTTACTCCGTAAAGAAGGTATAAAAGCGCCTATATTAGTCTGTCAGTGGTTGCCCCACGAAATTGGTAGGGCAAAGTTGTGCAAATTGGTTTTGTCAGTTGGCACTTTTGACGGACTTGAAATTGCAAAGGCCAGTGGCATACCTGTTGCATTGAAAATCAACACCGGTATGAGTAGATTTGGCTTTGACACTGAAGACTTGCTATTGTTGAAGGAAAAGATAAGTGGTGTCAACGTCAAGTGGGTGTACTCACACATCTATTCAACGGATAGTGCCACGGAGCAATATTATCTCTTTGAAAGGTGCAAGAAAGCACTTTCAATAGACTGCGACAATCACATTTTGGCATCATCAACTGCACGGCTTTTTGATGGCGATATTGTGCGAGTAGGCATAGACGCATACAAAGGCGCAATGACTGTTGAAAGCGTAATTGTGGCGGTGAAAAGGCTTGGTGTAGGCGACAATGTTGGCTACGGCAAAACAATGGCTGAGAGTGGATATATTGCTTGGGTTTTTGGTGGTTATAATGACGGCATTGACCGAGAAAATCCACAACCTATTTTAATAGATGGCAAACTTCGGCAAGTGATTGCAGTGTGTATGGATTGCATTGCAGTATTCACAGATGACCACAAAGCAACCGTAGGGGAAAAGGCAATATTCATTGGCAAAGATTTGACGCCAGATATGGTTGCACAAATGACGAAAACAATACCTTACACCATATTGACAAGGTGGAAAGGTCGCATAAAACGGACGTATATCAAATGACAAAACAAGAGGCAAGAAAACTGGCAAGAGAAAAGCTGTCCAAAATGACGGATAGTGAAAAGCAATGGGCAAGCGATAGCATTGTTGATGCAGTGTCTTCTCTTGATGTTTTCAAAAGAGCCAAAAAGATATTCGTCTATCTTGGCACAGACACCGAGCCTGACACCCACGAAATAGTTGGTCTTGCGCTCGCACTTGAAAAGGTGGTGGCAGTGCCCAAAGTGTATGGGGAAGATATGAAGGCGATTTCAATCACACCATACACTGATTTCAAGACAAACAAATGGGGCATATTGGAGCCGGTCAAAGGTTATCCCCTTGAGGAGATTGACCTTGCAGTGATACCCCTTGTTGCCTTTGATGGACTAAATAGAGTAGGGCACGGCAAAGGATATTACGACAAGTTTTTGTCGGCACATAATTGCACAAAACTTGGGCTCGCCTTTGATTGTCAAAGCGTAGAAGGGCTTGAGTGTCAATCATTTGACGTGCCACTTGACTGTCTTGTCACAGAAAAGCGTGTCATTGACAATGGTGTCAAGCGCAATATTTTTGAAGGAACAATATGAGAGTTATCGCAGGAAAATACAAAGGAAGACGTATCGAAGCCCCCAAAGGCGACAACGTACGCCCCACAACAGATAGGATCAAGGAAACTGTCTTCAATATCTTGCAATTCAAGATTGCAGATGCAAGATGCCTTGACTTATTTGCAGGCACAGGCGCACTTGGAATAGAGTGTCTTTCTCGTGGTGCAAAGGAAGTCATCTTTGCAGACAAAAGCCCCGATAGCGTGCGCTTTGTCAACTCAAACCTTGCAGGTATGGACGGCAACTATCGTGTCATCACAGGGGATTTTCTTGGTGTACTCCGTACAATGACGGACAAACTTGACATTGTATTCATAGATCCACCGTACAAGAGTAATCTTGGTCAAATTGCAGTGGAATATGTTGTTGAAAAAGACTTGCTCAGTGATGACGGCATCATCTATTACGAGCATGGTGACGAAATTTCTTTCACTGCACCAAAGGGCTATAAAACTCGCACAAAAAAGATGGGTTATACCATTGGCGAGTTTATCACAAAGAGCAATACTGCAATGCTCACAGGCAGTTTTGATCCCTTTACAAAAGGACACGAAGCACTGCTTGAAAAAGCCCTTGAAAAGTATGACGAAGTGGTTGTGGCTTGCCTTGTCAATGAGCAAAAAGAGTACTTCTTCACACCAGATGAGCGTGTTAAAATAGTGGATAGTGTCATTTCCTACAAAAAAGGCGTGCGAGTTGTATATAGCACAGACACGGCAGTTGACACTGCAAAAAGAGAGGGTGCATCAATCTTTGTCCGTGGCGTCCGTGATGAAAAGGATAGGGTGTACGAAGAAGAAATGAGAGAGTACAATCTCACTCATGGTGGCATTGATACAGACATCATTGATATTGATGAATATGAAGACGTGTCATCAACTTCAGTGAAGGAAGAAATCAAAGTGGGCAACTTCAAGCATATCCCTCAAGGCGCAATTATGACAGTGATTGATATCCTTGAAAAGAAAACTAAATGAAACAAATATGGTGCTGGGCAAGTTGAATTGCCCACGCTCAAATGAAATTGAAAATAAAAAATAAACATACATCAAGAGGAAAGTTATGGAAACAATCGAATCATTGTTGAACGAAATCGAAGGCGAAGTTTTGCGTGCCAAAAAGGCAGCATTTTCATCAACAGACATTGTTGTCAACCGTCAAACAATGCTTGCTCTCATCAGCCGTTTCCGTGGTGCATATCCTATTGCACTCCGTGAAGCAGAGCAAATCAAGAGAGAACGTGATGACATTTTGAGCAAGGCAAATGCTTATGCGGAGTCCATTTGCGACAATGCCGAAGCCCAAGTTGCACAAATGAAGTCAGACACCGAAATTATGCGCCAAGCAAGAGAAGATGCAGATGCACTTCGCAGAGAAGCACAAGAGGCTTATGACAAGATGGATTATGAAGCAAGAGCACTTGCTTTCAATCTTTTGGACGGAGCAGAAAAGGCACTGAAAGAAAGCATGAACATCATTAACGGTCGCAAGCGTAAACTTGTTGAAGAATAAGATTTTCAAAAGTTGAACTGACAATCAAAGAATTTAGATAAAACAATTTACAATAAAATATTAGGACACAATATGAAGAAATTTACAAAGATTTTTGTGGCAATAATGTTGCTCGTCTTTATGTTGTCAATGATGGTGGCTTGTACACCCGTCAACCCCGACAACGGTGGTGGCAATGGTGGAAACGGCGACGACGACTACTATGCACTTGACGTTTACGGCATAAATGACTTGCACGGCAAGTTTGAGGACTCTGATGCTCAACCCGGCATTGATGAGATGACTACATATCTCAAAAAGATGGCAGCAGAACAAAACACAATCTTCCTTTCATCAGGGGATATGTGGCAAGGCAGTTGTGAAAGTGGTCTTACAAAGGGCAATATCATCACAGATTGGATGAACGAACTGAACTTTGCATCCATGACACTTGGCAACCATGAGTTTGACTGGGGCGTTGGTCCTATTGCATCAAATATCCAAATCGCAGAGTTCCCCATCCTTGCAATCAACGTCTATGACGTGGAAACCAACCAACGTCTTGCAGGTTGTGAGGCATCAACGGTTGTTGACAAGGGCGACGTGCAAATTGGCATTATCGGTGCAATCGGCGACTGCTATTCATCAATCGCAGCAGACAAGAGAAGCAGTGTCTATTTCAAGGTTGATGATGACCTAACTGACCTTATTGAAGAAGAATCAGCAAGACTTCGCCAAGAAGAAGGCGTTGATTTTGTCATCCTTTCACTTCATGACGGCGCAGAACTAAGTAGCACAAGTGAAAAGGTTATCACCAGTCAAAAGTTGCAAAGTTACTATGATCCTGCACTCTCAAGTGGTGCAGTTGACTTGGTCTTTGAAGGACACACCCATCAACACTATATTTTGAGAGATAGTTATGGTGTATATCATCTTCAAGGTGGTGGCGACAACGACTTCGGCTTGAGCCATGCACAAATCCTTTTCAATCTCAAGGACGGCACGGCAAGAGTTCGCACTGCAAATCTTATCATGAGCACCGTCTATAAAAATATGGCAGACGATCCCATTGTTGCAACACTCATGGCAAAATATGATGATGTTTTGGGCACAATGAACAATCCTCTTGGCGTCAATTCCATCTATCAAGACGGTGATGATCTTTCCAACCTTGCTGCCCAACTTTATTACAATGCAGGCTATGAAAAGTGGGGTTCACAATATGATATCGTCCTTGGTGGTGGAGATATCAACGTCCGTTCTCCCAAGAAGCTTTACAGTGGAAACGTCACATACGCAATGCTTTATATGTTGTTCCCCTTTGACAATGAAATCGTCCTTTGCTCAATCAAGGGTAGAGATTTGAAGAGCCGTTATTTTGAAAATGGAGAGTACTTCATCTATGTCAGCACTTATGGCGAAAAAGTCCGTCAAAATATTGACGTAAATAGAGTGTATTATATCATCACAGACACTTGGAATTCTGGATATGATGACAACAAACTGACAGTCATTGACTATCTTGGAGAAGGTGTCTATGCAAGAGATTTGCTTGCCGGTTATATTCAACAAGGTGGCCTTGAATAAGCAAAAATGATTTGAACAGTAGAAGAATAGAAAAGGGCTTGTCCGTTTGGACAAGCCCTTTAATTATGCTTTTTGATATGCAAAAACCTTGATTTGCGATAAATTCAACCTATCAAAAGATTTATTATTCGGGGAGAATAATGGGGATAGGTGCAAGATATATGACGTCATCACGCTTTGCTGCACTGCCTTCTGCAAGGACAAATGCTTTCTTGTGGATGATGCCACCTGCAAGTTTGACAAGTGCTTCAAGACCAAGGAGTGATGCGCCTGTTGACACAACGTCATCAACGATTGCAACTTTCTTGCCTGCAAGCAAATCTACGTCGTGCTTTGAAAGGTACAAGCATTGATCTTTGCCTGTTGTGATTGAACTGCCATATTGCACTTCAATGCCGTCTTGCATATAGAGTTTCTTGTTCTTTCTTGCAACTGCATAGAAGGGATGACCAAGTTCTCTTGCAATAACGTGTGAGAGTTGCAATCCTTTTGACTCTGCAGTGAGAATAACGTCACAATCACTGAGGAGTTTTGCAAGTTCCTTGCCACAATGCTCTGTGAGTGCCACATCACCATGGAGATTGAAGAAACAAATCTTCACACCACTGGGCAAAGGAAGGATAGGGAGTTCGGTTTTGTAACCTTTGATATCAAGTGAATAATTGCTCATAATTTACCTCGCTCGCATATTATACATTAAGACTTCGGTTTTGGCAATACAAATTTTGACAAAATATAAATAAAAAAATATAATATATAATCATCAAATGATATACGTGCGCAACGCTGTTTGCAACAACGTGAGCAAGTGCAATATCTTCAGTATTTCAGTTTTATCGCACCCTTCGGCAATGGTTTTTGCCATTGCAACGGCAAGCAAATTGATGTCAGCGTCCTTTTCCAACATAATACAATATATTCCCAAAGAAAAAAGTTGACAATTTAATTGAAATTTGTTGACAAGTTCAAATCCCTATCGTATAATAATGACACTGTGCGGCCATGGCGGAACAGGCAGACGCGTACGTTTGAGGGGCGTATGGGGGACCGTGTGAGTTCAAGTCTCACTGGCCGCACCAACAGACAAGCAGAAATGCTTGTCTTTTTTTTGCGGTCAGTGAGACTTTGTTGTGCGATGCACAACACACCTATGGTGTAGAACTCACACCGTGTGAGTGGCGCTCGCCTATATGAGTAAACTCACTCGGCTCACTATCTCGTCGCTTTGCTCCTTGCAAGTACACACTGGCTCGCATCATACAAGGATAAGCAGAAATGCTTGTCTTTTTTTTGTCCAGTGAGACTTTGTTGTGCAACGCACAACACACCTTTGGTGTAGAACTCACACCGTGTGAGTGGCGCTCGCCTATATGAGTAAACTCACTCGGCTCACTATCTCGTCGCTTTGCTCCTTGCAAGTACACCCTGGCACGCACCCCACAAGGATAAGCATTTATGCTTGTTTTTTTTATGGGTGAATTTGGAATGTATATATTAAAACCCAACTATGTGGCAAAACTTGGTGGAATAGCCACAAAACAATTAGATGTTTAAAAGGAATACAATATTGACTAAATCGACAAATATTGATAAAATTATCAATACAAGGATAAAACTATGAGATGTATTGTATTTGATTTGGATAGCACGTTGTGTGCAATAGGCAAGGAGATTTTGCCTGAAGACGTTGCGTTGTTGAAAGAGTTGGAAGACAAGGGCAACCGTATCTGCATTTGCTCTGGCAAGCCCACATATTATCTTGTTGGTATGTTTCGTCAAGTGGGGTTGAAAGCCCCTGTCTTTGTGGGGGAAAACGGTGGTGTCATACAGTTTGGTGTGCACCTTCCACCTGTGGAATATCATTTGACAACCAAAAAACTTGGCGTAGTGCGCAAGTTGAAATCACTCCGTGCAGATATGGAAGACAAGTTTGGCGCAAATATCTGGTTTCAACCCAACGAGATAGAATTGACTGCCTTCCCAAACAACGAAAACTTGTTTGACGAAATAGAAGAATTCATCAACCAACACCACATTGACGGCATAACCGTATATAGACAAGTTGATTGCTTTGACATTGTGCCCACCGACGTGAGCAAGCGTGGTGGACTTGAATATCTTGCCAATCTTTTGGGACTTGAAAGCAAGGATTTTGTGGCAGTTGGCGACGGCATCAACGATTATCCTATGTTTGATTACGCAGGGCTTTCTGTTGGTGTCAAAGTCAAAGACAAGACCAAAGTGACTGTCAACTTTGACAGTGTCAACCAAGCCTTGCAATATCTTCTTACACTATAAACTATGACAAATCCAAAACCCACAACAATTACAACGGAAAGATTGACACTGACCTCAATCGCAGAAGAAAGCATAAACGATATGTGCGATATTTTCGCCATGGAAGAAGTGTCTTTGACCTATATGTTGCCCGTATTCAAAGATAGGGAAGATATGGGAAATCTTTTCCACAGACTTGTCGCACTCTCAAATGATGAAAGCAGGTTTGTGTACGGTGTCTATCTTGGCACAAAACTCATAGGGTTTGTCAATGACGTGGAAATTGAAAACGGCGAAATTGAACTGGGTTATGTGATAAATCCACACTTTAAGTGCCGTGGATATGCCACAGAAACCCTGATTGCGTCAATAAAAGCACTCTTTGATATGGGATATGATCTTGTCAAGGCAGGGGCATTTGAAGGAAATGTGGCAAGTTTTCGAGTTATGGAAAAGGCAGGCATGACCAAGGTCAACCACACCGACCAAGTGTCCTACAATGGCAAATTGCACAACTGCGCATATTACCATATAAGAAGAAAATCACAGAGTTTTGTCAACTCAACCAATGGTATGTTTACAAAAAAGAATTGTGACTATATTATGTGAGTAGGAGGTGCGATATGAATCAAATCAAAATTGGCAAATTTATCGCAGATTGCAGAAAAGAGAAATCTCTCACTCAATCACAACTTGCAGAAAAACTTAATATAACAGATAGAGCAGTGTCCAAATGGGAAACAGGCAGAGCCATGCCCGACGCATCACTTATGCTCGAACTTTGCGATATCCTTGATATAACAGTCACCGACCTTTTGAACGGAGAAAGAGTTGAAGGCGATCGTCCTGACATAAAAGACGCACAACTTCTTGAAATCGTCAAAGAAAAACAACAAGCTGACAAGCGTCTTCTCAACATAGAAATTTTCCTTGGTGTGCTTGCAACGTGCATATTGCTGGCTGGTTGTATGGTTGCCTCGTTTGTGACTATGCCAGACTGGTCGAAATTTACAATTATAGCAGTGGGCGCAGTGATCGCAATCCCTTGTTTCGTGATTTGCACAAAGATTGAGCAAGTGGCAGGCTATTATAAGTGCGAAAAGTGTGGACACGTTCACGTGCCAACATTTAGTCAAGTCTATGGCGCAATGCACATGGGCAGAACAAGATATATGAAATGCCCAGGCTGTGGCAAATGGTCTTGGCAAAAGAAAACCGTAGAAAAAACTGAAGAATAAGCAAAACAAAAAGCACTCACCCAAGTGCTTTTTTTGATGAATTGCAGCTGCGTTGCATGAAGCCTCTACGGTATAAATTGTTCTATGTACATTGTGGAAATAATTATAAAAATAACTTGAAAAATTGGGTTTTTGTGGTAGAATTAGAGCATAAAGAAATTGAGGTATTTTATGGACGTAAAACAAACCATACAAGAAAGAGTTGAGTGGATCAAGAATTTGCTCAAAGAAACTGGCGCAAAAGGTATCATATATGGCAATAGTGGTGGCAAAGATTGTACCCTTGTTGCAGCACTTGCAAAACTTGCAACAGACAACGTCCTTGGTGTCATTATGCCCTGCGAATCAAAGCGCAATTACGGAAGTGACAAGGATGATGCAGTCATTGCAGGCGAAAAGTTTGGCATACCCCAAATAGTTGTTGATTTGACAGAAACAAAGCAAGCACTTATGAGTGCAATCGGTGATGAAATCGGCAAAGATGTTGTCAGTGAATATGCAGGCAAAATGGCACCTGCCAATGCAAATCCCCGTCTTAGAATGACGGTTTTGTATTCACTCGGTCAAGCAAAGGGCTATCTTGTGGCAGGCACGGGCAACCTTTGTGAAATGACCATGGGCTACTTTACAAAGTGGGGTGATGGTGCTTGTGATTTCAATCCTATTGCAGATTTGACAGTGCCTGAAGTGTACGCACTTCTCCGTGAACTTGATGCACCCAAGAGCATAATTGACAAAGAACCCAGCGCAGGTCTTTATGAGGGTCAAACTGATGAAAAAGATATGGGTGTCACATATAGCGCAATCACTGCATATTGCCGTGGTGGAGAAGTTGAAGAAGGGGACAAGCAAAAGATAGAAAGAGCCTTCAAAACAACTGCCCACAAACGCAGTATGCCAAGATATTTCCCCAATTAATCAATTTACTAAAGACAAATCATTTCAAAAATCAAAGATTTTCAAAAAAAGTTCGACGCTGTCGGGCTTTTTATTTTTGCATTATTTATGTTTAGATTGCCGAAAACATATCAAAAAAAAGAAAGATGTGTCAAACAATGGGGATTTTTGTAAGTGATTTCAAAAATTCACTCTTGCAATTTTAGTGTGGTTGTGATAGAATCTATATATGATTGCGTGCATAATGCACACGCGTCACATACATACGTAATATCAAAAAAGAAAAAAGCAATCTTTTGGAGGAAAATATGTCAAAAATCAAACTGACCACAGTTGCATTCAAAGGCACTGCCGAACAAGAAAAACAACTTCGCGCAGAACTCAAAGAAATCGCAAAGATGCCCGGCAGTCTTATGCCTGCACTTCAAACTGCTCAAGAAATCTATGGCTACCTTCCCATCGAAGTTCAAACCATGGTTGCAGAAGAACTTGGCGTATCAGTTGAAGAAGTCTTTGGTGTTGCAACATTTTACAGTCAATTCGTCCTCAACCCCAAGGGAGAATATCCCTTTGCAGTATGCCTTGGCACAGCATGTTACGTCAAAGGCAGTGGGGACGTGTTCAACAAACTCGAAACTGTCCTTGGACTCAAAGATGGCGAAACAACTGCAGACGGCAGATTCTCATTGACAGCAACACGTTGTATCGGTTGTTGTGGTCTTGCACCCGTTATGACAGTTGGCGACGAAGTTTACGGCAAAGTCACCACTGACCAAATCCCCGGCATCGTTGCAAAATATCGCGACTAATACCACCGACAACGTTGTGTCAGTTGGCACTGCGTACAAAATTTGAATTAAAAGATTTGATATACATTGGAGGAGTAAAAAAATTATGAAGAGTATTGCCGATATCAAGGCTATAAGAGACAATATGCAATCGGAAATTCTTATTCGTGACAACAATCACGTTGCAACGGATGTTTCCAAAAGGCATGTATTGGTATGTGGCGGAACGGGATGTACTTCAAACCACAGCGGTGACATTCTCAATGAATTCCACAAACTTCTTGCAGAGCACGGCCTTGAAAATGACGTAAAAATGGTCAGAACAGGCTGTTTTGGACTTTGCGCAGTTGGTCCCGTCGTCATCATATATCCCGAAGGCGCATTTTACACGTTTGTCCAAGTCGAAGACGTCAAGGAACTTGTTGAAGAACATCTCATCAAAGGACGTATCGTTGAAAGACTTCTTCACAAAGAAGATGGCAAACCTGTGGTTTCACTCCCTGAAAGCACATTCTACAAACATCAAACACGTGTTGCACTCCGCAACTGTGGCGTCATCAACCCCGAAGTTATTGATGAATATATCGCATACGACGGATATCAAGCACTCATCAAAGCATTAACAGAAATGACACCTCAACAAGTCATTGACACATTGAAGGCAAGTGGTCTTCGTGGTAGAGGTGGCGCAGGCTTCCCCACAGGTCTTAAGTGGCAATTTGCAGCAGCATCTCCCGGTCCTATCAAATACGTTTGCTGCAACGCAGACGAAGGCGATCCCGGTGCATTTATGGATAGAAGTATCCTTGAAGGCGATCCTCATGCAGTTATCGAAGCAATGACAATCGCAGGTTATGCAATCGGTGCAAACCAAGGCTATGTGTATGTCCGTGCAGAATACCCTATCGCAGTCAATCGTCTTAAGATTGCTTTGGAACAAGCAAAAGAATATGGATTCCTTGGCAAGAATATCCTTGGCACAGGCTTTGACTTTGATCTTGACGTACGTCTTGGCGCAGGCGCATTTGTTTGTGGCGAAGAAACAGCACTTATGGTTTCAATCGAAGGCAACCGTGGTGAACCTCGCCCCAGACCTCCTTTCCCTGCAGTAAAAGGCTTGTTTGGAAAACCCACAATTCTCAACAACGTTGAAACTTATGCAAACATCCCTCAAATTCTCTTGAAGGGCGTTGATTGGTTTACATCAATGGGCACAGAAAAGTCCAAAGGCACAAAGGTCTTTGCACTTGGTGGCAAGATTGTCAACACAGGTCTTGTTGAAATCCCCATGGGCACAACACTCCGTACAGTCATTGACGATATCGGTGGTGGCGTTCCCAATGGCAAGAAGTTCAAGGCAGCACAAACAGGTGGCCCTTCAGGTGGATGTATTCCTTCACAATACTTTGATATTCCCATCGACTATGACAACCTTATCGAAATCGGCTCAATGATGGGCTCAGGTGGTATGATCGTCATGGATGAAGACAACTGTATGGTTGACATTGCAAAATTCTTCCTTGAATTTACAGTTGATGAAAGTTGTGGCAAATGTACACCTTGCCGTATCGGTACAAGAAGACTTCTTGAATACCTTGACAAAATCACAAAAGGTATGGCAACTCTCGAAGATCTTGACGAGATGGAAAAACTCTGCCACTACATCAAAGCAAACTCACTCTGTGGTCTTGGTCAAACAGCACCCAACCCCGTCCTTTCAACACTCCGTTACTTCCGTGACGAATACGTGTCACATATCGTTGACAAGAAATGTCCTTGCCACGTATGTAAAGGTCTTGTCCAATTCAAGATCAAGGAAGACAAGTGTATTGGATGTTCTGCTTGCTCAAGAAAGTGTCCTGTGGGCGCAATCAGTGGCGTAATCAAGCAACCCTTCACCATTGACGTCAACAAGTGTATCAAGTGTGGCGCATGTATTGACACCTGTCGCTTTGGCGCAATTGTTAAAGAATAATGAGGTGAACTATGGAAAAGAAAATGCTCAATGTAAAAATAAACGGTATTGCTGTGCAAGTCCCCGAAGGCACAACCATCTTGGAAGCATCAAGACTTGCAGGTATCAAAATTCCTACACTCTGCTATCTCAAAGGCATCAATGAAATCGGCGCATGCCGTATCTGTCTTGTAGAAGTCAAAGGCGCAAGAGGTCTTTGCGCAGCATGTGTCTATCCCTGCAACGAAGGCATGGAAGTGTTCACCAACACACCCAAAGTTCTTGAAGGCAGAAAGACCACATTGGAACTCATCCTTTCAGACCACAAACAAGATTGCCTCAACTGTGCAAGAAACAACAAGTGCGAACTTCAAACCCTCGCACTCGAAATGGGCTGTGATGCACATCGCTTCAGTGGTGTCACCAACAATTATCCCATTGATATGTCAACACCCTATATCGTCCGTGACAACAACAAGTGTGTCCTTTGCCGTAGATGTGTTGCAGTATGTAAACATACACAAACAGTGTCAGCAATCGGCGCAAATGCACGTGGATTTGACACACATATCGGTTGTGCATTTGAAAAGAACCTCAATGAAGTTGCATGCGTAGGCTGTGGTCAATGTATCAATGCTTGCCCCGTTGGCGCACTTCACGAAAGAGAAGAAATTGATGACGTCCTTGAAGCACTTGCAGATCCTTCAAAGAGAGTTATCGTTGGCACAGCACCTTCAGTCCGTGTTGGCCTTGGCGAAGAATTTGGTCTTCCTATGGGCACAAACGTTGAAGGCAAGATGGTCACTGCACTCCGTAGAATCGGCTTTGACGACGTGTTTGATGTCAACTTCACTGCAGACCTTACCATCATGGAAGAAGGCACAGAATTCATCAACAGAGTTTCAGGCAAAGCACACAACAACACACTTCCTATGATCACAAGTTGTTCACCTGCATGGATCAAGTTCTGTGAACACAATTTCCCTGAACAACTGGATCATCTCTCATCATGCAAGAGCCCTCAACAAATGTTTGGTGCAGTATGCAAGACATACTACGCAGAAAAGTTGGGTATGGATCCTAAGGATATCGTTGTTGTTTCAATCATGCCTTGTACAGCCAAGAAGTTTGAAAAGGGTAGAGCAGACCAAAGTGCAGCAGGTGTCCCCGATATCGATATCGCACTCACAACAAGAGAACTTGCAAAACTCATCAAACGTAAGGGTATCCTCTTTAATGACCTTCCCGATGGCGAATTTGATGCACCTCTCGGTATGGCATCAGGCGCAGGCCTCATCTTTGGCGCAACCGGTGGCGTTATGGAAGCAGCACTCCGTACAGTTTACGAAGTCCTTGAAAAGAAAGACGCACCTTCACTTGATTGGCTCGAAGTCCGTGGCACAGAAGGCATCAAGGAAGCAACCTACAAGGTCGCAGGTATGGACGTCAGAGTCTGTGTCGTCAGTGGTCTTGGCAATGCAAGAAAGGTTATGGACGAAGTCAAGGCAGGCACAAGCCCCTATCACTTCATTGAAGTTATGTCATGCCCCGGTGGCTGTGTAAACGGTGGTGGTCAACCTATCGTTGATGCATACACACGTAGCACCAAGGATGTCAAAGCATTGAGAGCAAAAGCAATCTATGATGCAGACAAAGCAATGACACTCCGTAAGTCACACGAAAACACAGCCGTCCAAGATCTCTATAAGGAATACTTTGGAGAACCCGGCAGCCACAAAGCACACGAAATTTTGCATACTAAGTATGTGAAACGTGACAGATACTAAAAACTGCGCTATTTAGCGCACAGCACATAAAAACCCACTCGTTTGAGTGGGTTTTTTATAAGGGAAAAGTTAATAGTGAATAGTGAAAAGTTGTGGAAATAATCATTTTCTCTTAGACTTGTAAATAATCAATAACACTTTACGGCAAGTTCGTTGGGTACTTATACAAGCACTTACTTTTTACGAAGTTGCGAACGCGAGCCACAGGGTGGCGAGAAAGCGAGTGCCAAGCACCAGACGAAAGTACGCCAGCCACTTGGGGATCCTGTTTTTCCACACCCAAGTGGCAAGTGGAATAATGAGAGGAATATCCCTAATGTGCGCGTGCCGTAAGGAACAAAATGACGGAATAGCGATTGCTACGAAGTCAATCGCGTCGAGTTGCCCCTGCCCGCAGGGCTTGGCGGAGCCAATGGGGGGAAACACATGAGGAAGGGGGGAATCCTAAATTGACATGTTCGCGCTCACTATGAGCAAGTGTAATTAACGAGCACCTGAAAACGGATAATGATATGGTAGCACGCTGGCTTATACACATCTGTAGGGGAGATTCACGAATCTCCCGTAAATAAAAACACAAAAACTTTTCACCCTTCACTATTGCTTCTTCACTAAACAAAAAAGGCACTCGTTTGAGTGCCTTTTATTGTTTGATGGTGTTTGGTGTTAGTCGAGAAGTTCGCCGATAACTTCCACTGCGGCTTCAATAAGTCCTTCTGCGAGAGCAGAGTCAGTGTTTTCTCCAAGCATAGTGTTGAGTTTGTTGGGATTGTTTTTCTTCTTCAAGACGAGTATTGTTCCAACCACTGCGCCTGCGATTACAAGTGCCAATGAGATTGTGATGAGTGCCACGCCAAGAGCAAAGTTTGTTCTGTGGAAAGTCACTGTGCCCATATAGAATTCGTTGCCGTGACTGTCAACTGCATAGACGTCAACAACTGTCTTATTTGCCAAAAGTTTGACTTTATTGGCTTCTGTTGTCACTTCATCCATCTTTTCTGTCTTATAACCAAGGACATAGCCTTCGGGGAGTGTGAGTGCATCAAGTGCGTTTGTTTCGCCCAAATGGTCTGTTTCAAAGGAAACTGTCACGTCAGTTATATCAAGGTTTTCAAAGTCTGTGATTGCGAGGAGTGCAGACACTGTATAACCACGATAGTACACTTGTCCGTCTTTCACTTGGACGTATCCAAATGTTTGTTCGGTCAAGGTGTTAAGGTGTGAGTTGTCAAAGTCAAGGTTTGCCTTGACGTCTTCGCTATCGTTGGTGAATTCATAGAACTTTGTACCGATTGTGCCGAGAGTGACGTAGAGCACGTCGCCAACGTTTGCTTCTGCATAGACGTGATCGTGACCACCAAAGACGATATCAACTTCGTATTCATCAAACAAGGGGATAAGTTGATCACGCATTGCAACGATTTCCTTGTCGGTTGCGTGTGAGCCTGTTGAGAACAATGACTTGTGCATGATGACAAAGATTATATCCTTATCTGTATTTTTAAGGTCATCTTCGAGCCATGCAAATTGATTTGCACCAAGGCCACCCTTTGCAGTTGCATCATTTGTGTCAAGGAAGATGAAGTGTGCTTCAGAGTAGTCAAAAGAGTAGTAGTCTTGAACTCTCTCGCCATATTGGTTGATGTCAACTGTGCTGGGTTGGGTATAATTGAAGTATTTGCCCATTGCAAAAGTATTTGCCTCGTGGTTGCCTGCTGCAAAGAACATTGAAGTATTTGCGTATGTGTCAATCATTGTATTCAGTGCATATTGCCATTGATAGAAGTTCTTGCCATCGTCAACCATATCGCCAGCATTGACAATGAAGTCATAACCGTTTGTGATATGTGAGTTGTTGATGACGTCAAATGCGCCTGCAGTGTTGTCATACATTGATTGGATCATGCCTTGAGGGTCTGCGATTGCAAGGAATTCAAAGTTTCCACTTTCCTTTGCAGTTGTAAAGGTAAATGCCTTGACGTTGCCGTCTTCATCTTTGTGAGCATATTCCTTCACGAGATTGCCGTCTGTATCGTAATATTGACCGTAAATACGATATTCGTATGATGTGCCGGGTTCAAGGTTGCCAATTGTGACAATGTGTCTATTCCAATAGAAGACACTATTGTCGTTGACGTTGAATCTGTCGCTTGCATTGAGATAAACTTCTTCGCCATTTTCATTGGTGTATGTCACTGCGCCGTGTGTAAGGGCAGCAAGACCAAGGTCAATGAGAGGAATATATGTGGGGGCAGTGTATGTTTCGAGAGTGAGAGTTGACACTTCGCTTACTGCGTGAATATTGTTGAAAATATTGTAGTATGCGCTTCTTTCTGCCTCATCAAAAATATTCCAATGCTCGCCGGAGAGAGAAATCCAATCTTCTTCGCCAATCTTACGGTATTCCACTCTTGCAAAAATGTCTTCTGCTGTGTAGAAGGAGAGTTTATACGCGTGTGTTCCGTTAACTGTATCAAAGTTGGCAGTAAGTGAGCCGGGAAGTCTGCCGTTGGTTGTGGTTGCAACGTTCTTGTCGTCTTCTGCCTTGACTGTTGACACGTAAGACATATTCACTTGTTCATTGCCCACCAAAACTGTTGCATAATTGCTGTAAGGCTCAAGGGTGAAGGGTTTTGTGGGATCGTTGACGTCTGCAAGGTCGGGGGTATCGTCTGTTGCATATCCAAAGACAACACTCTTTGCAATTCCACCAATACCCACGTAGAAACTATCCACAAGGTAGTCACCGATAAATTCCTTGATGAAACCGATGATGTCTGTTGTTTCAATGGCAAAGCCGAGCATATCTTCAATCATGGGAGCAACAATGGGCATTGCGCCATTGACGATATCTGCAAGGACAAAGTTGTCTGCTTTGATGCCTTCAATTCCAAAGAGCATACGGATCATATTCACAAGGCTGTCAAAACTTGCAAGTTCCTTTTGTGTAAGACCACAAGCCTCACTTGTAAAGTCAAACTTGTATGTAAGGAGTGTTGTGATAAGTGCATTATCATCAAGGAGCAAGGGGTTCAAAAGTTCGCCAAGGAGTCTTTCAATGATTTCGCCACTGTCTGCTTGTTGTTCAAGATCTTTCAGTGCTGCTCTAAATTGTTCACGTTGGACGGGATCGTAAGGAGAATTTGCAGTGAAATATACACTATCTGTTGTGCAAACACCACCTTGGGGATCTCCAAGATTTGACGTAAATTCGTTGCCACTGCATGTGGTAGAGAAGATGTAAATTGCAATTTCTGCAAGTGACATCTTGCCAACCTTTTCGTCGCCAAACTCAATGCCGAGCACTGACTCTGCAACTGAGTAAACCCAGTCAATTACGTTGTCGTAAGTGACACCCTTGTGGACGTAGTCGCCATAGCCATTGCCGTCATTGTCAGGGTAGAGGTCTGTCCAAACTGTGTCAATAAGATAGTTTGCAATCTTTGAGAGCAAAGGCTTAAAGTTGTCGAGTTTAAGACCAGACACTTCAAGGCTTGCACTGTTTTCCCCAAGATATGTTTCAAGAAGTTCGTCAACTGTTGCAAGCAATCTTTCTTCTTGCAAGAAGTGGCTGAGAACCATGGGGATAAGTTGTGAGTAGATATGTTTGACCGTATATTCGTTGTATGACAATGTGTTCATATCGTCATGCATTTGTGAGTACACAGCGTAGTCGGGGTTTGCATCAACAACTGCTTGCCATGCATCGTGCTTTTGATCTGCACTTGCATTGTTGAATACAGCAATTGCTTGTTGATATGCATCTTCGTTCCAAGGTTGTGCCTTGAAGACGTTTGATGAAGGGGTTTCCTTCAAAGGATTTGCACCAAAACTGTCCATGAGATAGAGTGAACTATCTGCCTTTTCTGCAAGTGCGCCATCAACTGAATATCTTTCAATTTCAAACACACGGATAGGGGAGTCAAGGCTGACAAATGAGCCTGTTTCCATATCGTAAACAGTTCTGCCCATTGCGTCTGTATAGACTGCGATGTCAGAGCAGTGTTGGTGACCTGTAAAACTATATCTAATGCCAATTTCTGCAAAAAGTTTTGCAGTGTATTCCCAGTTGAAGACTGTGTAGTTTGAAAGCCAATCATCTTCAATTTCAAAGTGGGGGAGAAGGTTTTGGTGGAAGAAAGCGATTGCAGTGGGCTCGCTTGCTCCGTCTGTTGAAACAAGACTGTTTTGATGGTCTGTGATGAATTTTACGGTTTCTTCTGCAAGCATACCACCTGTGATGTGTTTTATACCACAATCACGGTATACGGGTCTGCCGTTGGTGTATGCGTCAAGGATTTCTTCAAGTGTAGCAGGTGTTGTGTCAATTGCAAGGGTGTCGCCATCTTCATCAATATAAAACTTGTTGCCTGCAAGGTTTGTGCCGTTTTCTGTGAGAAGGTCAAATTCATATCTGCTCACTTGCACGGGCACAAAGTCGTCGTTGCCTTCAAAACGGACTGTTGTATCTGTTGCGTATGCCACAAATGACTTGTCAAGTGACGTTGCAGCAAAGGTAAGTTGACCAAGACCGTCGCCAACTTCGTATGACAATTTTGCAAGGGTATCACTGTCCATTGTGCCTGCCTTGTTCAAGTCGTACATTTGTTGCAATGAATCGTTGAGATATTCAAAGTCAAGGGCAGATGAAAGTTCTGTTTCAATGTAGTCGGAGAACACTGATTCAAAATAATCTTCTCCATACACGCCTGCGAGTGTTGCAAGATCGTATGCAGGGAAACCCAAGCCGTTGTAGATAAGAGCAAATTGACCAAGAGTGACTGATTCAGCAGTGAAAGCCTCGCCAGTATTCTTGTCATAGATTTCGCCTTCCCAGTTGTACACGTCGTGGTTGCCGATTGTCACGAGAACTTGGAAGTTTTCATATCCATCAATAGCACGGATTGAGTTTTGGAGATATCTAAGTGCGTTTGCCACGTCAATATGTGCCACTCTTTCCCCTTGCTTTGTAAGGTCGCCTGATGTGATGAAGTACATGGGCATCTTGCCTTCTTTTGCAAGTTCGATCATGTGCATAATGTTTTGGTAGAGGATATTGCCACTTTCATTGACCAACTTTGTAGAAGTGGTTTGTGAGTGGAAGAAATCACTCAACTTGTAATCGGGATTTGTGACGTCTTGATAGCAATATTCCCAAGGATAGTAGTGGATATCGCTTGTGTGTGCCACGGTGATTTCACCAAGCAATTCCCCTTGCATTACAACGTCGCTTGCATCTGCCACAGTGCCTTCAAAAGCAAATACTGCAGTGAAGACAAGCATGACTGCAAGGACAATAGCAAGGATTGTTGATGATCTTTTCAATGTTGATTTTTTCATACATACCTGCCTGTTTGTATTATTAATACAAAAAGTATAGCACATATCCTCACAATAAATCAATACCCAAAAACTGAAAATTGATATTTTTAAGATTTTTGAAAATATTCGCTGAATATTTTGCCACTTGCAACTTTTGAAAATATGGAGTATAATGATGTCAAAGAAAATATATTTGCAGTTTGCTTTCAGTGGGTTTATATCCCAAGAAGTTGACACAATCAAAGGTTTATGAAACAAAATCAAATGATAAAACACAAAATAGTGGTGGTTGCGCTCATTGTCGTTGTGCTTTCAACAATGGCACTTATGACTGCTTGCAATCATGATCCCATCGTCTTTGACAACCCAATGGTCTTCTATGAACTGAAGCCCGAAACATTTACAATTCTCACAAACGACACTGGCGAAGTGACTGGATATAGGCTCAAGAGTAAAGATGATATGCCCACTCGCACAGTCAATTATTCAATCCCCACTGATGAAGAATTGGTCAAGGAACTTGCATACACTCTCTACGTCATAGGCAACAAAACTATGGTCACAGTGCCTTACGCATCATACTATGAAAGTGGCGAGAACGACAGCAGTCTTGGAGATACAAAATTGCCCTTGGACTTCAACACTATTGATATGCGCAATAATCTCACAGGCGAGCATTTCCGTCAAACAATACAATCCGTTGAAGAAGGCGCAGACCTTGGCTTGCTTGGTGGAATTATGGGTGGACTTTCAGAGTCTGGACAAAGATGGTACGTCAAAGCAGGGGAGATGAGCAATACATATCTCAAGACAACCAAGTTTGTTAAAACCGAAACGGGCAGAGATTGTGATTGGACAAAACTCACATCCATCAATGACTACGAAGAAAAGCGCATGAACATCTCTGTCAGTCCCATACCATACACAGCATCAGGTTACAAAGGCAAAATTGACGGACGAAATGAAACAGAAAAGAACGTCAACGGTATGAGTTGGGTTTATGATAGTGAAACTGGCTATTCTGTGCCTATGTACGTTGACGGCGGTGGCAGACTTATCGGCTACGAAAAGACAGACCAACACGTATTTTACTCAATGGGCAATGATGCCAATTTGTATGATGAAAATGGTGTTTTGATTGAAGAAGATTACTACAACACCATCAAATCTGCCACAGTGGAATACAATGAAGAAGAAGGTTACTATACAGTGTCAATGGTCATTGACAGTGACAAGGAGTACGCTCACATAGACACTGCGTGGGCACTTCAAGACAACAAGGGCGCAAGTGACAAAAACGCAAAATTCACTGCACTTTCAATTACGTTTGAACTTTGGGACAACGGCTATTTCAAACAATGGGAAATGTGGGAAAGTTGGCAAGCCCCCAAAGCCCACGGCATGATGCCAATGTCTGCAGATCAATACTATAAAGCAGTGTTCAGTTATAATGTTTTCAGTGCAGATTTTACAAAATTCTACACCCCCATCGAGCCGAGATAAAGCTGAGCAAAAACGCCAAAATATATGTTTAGAATACGGAAAACCACTTGAAATACAGTGGTTTTTCTTTTTTGAAAATTACAAAAATTGGGTATTGATTTTTCCTGTTTGTTGTGTTAATATAATCTTGCAAGGGCAACCTTGCTCAGTGGTGTCGCAATGAACCTCACTTATAGAAAAGGAACGACGGGTCCATATTGGCTATGTCAGGCCTCATAATCGCAAAGCGCACTGGAAGACAGAACCGTAGGCAGTCGGTATCCACCCTGCACCCGCAGGTTTTCAAGAGGCACCACTCAATTGAAAACAAAAAAGGCACTCTTTTGAGTGTCTTTTTTATATATTGTGATGTATTTGCAGATTTTTTTGCCAACTCCTTCCCAAATTTTGGAATTGGTCTTGACATCGTACCACAAAAAAATGTATAATTTTGGACACAACGGCTTAAATGTTCAACATTTAATAGCCAATGAATTAAAGGAGAAAATTTATGAGAAACCTGCCAAAAAATCTTATTTTGGGCTTTATCCTTTGTTTGCTAATCGTTGTGACACCCGTCAGTGTTGCATTTGCAGACACAGCAGACGGCTCAGACATTGATAGCGTTACAACTGATGTTGACATCGTTGAAGATGAAGCGTCTGCTGTTTATATGGGCAACATTGCCGACGGTGGATGGAAATTGGAAGATGGCGTATTGGCAATTTGTGCAAGCAAAATGCCTGACTTTAAAAAGGGTGAAGCACCTTGGTATAAACACGCAGATAAAATTAAAGAAGCAAGAATTCTTTTTACTGTTGAAAATATCGGTGCATACGCATTCTATGGTTGTGATAATTTGAGAACAGTTGAATTTGGCGATGCTGCTTCACTTGTTGGAGGTCAAGCGCTTCTTCACCGTGATCAAAGTTGTGTTACCGAAATTGGCAGATACGCATTTGCAGGCTGTGTAAATCTTGAAACATTGAACGGATTTCCTGTTGTAGAAACAATTGGAGAATATGCTTTCCAAGACTGTGTCAAATTGACAGGCTTCAATGCTGCTCTAAAAATTGTCTTGCCCGAAACTCTCGGATTTATAGATGCGGGCGCATTCTACAACTGTGATTCAATCCTTGAACTCACACTTCCTGAAAACATAAACTGTGTTGGAGTCGGCGCATTCTATAGTTGCGACAACTTGTTCCGTGTCATTTGCCCTGCAAGTCTTGAAAATATCGAAGAAGTTGCATTTGGTCGTTGCTACAACATTGGCGAAGTGGAATTGTACAATCCCAATACAGTCATTGAAGACAAGGCATTCTCACACAATGGCGAGTGGGATATACTCTTTATGGGTTACAACGATTCAACTGCAGAAGAATATGCAAGAGAAAATGGTCACAAGTTCTTTGACGTCGAATTTGAAGATACGCTCAAACTTTCAAAGAAATCAGTGTCATTGGAAGACAGATTTGCAATCAACTACTATGTTGAAAGCGATCTTCTTGAAGGTTGCCACGGCACATATTTGCACGTTGAAAAGTACTCAGTCGATGCAGAAGGCAACAAGACCTACGTTGACGGCGAATTGGTTGAAGAATATACAACAGCAAATATCGCAGGCAAAACCTACTATGTCTTTACATATAGAAACATCAACGCATACGAACTCGGCAGTGTGCTCTTGACGTATATCGGCACAACCGAAGATGAATTTGACGTTGTATATTGGGGCGATACTGAAGAATATAGCGTCAAGCAATACGCAATGACAATGCTTGAAAGAACAAACGATCAAAAACTCAAGACACTCCTTGTTGATATGCTCAACTACGGTGCATCTGCACAAATTTATTTTGGCTACAACACCGACAATCTTGTCAATGCAGATTTGACAGCAGACCAACAAGCATACGCAACAAAAGAGATGAAGGCAGTTTCAAACGCAGACGACTCAATCATCTTGAAAGACCCCAAAGTTGAACTCATCGGCCGTAGCCTTTCACTTGAAGACAGAGTTGAAATCAATTTCTACTTTGATTTGAAGGATTATCACGCAGATGATGTCTATGCAGTTATCACATATATCGACTGCAACGGCAACAAAGAAAAAATCATCGTTGATGGCAAAGATTTCTCAGGCACTGACAACAGAGCAAAGATCACGTTGTCATCACTTAATGCAAGAGAAATGCGCACCCAAATTGAAATCGAAATTTACGATGCACATACCGATAACCAAATCAGCCATAGTTATTTATACAGCATTCAACAATACGTTGCATCTGCACTTGGCAAAAACATTGATGCAAATATCCATGCAATGCTCGAAGCAATGATCAAGTTCGGTGACAGCGCAGAAGCATACTTTGCCTAAGCATAATCAAAAACAATAGCAGTTCAACTGCACAAAAAAGGCACTCATTTGAGTGCCTTTTCTTTATATATTTTTGTGTTTTTTGGATAGGTTTTATTATTTATAATAAAAGCGAGTTTGATTTGTCAGTCAGTTTTCTTCCCAGACAAATTTGAAGTTGATAGATTCGCCACCGTCAACAACAATACTTTGTCCTGTGCAGAAGGTGTTTTCCATTGTCAAGAAGTACGCCCACTTTGCAATTTCTTCAACAGTTGCCCACTTTTTCATAGGTGTGACATCCATGATTTGCGCCCAAAGTTCCTTATTGTTGATGACGGGAGCGTTGAGTTCGGTCAAGACACCGCCGGGGTCAAGGCTGTTGCAGGTTGCACCGTAGTTTGCCACACGCAACGCCACGTTCTTTGTGTATGAAATCACACCACCTTTGCTTGCGCAGTAGTAGGGGAACTCACTGCCGGTATGTCCACTTGCAGAGCCAATATTCAAGATAGATTTGATGTTTTCTTGCACGCCATATCTTTCTGTGATATGTATGAGAGCCTTCAAGTTGGTGTCAATGTCTTCTTCGTTTTGTGTGCCCGCATTGTTGATGAGCACGTTGACGTCTTTGACGTCAGGCAATTTGTCATACTCTCTAATGTCACATTGATGATGGGTGTAGCAGGGGTGCGAAATTGCACTCTCAAGTCTGTCAACACCCAAAACTGAATGACCTTTTTCCAAAAACAACTTTGCGATTGCCAAGCCGATACCTTTGCTTGTGCCAGTGATCATAATTTTCATAATTAACCTTCCTTCTTTATCAAATCTAAATATTGTCTTCCAATGTCTTGAGCCTTCCACTTGTTTACAATCTTGTATCCAATGGGGGAGAAGATGATTTCCATGACAAGTTCCAACAAAGCACCTGTCAATGAACACATTGTGCATTGAACAAAAGTCCAGCTGAACCCGTCCCAGAAAATAGGTGCAAAGAGCATAAACACAAGGACAGAGAATATCAAGTTATCCAAAAATTGCCCCACAAAAGTGGAAACGTATGTTGCCACCACGTATGACTTTTTGCTGTCCTGATCCTTAAAGCACTTGCTTATAAGGTGGTTAAGACAGTTGTTGATGAGTGCAGACAACAAAAATGCTATGGTGCTACTGAGCAATATAAACCACGTGCCACCAAGGATAGAGTTGAGGGCAGTGTAGTCGCTTGCGTTGGACGGAATTACACTTGCAATATAAAATATTGCACAAGTCAACAAATTGATGAGCGCAGCAAGGATAGACACCTTGTTTGACGCCTTTGGCCCAAAGTGTTTGGTTATGATGTCCATACACATAAATGAAAGCCAAGAAATCAATATGCCACCGTCAAGAGCAATCCACTCAAGTTGCACCAAAGTCTTGTTGGCAAGTATGTTCATAGACACGACGCTGACAACAAACAATGTGACAACAACAGCAGGTATGCACTTCAACAAAACCCTTGTTTCATCAATTTCCTTTTTGATAAAAGCCTTAAATTTCATTATATCCTCAAAAAAAAGACCTGTTTGACCAAATCATCAAACAGGACCAATAAACATAGATGTCTTTCTCCTAGTTTTGATAACGCAGGATGGTTACGAACTGCGAGCAAATACATTGCCAATATCAATTTCAAACATATTCTACACCAAACCACAACAATTTACAATCAAATTCCCCCATTTCCTAAAAATAAATATAAATAATTTACAAATTGTAATAACGTTATGGGTTTTCAGTGTTCTGGGGTTCGTGTGGCAAAGCCACGCACACAAAGAGTGCAAATTTCCCATGAGAAAAAGAAAACAAGCCCGGGAAGGACTTGTTTTTTGGTACCCCCATGGGAATCGTAGAGAACGTAGTGAGCGAAATAGTGTAGCGAGTGAGTTCACTCATGTAGCGAAACGCCACCCCAGTGTTCTGGGGTTCGTGCAACAATGCCACGCACACAAAGTGTGCAATTCCCCATGAAAAAAAGAAAAACAAGCCCGTGAAGGACTTGTTTTCATTGGTACCCCCATGGGAATCGTGAAATAGTGAGCCGAGAGAGTTTACTCTCAAAAGGTGAGCGCCAGCCCAGTGTTCTGGGGTTCGTGCAACAAAGTTGCGCACACAAAGTGTGCAAATTCCCCGTGGGATAAATGAAGAATAAAAATGAATAATAAAAAAACACTCATAACGAGTGTTTTTTTTGGTACCCCCATGGGGAATCGAACCCCAGATTCCGCCGTGAGAGGGCGACGTCTTAACCGCTTGACCATGAGGGCGTTTAGTTGCGAAGCAAATCAACGCCCGAGTGGAAGGAAATAGGCTCTGCATCTTTCCTACCATGAGGGCAAAGTTAATTTGCGCTTGCATGTGTTAGATTTGAAACGCTTTTGGTATTGATTATTTCAATAATTTGTTATATATTATAATATATTCAATATCATTTGCATTTGGGATATTAGCACAATATGCGTGTTTTCGCAAGTGATTTTGACTTATCTCACAAATAAAAAACAAAATTCCAACAATTTTCAAAAATTTGTTGCTTTTTTGAAAAGTATGGTGTATAATCCAATCATCAAAGACACAACAAAAACAAGAAAATTGTTGCGCTAATAACAAGAAAATAAAAATTAGAGGTATAAAAATGAAAAAATGTAGCATTTGTAATTCAGAAAACATCCGCAACTATCCTTTTGAATTGGGCTTTATCACATCACATATTCCCAATGAAGACGGCGTTCTTCCTGTAAACCCCAAGTTCAACATTTGCATGGATTGTGGTCATGTGTTCATCACTGATATGGCAGCAGTTGACACCATCAACAAGATGGACAAAATCTCAACAGCAGTCAAGACAGAAAAGGACAAATTTGTTGCAAAAGCAAAGGAAAAAGTTTCTGCAGTAGAAGCAAAGATCAAGGAAATCGAAGGCAAGATTATTGCAATCGAAGCACAAATCGTTGCAAAGGCAGTTGAAGAAAAGGTCAAGGCAGAACTCACTGCAGCAAAAGAAAAACTCCAAAACGAACTTAAGTCAACTCAAAACATCAAGGCACGCCTTGTAAGTGCATACGAAGCAATCAAGTCAAAGGTGGCTGGCGTCTGCTCAACAGTTGCAACACCTGCAACCGAAACAGTGGAAGCAGCACCCGTTGCAGAAGAAGCACCTGCAGTTGAAGAAAAGACAAACGTCATCAATGCAGAAGCAGTCAATGGTCTTAAGGACGTATTCAATGCAGGCAAGTCATTTTTGAAGAAAGCATTTGCAAAGCCCGAAGCACCTGCAAGCGATTCAGCAGAACCTTCAAACATTGAATAATCAGTATTAAAAAATAAAAAGGCACTCGATTGAGTGTCTTTTTTAATATCAAATATAAAAGATATTCTATACCGAATTTCAACTATTAGTTGGAAAAATGTTGTTGAATTTTGAAAAAGGGCTTTCAAATATGGATAATATGGTGTATAATATATACAAATAGTTTAATTTTAAGGAAATGACGTTATGAACACTATTAACCCAAGCAAAATTAAGGAATTGAGAGTTGAAAAGGGCTTGTCCCAACGCGAACTCGCCAAGTTGCTCAAAGTCAGCGACCAAGCGATATCCAAGTGGGAGAAGGGACAATCTGTGCCGTCTGCAATACATCTCATTGAGATGATGCGCATATTTGACGTTGGTGCAGAAGACTTTATGCCCACCAAAACTGCAGAGAGCAGAAAAGATGCAACGGGCATGAAATCCCTTGTTGAGTTATACAAGATTGGCAGAGGCCCGTCAAGTTCACATACAATGGGTCCCGAGCGTGCTTGCAAGGAGTTTGCTCTCAACAATGAAGGCATAGACAGTGTCAAGGTCATCCTTTATGGCTCACTTTCAAAGACGGGCAAAGGCCACGGCACAGATAGAGTGTGTGTCAAGACCTTTGCACCCATACCTTGCCAAGTTGAGTTTGATATGTCAACCACAGATATCCCTCATCCCAACACAATGGACATCATTGGCTACACTGACGGAAAGGAAGTGGCTCGCAAGCGTGTTATGAGCGTTGGTGGTGGCAGTATCCTTTACGAAAATCAAAAATTAACAGACACCCCCGACGTATATGATCTGCACACCTTCACGGATATTGCCAACTACTGCAAAGCCAACAATATGCGCATTTGGGAGTATGCAATATCAAAAGAAGGTCCAGACTTCCTTGACTATATGCACAAGGTGTGGGATGTGATGAAAGATGCAATCCATCGTGGCATCATAGATGCAGGCATATTGCCCGGTGGTCTTGAAGTGAAAAAGAAGGCAAAATCTCTCTACTATAACCAAGACATTTGGGAAAGTGCAGAAACAAGAGAAAACCGTATTGTCTGCGCCTTTGCATTTGCAGTAGGCGAGCAAAATGCATCTGGGGAAAGAGTGGCAACAGCCCCCACTTGTGGCGCAGCAGGTGTTGTCCCTGCAGTCCTTTACTATCAACAACAAAAGAACAAATACACCGATAGACAAATTGTCAATGCACTTATCACTGCAGGTATAGTGGGCAATCTTATCAAAACCAATGCATCAATATCAGGTGCAGAGTGTGGTTGTCAAGCAGAAATTGGCAGTGCTTGTTCAATGGCATCTGCAGGTCTTGCCGAACTCTACGGATACGATATTGACAAGATTGAGTACTCTGCTGAAATCGCAATGGAACACCATCTTGGACTCACTTGTGATCCTATATGTGGACTTGTTCAAATACCCTGTATTGAAAGAAATGCAGTTGCAGCAATGCGAGCAATCAATGCAGTCAGTTTGGCAAATCTTCTTTGGGACTCACGCAAAATGTCCCTTGACAACGTCATCAAAACAATGCGAGAAACAGGCGAGGATCTTCGCCCCTCATACAGAGAAACCTCTGAGGGTGGTCTTGCACTAATCAAACTTTAATATATCAAAATAAATATATAAACAACGGGAATTGAATTTTATACCATGAAAAAGAAAGAAAAAACAAAGATAACAACAGACGAGGCAGTTGAGGCGCTTGAAGGTGGCTACACTCAGGCACAAGAGTTGTTGACAAGCACGGACAAGGTTGATGGGATGCTTATTCAAGTAGAAGACAAGTTGAAAGGAATACCTAAAGTGGGTGGAAAACTTGCCAAAGTGCCAACCTTCCTTTCACTCTTGAAATGCTATATCAAAAAGGAATACACCAAAGTGCCAACAGCAACGATAGTTGCAGTCACAAGTGCGTTGTTGTATTTTCTATTGCCAAGTGATATGATGCCCGACTTCATACCATTGATTGGTTATGTTGATGATGCATCAGTCATAAGCGTGTGTATGTCACTTGTGGGGCACGACCTGAAAAAGTTTGTCAAATGGCGCGACAAAACCAAGAAAAAATAATCCAATCAAAAGAGCAAGGCAACTTGCTCTTTTTTTGTTTGAGGGGATTTTGTGGTTTATTCTTGAAAAGATTTGAGTTGTATGGTAAAATCATAATATCTTATCTACTTTTGGAGAGATATTTATGAAATTGACACTCAAACAAAAATCTTGGATTGCAGTTGCAGTATTTGTGGTTGTATTTGCAGGCTTGCTTGTGACTGCAACCTTTACTGACCTTGAAGTAAGTCATTTGCTCACAAAAGGTGCGCTTGAAGATGGTGCATATCTTGCAGATGACGTTTTTGGCGTCTTTTTTGAAATTGTTGGAAGCAGTGCCATCTATATTTTGATTGGCGCATGTGCAACAATTTGTTTTTGGTTTTTCATCAAGGTGTACAACAAAAAGCCTTGGAACGTAATCTTTGCAGTGATATGCGCAGTGGCAGGCACGGTGGCATTTTGGCTTATGTTCAGTGATATATTTGGTTACGTCATTGAGCATATTTTGAAGGACACATTTGTCACGGGTGGCAACGAGTTTGCGCGTTATGAACTCATACACGCTTTGGAAGACAACGGGGCATTAATCGCAGTTGAAATTTTGCTTGCAATAGCCTTTGAAGGTTTGACAATTTTGTCAATGAAATCATTGAGCAATGCAACCCTTGCAAAACTCACAAAATTTGTCCTTGCATCTGCAGTTATGGCAGCACTTGCCAACCTTTTGGTCATGGTTATCAAAGAGCCAGTAGGCAGAATGCGCTATCGTGCAATGAACAGTGAAGTGGGGCAAATCATGGGTGGATTTGACAACTTTACAAAGTGGTTTGTGTCCACCGACAACAACAAAGTGTACAATGCAAAAGAACTCTTTGGCTACTCTGATGCTTTCAAATCTTTCCCCAGTGGACACACCTGTGCAGCAGGCATGGTGTATGCACTCATTATGCTCATTGACGTACTTGAAGTGAAGAAAACGTGGCATAAAGTGGTAATTTGGGTGTCAACCATTGTTGCAGTAGGTCTTGTGGCAGTCAGCAGAATAGTGGTTGGCGCACACTTCTTCAGTGATGTTCTCATGGGTGGAACACTCGCATTTGTGTCAATGATTATTGCAAGAGAAATCTTCATCTCAAAAGGCGCACACGTGAAAGCAATGTTTGGCATAAGCAACTCAGTTGATGATGACACAACTGCCGAAGAAGATGCCATCAACGACGAGAACGCAGTAGCAGAAGAAGATGTGACAGTGGCAGATGAAAACATAGATGTAGTGGTTGAAGAAACAACCATTGCAGCTGAAGAATTGCAAAACCAATTGTAAACAATTTAATCAATAAAAACAAAAAAGACAGGAAATTTTCCTGTCTTTTTCTATTGCGACAGCTCGCACAGATTTGAACGATTTTGGTGGCGAAAAGCCGGTTCGTGCCTTATGGCACAAGGGCAAAGCCCGAAATCCGACTACAAAAAAAAAGACAAGCTTTCACTTGTCTTTTGGAGCTGTACCGGATTTGTAGCGAGTGCACGAGCGTAATAGCGAATAAATGGAGTTCACGCCATTTAGAGCGTCAGCGGCGAAAGCCGGTTCGTGCCTTATGGCACAAGGGCAAAGCCCGAAATCCGACTACAAAAAAAAAGACAAGCATTTTTGCTTGTCTTTTGGAGCTGGTAGCCGGATTTGAACCGGCGGCCTGCTGATTACGAATCAGCTGCTCTACCGACTGAGCCATACCAGCGTCGTTGATTATTATATCAAAAACACTTTACATTTGCAAATGTTTTTACAAACAAAAAAAGCACCCGTCAAGGTGCTTTCTTATTTTTGTGTTTTCGGGATTATTTGTTGCGATAGTTTTTGATGTATTGACGGATGATTTGACCGATTTCTGTGTTGTCAAACACCTTGCCATTTTCAAATGCATCATTGCCATTGAAGCCGTAGATGAACACGCCTGTGTTGGCAGTACTATGTTCGCCAGTTTTGAAAAGGTTTTTGTCAAAATCATCACCGGGGTTGTACACCAAACCGCCTGTTTCGTGGTCAGACACAACGATAACCATAGTGTTTCCGTCCTGTTTTGCCCATTCAATTGCCACTTGAACTGCACGGTCAAATGCCATCACTTCTTTTGCCATTTCTTCAAAGTCATATTTGTGGCTATGCTTGTCAATATAACTTGATTCAATCATAAGGAAGAAGCCGTTGTCACTCTTTTGATTGAGATAGTTGATTGCAAATGAACTGACTTCAGCAAGATCTGCGCCACTGGTTTCGCCATATCCGTTGAACTCATTGACTGTTGCAAAAATTTTGTCTGCAGTGTATGCGTTTTCTGTCAATTCTTCCTTTGTTGTAAGGCGAGTGTATCCTGCATCAAGGACACTGTTTTCACGTGTGAGAGTAGAGCCAAATCCACCGGTATTTGCATCCATCAAGGTTTGGTCATATTCGCTTATGAAAAGATCAACGTCACTTGCCATATATCCGTCAAAGATGTCTTTGGCTTTGTCACGGTCTTTAGCGTGAGATGCAAAACCAGCAGGAGTGCCACCAATTATTGTTTCGGTGACGACAATGCCCATATCCATATTGTATCCACTGACGAATTCATCCATATTTTCAAGATTTTCGCCATTGAGCCATGCAACACACTTGTTGTTGGTCTTGACACCACATGAGAAAGCAGTTGATGCAGCAGAACTATCTGTGTATTCGCTGTCAAGAGAGCGAGTTGTCATTTCGCCATGGAAAGTGGTCAAGTTTTCCATGTACAAACTATCCAAGCCATATCTTGCCTTTGTGGCCTCAAGATGTTCAAGACCCATGCCGTCGCCAATGAGCAAAATAACGTTTTTTGCAGAGCCATCAAGTTTCAAAGAGGGGTTGCAAGCCACAAAAGACAATGAAACTGCCACGAGAGTGAGGGTCAAAGCCACAACCAAAAGTTTTGAAAAGAAAGATTTTTTCATATCCCTTCCTTTGCGAGAAAATCTCTCGCATTAAATATGATTTAATATATAAATATTATAAAAAGTTTTTCTATTTATGTCAACAGTTGATTTTTTGAAAGAAAATGGACAAATTTTTCCTGAAAATCAAAAAAAGTTTGCATAAAATATTGACATTTGGCAAATATAGAAGTATATTGTTAGCAGACGGCAGTTGAGAGTGCTAACAAATGATATATCCCCACTGCCAAGGAGAAGAAAAGTGAAAGAACTTTCCGAAAGAAAACGAAAAATACTTCACGCAGTTGTTGACCTGTATATCTCAACGGGAGAGCCTGTGTCAAGCGCAGACGTGCAGTCAAAGTATTTGCCCGATGTGTCATCTGCAACAATACGAGCAGAACTCAGTGCCCTTGAAGCCCTTGGCTATCTTGAGCAACCCCACACATCAGCAGGCAGAGTTCCCCTTCAATCTGCATACAAGTTTTATGTTGGGGACTTGGGCGCAAGCAAAGCCTTGACTGATGCAGAAACTGCTTTTATTAGACAACGCTTTGAAGAAAAACTTGGAGAAGTTGGAGATATCACCCGTCAAGCAGCAAAGATCATCAGCGACGTCACCAACTATACATCCTTCCTTGTGACAAAAAATAACCCCCACGTTGTCATAGAAGAAATCAAACTTATCCCATTGAAAGGGGACAAAGCCCTTCTTCTTATCGTGACAGACAGTGGTGTCCTTGCCGACAAGACCATTGATGTATGTCCCGACACAAGAGATGAATATCTTGATACGGCATCAAAAATGCTCAACAAAGTCTTTGCAGGCAGAGAGATTGGCGAGATTGACAACTTCAATTACCTTGAAGAAATCGAAGCAGAAATGTCATCTTTCAAGGATATATTTGATGAAGTTATCGCAATAGTCAAAAATTATATGAGCAATCGCAGTGACAACGTCGTCGTTGAAGGCGCATTGAAGATGCTCGACTATCCCGAATATAACAACGTGGCAGACGCAAAGAACTTCTTGACAGTCATCTCTGACGAGCAAAAAGTCAATCAACTTCTCGGCACACACGAAGACAGCATAGAGTTTTCAGTGCGTATAGGCAAGGAAGACAGTGGTGTTGACAAATGTGCAATCATCACGGCAGCGTACAAGATGGGAGATGAAGTCATTGGTCAAGCAGGCGTCATTGGCCCAGAGCGTATGGACTATAAGAAAGTCATCAGTGTCCTTGACTATATAAAGAACACGTTGAAATCAATTCTTGACAACAAAAAGGAATAGAAAATGAAAGACAAAAAAGAAAAAATGGAACTTGAAGACTCAAAAAACCCCGATACAGTCAGTGAAGAAACAGACTGCTTGGACAGAGAAACTCTTGGGGATGACAAATATATCGAGGCACTTGAACTTAAACTTGGAGAGGCAATCAACGAAGCGACAACCTGCAAAGGTGTGGCACAAAGATTGCAAGCCGACTTTGACAACTATCGCAAGCGCAATCAAAGTCTTGGGGAAGAAATGAAACAACTTGGCATCTCAATGGTTGTTGAAAAACTTCTTGGTGTCCTTGACAACTGCGACCTTGCAAGAAAGTATATCGCAGACGAAAGTGCACTTCAAGGTTTCAATATGATGGAAAGCCAAATACTTATGGCACTTGACACCTTTGGACTTAAAGAAGTGGATGCAGACGGCAAGCCTTTTGACGCAAAACTCATGAACGCACTTGAAAGAGAAAAGGCAGAAGGCAAAGAAGATCAAGTTATTGCAGTTATATCCAAAGGATATACACTCAACGGAAAACTCATTAGACCTGCCGGAGTAAAGGTGGGCTACTAAAATAAAAAATTATATATATCAGGCATGACCTGAAAGGAGAAATAAAATGGGAAAAATTATCGGTATTGACCTTGGAACAACCAACTCATGCGTGGCAGTTATGGAAGGTGGCGAACCTGTGGTTATCGCCAATGCAGAAGGCATGAGAACAACACCTTCAGTGGTTGGTTTCGCAAAAGATGGCGAAAGACTTGTTGGCGAAATCGCAAAAAGACAAGCAGTGTCCAACCCCGACAATACAGTTATATCAATCAAGAGAGATATGGGCACAGATAGAAAAGTCCGTATCGAAGGCAAAGACTATACACCTCAAGAAATCTCTGCAATGGTTCTTACAAAACTTAAGAATGATGCAGAAAAGTATCTTGGCGAAAAAGTGACCGAAGCAGTCATCACAGTCCCTGCATATTTCAGTGACTCACAACGTCAAGCAACAAAGGACGCAGGCAAGATTGCAGGCCTTGAAGTAAAGCGTATCATCAACGAACCCACAGCAGCAGCACTTGCTTATGGCGTTGATAAAGATGAAAACAAGCAACAAAAGGTTCTCATCTTCGACCTTGGCGGCGGTACCTTTGACGTTTCAATCCTTGAACTCGGTGATGGTGTCTTTGAAGTTTTGGCAACGTCAGGCAACAACCGTCTTGGTGGCGACGACTTCGACAAAAAACTCATGGACTATATCGTTGCAGAATTCAAAGCAAAGGAAAAGATTGACCTTTCTGGCGACAAGATGGCAATGCAACGTATCAAAGAAGCAGCAGAAAAGGCAAAGATTGATCTTTCTGGCGTGACAAAAGCAAAGGTATCACTCCCCTTCATTACAGTAGAAGGTGGCATACCCAAGCATCTTGATATGGACATCACAAGAGCAACCTTTGACAATCTCACAAGAGATCTCGTTGAAAAGACAATGCACCCCTTGAATCAAGCACTCCGTGATGCAGGCCTTTCAGCAAGTGATCTTTCAAAGGTTATCATGGTCGGTGGCTCAACACGTATCCCCGCAGTCTATGATGCAGTCAAGAAAGCAACAGGCAAAGATCCTTACAAGGGCATCAATCCCGACGAATGTGTTGCAATCGGTGCAGCAATCCAAGCAGGTGTTCTCGCAGGCGAAGTGAAGGATATGCTCCTTCTCGACGTCACACCTTTGTCACTTGGCATTGAAACACTCGGTGGCGTGTTTACAAAACTCATTGACAGAAACACAACAATCCCCACAAGCAAATCACAAGTCTTCTCAACAGCAGCAGATCATCAAACATCAGTTGACATCCACGTTTTGCAAGGTGAAAGACAATTTGCACGTGACAACAAGACTCTCGGCAGATTTGAACTTGTAGGCATTGCACCTGCACCCCGTGGAGTACCTCAAATCGAAGTCACGTTTGACATTGATGCCAACGGTATCGTATCAGTCAAGGCAGTTGACAAGGGCACAAACAAATCACAATCAATCACAATCACAGCATCATCAAACCTTTCAGAAAGCGACATTGATGCAGCAATCAAAGATGCAGAAAAGTACGCAGAAGAAGACGAAAAGAGAAGAAAACTCGTTGATGCAAAGAACAATGCAGAACAATTTGCATTTGTCATTGAAAAGTTCATCTCAGAAAATGGGGACAAACTCAGTGATGATGACAAGAACGCATTGAACGATGCAATCAAAGAAGCACGTGAAAGTTTTGCAAAGGCAGAAGTTGAAGAAGACGTCCGTAGCGCAATGGACAAACTCTCAAAGGTCAGCGATCCTATCTTCAGCAAGTTCTACCAAGAAAACCCCGAAGCAGCAGCAGAAGCAGCACGCCAAGCAGGTTTTGATCCCAATAATATGGGTGGAGCAAACGGCACAGTTGATGATGACAACATGACACCCCCCGAAGGTGGCTGGAACTAAAAAGCAAACTTGTGACGGCTATTTTTAGCCGTCACAACCCACGATAACCCATAGGGTTATGGGAGAGTATATGGCAGATAAATCATATTACGAAACATTAGGAGTTTCAAAGACTGCAAGCGCCGACGAATTGAAGTCGGCGTATCGTCGTTTAGCCAAGCAATACCACCCCGACTTGTATTCTGGAAAGCCTGAAGCAGAAAAGAAACAAGCAGAAGAAAAATTCAAGGAAATCAACCACGCTTATAGCGTCCTTTCAGACCCTCAAAAGAAGGCAGCATACGACCAATACGGCTCAGAAAACGGCCCTCAAGGTTTTGGTGGTGGCAGTGGTTTCGGTGGATTTGGTGGCAATGCCGGTGGCTTTGACGTTGACGATATTTTGAGCAGTTTCTTTGGTGGTTTTGGTGGCTTTGGTGGTGGCAGAAGTCAGTCACAAAGAGCCAACGCACCCCAAAACGGCAAGGATATTGGCGCACGTCTTACACTCACGTTTGAGGAGGCAGTTTTCGGCACAGAAAAGACTGTCAATATTAGACGTGTAGAAAACTGTCCCGATTGTAAAGGTACAGGGGCAAAAGGTGGCGATTTTACCATCTGTTCAAATTGTAAAGGCAGTGGAACTGTGACACAAACACAACGTACACCTTTTGGTCAATTCCAAACCCAAACAGTATGTCCTCACTGTAAAGGCAAAGGCAAGATCCCCAAAGAACCTTGTCCCACTTGTAAAGGACTTGGCAGGGGAGAAAAGACGAGAGAAATCAAAGTCAACATTCCTGCAGGCATTGACAACGGCAACCGTATCACATACAACAATGAAGGTCACGCTGGCGCAAATGGTGGTGTCAACGGCAGTCTTGTTGTTGAAATTAGAGTTGAGCCTCACAAACTTTTCAAGCGCAATGGTGCAGATGTAATGGTGGAATATCCCTTGACAGTGGCAGAAGCATCACTTGGCGTCACAATCCAAGTGCCCACCCTTTCCGGCAAGCCCGAAGAATTGAAAATACCCGAAGGCACACAAGACGGAACAATGTTCAAAATCAAGGGCAAGGGCATCAAGAAATTGCGCACCAAAAATGAGTATGGCGATATGTACGTCAAAGTGCTTGTTGAAGTGCCCAAGGGACTTACAAAGGAACAAAAGGAACTTCTTCAAAAACTTGAAAACACCTTTGAACAAAAGCAATTCCCCAAGAAAAAGGAATATCGCACCAAACTGTAAAAAGCACAAAACAACTCTCGTTTTTACACAAGCGAGAGTTTAACACTATAAAATAGGACTTAAAATATCGATTATGAAATATAAGACAATATCAGTCACAACCAATCATGACAGTGCAGAACTTGTTTCATCTGCAATGTTTGACGTTGGCGCACAAGGTGTTTCAATCCTTGACAAGCAAGATTTTCTTGACCTTGTAAAGAGTGACGTCATCTGGGATTATGTTGATGAAAATCTTTTGACACAAAGTGATGCAGTCAAAGTGTCAACCGTTGTTGATCCTGAAGACACTGACTATGAAATTCGCCTTGAACAAAGACTTCAAGAGATGAAGGAATACGGTGTCAACTATGGCGAAATCGTTGTTGGCGAAGTTGATGAACAGGACTGGGCAAATGAGTGGAAGAAATACTACAAGCCTATCGTAACCCCTCAAATCACAGTTGTCCCAACTTGGATCAACTATACACCTGCCACCAATGAAAAGATTATGCGCCTTGATCCCGGCATGGCATTTGGCACAGGGGAACACGCAACCACAAGAATGTGTCTTGAACTTATGGACGTCCTTGACAAGACTGTCATTGACGTAGGTTGTGGCAGTGGCATTTTGGGTATCGCTGCAGAACTCGTTGGCGCAAAGAGTGTGTATATGTGCGACATTGATCCTCAAGCAGTTGAGTTTGCTAAGAAAAACGCATTGCTCAATGGCGTAAATGCAGTGGTTGAAGAAGCAGACCTTATTGCTGGAGATCACAAAGCAGATTTCATATTTGCCAACATAACTGCAGATATACTTGTGCGCCTTTCAATGTCAATCGGCAAGCATCTCAATGACAACGGAATCATTGTCCTTTCAGGCATTATAAACACCCGTCTTGACGAAGTGATTGAGTGCTATGAAAAGGCAGGATACGTCATTTTGGACAGAGCAGAAAGAGAGGACTGGCGTGCCTTGAAACTGAAAAGAGCATAATATGGAAATTAGAAGATTTTTTGTTGAACAAAAGGATATCGTTGATGGCAAAATCACTTTGATGGGTGATGAGTTTTATCACATGACAAAAGTCCTTCGTTATAAGGTTGGCTACAAGGCAGTTATTCTTGTGGGTGACGGTATAGAAAGACACTCAACCGTTGAAGAAATCGCCAAAGATTATGCAATTCTCAACGTTGACGAAGAAGTGGTTGTAGATAGAAAAAACGCAACGGTCACATTGTATGCAGGGCTTCTCAAAAACAACAAACTCGATTTCGTTGTGCAAAAGGGCGTTGAACTTGGTGTTGATAATATCGTGCCTTTCACGTCACAAAACTCTGCAGAAACCAAATTCAATGCAGAGCGTGCAGGCAAGATTGCCCTTGAAAGCGCAAAACAATGTGGCTCAGTCTATTTGTCAAAGGTCAGCGATCTTGTTGATTTTGACAAGGTTGTTGCAGACTTCAAAGAGTATGACAGAGTCATATTTGCCTACGAAAACGAAAAAACAAACAGAATACGAGATGCAGTCAAAGGCGCAAAGAACCTTGCAATCGTAGTCGGTCCAGAAGGTGGATTTACCCCCGAAGAAACTCAAATGGCACTTGACGGAGGCGCAACGGTTGTCACGTTGGGCAGACGTATCCTTCGTGCAGAAACTGCCTCAATCGTAAGCGCAACTCTCGCCCTTGAAGCACTTGGTGAACTTGATTATGACTAAAAGAAAAATTGTTGTATATACACACGGATGCAAAGTCAATCAATATGACTCAGATGCAATGTTGAAAATTCTTTCAGCAGTTTTTGACGTCAGTGATGAACTTGAGATGGCAGACCAATACATCATCAACACTTGCGCAGTCACTGCAGAGGCAGAAAGAAAATCACGTCAAACAGTGACGAAAATTATGAAGATCAACCCCAATGCAAAGATATATGTGTGTGGTTGCGCATCTCAAAGAGATGCAGTCCAATTTGAGCGTGACGGTGTTGTGTACGTGTCAGGCACAGACGGTAAAATCGTCCTTGCCAAAGCCCTTGTATCCAGTGAAGAATTTGACAGAACCTGCTCGGACTTTTCCATCAGCAAGGACTATGAAGAAAATGATGGTGTCCTTTCACTTCGCACACGTCACTATATCAAAGTGCAAGAAGGTTGCAATAACTTCTGCAGTTATTGTATAATCCCCTATCTCCGTGGCAGAAGTAGATCAAGAAGTATTGACAACATCAAGGCAGAACTTGACGAAGCAGTGAAAGTTGCCAAGGAAATCGTCCTTACAGGCATCAATCTCTCTGCTTATGGCTTGGACAAGGGCAGTAGTTTGACCAATCTTCTCAAAGAAATCAAGGACTATCCCGTACGTTTCCGTCTTGGCTCACTTGAAGTTGGTGTCATAGACAAGGAATTTTTGGAAGCAACCACAATGCTCAAAGATTTCTGTCCTCAATTCCACCTTTCGCTTCAAAGTGGAGATGATACAACACTCAAAAAGATGAATCGTCATTACACTGCCAAGGAATACGAAGATGCAGTCGCGTTGATAAGAGAATATTATCCAAACGGCGCAATCACAACTGATATTATTGTCGGTTTCCCCACCGAAACGGAAGAACAATTTGAAAACTGCAAAAAGTTTGCAGAAAAAATTGAGTTTGCAGACATACACTGTTTCCCCTATTCATCAAGAAAGGGCACAGTTGCAGGCAAACTTGCCACCCTTGACAAAGCCACTCTTGACAGACGTGCAAAGGAAATGGGAGAAGTGAAAAAATCACTTGTCAACAAGTATCTCAATGCACAAATAGGCAAACCCTTGCAAGTCCTTTTTGAAACTTGTGATGAAAATGGTATGTGGTGTGGACACACGGAAAACTACGTGAAAGTCTATTCCAAAAACGGCGAAAAAAATACAATCAAAACCATAGTCCCAACAAAGCAATATCTTGACGGACTGTGCGAATAGGAGATATATGGAAAACTGTCTTTTTTGCAAAATAGTAAAAGGGGATATCCCCAGCGCAAAAGTCTATGAAGACGACAATATGGTCATCATCAAGGACATTGCACCCCAAGCCCCCATCCACCTTTTGTTGATTCCCAAGGAGCATTACGCCAACATAATTGAGATGACAGATTGCCAAGCACAAACCCTTGCAAAGTGCTTGAAAAAGTTGTCCACTCTCACTGATGAACTTGGACTTCAAGACGGATTTAGACTTGTATCCAACAAGGGTGCAAATGGTTGCCAAAGTGTAGAGCATCTTCATATTCACATTTTGGGTGGAGATAAACTCAATGAAAAAATGGGCTTATAAGCCCCGTCAAAGACAATATGTACGATATTCAAATTGTGGCGTAATGTTTTCAAATTTGCAAAAAAGCCACTTGAAACCATCAAAAATAACAGATAAAGCGTAGGTTTTGGACTTACGCTTTTTTCGTTGTCAAATTATTGTGTTCATTTTTGATGAGTAATTCCATGTGGTTGTACCAACGCCAACCATATTATGCTCAGGTCAAAATCATATGACAAACTACCCAAAAATTTCAAAAAATATCTTTTGTCATTGAGTTGATAATTCCAACAAAATTTGCTATAATGTTGTCAAATAGAATTTCGTCATATAGTCGGCAAAAATAGGAGAGGTTATGAATACACCCAACAATGCACGCAGTATATTGTCAAAAAGCAAGATAAAGCAAGCCTTTGTCAACCTTTTGGAATCCAAAAATCTTTCTGACATAACAATCGGCAATATCTGTGACAAGGCAGGCATAAATCGTACAACTTTTTATGCTCATTTTTCAAGTTTGACAGATCTTTTCAAGGCTCTTGAAAGTGAACTTTGTGAGCAACTTGAAAAACTGTTCATCCACGATCCAGACATTGAAGAAACTGGCAATTTTATTGATATTGTAAAGTCAATTCTTGACGTCATCAAGAAGTATAAGAACTTACACAAAATGCACATTGGCAAAATCTTTGAAGGCAATATGGTTGACAAAATGATGGACAAGATCAAAGCCAAATACTTGCCTGTTCTTTTCCAAGGTCAAGACATTAGTGATGAAGTCAAGGAACAGTATTTTGTATTTTTGAAGACGGGCATAATCGGTGTTATTCGTGATTGGGTCAAAAAGGACTGTCCCACATCTTGCGAGCAACTTGCCAAGTCAATCACACTCATCATCAATCAAGTGAAAGGTGGCAATACACCCGTGGTTGAATAGTATAGGCAAGAAAAAACAAATGTTTTGTCGAGAATATGAATATGTGGCTCAAATTTCTTGACAATAATTTTTCAATGAGTATAATAAATACAGTATCAACTTGAAGAGGAGGTGAATTCAATGTCAACAGTCAGAGTCGGCGAAAACGAAAGCGTAGATAACGCAATCCGTAGATTTAAAAGAAAGTGTGCTCGTGACGGTATCATCGGTGACCTCCGTAAACGTGAGGCTTACGAAAAACCCAGCGTAAAGCGCAAGAAGAAAGCAGAAGCAGCACGTAAGAGAGCATACAAAAACTAATCTTACAACCACAATGGATGCCACGGCATCCATAATGGGGGCATAGCTCAGTTGGTTAGAGCGCATGTTTCACATACATGAGGTCACAAGTTCGAGTCTTGTTGTCCCCACCACTAGCAACCATAGTCGAACACCACGACAATGGTTGTTTTTTTATGCCTTGAAATGGGGAAGGTCAGACTAAATGCTTTATGCCGCGAAAGGCTCTTTACATGAGCAGGAGCGTGGTAGGCTGTTTGCCAAGGCAAAACAAAAGCCCCTTAGGGCAGCGGTGTTGGCTCTTTGCCATCATCTCGCGCTCCGAAGAGGCTCATGTCAAGAGTATCGTGGAATAAATATCAAAGTTCAGTTTACAAACATTTCAACCCCCATTTGGATTGTGTAGGGCAATTTGTTTTTCTCAGTCAGTATCGTTAGCAATGAAAATCCTTTATAAAAAGAAAAATCCCGACTTTCATCGGGATCTGTTCTTTTTGTGCGTATCGGTGCGTTTAGAAAGATTTCTATCTTATCATCAAACACGATTATTTCTTTTATTAGAGTGCCAATCAATACTTGTGCCTCTTGTTTCAATGCTTGTTCATAAAACGTTCTTATCTGCGTTTCGTTAAGGCAAATAACCGTCTTGCATCTTTCAATACTTATTGTTTCTTCAAGTTCAGCCATTTTTGTTTCAAGCTCGTGAATACGTTTGTTTGTAGTATTTGAAATAACACCCTTTTCTATTGCACCAACAAGATTGTTTAAAGACATTTCAACTTGCCGTAATTCTTTTTCTAATGATCTAATTTTGGTATTTGCTTGCAACATTTCTTGCTGTGCTTCCATAACACCATCTATTAACTTTTTCATAATGTCAGGGTCTTTTAATTTGTCTATTAAAAGGTTTACAATAAACGCTTCAAAATCATCTTTTCGTAGCGGTGCTTTGTTGCAATCATTCAACCTTTTCTTTCTGCCACGGCACTTGTAATAATACAGTCGCTTTCCATTTTTAGATGTTCCACATTCTGCGTGAATTGGCATACCACAATATCCACATATCAGTTTACCACGTAGCAAATAAATGGTATCCAAACTCCGTGTTCCAACTGCATTCTTGGCAAGTATTTTCTGCACTGCTTCAAACAATTCTGGCTCAATAATTTTGGGATATATGTTGTCATAAATTTTGTCTTTGTGCCTGTATATGCCCGTGTATTTTTCATTCCGTAAAACACCATAAACCATATTAGGTTTCAATGGAACACCTTTATACGTCACGCCTTGTTTGGTAAGCGTTTTTATGATTTGTGGCACATAAATTCCAATAGCGTATTGCGAGAAGATGTATCTTACAACGTCTGCACGTATCTCATCTACATATACTTTTCTGTCAATAATGTAATAACCATAGGGAAGTGTTCCGCCACAAAATAAACCCTTCTTTCTGTTCTCCTCTTGACCACGGCAAACCTTTTGTGAAAGTTCGGCAGAGTAGTATGCTGCAAGACCAATATAGACGTTTTCAAGCAGAATACCATCTAAGTTTTTTGTGCCATCAATGTTCTCAGATGTTCGTTGTGTGGCAGAGATGAGAAGCTTGCCATTGTCCGTCAATTTCTTCTTGTTGAGTATGACTTCGGTAGAGTTTCTTCCAAACCTGTCTATGGCATAAACCAAGACAATTTCCCACGTTGCATTCTTGCTATCTGATAGCATTTGTTGAAATGATGCACGATGATCATTTGTGCCTGTCATGGCACGATCTATGTATGTGTTGACAATAACCAAGTCATTATCTTTTGCGTATTTTTTACATACAGTAAGTTGACCTTCAATAGATTGTTCGCTTTGACTGTTGCTAGAATATCTAGCGTATATAACTGCTGTTTTCATAGTTTATCCTCCTAAAATGTATTAATAAAGTTTGTCTTTCAACAGGAGCAAAGAAAACGGAACAACTATTGTAGTTTTGTATTGCTGTTTGTTTTGCCTTCTTTTATGCAAGGGTTGTGGTACACAATGCACCTTGCCCTTGCGTAAAAGTATTGCTCCGTTTATGCTCCCCAAAAGGCGAAAGACAATCAATTCGCCTTACGCATTTGCGCTATTACCTCAGGGCTAACTTGCCCCATATAACAACCTTCATCCAAACATTGAAAATCGTCAAAAAGTATTAGCTTTGTTGCTTTCTTTTCATTCATACTGCATACCACATCTTCATCCAAAATATCCGAGATAAAATAGGTCGGAGTGCCTTTGGAATACACCACTCGCTCACCGGACTTTTCCAAGTATTTCATCAAGTATCGCTTGGCATCTTGAATGGCTGTTGGATTATTCGGTATAGGGCTAAAATCGTTTCTACCAAACCTCTCGTTGAAGTGCGTGTTCTGGGTTGTAAGTTGCCTTTGGTGAGTGTTGAGGCTATAATCGTTGACTTGTATTAACTCACCAACCATTGCGCCCTCAGGGATGTTAAATAAACCGTGAAAGTGCAATCTGTTTTTCTCAGGGCTACGCTCCCAAACACCTATATAAACCCACCCCTTTCTTTGGCTCATTTTAGACAAACAACCCGAGAGTTTCTTCCTAAAACTTTCCTCGCTATGGAGTTTGTCGTCATAGGTGAATGTGCAAAAATAATTCCACTTGCCAATGTTGATTTTCCTAGACAATCTCTTTCTTCGTTCAATAAGGTTTCTTTGTCGCTTTTCCATATATTCATCTGCAAATTGTTTTGCCTCATTTTCGTCTTCAAAATATTCTTCCAACACCCTTATCAATTCTTCTTTCTTTTCAACCTTTTTCTTGTTCTTGTTTTCTTCAAATACCTTGTCCGCTTTTTCTTTTAATTTAATATCATCTTTGCTCATTTTCTTGTGCCTTTTCGTTGATCTTGTTGTCTTTGGAATAGCGATGTAGTGACTGCCGTCTGAATACACTTTTGTTTCTTCGTAAACCATATTTGTTATTCCTCCTTTTCGTTATTTTCTTTCTGCTCTTTGTAGAGAGTAAGAATGCGGGCTAACAAAGAAACATACAGTGCTTTTTGCTGTTGCTCATTCATCTTGCTCACGTCAACAGTGCCGTGAGTGATAACCTCATGTTCCTGTTTCTTCATCTGATCACCTCCTTTTTGTAGTTTTTTCAATAAAAAGGAATGAAAAAACGTAATACAAAATGTATTACGCCATTCCATTAAAGTGCACCATCCGATACTAACCCACGGACGACGGGCTCGTGCCTTTTTTATTCGGCAATCTCTATTACAGGGCTGTCACTTTGAATGCTTAACACTCCTTTTTGATTTTATTGAGGGAATTGTACATCATTATTTTTTAGTGATGTGAGCAGTTTAGCGATAGTATCTGAGGAACTTTAGCAGTTCACAATAAATAGGCGATAGTATGAGTAAAACAACCATAATAAATCGGAACAAAAAACGCTCATTCCAAAAATCCCTCCAATATATAGCCACGAAAATCGCAAAAGTTGGATGGTCTAAATGAAAAATTCTTGAATTTTTTTTGCATCCTCAATGTATAGCCAAAAAATAAGGCAAATTTGACGGTCAAATGGAAAAATGAGGACACTTTTTTATGGCAAAAAGATTGGTCAATATCTGAAATCGTGCGAAGTGGGAAATGGGCGATTGCGCAAACGGGTTAGTGCGCAAGCCCATCCACTGCACGACAGATTGACCCTTATGCAATAAAAAAAGACTCAATCCAGTTTCACAGATCAAGTCTTTCCATTTTGATTTAGTTTAATTTAATTCATGTTTCCTTTAATAGAGTCGTGTGCTTGTCGCTGGCGGAGCGAAGCGACGCCACTTGTATCAAGACAAGCACACGTCTCACCGCCAAAGCACAACCAACACATTTTTAAGACTTTTAGTCTTGAAAAATGCAGACATGTGTGTTAAAATAATTTATGGATATATTTTTAATGCATGCAACTTACTACAGACAAAAAAATCAGGGAGAAAGAAAATATATGTCCTACGAAATAGCCAACAATCCATCACCAGATGTTTTAATGAAATCAATGCGATCAATAGGATATAGTTTTAAAACTGCAGTAGCAGATATTTTAGACAATTCAATCTCAGCAGGGGCGACGGAAATTAAGATATATTCACCAATTAATGACGATTTGTATGTTGCTTTTTGTGATAATGGTAAAGGAATGGGGCGAGAAGAATTGTTTAATGCAATGAAATATGGCTCCCAAAGAGAAATTTATGGCAAAAACGATCTCGGAAGATTTGGGTTAGGATTAAAATCAGCGTCACTATCGCAGTGTAGACGGTTAACTGTTGCATCAAAGAAAAATGGAAGTATTGCTGCATTTCGTTGGGATTTAGACCTAGTTTTGGAAACTAAAAAGTGGAGTTGTCTTGAGCTCGATCAAGATGAAATTTATGAGATACCGAAGATAGAGTGGCTTGACGCAATCGAACAGGGAACTGTTGTAGTTTGGCAAGAATTTGACATAGCATTTAAGAAATCAAACGGGCATGTTCTCGAGATTTTGTCTGAAGAAATTGATGAAACAGAACACCATTTATCCTTAGTATTTCATAGATTCTTAAACAAGCCATTTAATACTGTAAGAATATATATCAACGAAGATAAGATTCAAGGTCTTGATCCTTTTTTGGAAGAACATCCTAAAACTGATTCGCAAAAACCAAGTCACATAAGCTGTGAAGGGACAGAAATTATTGTTCAACAGTTTATCTTACCACATCAAAATGATTTATCCAATGATGATATCGATAAGCTTGGCGGGATTGAGTATTTGAGGAAAGGTCAAGGTTTTTATGTTTACAGAAATGACCGATTAATTATTTATGGAACGTGGTTTAAATTAGCATCGTCCAATTTAAATCCTGAATTGTATAAATACGGAAGGATTAAGGTTGATATCCCAAACACACTAGATGAAATTTGGGATATAGACATCAAAAAACAAAATGCTACTATTCCAAGGGTAATCCTAAATAGTCTCAAAAAGGCAGTAAGCAATGTTCGTGGGCGTTCAAAAGAAAAGACTGCAAAAAGGGCGCGTCTTACTTTAGATAAGGATGATTCCAAAATATGGAACAAGGGACTAAATAGAGAAGGAAAGGAAATTTATTTTGTTAACTGCGAGTCTCAGTTTGTAAAGAATTTCATTGACGAATTTGACGATGGAGATAAAACCAAAATAATGCATTTTTTAGAAATACTTTCTTCTATGGTCCCGTATGATGATATTTATAATTCTATTTGCAATAAAGCGTTAGCACAAAAAATAAGCCAGGATGGCATGGACTCAATAGTTGTTGAAGGCGTAAATCAATTCAACTATTTGAAGAAACTGTTACAACTGCCCCATGAAAAAATTTTTGATGTATTAAAGACATATGAGCCATTTAATAATGAAGAGATATTTGAATTGGTAGAGGAGCGAATTAAAGATGAAAGATAGAAGTCGTATTTACAATATATACATAACTGATTTTGATTCTTTTAAGAACATCCAAGAAGTTAAAAATCCTAATTTTATAACAACTGAAGAAGCAATTAGACAATCTATTATCGAAACAAGAGATAGATTTGTTGGCATTTTGCCAGAAGTTGGATTAAATGAAGAAGAAAAGCTTTATGTTGTTAACAAAATTAAGACTATTCACTCAGTTTACCAAGAAGAAGGAGACGTTATATTAGGGGATTACGAGCATGATTATGAATGGTATCGCAATTATTTAAATTCGGCAGCTGCTCAAACATATTTTTGGGACAGATACAAAAATTATTTACAAACAGTAAAGCATTTTCCAAAAGAAGTGGTCGACAAATTAGAAAATGAAACGCTTTTTAGGCTGATGTCTTATTTGGGAAATCCTAATAAAGATAATCCTTTTTCTGTAAGGGGTTTGGTCGTGGGTGATGTTCAATCCGGAAAAACATCAAACTATTTGGGGCTACTATCTAAAGCTGCAGATGCTGGTTATAAAGTCATATTCATCTTAACGGGAACTATTGAGAGTTTAAGAAAACAAACTCAGCAACGCGTAGAAGAGGGATTTATAGGATGGGATAGCTTTAATGGCGAGCCAGTAGGCGTTGGACGTGGCGATCCCACGCCAAAGGCTTTTACAAGCAGAGGAAAGGATTTCGTTGGGACAGACAACCAAAATACTACCTATAAGCTTAGCGACTATTCGTCCGAACCAATGATATTTGTGTTGAAGAAAAATGTTTCAGTATTGAAAAAAGTTTATTCTTCATTAAGAAATATAAACACAAATGCTGTCCAAACAAAGATAAATTATCCAGCATTGATTATTGACGATGAGGCGGATAATGCATCTATTAACACAAACAAGCCGGATGATGACCCCACAAAAATTAATAAATATATAAGAAGTTTGTTGTCATTATTTGATAGAAGCAGTTATGTCGGTTTTACGGCAACTCCGTTTGCAAATGTATTCATTAGTTACGACAAAGAAGATGAAATGCTTAAGGACGACCTGTTCCCAAGAGACTTTATCTATGCTTTAAAATCTCCAAGTAATTATTGCGGAGCTAAGAGGTATTTCGTAGAAACAAATAATAACATTCAAATTATCAAAGATTCTAACGAACAGCGGTTCCCGATGAAGCACAAAAAAGAATGGGAAGGAGATAAATTATTTGATTCGTTATATGAAGCCGTCAGAACATTCTTATTAGCAAACGCTATTAGAGATATTAGAGATGTGGATAAAAACACACATCGCTCTATGCTTATTAACATGTCTCGTTTTACTAAGGTTCAATCAGTAATAATGAATATAGTTCAAGATTACTTCGATGAAATAAAAAGAACGGTTAAACAAACCCATAAATTATCAATGGATTATGCTTTAACTAATCCTATTATAAGCGCGCTAAAAACCACTTTTGAGAGTCAATTCTCCACATTGATAGATGGCGTTGAAGGGTTGACTTGGGAGGAAACTTTTAATCAATTATATGATTCTATATCTAAAATTAAAATTGTAGTTGTTAACTCAGGCAAAAATTCTTCAAAATTAAATTATGACGATGCAAAAGATGGGCTTAGAGTAATTGCTGTTGGTGGATTAGCTCTTTCAAGAGGTTTAACTTTGGAAGGACTTATGACTAGTTATTTCTACAGAAATACATCTACATTTGACGTATTGATGCAAATGGGAAGGTGGTTTGGTTATAGAGAAGGATATGGTGACCTTTGTAGAATTTGGCTTACGAGCTCTTCCTATAGTTATTACAAATATATTTATCAATCAACAGAAGCTTTAAAGAGCGATATCAAGACTATGGGGTTAGAGAACAGAAAACCGGAAGATTTCGGTATTCGTGTTATGAACGATTCGATAGAATTAGGAATTACTGCTGCAAACAAGATGAGAAATACTATGCGCAAGGTAGTAAGGAAATCTTTTTATGGTAGTTTGTTTGAAACGCCGTATATTAATAGAGACTTGGATTTGGTTGAGGAAAACATAGATAATACAATTAAGTTTTTAGACAAAATTTCTCCGGAAAGACGTGATGATGCCGTAGTTCAACATTCATATTTTAGAGATATTCCTTATGCTAATGTACTGACTTTAATAAGTTCTCTAAATATTGCAGATGAAGGGGATACATATTTTGATAAAAAACAAATCATGACGTTCTTAAAAAAGGATTCGTCAAACTTAGGTGAATTTGATGTACTCATTATGGGTGGTCAGCAAAAAATTAATGGCGAAGATAATCCAAATAGATTTAGGTATGAAAGGCTTGGAATGGATATTCCTTTGGTTGGGAGAAGCTTTGATGTAAGAGAAAATTGCATAAGAATGAGTAAAAATAGATTAAGGCTAGGTGGTTCAGCGGATACGAGTTACGGTCTTGACAAAAATCAAATACCATTGACGCACACAAAAGCACAAGACTATTTAATAAAAGGCAGAAATCCTTTACTTATTATTTATTTTGTTCATCCGTCAATAGAATTTGATGAGGAAGTATATTCGTCTGATAAAACTGTAAATGAAGAGGCTAGGGATGCAATAAAATTATACAAGGAATTACAAACAAGAAAATATAAATACCTTGTTGGCTATGCATTAGGATTTCCTCAAAAGGATGGAACATCCTTTAAATCTACAATGTACACAGTTAATAAAACAGTTAACTATTTTGATAAAGACCATGAAAACGAATCTGTGGAGGAATAATCTATGAGATTTGATGAAATTAAAGAAAAGCTTGAAGCGGTAAAAAGTTTCTCTCAATACGTTAGGGTAAGTGTTGGGCATCCTTTAGAATTGTACTTAGGGAAAAACGAAAAGGGATTTCCAACCCTTAGATATAACGGAAACTTTACTCCAATTAAAGTTATTGGAACTAATTTGATTGAGATAAAACAAGTAAAAACAAGCAGTTATAATTCTATTCTTTTCGCTTTTGCTGCAGAGGATAATTTCTCGCTTTTCTATCATTTTTGCGAAGATATGATAACTGAAACTGAAAATTATAAAGGCGATGATGGATATAAGGAAGTTGTTAATAGATATAATCAATGGAAAAAAATGTTTACTGGGAACAATAAAATATTAACAGAGAATGAAGTTCTTGGTTTAATAGGTGAATTATTATTTTTGAAAGATAAAGCTATTCCTATGTACGGTGTTACGGATGGTTTAAATGGCTGGAGTGGACCAGAGCCTACTCATAAAGATTTTTCTTATAAGAATGATTGGTATGAAATTAAATCCATAAATACTTTCAAAAGTTCAGTATTAATTTCCTCATTAGAGCAATTGGATAGTGAATTGGATGGCCGATTGGTGGTTTATAGTTTTGAAAAAATGAGTTCTAGCTTTTCCGGAATAACATTGAATAAACTGGTTGCCGAAATATCAAAACAATTAACATACGATACGGATAGGGATATATTCTTTAACAAATTAAAACAAGTTGGCTATTCATATAATGAAGTATACGACAATTACGTGTATAACTTTATCAAGTACAGCACATATATCGTGAACAATGAATTTCCAAGAATTAAAGCAGATGATTTACCAAAAGGGATAGCTAAAGTTCAGTATGAAGTTTTGCTGTCTATAATCGAAAAGAACAAAGAGGAATGACATATGCAACGAACCTATGAAGAATTTGAAAAAGAGTTTTTAGATGACATAAGGATAAATGCGCAAATTGATGGTACGACGCCTGATGATTATTTTTTCAACGATATTCTTCGAAGACTGAGTGCAATGGGCGAGATTGTTGATCCGCAAATTTCACCAATGCAAAAAAAATGCAGGAATCAAAGAATAATGTCGTTTGATGGTTATGCATTCGATGAGTCGGATAAATCTTTAGTGTTGCTAACCAATGACTATATAGATAATTTAGATGTCGTTTTAAACAAAGCCCAAATAGATGTGCATAAGCAGAGAATGCTTAACTTTTTACAAGAAGCATATGATGATAAATTAAATTTATTTTTTGACCTTACTGATGATTTGTTAAAAGTCGGAAAGAATATCGGCCAAAGAATGAGAATTGATTATGTAGATCTTGGAAATGATGCATCCATTGACAAGGTAAAGTTAATAGTTATAACCAATAAGAAGCTTAGCGAAAGGGTGAAATCGCTTCCCTCGGAAGATTTTCTTGGCAAGAAAGTTGAGCTTAATGTGTGGTCGTTGAGTAGATTGTTTGAGTTATATGAATCTGGCCGGGACAGAGAGCCGATTGTGATAGAAACATTGAAGTATGGGATTGAAGGTATACCTTGTATCAAAGCGAATATGAGCGAGAACCTTGATTATGATGCTTATTTGGCAATTGTGCCTGGGGCGTTTTTGCACTCAATCTATTATGAACACGGTTCTCGACTGCTAGAGGGCAATGTTCGTGCATTTTTGAGCACTAGAGGAAAAATAAATAAAGGGATTCGTGATACGATAAGAAAAGAACCAACCAAGTTTTTTACATACAATAATGGAATCGCGTGTACTGCTTCTAAGGTAACCATTTCTCCCGACGGACATATGATTCTATCTATGGAGGATTTGCAGATTATTAATGGCGGTCAAACAACTGCCTCTTTAACATCTGCCGTTTTAAAAGATAAAATGTCGCTAGACAATATTTTTGTGCCGATGAAGCTGACTGTGGTTAAAGATGACGATTATGATTCTATGATTCAGAATATATCAAAATATGCAAATAGCCAAAATAAGGTCAAAGATTCGGATTTATTTTCAAATCATCCATTTCATCGGACATTCGAGGCACTGTCTAAACGCATACAGGCTCCGGCTCATGGCGAATCACTTACTAATACACTATGGTATTACGAGAGGTCAAGAGGCAAATACGAACAAGAGCAATTTAAGTTTACAAAGAAAAGTGAGAAGGAAAATTTCGTAAAGAAGTATCCAAAAAAACAGGTTATAAACAAATCTGAGCTTTCAAAATATTATACATGTGCGGAATTGCTGCGCCCAGATTGGGTTAGCAAGGGTGCAGAAAAGTGCATGCCATTTTTTGCTGAACACATTGATGAGCAATATCAAAAAGATCCGGGAGTTTTTAATGATACATTTTATAAAGCATGTATTTGCTATGCGATATTGTTTAAATCAACTGATCGTATAGTTAATAAGGCAACATGGTACAATGTAGGTGGTTATAAGGGGAATATTGTTCCTTATACCATAAGCAAACTTATTGCATCTATTCCGAAAGGATTTTGTTTGGATTTTGATTTGATTTGGAAAAAACAAGAATTATATCCAGCACTAAATTATGAGATTGAGAAACTTGCTAAGAGAACAAACGAGTTTATCCAGCAGTCCTCCGGCGTAATTGTAACGGAATATTGCAAGAAAGAGGAAACTTGGAAAAAATACAAAAGCGAACCCTATCAATTTTCAAAAGAATTTTTAAGTACGCTAATAAACAAGGAAATTATCGACGAAAGAACGCGTGCTGAATCCAAGGATAGTAGGCTCAATAAAGAAATAGATATAGAGCGTGAAATTTATGTTTTGGGCGGCCCTTATTGGAGAAAATTGATAGCCGAGGGCATTAAACGAAGGCTTTTGTCGCCGACAGAAATAGACTTGCTAAATATTGCAGCATCAATAGATACGCCGCGTCCTAAAATAGCAAGCCCAAAACAGGCGAAATTTATTTGGAGAATAAGAGAAAAACTTAAAAATGCAGGAGTCTTAGTGTGATAATAGAAGTTAATATGAATTGGGACAAAATGTTTACACTAGGTAATAAGAAATGAAAAAACGATATAATATAGTAGAATTTTTTAGTGGCATAGGAAGTCAAGCGAGGGCATTAGAAAATATAGGAATCAAAACTAGAGTTTTGGCAACGTGCGAGTGGGATATGCACGCATTTATTGCCTATGATGCAATGCACAAAAGCGGTGAGAATTTGCAAGAGGCAGAAGTTTTATCAAAAAACGAGTTGATAGATTGCCTAAAACAATATACGTTAAGTCATGATGGCAAGAATCCAATGTCATATAAAACACTTTGCACATATAATGTGGAAATTTTAAGAAGAATGTATTCTGCCATCAAAAGAACAAATAACTTGGTTGATATTAGTGCCGTTTCTGGTAAACAAATGCCAAATCAAATTGATATGCTTACCTATTCGTTTCCATGTCAAGACTTATCAAATGTTGGGGCATTTCACGGATATAACAAGGGAATAGATAAAGATTCTGGAAGCCGTTCAAGTTTGTTATGGCAGGTTGGAAGGATATTACTGGAGATGAAACAATGCAAAAAACAAATGCCTCGGTATTTGTTGATGGAGAATGTCCCGACATTGCTTTCTGAAAGGCATTTCCCGAATTTTAAAGTATGGATTGCAAAATTAAATGAGCTGGGATATGTTAGCCACTATGTAAGAGTTAATGCTAGACACTATGGCATACCTCAAAATCGTCCGAGACTTTTAATGTTGAGTGTTTATGTTGGGGCTGATGCCGAAAAGGAAAAGGCAATCAAAGATTATTTTGAAGTTCTAACTGAAGATAAAATAATTGACGATTACCAAAAGTCCAAATATTACGATCCTAAAACAATTAAAGACCTCCTGCGTATAACAAAAAATAGAAAGTCAAGTTTGTGGCAGGAAGCATTAGAGTGTACTCCTAATGATACACCATCAAGAAGGAAAATATGGAGCGAAAATCCGCAAATTATCGGGAAAAACGGAAAATTGTTTGATGAAGATTTTATACGGACAATAACAACAAAACAAGACAGAAATCCAAACTCCGGAAATATATACTTTGATAGTGGAGAAGAGGGCCGTGGTAAATTTAGATATTTAACTCCCAGAGAATGTCTTTTGTTTATGGGTTTTGAAGATAAGGATTATGAAAGTCTTCAAAATAACAATCCTATACAGCGCGGGCGCAGTTGTTTGTTCCCGCGCGACAAGATCATAAGGATGGCTGGAAATAGTATTCCTGTTAAAATGCTTGAAGGGTTTTTCTATCAATTATATGAGATAGAAGACATTCTTTTGGACTAAGAATATTTAAATTATAGGAGTGAGCATTATGTCTAAGGGTGACACGAAGTATGCTGATATAGAAAAGACGTTGAGTGCAGTCGGAAAAAGCGTTTTTGTCAGATTTTACTATGATTTTAAAGATGCATCGATAGCACAAGAGGCTTTGGCAAATAAGCTATATCAAGAAAATCCGGGCAGCAAATCAAAGAGACAAGGATTTCGCATACCTAGGGCCCGACATATATTCGAAACTGGTCAACAAGTTGCTGCATTAAAGATAATTATAGATAGCCCGAGAATAGAGAGTAAAATAAAAAAAGTTGCAATTGGAATTCTTGCATCCGAGGAAAAGGAACTAAATGCCGTTATAGACATTGAAAGCGAAGAGTATTTGCAAAGCGTGAATCGTGAGGTTGTGTACAATTCCGCTGTTAATTTTGAATATGATAACGTTCCGAAAAAACCTAAACAAGCAAAGCCAAGTGTAACAAAAAAATACGACAGAAATCCTTTAGTTGCAAAAAATGCGTTAATTAAGGCCCAGCATTTGTGCGAATATGATGAAAAGCACTATGTGTTTGTGAGAAAAAATAGTGATAAGTATTATACGGAACCGCATCATCTAGTTCCATTATCGGCGGCGGCAGATTTTCCGGACATTGATTTGGATAGAGAACAGAACATTGTTTCGCTATGCAGTAACTGCCACAATAGATTGCATTATGGCGCCGATTATGAAGAGATCCTTAGGCCTTTATATGAACAGAGAAGAGAATTGCTAAAGGCAATTGGCGTTGATATAACATATGAAGAATTAAAGAAATATTATTAGTTTGTATAAAATTTGCACAAAATTACAATTAAAAATGTGCAAAAATTGCTCAAATGGGTTGATTTAATTGTGCAAAGTGGCAGATGGAGATTTCAGAATATCGAAGTAGAAAATGTGTAATTTCAATGGGAGATACGCACAAAAATAGCATGATGCAAGCGTTATAAGGCTATCAAGGTGCAGTATTAGACCTTGGAAATGCAAACACGCACAAAAAACTTCACCGGCTGAACGGCGCAGATCATTCAGCATGAGGTGGATCATTGTAATGGAATATTGATATGATTTGATAGGTGGGGAGGAGTACTATGAAACAAGAAGAGTTAGATTCGATTTTGGCTTCTGATAAATATCATCAAAAGCGCGCAAAAATCACAGACAAAACACACACCTTCCATTTGAGGGAAGTGGAATATCATTGTCCGTTATGTGGAAAGGAATTAGAATCTCGTTTTCAAAAGAAACGGAACAAAAGGTATGAGATCGCTCATATATATCCCAATCGTCCTACCATTGAACAATATGAAAGATTGCACACTTTAGAAAGATTGGGAGACAATTCGGAGTCATATGAGAACAAAATAGCATTATGTAAAGATTGTCATGATCAACAAGACTATCATACAACAGTAGAAGAATATCTAAGATTACTTGAAATAAAAAAGGTTCTTCTAAAAAAAGAGTTGATGCAGTATGAAGCTTCAATTATGAATTTAGAGGAAGAAATTGAATTTTTAGTCAAGAAAATTGTTTTAGCAAGAACAGACAGTTTGCCCAAGTTGACATATGATGCTGTCGCCGTAAAGAACAAAATAGAAAATTCATATACTCTGCTTCTGGCCAAAGTTGTTGCTTATGTAATTAATTATTATCCATACATACAAAATTTGTTTAATCAAATGGACGGAGAAAATCATTTCGTTTTTTCAGTGCTGTGTGGGGAAATAAAAAATTGTTTTATAAAGCTAAATGATATTACGGATGATAAAGAGTTGATTTTTAATGAACTTGTTAAGTGGATTCAAACCAAAACCGGCTCGACATCCATTTCCGCATGTGAGGCAGTAATATCATTTTTCATTCAAGACTGTGAGGTGTTTTATGAAATTACCGAGTAAGGTGACTGCATATAAAGATAGCGTTCTTGCTAAAATCCCGTTGGTGTTACAAAATTTGCAGTCTGGAGATATGCATGTTTTAGAATTATATAAGCAGACGAAAAAACAGTATTCGTGTATCAGTGAATATTTTGATGTGCTTGATTGTTTATATGCGTTGAAGAAGATTGAATACTTTGAGCAGGAGAGGGTGTTACATTATGTTAGTTGAAATATATTGCAATGAATTTAGCCAAAAAACAATTAAATTCAAAGAAGGCCTCAATGTTGTTTTAGGCACAAACATTGGAGACAATTCAATAGGAAAATCTACATTCATGTTAATTATTGATTTCGTCTTTGGCGGAGATGATTATACAAATGCTAAAGATATACTTAGGAATGTAAAGGATCATAGTATATTTTTCAAGTTTGAGTTTGATCAAAACACATATTGCTTTTGTAGAAAATTTGTAGATTCTCAAGTTGTTTATAAATGCAATGAGAAATACGAATTCTTAGATAAAAAACCCATTCCTATTTTGGAATATTGTAAATGGTTGAAAAGCAAATATTGCTTGGACGAAATTGAGAGTTCTTTTAGAGACATTGTAGGAAGATACTCTCGTATTTATGGCAAGGAAAATTGCAATGAAAAAAGACCACTTACTGTTGTGTCAAAAGAACCTGATCTTATAGCGTATACTGCATTGTTAAAACTATTTGGTTTGTACGCTCCGATTAGTTTAATAGGAGAGCAATACAAAAAAGATAAAGCTGTATACACCGCATTTACCAATGCTCAAAAACAACTGTTTATTGCCAAAATAACTAAACGCACATATCTTCAAAATCAGAAAACCATTAGAACTCTAGAAGATGAACTAGCACAATTAACTAGAGGGGTTGAGAACGCATTTTACGATGTTGATTCAGAAGTTGCTGAACAGGCAGTTGAAATTAAAAATAGCCTATCTAGAGCCAGAAGACAGCGAGGAATCTTAAAAGGAAAGTTATCTGCATTGTTACAAAGTAAAGATAGCCACTTTTCCTTGGGATCAGATAAATATCTAGAACTAAAAAGATTTTTCGCAGATATCGATTTTCAGACCATTGAGAATATAGAAAACTTTCACAGAAGGCTATCTGTAGTGTTTAATTCTGAAATTAATGAAGAAGAGCGAAAGTTGCAAGAGACGATCCTTGAATATGATACAATCATTGCAGACTTGGAGAATCAACTTCAAACTCTAATTAAAAATCCGAAAGTTTCAGAGTTGGTATTGAAAAAACATGCAGAAATAGTTCGAACGATTGATACACTGCAAAAACAAAATGAAGCGTACCTTCAGGGTGAGGATTTAAAGAGGAAAAAAAATGATTCCGAAGAAAGATTTAATGCTATAAAAAAAGAACAGGCCATTGTATTAGCAACAACTTTAAATAAAAAAATGGATGAAATCAATGACTTCATTTATAATGGGATCTATAATGCTCCGTCGATTTCTTTTGGAGATAAAACGTATGATTTCTTCACTTACGATGATACGGGAACAGGAATTGCCTATAAGGGATTGGTTGTTTTTGATTTATCGGTGTTGAATTTGACTGCATTGCCTTTCATTATTCATGATTCTTTGGTATTAAAGCAAATATCTGATCATGCAATTAGTAAGATAATGGATCTTTATAATAATCAAGGGAAGCAGGTTTTTATTTCTTTGGACAAGCAAAGTTCCTATGGTGAAAATACAGCAGCTTTTTTGGAGCAAAACGCAGTTTTAAAAATGTATCCTAATGGCGGAGAATTATTTGGTTGGTCTTGGGGTAGAAAGGATGCAACAAGGGAAGAAAATCGATGATTTTGCAATAAAAGAAAGTTAACAAGTAATTATCTGGACTTTTTCCTAAATCTGTGGTATTGTTGGTGTTACCAAAGAACAGGAGGTAACAAAACGATACTGCAAGCATCAAAACATGTATCCAAAAGCGAACGAGAAGGTACTCCGATCGGTCATAAAGGATCTTGAAAAGCACTGTGGAAAGAACATGGGCACCGAAGAACTTGTGAATTAGCAAAGAAAGGATTTGAAGAAGTGCATCAATGATGGGCAACATGGTGTTTGTAAGTTAAGTCACGAGTGTTCAACTATCGTTCACACTGTCCCACCATACAAGAATAAAACGAACCTTAGGAAACTGGGGTTCGTTTTGTTTTAGGGAAGAAGGTGGTTTGCGTGGAGGTTTGCTTGGATATTGGGATTAAAAGACAGGAGTATTTCCGTCTTGATTTTGGCATTTTATGTTTATCTTTTGACAAAAGGGTGGAAATTGGTTATCATATAACCATAGGAGAAACTATGATCATTATTGACGGAAAAGCAGTGGCACAAAAGGTGCGCAATGATTTGAAAGAGGAAGTGACGTCACTTGCTCAAGAAATTGGTCTTGCAGTCGTTCTTGTTGGAGATGACAATGCAAGCCGTATTTACGTGCGCAACAAAATCAATGCTTGTGCAGAAATCGGTTTGAGATCAACCCTTGTTGAGTTGCCCGGCACTGCCACCGAAGAAGAAGTGATTGATGCAGTCATCGCTCTCAACAATGATACAGCAGTTCACGGAATAATTGTTCAACTGCCTTTGCCCAAGCACATTGACACAGACAAGGTTCTTGCGACAATCAACCCCGACAAAGACGTAGATGGTTGCCACTATGTGCAAAAAGGCAAACTCTGGACAGGCACTCCCGAAACACTTCCTTGCACCCCCTATGGTTGCATTGAACTCTTGAAACACTACAATATCGCAATAGAAGGCAAGCATGCCGTAGTCCTTGGCAGATCCAATCTTGTAGGCAGACCTCTTGCCGAGTTATTGCTCCGTGAAAACGCAACGGTGACAATGTGCCACTCAAAGACTGCCAATATCGCAGACGTCACAAGAAGTGCAGATATACTCTGTGTCGCCATCGGCAAATCAAAGTACGTCACTGCAGATATGGTCAAAGATGGAGCAGTGATAATTGACGTTGGCATCAACCGTGATGACAATGGCAAACTCTGTGGCGATGTGGACTTTGAAAGTGTCAAAGATAAGTGCAGTTATATCACTCCAGTCCCCGGTGGTGTTGGCCCTATGACAGTGACAATGCTCATGAAAAACACTGTTGAAGCATACAAAAGAAATAGATAAACGCAATATTGTGCAAAAATAATCAAAATAAAAAGAACTCGCAAGAGTTCTTTTTTTGTTTGTAAATTTGTGATTTGCAGTAGGCTTGATTGATGATTTGCCCCCACGTTTTCCAATTTCATCTTAAACGCTGCGCCATGATTTAGGGTAGAAGATGAGAAGGATAGGCAAGATTTCGAGACGGCCAATGAGCATATCCATTGTCAAAACAATCTTTGTGAAGACACCAAGATTTGCAAAACTATAGATAGGACCAACTGCGCCAAATCCGGGGCCTACGTTGTTGAAACAAGTGACAACTGCAGAGATGTTTGTCATAAGTCCTTCAGTGCCAGAGATGGTTGTTTCAAGTGAGATAAGTATGATTGACACAACCATAATCAGTGAGTAAAGGACAAAGTATCTTTGTGTGTTGTGGATTGTGTCATCAGGGAGAGGTTTGCCTTCAAGACGTACAGACTTGACTGAACGGGGAGAAAGCATTTTGTGCGCAGAGAGCATTGATGATTTGCCAAGAATAATGACACGTGCAACCTTCAAACCACCTGCCGTGCTACCTGCAGAGCCACCCATAAACATAAGGGCAAACAGAAGGATTTGAGCAATTATAGGCCAAGTTTCATAGTTGACTGATCCAAAGCCACTTGTGCTCAACAATGATGCTGCAAGGAAGGATGAGTGTCTCAAACTTTCGGCTACGGTTGAGTATGTGTTGGTCATAACAAGGCTTGCCGTGATGATTGCCACAAAAACCGTGTAGATTGCAAACATCCAAGTTGTTTCTTCTTGCTTGATTGCTTTAAGGAATTGACCTGCAATAAACAAGTAGAAGACGTTGAAGTTGATTGAGAATATGAGCATAAACACGGTGATTGTCACTTCGATTGCCACTGAATCGTAGTGTGCGATTGAGGCGTTCTTGATTGAAAAACCACCTGTTGATGCAGTTGTAAGTGCGTGGTTGATGCTGTCAAAAGCAGGCATATCCACTGCACAAAGTATGCCAAACTCAATGAGGGTGAGTGCAATGTAGATTGCATAGAGAATAAGTGCACTGTGTTGGATCTTGCTGACGAGTTTGCCAAATTGAGGGCCGGGCATTTCTGCCTTTGCAAGTTGGGTTGCAGTGCGATCCTTTTTGGGAAGAATTGCAATGACAAGGACAAGCACACCCATACCACCAAGCCACTGTGAAAGTGAACGCCAGAAAAGAAGGCTGTTTGGCAATGCTTCAATGTCTGTGAGAATTGTTGAGCCCGTTGTTGTAATACCAGAAACGGTTTCAAACACTGCATCAACGTATGAAGGCACAAAGCCAGAAAGAGTGTAGGGCATTGCGCCAATAAGACCAATGAGAATCCAAGCAAGCCCACACATAATCATGCCACAAGATGGGCGCATATTTCTTTGATCCTTTTTAGGACGCAAGAAAAGACCTGCCCCACCAAGGACAGCACAAACTGCGATTGTAATGCCAAAACCGAACATTGATGAAGTTTCGCCGTATCCCACTGCCATAAAGAAGGGGATGAGCAAAATTCCACCAAGGATAAGTATGATTTCAGCAAGGATGAAAAAAGTCAGCTTATAATTCATGTCTTGTATTGTGATAAATGTCGAACATTTCGTTGAGATCTTGAAGTTCCTCGTCCTTTGTGACGACGATTACGCTGTCGCCTTCAAGGATACAATCCTTGCCAGAAGGAGTGATGAGTTTGCCTTTACGGATGATGCCTGCAATGATGAGGTCTTGTTTCAGTTGCAAATCCATGATAGGCACGCCCAACTTCTTGAATTTCTTGTCTGCCAAGAATTCGAGAGCCTCAATTTTGTCTTCAATGATACGGAAAAGATTGACCACGTTGCCACGTCTGCCAAAGTTACGGACAAAGCGCATAATTTGGTCTGCAGTTGATGATTTTGTGGATACAACAGAGTCAATACCACTTGTTTGGAGCATCTTGTAGTATTCCACTTGGTCAATTTTTGTGATGATTGTGTCAACGCCAACCGACTTTGCAAACATACTCATGATGATGTTTTGTTCATCACTGTCGCCAAGAGCAACAAAGGCGTCAACCCACTCAATGCCTTCTTCACGGAGAAGTTGTTGGTTTGTGCCATCGCCATTGATAACGTTTGCATAGGGGAAAAGTGATGCAAGTTTTTGACACTTTTTGTAGTCCTTTTCAATTATAGTTGCATGGATATTTTTCTTGTGAAGGTCGGGGATAAGATAGCAAGCAGTCTTTGAGCCACCAACGATAAGCACGTTTTTTGCTTGTTTGTTGAGCCCCAATTCCTTAAAGAAGCCTGCAATGTCAAGTTTTGTGCCGGTGACAAAAATATGATCGTCGGGATTGATGACAAAGTCACCTGCAGGGATAAATGCTTCTTCTCCACGAGTTGCAGCACAGACAAGCACCTTATGTTTGAAACTGTAAGGCAATTCTCTGAGCATAACACCACAAAGGCGTGAATCTGCAGGCACTTTGAACTCTACGAGTTCAACCTTGCCATCACTGAACTTGTCAACGTGGATTGCATTGGGGAAGCGAAGGATACGACGGATCTCACGTGCTGCCTCGTGTTGAGGGTTGACCATCAAGTTGATGTCAAGGCCGTTGTCCCCGTCAATAAGTTTGAAGTAATCACTTTCGGAAATACGAGCAATAGTGGTCTTTGCACCGAACTTCTTGCCCATGATACAACAAAGTATGTTGCGTTCATCTTGAGAAGTGGTTGCAATAAGGATCTCTGCTTTGTCAACGTTGGCTTCTTTGAGGGTGTCAAAAGTGATGCCGTTGCCCACGACACCAAGCACGTCAAAGTTGTCAACAGCACCTTCAACCTTTTGAGAGTCGGTGTCAATGACAGCCACATTAATTCCGTTTTTTCTTGACAATGATTCTGCCAGTTCAAGACCGACGGCGCCAAGTCCCATGATAATAATATCCATACATCACCTATAAGATTTATTCAATACACGGCAATTATAACACCCTTTAAGAGTATTATCAAGCATTTGACAATATATATGTGATGCGCCCACGGATTGTGTACACACGTGCGCAGACGGGAGTGTGTTGAAATGCATTGCAATTTTCAGTGAAAAACAAGTAAAATCACGCCAAAATACCCTTAAAACGAGTATTATCAAAATACAATATTGACTATACTCATTGAAGGTGTTATTATTTTAATAATAAAAATCAATTCGAGGACAAGATGAAATACGAAAAACTCTTTTCCCCTATGAAAATAGGTGGTTGCGAAATCAAAAACCGAATTGTGATGTCCCCAATGCTTATGGGCTTTGGTGGATTTGATGGTTGCACCAATGACACCCTTATGGACTACTATGAAGAACGAGCCAAGGGTGGCACAGGTCTTATTATAACCGAAATCACGAGAATAAACGATTTCCACGGCTCTGCGGCCTTTGCGCAACTTGGCATGAGTCACGACTATCAAATTGACGGCATGAAAGAGTTTGCAGACAGAATTCATCGTCACGGCGCAAAACTTTTTGTGCAACTGCATCATCCCGGCAGACAAAATGTTGGACTTGCCATTGGCACAGTGCCCCTTTGCATTGCATCAACAAGAGTGTGGAAAGGTTTTCCTAAGGCACTGTTTTCCATTGCACCCAAGATTGCGCCCACCCTTGCCAAGCACAATATCGCACTTTCAAGCGTATCTGCATCCAAGTGCGAGCCTGCCTACTTTGCAGGTGGCAGAGTTCGTGCATTGAAACACGGGGAAGTGAAAAAACTCATCCGTCAATTTGTTGATGGAGCAGTTCGTTGCAAGAAAGCAGGTGTTGACGGTGTTGAACTTCACGGCACTCACGGATATCTCATCCAACAATTCCTTTCTCCCAACACAAACCAACGCACAGACGAATATGGTGGCAGTTTTGAAAACAGACTTCGTTTCCTTCGTGAAATCGTGGAAGGCATACGAAAAGAGTGTGGCGATTATCCCATTATCGTCCGTCTTACCATAGACGAATTTTATGACAAAATAGGCAAGGCAGGCAAAGGCTACGATATGGAAACAGGTGTCAAATATGCCAAAGCCATAGCCGAAATGGGTGTTGATGCCATAGACGTTTCATCTGCAGGATACGACACCTTCAACTATTGGCTTGAACCCACCAGTTTTGAACTTGGATGGCGCAAATACCTTGCCGAAGAAGTGAAGAAAGTGGTTGATATTCCCGTTATCGCAGCCAACCTTATCCGTACCCCCGAACAAGCAGAAAAGCAACTTCAAGAAGGGGTGCAAGATTTTGTATCACTTGGCAGACCTCATATTGCAGATCCCCACTGGGCAAACAAGTCAATGTGTGGCAAGGAAGATAGCATCAAAAGATGTGTCTGTTGCTTGTACTGTATTCAATCAATGCAAGACAATGCCTATATCGGCGATCACGGATATTGTTCAGTCAATCCCACTGTTGGCAAGGAAAGAGAATTTACAGATTTAGAAGTGGACGGCAACGGCAGAGTTGTGGTTGTTGTCGGTGGTGGAATTGGTGGTCTTGTGTGCGCAGAAATTCTTGGCAAACGTGGTTTCAAACCAATAGTCCTTGAAAAAGAAAATGAAGTGGGTGGACAAGTGTATCTTGCCTCATTGCCCCCTAAAAAAGAGAAGATGATGTGGGCAATAGAAGACGCTTTGAAAGGGACAAAAGACAACGGCGCAGAAGTGATTTGTGGTGTTGATGCAACCCCCGAAATCATAGACCAATACAATCCTTATGCAGTGGTGATTGCAACAGGTGCAACGGCAGTCAAACCCCGTTCCATCAAGGGTGCAGAAAGAGAAAATGTATATACAACCACCGACGTTCTCACGGGCAAATCAGGGCTTGAAAATAAGAGAGTTGTTGTTGTCGGCAGTGGTATGACAGGACTTGAAACTGCACATTATCTTACAGAAATGCACAATAAAGTCACGATTGTGGAAATGCAAGGGGATATAGCACCTGATGTGTGGTTTCAACACAAAGACGATATTTTGCCAAAACTCAACAAGGCAGGCACAGAGTATTACACGTCACATAAACTTCTTTCAATCGAAGAAGATGGTGTCATCATTGAGCCTGTTGTCGCAGTGAAAAACAAGAACTACAAGAAGGATTTGCGAGCAGGCAAAACCACCTCAAAGACCATTGCAAAATCTTGTGGAGAAAGCGTCAAAATTGACTGTGATGCAGTGGTGCTTTCTCTTGGTGTCAAATCAAATAATGCCCTTGTTGAAAGCCTAAAAGACAAGTACAACGGCAATGTCTATGCAATAGGTGACGCAGTCAAATCTGGACGTATCGCAGACGCCACATCAACAGCCTACCAAATCGCCACCATCTTGAAATAACAACCAAAAAGACAAGCGCGCTCGCTTGTCTTTTTTTATAAAGAAAATGCTAATGCAACTTTTGGTTGTCAAAAAGCAATGGTATTTTGCATTTTTGGGTATTGCAAATAGTGCTTGGCTATGTTAAAATTATTTTCAATATGAGTTTATTTTGCGCAGAAAGCAAAATACAACCTTTTATTTTTACCTTTTTGTCATTTATTTCCGTAAAATATGGAGATACAATGATAGTATGGACGGGCGACAAACGCCATTGCCCAAAATTAATTTGAAATATTAAATAGCAGGAGATATTTATGGAAAACATTAGAATTCAAGACGATCTTTATATGCATGTCAATGGGGAAACCTTGGACAAACTTGTCATCCCTGAAGACAAACCTTATGCTGGTGGTTTTGCAGAACTTGCAGACGGTGTTGAAAAGATTATGATGGATGAGTTTGCAACAATGAGCGAAAGCAAGTCCTATCCCAATAAGCACCTTGAAAGAGCATGCACACTCTATGCAATCGCAAAGGACGCAGACAGAAAGGCAAAGGACGGCATCACACCTGCACTGAAAAACCTTGCAATCCTTGATGAAATCAAGACAGTGGAAGATCTCAGCTGTCTTTTTAAGACACTTTCATTGAATGGTATCCCCACACCCATCAACATTGGTGCAGACACAGATATGAAAAACACCAAACAACGTCTTGCATATATTCAAGGCCCCGGCGTCATCCTTCCTGATGCATCATACTACAAGTCCGAAATGGAGGCACAAAAGGCACAAATCTTGGGCATTTGGACAAACGTTGCCAAGATGGTTATGTCAAAGACAGATTTGACACCCGAAGACCAAGAAAAGTACGTCGCAGACACCCTTGCATTTGACGCAATCCTTGGTGGTCTTGTCAAAACTCGTGAAGAATGGTCAAAGTACGTTGAAATGTACAACCCCGTTGACACAGACAAGATGAGCGCAACCCTCTCAACAATGAATTTTACAGCAGTGCTCAATGATTTGTTTGGCACAGTACCCTCAATTGTTGTCGTCACAGAGCCCAGATATTTTAACGCATTTGCAACAGTATTCAACGGCGAAAACCTTGAACTTTACAAGCACTGGGCATATGTCACAGGTCTTTTGAAATCATGTTCATACCTTTCAGAAGAACTTCGTGATATGGGTGGTATGTACAACCGTGCAATTATGGGCGTTGCAAAGATGCAATCTATTGAAAAATTTGCATACAACCTTGCATCAATGACGTACTCAGAACCCGTCGGCATCTACTACGGCGAAAAGTACTTTGGCGAAGAAGCAAAGAAAGACATCACAGAAATCGTCCGTCAAATCGTTGACACGTACAAAGAACGTATCAAGACCAACGAAATCCTTGGAGATGAAACAAGAGAAAAGGCAATCCTCAAACTCTCAAAGATGGGACTCAAACTCGGTTATCCCGACAAGGTTAGAGACATCTATGAACAAATGGATTTCAACCCCGAAGATTCACTCTTTGATATTCAACTCAAACTCAAAGCGGTCAAGGAACTTGACAACTATGCAAGCCTTACAAAGCCCACCAATCCCGAAAACTGGGCAATGCCCGGACACATGGTCAATGCTTGCTATGATCCTTTTGTCAATGACATCACTTTCCCTGCAGCAATCTTGCAAGCACCTTTCTATTCACTCAAGCAATCAAGAAGTGAAAACCTTGGTGGCATAGGCGCAGTTATCGGTCACGAAATCTCACACGCATTTGACTCAAACGGTGCAAAATGTGACGAAAACGGCAACATCAACAACTGGTGGACAGACGAAGACTTCAAGCGTTTTGACCAAAAGGTTGAAGCAATGGTAGAGCAATTTGACGGCATTGAACTTCCTTGGGGCAAAGTCAACGGCAGATTTATCGTCAGCGAAAATATGGCAGACAATGGTGGTATGGCAGTCACAGTTGACATCATGAGAAGAACAGAAGGTGCATCATTTAAAGAATATTTCAAGAATTGGGCAAGAGTATGGTGCGAAAAGGCAAAGCCTGAATATCTCACCCTTCTTCTTTCAGTTGATGTCCACGGCCCCAGCATTTTGAGAGCAAACATTCCTCCCAGAAACTTCAAAGAGTGGTATGAAACATTTGACGTCAAGGAAACAGACAAAATGTACATTTCAGAAGATAAACGTCTTATTATATGGTAATAAAACGTCGATTATGAAATTTGCAAAAGTATAATGCATAATAAAAACGAGCCATTTTAGGCTCGTTTTTTTATGTGCTTCAAGTTTGCTGGTTGTTAGTTTTCAAACATGCTTTTTACAACGCTTATGCAGACGTCACGCATTTTATCGTAGTTGAGATAGTGGTGGTTGTCGAAGATACACTCGTGGGAGAAACTTTGCACGATACCGATGGCAAGGTGAATTTTTTCTTCCATACTATCAACGTCAACCCCAAGTGATTTTAGTTTGTTTGCGATGGCAGACGTCATTTTGTCTTCAAGTTCCATAAACTTATGGTTGACTGCCTCGTCGCTTGCGCTCATGGCGTGGAGTGCTTCGTGGATGTTGGCATTGTGACGGTGTGTGTCGATGGTTGCATCAATGACTTCGGGGATAAATTTGTCAAAGTTGATGGGTGCAGTAAGTCCGTCAAAAAGTGTAAGGACAGGTGCGAGAGCCTTGTCAAGATAGATGTCAAGGACGTCGAGAAGGATATCTCTCTTATCCTTAAAGTAGCCATAGACTATGCCTGTTGAAACCCCTGCGTGCTTGGCGATTTCTGCAGTATTTGTTGCGTGATAGCCCACACGAGAGAACAGGTCATAACCTGCCTCAATGATCTTTTTCTTTTTGGCGATTGAACGCTCTTGCTGTGGTGTACGGACTTCGCTCATCTTTCCCCCTATGTGACAAAATGCCACAATACAATGATATATAATTTGATATAATTTATTTCATATACATTATAACTCATATTTTATATTCTGCAAGAAAAATTTTCAAAAATATGAAATTTGTTTCACTTTTTGATTGACAAAAGACACACAAAGTCATATAATAATTTTGCAAAATATGAAATAAAGTTCACATTTTAGTTTTTTGTTAGGAGATTTGATATGAAACAACTCAGCGAATTTACCATTGGAGAAAGGGGAGTAGTCAAGACGGTTGGTGGCGAAGGTGCAATTCGCAGACGTCTTTTTGATATGGGTGTCACACCGGGCGCAGAAATCACTTTGCGCAAAAAAGCACCCCTTGGCGATCCCATTGAAGTCAAACTCCGTGGCTATGAACTCACTCTGCGCAAGACAGAGGCTGAACTTGTGACAATGGAGAGAATATAGTATGAAAAGATTTGCCCTTGTAGGAAACCCCAATAGTGGAAAAACCACCCTTTTCAACTCATTGACAGGCTCAACTGCTCACGTTGGCAACTGGCCCGGTGTCACTGTTGACAAAAAGGAAGGTTTATACAAAAAATGTGCTGAGCCAATATCTATTGTAGATTTGCCCGGTATTTATTCACTTTCTCCATACACACCCGAGGAAGTTATTTCACGTAATTTCATCTTAGATGAAAAGCCTGATTGTGTCATAAATATCGTTGACGCAACCAATCTTGAAAGAAACTTGTATCTCACAACACAAATCCTTGAAATTGACGTGCCAGTTATCGTTGCGCTCAATATGATGGATGAACTTGAAAAGTGTGGAGATGTCCTTGACGAAAGAAAACTTGAAGAAAAGATTGGTGTCCCCGTTGTGTCAATATCTGCACTCAAGGAAACGGGGCTTGACCAACTTATGACACGTGCATACGAGTGTAGCAAAGAAAAGCGCAAAGGCTTTACCGTCATGCAAAATACACCCCTTATGCACCTTATTGGCGACTGTCGTATTGCTCTTGAAGGTCAAGGAGTTGACAATGCACTTTTCCATGCAGTCAAACTTGTGGAACTTGACGAAATTGAAGTGGAAGCCCACCCAAGTTCTGCAGTTATGGTGGAAGAATTCAAGAAAACCTACGAAAATGACACCTTTGGCAGTGATTTTGAGGCAGTTATCGCAGATAGCAGATATAAGCACATAACCAAACACTATTCAGTTGCACTCACTCGCAATCCCAAAGCACACAGTGACGGCAACACCAAGTCGGACAAGATCGACAAAGTGCTCACACACAAGTTCTGGGGCATACCCATCTTCCTTGTGATACTCTTTGGCGTATTCCACTTGACTTTCTCTGAAGACTTCTTGTTCATCAGTCTTTTCTTGCCAAAAGATTGGGTAGCACTTCAAGGCACGGTGATGGAAGGTGTATTTGGTGAAGGTGGCATCAATTCACCCGGCGTAGTGCTTTTCAACCTATTAGATCTTGGCACATCCACTCTCACGGACCTCATCTCAAATGCAATGGTAGAAGGAGACATTAGCGAGTGGGCAATAGGACTTGTGTGCGAAGGGGTGCTTGGTGGACTCTTTGCAGTGCTCACCTTCCTTCCTCAAATTCTCTTGTTGTTCCTCTTATTCTCAATACTTGAAGATAGTGGATATATGGCACGTGTTGCCTTTATCTTGGACAGAATTTTCCGTAAATTCGGTTTGTCAGGCAGAGCATTTATGCCTATGATTATGGGCTTTGGCTGTTCAGTGCCTGCAATAATCAACACTCGCACTCTTGCAGACGAAAACGAGCGTAAGGCAACCATACGTGTCATACCTTTCTTCAGTTGTGGCGCAAAAATGCCCATACTCACTGCAATCGCAGGTGGAATTGGCTTGTCCTTTGGACTTCCTCACACCGACCTTATCACATACGGCATGTACGTGGTTGGAATAGTGGTGGCAATCTTGTCCGTTCTTCTCATGCGCTCAACAACCATGAAAGGCGACGTCCCCCCATTTATTATGGAATTGCCCAACTACCATGCACCCCAATTCAAAAACCTTATGTTGCACTTGTGGGATAAAGCAAAGCACTTCATTGAAAAGGCTTTCACGGTTATCCTTGCCTCAACAATAGTTATATGGTTTGTGTCACACTTCTCATTTGATTGGCACTACCTTGACGATACTCGCATCAACGAGAGTATTCTCGCAGGCATAGGCAAACTCATTTTGCCCTTGTTCACACCCCTTGGATTTGGCTCACAACTGACAAGCTTTGGTTGGGTATTTGTTGTGGCAGCAATCACAGGTCTTATCGCCAAAGAGAACGTCGTTGCAACCTTTGGCACTCTCGCTGCTTGTGTGTCTGCCGGTCTTGTGGCAACTGGGGAAGTGGAAGGGGTTGATGCAGTAGTCCACATGATCACTGCAACAGGCGTCACAGTGCCTGCGCTCATATCCTTTATCGTGTTCAATATGCTCACAATACCTTGCTTTGCAGCTGTCGCCACAGCCAAGGCAGAACTTGGCAACAAAAAGTCATTTGCTTGGACATTGGTATTCTGGGTGGCAACGTCATACATAGTGTCATCAATGTTCTACCTTATCGGTCAATGGTGGTGGACAGTGTTCATCTTCCTTGCACTGTGGGCAGTTGTCATAACCCTTATCCTGCTCAACAACAAAGGCAAAATCAACTTGTCAAAGTTGAACCCAAAGAAAGTTATTGACAAAATCAAAAACAAAAAATAGGAGGGTACTATGACCCCGACTGAAATCGCAATAGTGGTGGTGTCTGCACTGATCGTAGTGTCAGTGATAGCCCTTTCCATCTACAAAAAAGTAAAAGGCAAAAGTGGTTGTGGCTGTGGTTGTGCCACCTGCCCCCACGCAAATTCTTGCCACAGCAAAAAGGACAATGCAGTTACTGAGAGTGACGAGTAAAATCGCAAAAACAACCACTTTATAAAGAAAATTTGAGCATTAAACCCCCAGATAATTCAAAATTCAAAAAAATAAAACGGACTGAATATAGTCCGTTTTTTTGTGGTTTTATATATTGTTGAAATAGCGTCTTATGAATTTGTTTTGGCAGTGTTTATGGAAGAAATGAGGATTTTTCTGATGGAGCCACAATCGTGCATAAGTGCTTTAGATTTGTCGTCATTTATTATTTCGGCTCTTTGCATAATCTCAAGCCAATATTCAGTTTCATAACATTCCTTTAAAGAAATTTGAAGTTTGGATATAAAGTCTGCCTTGCTATGAGCGTATTTTGCTTCACGAATATTTGCACCGATAGATGTTGCACTGCGTTCTAATTGATTTACAAGAGAGTAGTGTCCTTTGATGCTACCTGTCAATTTTAAAACGCTAACAGCAAAATCTATAGACAAATCTGCGAGTTTGTTTTCTGTCATAATAGTCACCTCTTTTACAAGTATAGTACAAAATCTATTGAAAAGCAATAATGAAATCCTGCTTTTGCAGGATGAAATCCAAACAGGTTTGGATGAAATCTTCGTTGTGTCACCTCAGATGAAATCATATCCACCTTTTCAAACCTGCCGATTAGGTAGATTTCATCGCGGAGCGATTTCATCCACTGATGTGGATTTATTCCGTCAAAGGCGGATATAATTGAAAAAGACTCAAGATTGATTACAATCCTGAGTCTTTTTCTGGTATGGGTGAAGGGACTTGAACCCCCGACCTCTTGAACCCCATTCAAGCGCGCTACCAAACTGCGCCACACCCATATAGCGTTGCTATTATATATCATAGAAATATAAAAAGCAAGCATTTAACACAAAATAAATAAATTTGTGAAAAATTATTGGTTTTCTTCTTTTTTCTTTGACAGAGAAGTCACTGCAAAAATAAGTCCACCTGTAAGCACAACAACCACGGACAATATGATTGCAACGATTTGCACCGTTGTCAATCCGTCAAGTTTGAAATGATCTTGGTGGATGAGAACCTCGCTCCCGTCGTGCTTGACTTTAAAGTATTCCCCAATCTTTTCAACCACTTCAAGTTTTGTGCCGTCTGCAACGCTTGTAACAACGGTTGAGCCGTCAAGAGAGTAGAGTGACACAAGTTCCCCTGCACGTGATGCTTTGGCTCTGCCGTATTCAGTGTCAACCTTTTCAGGCTTTTCAGGTTTGGGTATTTCAGGAAGGATAGTGGCTGATGATTTCTTTTGAAGTCCACTGCTTTCAGTGTAGTAGGTCTTGCCGTTGTATTCCACACGCACCCACTTGTTGCCATCATATCCACCTGCATTGTCAATCACGTTGAGAGCAGTGCCTTTCTTTACGGTTATGCCACTGTCAACCATAGGATTTGCATACAACTTGATGTCTGCCTTTGCAATATATTCGCCTGCGCAAGCAGTGTCTTCTATGACCTTGTCAGCGCCAAAAATCCAACCCTTTTTGCCGTCAATAGAGGTGTAAAGCATACCCTCAACTTCGTAGCAAATCAGTATTATTTCACTGTCAATTTTCATTGCAGTTGTGCCGTCATTTTCATTGGTTATAAAGTATGCGCTTTCAGTTGTAACGTATGTGTCTGCACCGTAGTTTGCAGTGTCAATAGACACACCGTTTTCAACGGTTTTTACAAGGGGATTATCAAGAGAAATCAAAGCATTTTCTGTTGTTGCAAATACAAGTTTTTCATCAATTTCAAACATTGATTGTGCACTGAAATTGTACGTTGTTGAGTCGATGGAAATTTCAGTTGAAAGAGTGGTGTTGCCACTGATATTTGCACTTATTATATCTTGCCATTTATATACGTGGACTGCATTGTCGTCACCAAGAATATACACATTGCCAACCACGTCAACAAGAAGGTCAAGAGGGGTGTATCCATCAACTACAAAGGACAAAAGTTCGTTTTCATTTCCGTCAAAATCAAAGACCTTAACACCAGTTGAATTGAGAGTGTAAATCAATGAGTTTGATGCAAAGGCAAAGCAGTCATTTACGTCAATAACCTTGATTAAACTGCCACCTATGAGTATATAAACCCCGTTTTCTGCCAAAACATACAATCCGTCAGTGTAAATCATATCATGGATTTCAACGCTTGTTTTGATTGTGCTTACAACGGTTTTGTTGTCAACGATTGCAATGCCGTTTGATGTCAAAACATACAGTCTATTTTTGCTTGCAGTGATGAGTGTAGGGGCGTCCATTTCAAGAGCCACAACCTCGTCGCCCACATAGAGAATACGATTGTTTGAAGTGTCTGCAATGATGAGTTCGTCTTTCATTGTTGCCACTGATGAAGGGTTGTTCAACTTGTCAAGGCCACTGCCTGTGTAGGAGTAGTTTCCAACAAATGTGAGAGCGCCATTTTGATATGCAAATTTGTCAAATCCGTCCTTGCTTTTTGCAATGTAAAGATAGTCGCCAAAAGCAGTGAAATTTTGCTCGCTTATATCTGTTGCAACAAAGTCAAGAGTGCCGTCATCAACAGGTATATTTTTCTTGTCAACGAGTATGATATTTTCCCCATTGTAGCCAAAGATTGTGCCACCTGCCACTGCACCTTTTATGACTGTGTCTTTGATGAAACTATGTGCTTCGCCAGTCAGTGTATCGTAGGTGTAAACAATACTGATGCCGTGTTCAACCACAAAGCCGTAGATGACGTTGTCTTGTGCCACCAAAACAGGCTTGTTGTTGAAGATGCTGTCAGTATATGTGCTTACCACTTGAATGCTCTCGTCATATACAACCACTTGTCCGTATGAGTGAACAAAAAGGGAAGTGCCGTCTGTTGCAAGATAACTATCCCCATCAAAAAGTGTGGTTGATTGGACGGAAATTTCATTTGCAGAGAAGTCAACAAAATAAAAGCCCTTTTCCCCTTTGACAACTGCAGTGTTGCCAAAGACAAAGATCTTTGAAACGCTGTCTTCAAGTTGGATTGAGCCGACCTTTGTGCCGTTGTATGACAAGAGTTGATTTTCGTTGTCAAAAGTGACGGTGTAGAGATTGTTCAGTCCAATGCAATCAACGTTTTCTGCTTGCACATATCCGTCGTTGGGGTAGAGCAATTCCACTTGGTCTGCAAAGGCTATATTTGAGTACGAAAAAACTGCCGAAACCAAAATTACGGCAAAAATCAACGTAGAAATGATTGATTGTTTCTTCATCTTCATAAGCATACACAAATTATATACAAAATGACAGTTTTAGTCAAGACAATAGAAATAGTTGAAAGGTGTTGGGGTTGTTGGTGTAAATTTTGCAAAGGTGTGTTGTTGAACGTTATGCCTGCGATTTTTACTTTTTGCGCAAAATAGATGGGTCTATTTTTACAGTCCAGTGATTTTTTCAAGAGAAAAAGTGGGATATAATGTATTCTACAATCATTTGTTGTGCCATTTGACTGATGCAACTGTCAAAGATGTAAAATTTTGGTTGAATATAGTTTTATTTATACTTGTAAATATCTATGTATTATGTTAGTATAAAGAAAAGGTAAAAAACTATGGCAAAGAAATTTTATTATCACAACAGAAACAAATCAGTTTCAAAGCAACAAAACACAGAAACTCAAAGCAATCTTTATCCTGCAGAAAAGATGAATCTCGTCCTTGAAAATATAGGCGTGAGCGTCAAAACTGCAGAACTTCTTGCAAAAAACAAGATCAACACTGCAGGCGACGTCTGTATTCGCACTGAAAGAGATATGTTCAAGGTGCAAGGCTTCAACAAGAAGATGCTCTTTGAACTCAAAGATGCATTGAAGTCACAGGGCATGGAATTTAGACCTGCCGTCCCCAAAGCACCCAAAAACGAGCCTCGCAAAGTTGAAAAGCAAGAGGGCAAAGGACAAAAGGGCAAGCAAGAAAAGGTGCAAAAAGAGCAACCTGAAAAGCCTGCAAAACTCAATGAACCTTTGTCAGTCAACGATTGGCGCAAGATTCAAAAGGGTGGCAAATGGGGTTTCTATGATGGCATGAAAACTGTCATACCTGCAACCTATGATGAAGTATTTTGCTTCCGTGATGGACTTGCATCAGTAGAACTTGATGAAAAGTGTGGGTACATTGACAGTGACAACAACGTTGTCATACCTTTTGAATACGAAACTGCAATGAGTTTCTCTGAAGGTCTTGCCGCAGTTGCAAAAAGGGATAAGTTTGGCTATATCAACAAGGAAAACACACTTGTGATCCCCTTTGAATATGATGCAGCCACAGCCTTTGAAAATGGAGAAGCAAAAGTCAAGAAGGACGGCAAATGGGGTACGATATCCACTGACGGAACGGTGAAGTGGATATAATCATCTCAAAGACGAGGCAATTATGACAAACACCACGAAACTTAACAGAATTTGGACAGCAACCATATTTATAGTTGCTGTTGCTTTGCTTTTGACAACTTTTGCAGTTGTATTTGCTCCTGTTTCAAACCCTGCAAGTGCAGAGGTTACATACGGCACAACGCTCAAACTTACAACCAACGTAGAAAGCGAAATGCAAGTTGGCGATGAAATTAGTGTCAAAGCACACGTCACCGATCAAAGTCTTGCAGATTGCACCGTTCAGTGGGAATGTTATGTCAACGGAATTTTGATTGAATCCGTCAGCGGTTGGGACTTTGGTATGACAGTTCCCAAAATGGCAGGCGACTACGTCATTTATGCAACACTCTATGACGGCAGCACGCAAAAAGCAGAAGAAGCCCTTACATTTAGGGTTGTGGAATGGGGCCGTGATTGGCAAGAAATCTATGATGACTTCACTGACGATATAAGAGATGACTGGTATTATGATGAGCAATATCTTGATCTCTACAATGCAATTGTAGAAGTTCAAAATATGCTTAACGATAGTATCTTTGATCGTGATGCATTGAAGGAAGATCCCATCATCATTGCATCAATTGAAACGGGCATCAGTTCCGGCTATATCAAATCAAGTGGCAGTAGAGCAGGGTTGACTGCTATGTTCATCAACCCCGTTGAAGTGGAATACGTTCTCCATCCCATCTTTGAAGACGTCCTTTTAAAAGATGAAAATGGCGACTACGTGTATTATTTGTCAACACCTACATTTAAATATCAACCAAAAAAGACTGGAACAGATCCCAATCCCAGTTTGGTCACATACTACTGGAACAACACGGGCGATATCGCCAAAGATATGGTCAGTGTTGACGATCACGGCATAGGTGTCACCGGTGTTATGGCATATTTGATACATCAATTTGGTCTTGAAGATTACATCAAAATCTTGCCCATCAAAGCCGACAGTGCATACGTAAGAAACGAGAATAATCAAATCGTAACAAGATACGATATGAACACCATGAATGATGCAGTTAGGTATGCAAAGGAAGCGGGTGCAGATATCGTCAATGCATCCTTTGGTGGCAGTGCCGACAACAATTTGTATGGTGCATACGGTGATAGTATCATTGTTGTCGGTGCAGCAGGCAACGACAACGAAATGGCCCAACATTATCCCGCAGGCTTTGAAAACGTCTTGGGTGTCATGGACTATTCAAGAGATAAAGACGGCAACGTTGTCCTTTATGGTGACGCATCCAATAGCAATACTGGTTCAAATTATGGCGAGTGGTATGACGTTGCCACCCCCGGCGAAGACTTGGTTACACCTTGCTACGGCAATCACATAAGTTATACAGCGTCATATAAGCAAATGCATGGCGCAAGTGCAGCAGCCCCTGTTGCATCATTTGCAAGCGCACTCGCACTGTTTAGATATAGAGGCTACAACAGTTACGGCACAGGCATTGAAATCACTCCCAGAATTGCAAGAGAAATGATTCCTTATTGCACCGACAAGGTGGCAACAAAGGACGTTGGCAACGGAGTAGTGTATGAATATCCTGCCCTTGATTTCAACGCAGTCTTGACGTACGAGTTCTTGAAAGACGGCGAATTTATGAATAGTGTTGGTATTCATGCAAGTGGATACTTTGGCGCACTTTCCAACGCAAAAGACGTGGAAGAAGTGGGCAATACAATCTTACTCCGTGCCATGGCAATAGTTGAAGACGGCAAGTACGACAGCATCGACAATGCGACTTGGTATTATAGACTTGACGGTATAGAATATACCATAGGCACAGGCAACGAAATCAATTTCGTCATTCCCGAAGAAGGCGACTACGACATTTATTACGTCTTGACCGTTTGGAAAGGCAGTGCATACGATTTGAGGAGAAGTGCAGAACTCATTGAATTCTCAGTGCCCAAAGCAACACTTCCTTTGCCTGAAAAAGTCACAGTAACCAGCAATTTGCAAGCAAATTACAAGGTTGACAGTGGCAAGTCAGTCACGTTCACTGCAACAATCGGCGCAGACGAATATACGGAAGATACACCCTATTGGTGGGGCGTTGTGGACGGCAAATACACCTTTGAAATCGGCAGTGGTTGGTCGGTTGACTATCAAATCCCCACAACAGCAGGCAGTTATCAAATTTTCTGTGCACTCGTTGATGAAAATGGTGTCATGTATGCACAAAGCACGGATACTCTTGCATTTACAGTGTCCTACTATGAGCCTCAACGCATAACCATCTATTCAAATGCAAAGGGCGAATACAAGGTTGACACCACAGACAAGATTATGCTTAGTGCAGTGGTTTCTCCTGCAAATTCATATACAGATGGCGAGTTTGCTTGGTTCTATTTGTCCGAGGGCAACAAGTATCATTTCATCACAACAGGCTTTACTGCAGAACTTCAAGTTCCTCAAGAAGTTGGCACATATAGAATCAATTGTGGTTATAGAAACTCGGATGGCGCATACTACTTGCTTTCAAGCAATCCCATTGATTTTACAGTGACAAACTATGCCCCCGAAAGCATTTCAGTCAGTGCAGACATTGAAAGTGAATACAAAGTTGACACAGCCGAAGTCGTCACACTCTCTGCAACAATCAATCCCACCTTGGCAGTGACCGAAGATACACTCACATGGTGGTATGAACTCGGTGGTATTGCAACAACAATCGGCACAGGCGCAACAGTTGAATTCTCAATCCCCAATGTTGCAGGCGAATACACAGTCTATTGTGCATTGGTTGATAATCAAGGCAACAAGACACTTGTTTCAACAGATGCAATCTCATTTGTGGTGAGCAACTATGCCCCCGAAAGTATAACCCTCACTTCAAATGTCACGGGCGAATATAGAGTTGACAAGAGTTACAATGCAACTTTCAGTGCAACCGTCAACCCTACAAATGCAGTGTTTGATGGCACTATTGTCTGGTGCTATGAACTTGACGGAAACGTGGTTGAATTTGGAGATGGAGCAAGTGTCACAATCTCAATCCCTCACGTTGTTGGCAGATATACAGTCTATTGTGTCATCTTTGATGACAATGACAACATTATCCTTCAAAGCAACAGTGTCGCTTTCAACGTTGCTGAAAGTGTGTACGACTGGGAAGAAGACTATCAAAATTATCTTGACACGTATGCAAACGCCAATGGTGGAGCAGATGCAGACTGGTATTTTGATGAACAATATCTTGACATCTACAATGCAATTGTAGAATTGCAAACCATGTTGAGTGATCCAAATTTTGACAAGGCATCACTTATGGCAGACCCCATTGTCATCGCAGTCATTGAGCCCGGATTTAGTGTTGCATTTTCAACCGATGAATACGGCTACCTTGTAGAAGAAGTCGGCTTTGGACACACCATTATAGAAAAAAATCCCAACACGGCGTTTAGAATGCACCCCATCTTTGAAGACGTCATTTTGACCGATGCCAATGGCAACTGCGTATATGCAAACCTTGCAACGGACATCGTTTACACCGACAGAAGAGATGGCACGGTCATTAATTACACGTGGGAAAACAATGGCGACATCGCCCACGACCTTGTATCTTTTGACGACCATGGTGTTGCCGTTGGTGGCATAATTGCATATCTCATCCATCAATTTGGCGTTGAAGACTACGTGAAGATTATGCCCATCAAGGCGGGAGATTCCTTCTGGATGGATGACAAAGGAGTTTTCCAACGTGGCTTTTCAGCCAAAATATTGGAAGAGGCATTGCAATGGGCGTATGACAACGGAGCAGACATCGTTAACGCATCCTATGGCACCGCAGACAGTCAATTGTACAAAAAATTGGCAGATGAAATCCTTATTGTTGGCGCTGCAGGAAACACAAACCAAATTGAACACAGATATCCTTCAGGCTTTGACAACGTGCTTGGCGTAATGAACTACGTGAAGGACGGCAATGGCAATCTCGTTTTGTACGATGGAACTGCAGGTTCAACCTACGGAGAATGGTATGACATCGCTGCTCCCGGCGAAAATCTTGTCATTCCTTGTTATGGCGCAACCTTGGATTCAATCTACTCATATAAGGTTATGGGTGGCACAAGTTCTTCAACCCCCGTCGCAGCATTTGCAAGTGCACTTGCAGTGATTAGATATAGGGGATATGACAACTATGGTGTAGATATTGAACTTACGCCCGACGTCATCAAGAATATGATTCCTTATTGCTCCGATCAAGTGGCAACGAAGAAAGATGGCAACGTCACATACTCATATCCTGCTCTCGATTTCAAGAACGTCTTGACTTACGATTTCTACGGCGATCAAGATTTCCTTGAATTGATAGGTGTTTCAACGGTGATTGACGTCACATCAAATGCAGAGTCAATTCACTATCTTGGCGACACAATATCCTTGAATGCAACCATCGCAACCAACGGATTGTTCCAAGATGAACAACCTTATTGGTGGTATCAACTTGACGGCAAAGCAAACGCAATTGGCTACGGTTGGAATATCAATTTCACAATTCCCAATCAAGCAGGGGAATACGAAATCTATTGCACACTCTCAAACAATGAAAGTGGCTTGTATATCCAAGGCAATGACACAATCCTTTTGACTGCATACGCAAAAGTCGATGCATTGAGTGTTGTTGCAAGCGTTGAAAGTGAATACAAAGTTGAAACCAATGCAGTTGTCACTTTGAGTGCAACAATCGGCGCAGACGAATACACGGCAGACACACCCTATTGGTGGGGCGTCATAGACGGCAAATACACCTTTGAAATCGGCAGTGGTTGGACAGTTGAGTTTGCAATTCCCAATGCTATAGGCGAATACACAATCTATTGCGCACTTGTAAATGCAAGTGGTGTCAAGACACTGGTTTCAACCGATACAATCTCATTTGCAGTGACAAACTACGTGCCTGAAAGCATTGCAGTTTCTGTGGTGGACCACAATGGTGTGTCAGTAACGTTTACTGCAACCATAAATCCCACAAACGCAGTCACCGACGACACTCTTGTGTGGATGTGTAAAGTTGGCACAACCACAACAGAAGTTGGCACAGGCGCAACCCTTGACTTCGTTCTCCCCACCGAGCCCGGCACATACACAATCTACTGCGTACTCAAGGACAGCGAAGGCAATATAACCCTTTCAAATTCAAACACATTGTCAATTGACGTCTTGGATTATAGCCCCAAGAGCACAACGATCAACACCATCATTGACAATGAATATATGATCGACACAACAACAGTTGTCACACTCACTGCAACAACCAATCCTTCAAACTACAAGACAGAAGACGCACTCACATGGTGGTACGAAGTCGGTGGCAAGGAAACAATCATTGGCACAGGCGCAACGGTTGAGTTTGCAATCCCCGGCGCAGTAGGCAACTACGTTGTCAAGTGTGCATACGTTGGCAAAGACGGCGTGAGATACGCACAAAGCACCAACGCACTTACCTTTGCAGTGATCTACTATGCACCCGAAGACGTGGACGTTGAAGTCGTTGAAACCTTCGACAAAGCAGTCCACTATGCAATACCCGAAAATCTCCTTGATCCCACGGTTGTGGATGGAATAGAGTGGTATCTCAACGGCATATTGGTGGCAACTGGCGCAGATTACACTTGCACGTTGATCATGCCCGGCGAATACGTCATCACAGTTGTTGTGGACGGACAAGAAAGACAAGTGGCAACTCACACGGTTGAAGACACAACACCCACACCTCCTGTCACCGAAGGTGAACCCACAACACCTCCCACTCAAGAAGAACAAACACCCACTGTGGATGAAAATGATGACAATGGTGCAAAGACGGCACTTATTGCAACATCATCAGTCCTTGGCAGTTCAACCTTGGGCTTTGGAGCATGGGCACTTGCATTGCTTTTGAAGAAAAAGCGTAAGATTGTCTAATTGGTCACATAATCACAAAAACAATACTTGTATCATCTAAAAACAAATCATAAAGGTATAGTATGAAAAATTTGAGCATAGCAAAGAGAAACGACATTTTGTCCTTGGCAACAATTACATTTGTCCTTCTTTTGTTGTGCTCATTTATTTTTGCACCATCTGGGGTTGCCTACGCAGATTGGCAAGATGGCTACACCGAGCATATCAACTCATTGCCATCAACGGACAACAAAGATTGGTATTTTGGCGAAACTTATCTCAATCTTGATGGTGCGCTTGCATTTGTACAAGATTTCTTGAGTGACCCAGATTTTGACAAAGAAACCTTAAAAAACGATCCCATTGTAATTGCAGTCATTGACAGTGGCATAGGATATGCCTACAAGACAAGTGTCTCAACGGAAGTGGCAGTAAACCCCGAAAACGTCTATGACAGTGGTGTATCCTACAAACTCCACGAAATCTTTGATGACGTGCTTTTGAAGGACGGCGACGGCAATTATATCTACAAAAACTTTGCCGACAAAGTGAAGATTGACACTAATCTCATAGACAAAACAATCACTGCAGTGACAGACAGTGGCAACATTGCCCTTGACCTTGTTGACAACACGTCCAACGATCACGGCACACACGTCACAGGCATTGTGGCACTTCTCATCCACCAACTTGGACTTGAAGACTACATCAAGATTTTGCCGATAAAGGCAAACACAACCCTTTCCAACAAAAAAAGCGGGGAATACCTTGCCAGCTACAATAGTTCAAACATTGAAAGTGCATTGGAATTTGCCTATGAAAATGGCGCAGATGTTGTCAACCTTTCACTCACTGCAACCTCAAGCAATAAAACATCTTATGACTTTGACAGAGCAGACGATATGGTTTTGGTTGCAGCAGCAGGAAACCAAGGCAAAAACACCGACGGCTATCCTGCAGCCCACTCAAACGTCCTTGGTGTAATGAACTATGAAATGACAAGCAACGGCAAAGCCGTCTTGGCAGACAGTTCCACCTACGGCATTTGGTATGACATTGCAGCACCCGGCACAGATATAATATCTTCAATCAACGGAGATGAATACGGCACGCTCACAGGCACAAGTATGGCAACACCCATCACTGCCTTTGCAAGTGCTCTGGCATACTTTAGATTTAGGGGCTACAACAACTATGGATTGGACGTTGAACTGACACCCGACATAATCCGTGCAATGATCCCCTACGGCGCTCGAAACGGCTCTAATTCCCGTTTGGAGTACGAGCAATATCCAATGCTCAATCTCACTGATATTCTTTCCTACAACTTCTACGGCGACGTTGTGTTTATCAATTCCGTTGTTGGCGCAGAAGAAAGCGTTGATATTCTCAGCGACGCTCAAGAATCTTACATTGTAGGCAAAGATAGTGAAATCACATTGTATGCAATGCCTACACCTTCAACAATGAAATACGATTATGATGTAAAATGGTGGTATGTCTTTAACGGAGAAGAATATCTTTTTGCAGAGGGTTGGTATGCGCACTTTGAAGTGCCCGAAGAAGTAGGCGAATATCAAATTACATGGGCGATTTATGACAAGGCAGGCAACGAATATATGGTTGCAGAAGAACCTATCGTATTCAATGTTGTCTATCAACAAATTGAAGACCTTTGCATATTCGTCAAAGAAAATGATACCTACAGTTATACCTATAGCATTAGATCGGATTATCTTGACCCCTCAATTACAATCCAATCAATAGAGTGGTATGTCAACGGTCAGTTGGCACACACTGGCAACAATTTTGATTTTGCAGTGGAAGATGGCGCAGAGAATATACCCTATATAATTACGGTCAAGGTCAACGGCGAAGAAGTAATTGACTATAAAGTGGTAGAATACGAAAGTGAATCCTCAGATGCGTGGCTCGTGCTCTTTGTCATCTATGCGCTTGCTTTTGCTGGCATTGCCGTTGCCACAGAATATATCTGGATTGTCATAATTGCGTTCTACGTCGCCTATGCAGTCATAGGTGTCATTGTGCTTTCAATCGTCTTTGCCGTACTCAAGAAGAAAGAGCAGAAGAAATAGCACATTTGAAAATGCAGCTTTGACGTCCCATTAAATTGCAACAAGCAACAATTAAAATATAAAAAAGCAAACAAAAAAGCAGACGTAGTGGTCTGCTTTTATTTTTGTGTTGATATTCAAATATGATAGTAGTGTAATGTATTTATTATACGAAAAAAAGGGCTGTCAACTGACAACCCTTTCATTGAGTGTCGTAAGTGTCAATTAGTTGTTCTTAATTTTGTCCAATGAACGGCAGAGAGTTGCTTTCTTTCTTGCTGCTGTGTTCTTGTGGTAAACACCATCAGAAGTTGCTGCGTCGATGACTGCCATGGTTCCGGGAAGAAGTTCTGTTGCGAGTGCGACATCGTTAGCTGCGATTGCATCATTGTACTTCTTGACTGCGTTCTTAACGCGTGACTTTTTCATTGTGTTTTCTTTGTTTTGTCTTGCTGAAACCTTGACTCTCTTTTTTGCTGACTTAATATTAGGCATATTTATCTCCTCATATTTGAATACTTAATTAGAAATCTTTGAAATATTAGCATATTTAGAAAAAAGTTGCAAGTGTTTTAATCTATTTTTTGATAATGCACACAATAATTTTATGCAAAACGACATTTTTTACAGTGATATGGCACTTGACAACCTTGAAAATAGGGGGCTAAACGATCTTGCCACCGTCAAAAAACTATTCTACGGAATTTCTCAATCTGTTGTCAACGTCAAAAACAACGACCTTGCCAGTAAGATTGGAAAGCCAAAAGGCATCTATGTGACCTATGATACAAGTTCAGTCCGTGACGAAGGCTATCAGGACTATTTGTCAAAGATAATTGCAAGCACAATACGGCAAGTAGTTGGCATACTGCCGGTGGGAAGCACGATACTCGCTGTTGGGCTTGGCAATGGACAAGTCCTTGCAGACGCTCTTGGTGTAAAAGTGGTTGAAAAGATAAATGCAACCCGTGGCAACAGCCTAAATGAACATAGATACAATCTTTGCACTCACCCTTTGGGTGTAGAGGGTGTCAGTGGCATCAAATCTAATGAAATACTGTCTGCATTACGGGACAAAATTCAACCGTCTGCCATCTTGATATTTGACACCCTTGCCACAACAAGTGTATCACGCCTCGGCACGTCATTTCAAATGTCAACGGCAGGCATAACCCCCGGCAGTGGTGTGGGCAGTGACAAGCCACCAATGAACAAGGAAATATACGGTGTGCCAACAATCTCAATCGGTGTGCCACTTGTCTTGACAATGCAAGGCGTCATCAAAGATTTTGTCAAAAGTTATAAGGAAACAAATCCAACCTTCAACATTGATGAATTTGCTTTTCACAGCACCCTTTGTGACAAAAAGTTGTCACGGCTTGTGGTTGCACCAAAAGAAGTGAAATTATACCTTGAAAACACTTCGAATATAATCGCACAAGCCGTCAATATCGCATATTCAATTTGACCGATTAGATGCCGTAAAACTTTGGATTTTTCATCAACTTTTCAAGTGTCCAATCGTACTTTTCTCGGCAGGGCGACAGTGTGAAATCAAATTGCATTTTTCTGCTGCCGTAATTGATATTTTCAAGGGTCAACATCTCGCTTATTAGACTCTTGTTGCCGTCAAGGATTTTCAACCCGTGACAAACTTTTTCAAGGGTGCTTTTGAAGTATAAATAGTGTGAGCAACCAAGATAAATTCTGTCTATTTTCGGGTTTTCTTCAAGTGCCTTTTGGACAATATTTTCAAGAGTACTTTCAAGGCTTTCAAAGGTCAAATCTTGGTTTTCAAGGAATTTGCATTGAGCAATTTCTTCAACTTGAGATGCAAGACACTTTGTGTCTGCAATGGTATAGCCCTTTTCTTTCAGTCCAAGTGCAGATGACGTTGCAGGTGTGCACAAAAGTAAAGTTTTGTCACAGGGCAAGTTTTCAAGATTAGGGCAAAGAAGATAGGCATCGGGATTTACGACGGTTGACGCCGTGTTGCATGCCACCACTTGAAGATGGCTTTTTCTTTTCAAAAGTTCAAGACCATGCTCAACTGCACTGACGATTTCTTCACGGCTTTTTGTACCCAAAGGCACGTTTTTGTTGTCTGCAAGATAATAAAAATCGCACCTCGGAAAGACTTTTTTCAAAGCGCAAAGAGTGGTAAGTCCACCGATTCCACTGTCATAAATCCCTATGATACTCATACTTCACAATATGCAAAAACCGAAAAAAGTATCAAAAAATTAAAAAAAGTGGCGTGTAGTAGTTTTTTTTGCTTGTCAACTCACCCCCAAATAGTGTATTATATCCCAGTATTAAATTATTTATTGAGGTAAAATAATGAAATCTTACACAACAGAATTTATTCGTAATATCGCTCTCATCGGTCACTCTGGTGAAGGCAAGACTTCTCTTGCAGAAGCACTCTTGTTTGCAACCAAGACAGTAGACCGTCTCGGCAAAGTTGACGATGGCAACTCAACAATGGACTTTGATGATGAAGAAATCAAGCGCAAGATATCCATCAGCATGGGTGTTGCATACGCAATTCATCGTGACACAAAGATCAACGTCCTTGACGTTCCCGGATTCTTCGACTTTGAAGGCGAAATGGCATCAGCACTCCACGCAGCAGACAGTGCAGTAGTCGTCACATCAGCAAGTGGCTCACTCACAGTCGGCACAGAAAAAGCACTTGATATGTGTGCAGAAAAGGCAGTGCCCGCACTCATCTTTGTCAACGCAATCAACAAAGAAAACAGTGACTTCTACGGTACAGTTGATGCAATCACATCAAAATACGGCAAAGTCCTTCCTATCGAACTTCCTATTATCGAAGGTGGCAAGATGGTCGGTTCAGTTGACGTCCTTTCAGGTTCAGCAAAGGATCTCAACGGCAAAGCAATTGATGCACCTGCAGACGTCGCATCAAAGGCAAGCGCATACAAAGATCAACTCATGGAAATGGTTGCAGAAACCGACGAAGAACTCATGATGAAGTTCTTTGAAGGGGAAGAATTTACTGCAGAAGAAATCAAGAAGGGTATTCTCACAGCAATCGCAACAGAATCACTTATTCCTCTTATGGCAGGCAATGCAACAACATCAACAGGCATCAGCAGTCTTCTTGACATTATCGTTGACTATCTCCCCAGCCCTGCAACAGCAAACAAAGCAAAAGCAACAGTGGCAGGCAAGGAAGAAGAAATCGCATGTGATGCAAATGCACCTTTCAGCGCACAAGTCTTCAAGTCAATCGTTGACCCCTATGTTGGCAAACTTCTCATCTTCAAGGTTTTGAGTGGCAAACTCTCAAGTGGCGATGCAATGTTCAACAACACTGCAGAAAAAGCAGAAAAAGCAGGCGCACTCTACATCCTTAAGGGCAAAAAGCAAGAAGCAGTTGATTCACTCAACGCAGGCGATATCGGCGCACTTGCAAAACTCGTTTACACAAACACAAACGATACACTCTCAGCACCTGACTACAAACTTCAATACAGCAAGATCGAATTCCCTCAACCCGTCATTTCATACGCAGTCAGCGCAAACAAAGACGAAGAAAAGGCAATCCAAGGTCTTATCAAGATGCAAGACGAAGATGCAACATTCAAAGTTGAAAAGAACGTTGTCACAGGCGACGTCCTCATCAGTGGTCTTGGCGAAGCACAACTTGACATTATGTGCAAACGCGTAAAGAACAAACTCGGCATTGACATCAGCTGGCAAGAACCCAGAGTTGCATACAAAGAAACAATCCGTAAAGAAGCATCAGCAGAAGGCAAGCACAAGAAACAATCAGGTGGTGCAGGTCAATTTGGTGATGTTTGGATCAAGTTTGAACCCGGTGCAGCAGATGGCGAATTTGAATTTGTTGACGCAGTTGTCGGTGGCGCAGTTCCCAGACAATTTATCCCCGCAGTTGAAAAGGGTCTTCGTGAAGCAATCAAAGAAGGCGTCCTTGCAGGATATCCTATGGTCAACCTCAAAGCAACACTTTATGATGGAAAATATCACCCCGTTGATAGTAAGGAAATCGCATTTGTTATCGCAGCAAAACTCTCTTATGACGAAGCATGCGCAAAGGCATCACCTTGCTTCCTTGAACCCATCATGACAGCAAAGATCACAGTCCCCAGCGACTATCTTGGCGACATCCTTGGCGATATGAACAAGCGTCGTGGTAGAATTCTCTTTACAGATGCAGAAGGCTCAAAGCAAGTCATCACAGCAGAAGTTCCTCAAGCAGAAATGTTCCGCTATGCAACAGACCTTCGTTCAATGACACAAGGCAGAGGCAAGTTCACAATGGAACTCACAAGATATGAAGAAGTTCCCGGCTCAGCCAATGCAAAGATCATTGAAGACGCAAAGAAACGTAAAGAAGAAGCAGCAAAGAAATAATTACCTCAATACAAACAAAAAGGGTGCTCAAGACGAGCACCCTTTTTCAAAAACTGCGCTATTTAGCGCAGTTTTTTGTGCACTACGGCAAGTTCGTGGGGTACTTATACAAGCACTCACTCGTTTAAGGACGGAACGCGAGCCACAGGGTGGCGAGAAAGCGAGTGCCAAGCACCAGACGAAAGTACGCCAGCCACTTGGGGATCATATTTTCCCCACCCAAGTGGCAAGTGACATAATGAGAGAACGGCACTTAATGTGCGCGTGCCGTAAGGAACAAAGTGACGGAATAGCGATTGCTACGAAGTCAATCGCGTCGAGTTGCCCCTGCCCGTAGGGCTTGGCGAAGCCAATGGGGGGAAACACATGAGGAAAGGGGGAATCCTAAATTGATATGTTCGCACTCACTCCATTTTTAAACACAAAAAAGAAAAAGGAGTCAATAGACTCCTTGTTTCTTGCAAAATACTGTGCGCCGATTCCGACAATCCACACCGAAGTGGAAACCAAATAGGTGACTCCTTCAAAGCTTCCCGATGGCACACGCCGAAATTCGCTTAGTGCTGCTGCGGTCAGGCCCTGACACGGTTCACGACACGGTGTTGCATCGGACCTTGATATCAACATTCCTTGTTTGGTGCGACCAACCATATGGAAGGCCTCGATCGGTGTTCAATACTGCTATGGCGGATTGCAGTTTACAGGGCACCGCCAACTCCCCATCTAGCACAGCGAGAGAATTATAACACTACTTTGAAAAAATTGCAACAAAATTTTCAAGCCTATTGATTTGAGCGTACATTTATGATAAAATAATAACAATATACTATATAAGAGGTGTATATATGAAGCATACACGCATCCTTACAATCCAAGATTACTCATCAATCGGCAGATGCTCGCTTACGGCAGCAATCCCCATTATCTCTGCTTGTGGTCAAGAACCTGTTGGTTTGCCCACAGCACTTTTGTCAACACAAACTGCAGGCATCGAAGGCTTCACATTCAACGATTTATACTCAAATATGATGCCCAGTTTTGAACATTGGACAAAACTTGACATCAAGTTTGATTGTATGTACACAGGCTTTATCGGCACAATGGAAACCGTTGAAGCAACAATCAAAATTGCAAAGGCATTGAAAGAGAAGGGCACACTTATTGCCATCGACCCTGCTTGTGCAGAACACGGTCAACTTTATCGCATATTTGATCAAAAGTACTGGAAAAAGATCCAAGAACTTTGCCAAGTTGCAGACATTGTTATGCCCAACTTCACAGAAGGCAAAATGCTTGCAGGTCTTGATATGGAACTTGATCCTACACCCGAAAATGCAAGGATGATACTCAACATCCTTCGTCACAACGGATACAAAAAGGTTCTTCTCAGCGGCATAATTGCAGACGACAAGCAGGGCACTGCAACATTGCAAAACGGCAGAATTTCTTTCCAATACAACGAGCATTTTGACACCTATATCCACGGTGCAGGGGATTGTCTTTCATCTGCATTTATTGGCAAACTTATGAGTGGTTGCTCTTTTGAAGACTCTGCACAAAAAGCAGTTGACTTCTGCCACGAACTCATCAAGACGTCACTCAAGCAAAAGGCAGATTTGAGATATGGACTTCTCATTGAAAAGTGCTTGCCTTGGCTCATGATCCAATAATTATAATAGTATCAATCGTAAATCCACTGTAATGGTGGATTTATGTGTTTTTTGAAGAATTTTTGCCCGAAAACATAGGGCATGAGGTAAATATGACACCATATTACATAATCACATCACTTTGTCTTACGGCAATGATTATCGGCTTGGTTTCGGTGTTCTTTGGCTTGCTCAAAAAGAATCGTGAAGACAAAGTCAACTATCTCCGTGACTACAAAAAGGGCAGAATAGTGCTCATCTACATCTGTGTGTTCCCGTTGTTCTGGATTGGCTTGATTTACAGTGGTCAATCAATCCTTGACGGCTTCATCAATGCAATACCATTGATTATGGATTCCGTTGTATTGAAGTTCAATGTTGGGGCAGTGGAAGCACTTGCAAGCGCAAATCCTTTGTACAACTTTGCAATATACTTTTCATTTGCACTTGTATGTGTCAACGTTGTGCTTTTTGCGTTGTCCCTTGTCAGTCAATATCTCTGGAATTTCATAACAAATCAACGTGTAAAATATAGCAAAAATAAACTTGTTATCTTTGGCAATAATGAGCAAAACTACAAGATTTATGCCAGTGAAAAAGCAAGGGCAAAGGTCATTGTTGACAATATTTCAAGTGATGATGCACTCTCACTTTACATTGAAAATATCGCATACACAAAAGTAAATTCAACAGACAACTACATCACAAAACTTGCAGGCAGTCAAGTGAAAAGACAAGAGAAAATCACCGTCATCATCAACACGAAAGATGATGAAAGAAACCTTGAAATTGCAAGACAATTTACAAGCGAGTTTTCAAAACTTGCCCCCGAAAAGCAAGTTGAAGTATTTGACAACGTTGCAGTCTATTTGTTTGGTGACCCCAAATTTGAAGCCATCTATGAAGAAGTTGTTGAAGACGGAAAAGGTGTCATTTCCTACGTCAACAAATATCAAAAAATGGCAGTCAATTTTGCATCAAAATATCCATACACAATGTTTATGGATGCAAAACATATAGATTATACCACGTCTTGTGTAAAAAATGGGGTTGACATCAACGTCGTTATGTTGGGCTTTGGCAGGACAAATCAACAACTTTTCTTGACCTCTGTTGCCAACAATCAATTTATCTCACAAGGTGCAGATGGTGTTGAACTGAAGAAGGTCAACTATCATCTTTTTGACAAGTGCTTTGTTGATGAACACACCATAGACAAGTGCGATTGCTCTGTCAATGACAAAAATCTCAACCACAACTATTTTAGATATAAGAACGAGTTTGAACATATCGCCAAGGAAGAAGAAAAGCGTGATGACAAGGACAAAAAATACTTGCCTTTGCCCAGTTATCCTGCGGGTGAAAACTTCCATCACTTAGACGTCAATGACCAAAAGTTCTACAATCAAATTAAGGCAGTGCTTACAAAGTCAAGTGATGACGCCAACTTTGTCATCATTGCATTTGGCAGTGATCTTGAAAACGTGGATATGGCAAAGAAACTTTTGGGCAAACTCAAAGAGTGGGAAGGGGACAACACAACCATCTTTGTGAAAGTACGAGATAACCACCACGGTCAAGGCATCAAGGACAATGAAGGATACTATATCATTGCTTGCGAAGATGAAGTCTATGACGTTGAAAACATAATTGCAGACGATATATTCAAAATGGCAGGTCTTCGTGACGCTGTTTACGCCATTGAGTACGAAGTGGCAAGTGACGGCAAAGAGTTGACTGAAGAAAGAGTGGATGAAATCAAAAAGCAAGCACACCGTGATTGGTATCAAAGAAAAACCCAAAACGAAAGAGAGTCCAACATCTATTGTGCATTGAGCCTTCGCAGTAAACTTAATATGATGGGGCTTGACTATTGCAAAGTAGATGAAGACGGCAAGGCTTTGACAGAAGATGAATATCTTGAAATCTATGCCCAAAATGATATGCCCGACAAGAGCGCATACTCTGTGACTGCAGACGGCAAGGCAATTATTGGCTACACCCTTGACTTCAAAGATTCAAGAAGAAAGAATATGGCAATCCACGAGCACTATCGTTGGAATTCCTATATGATTTCAAAGGGAACAGTGCCTGCAAGCAAGGAACAAATCTTGACAGAAACTGTCACAATGGCAGACGGTACTGAAAAGCATACCAACGGCAAAAACTATACGTTGCGCCGTCATGGTAATCTTACAACCTTTGATGGACTCGTTGAGTTTAGAAAAATGGTTGCAGAAAGGGACAAGAGAGAAGACGAAACCCTTCTTCAAGCAGAAGAAAGAAAGGACGTCATCAAGTATGACTATCAACTTCTTGATGATGCCCATTGGTTGTTGACCAAGACAGGCCACAAAATCATCAAAAGGTAAAAACTGCGCTATTTAGCGCCTATCATCGTCAGATACAACCCACAGGATTCTCACATACGACAAGTATGTCACGACCCCTGTGGGTTTTTCTTCCTTGCTATGCATCTAAATATCGCAGTTTTTAAGCGTTCCTAAAAAATGTTCAGAGCAGCAATACGTTTAGTGTTTGCTATTTAGCGCCTGACTTTGTTAAGTTCAAGCCCACGAATAGTTACGTACGGCAAGTACGCGCCTATCCGTGGGCTTTTTCTTTCCTCGTCATGCATCTAAATATCACAGTTTTTAAAATTCAAATTTACATTACTTTTTGCACGGAATTTTTTAGTTTTTAATTTTTCACTTGCAATATTTAATAAACTATTATATAATTTTTGCGATTATATAGAAAACGCGCACATACGTGCAGGAGAGACAGACATGTACAAACCAGTTGACACAAATCTCAATTTTGTTGAAAGAGAAAAGGAAGTCCTTGCTTTCTGGAAGGAAAACAACGTTTTTGAAAAGAGCGTTGCAATCAACGAAGGCAAAAAGGGCTTCAATTTTTATGATGGCCCCCCTACAGCCAACGGCAAACCTCACATTGGTCATATTCTCACAAGAGTTATGAAGGATATTATCCCTCGCTACAAGACCATGAAAGGCTATCACGTTCTTCGCAAAGCAGGTTGGGACACACACGGACTTCCCGTTGAGTTGGAAATTGAAAAACTTCTCGGCATTGACGGCAAGCAAGAAATTGAAAACTACGGCATAGAACCCTTCATTGCAAAATGTAAGGAATCTGTGTGGAAATATACAAGCGAGTGGGAAAAGATGTCCGACCGTATCGGCTACTGGGCAGATATGAAAGAACCCTACATCACATACGACAACAATTACATTGAGTCTGTGTGGTGGGCACTCAAGACCATCTACGATAAAGGACTTATCTACAAAGGCTACAAGATCGTCCCCTATTGTCCCCGTTGTGGAACTGCACTTTCATCACACGAAGTGGCACAAGGCTACAAAGACGTGAAGGAAGTTTCCGTATATGCAAAATTCAAGTTGAAGGGAGAAGAAGGCAGATATTTCCTTGCTTGGACAACAACACCTTGGACACTTCCTTCAAACGTTGCACTTTGTATGAACGCAAACGAAGACTATGCAGAAATCAAAGTGGAAGATGAAAGATTTATCCTTGCAGATGCACTTGTTGCAAAACTCTTTGAAGAAGGCACTTATGAAAGACTTTCTCTCAAGAAAGGCAAGGAATATGAATATGCAGAATACGAGCCTTTGTTCAACTATGAAACAGGGGCAAAGAAGAAAGCACACTATGTTGTCAATGATGATTACGTCACGTTGACAGACGGCACAGGTATCGTCCATATCGCACCTGCATTTGGTGAAGATGACGGCAGAGTTGGCAGAAAGTATGATTTGCCTTTTGTCCAAATGGTCAACGAAAGAGGCAAGTTTATCCCCGAGGCAAAAGACCTTGAAGGTATGTTTGTCAAAGATGCAGACAAAGTCATCATTGGTATGCTCAAAGCCAACGGAACGTTGTTCAAAGAAGAAATGTTTGAACACAGTTATCCTTTCTGCTGGCGCTGTGACACACCTTTGCTTTACTACGCACGCTCAAGTTGGTTCATCAAGATGACAGAAGTCAAAGACCAACTTCTCAAAAACAATGCATCAATCAACTGGATGCCCTCAACAATCGGCACAGGCCGTATGGGCAACTTCCTTGAAAACGTTGTTGACTGGGGCTTCTCACGTGAAAGATATTGGGGCACACCTTTGCCCATCTGGGTATGCAACAAGTGTGGCAAGATCCACGTTATCGGCTCTCGTGAAGAACTGAGAAAGTGTGGCAACCTTGACAGCGATATTGAACTTCACAGACCTTACATTGACGGTGTCAAGTGGGATTGTGAATGTGGTGGCACTTTTGAACGTACACCCGAAGTCCTTGACTGTTGGTTTGACAGTGGATCAATGCCCTTTGCACAATGGCACTATCCCTTTGAAAATAAGGAACTCTTTGAGAAGGAATTCCCTGCAGACTTCATCTCAGAAGCAGTTGACCAAACACGTGGTTGGTTCTACGTACTTCTTGCAATCTCAACGGTACTCTTTGACAAAGCACCTTTCAAGAACTGTATCGTTCTCGGCCTTGTCAATGACAAAGACGGCGTGAAGATGTCAAAGCACAAAGGCAACGTGGTTGATCCTTGGTCAGTCCTTGACAAGCAAGGCGCAGATGCAACAAGATGGTATTTCTACACAGCAAGCGCACCCTGGTTGCCTTCAAGATTCAGTGGAGATAACGTCAGCGAATCACAACGTAAATTTATGGGTACATTGTGGAATACCTACGCATTCTACGTATTGTATGCCGAAATCGACAAGTTCAATCCCACAGAACATAAACTTGAAGACCAAAAATTGAGCGTCATGGACAGATGGATTTTGTCCGAACTCAACAGCCTTATCAAGTTTGTTGACGAAGGTTTGAACGAATATAAGATCACAGAAACATCACGTAAGATTGCCGAATTCACAGACAATCTTTCCAACTGGTACGTCCGTCGTTGCCGTGAACGTTTCTGGGGCAGTGATATGAATCCCGACAAGGAAGCAGCATACACAACTCTCTACACAGTCCTTGCAACCTTGTCAAAGATTATCGCACCTTACGTGCCTTTCGTGGCAGAAAATATCTATCAAAACCTTGTGCGCAACTTTGACGAAAACGCACCTTTGAGCGTACATCTCTGCACCTTCCCCGAAGCAGACGAAAAGTATATTGACAGCGCACTTGAAAAGGGTATGGATGACGTGTTGAAGGTTGTTGTCCTTGGCAGAGCAGCAAGAAACAAGGCAAATATCAAGAATCGTCAACCTTTGCCCAGACTTATCTACAACGGCAAGAACGATTTGAGTGATGAACTCAAAGCACTTGTTGAAGATGAACTCAACGTCAAAGAAGTTGAAATCAGTGACGGCAGTGCAGACTATGTGACATACATTGTCAAGCCCCAACTCAAGACATTGGGCCCCAAATATGGCGCACTCCTTGGCAAGATCCGTGAAATCATGGCAAATGACGGCAAAGAAATCGTCCTTGCAGTGAAAGACGGTGGTGTCTTTACAAGAGATGTTGACGGCAAGACAATCGAACTCACAGAAGATGACGTTTTGATTTCAGTGCAAAATAGAGAAGGTTTCTCTGCAGAAAGCGACGGCGAAACAACAGTTGTCCTTGACACAGAACTCAATGATGAACTCATCCGTGAAGGCGTTGAAAGAGAACTTGTCAGCAAGATCCAAACAATGCGCAAAGAGGCAGGTTTTGAAGTTGTTGACCATATCGCAATCGGCTACGAGGCAACAGGCCTTGCACTTGAAGTCCTTGAAAGTGGCAGTTTCTTGGCAGACGTCCTTTGCGATAAGATTTCAACCGAAGTTGACGGATATACAAAGGCACTTGACATAAATGGCGACAAAGTCACGTTGTCAGTGAAGAAGATTTAGTCAAAGACTAAAAACGGTGAATTATGTTATTAGCACCAGATTGGAAAGATTATCAAGTCATTGCAACCGGTGACGGAGAAAAACTTGAACGTTGGGGCGACCTTATATTGTTGCGCCCCGACCCTCAAGTCATTTGGCACGCCAAAAAGCCCCTTCGCTCATATCAAGGCATAACTGCCATCTATGAAAGAAGTTCAACGGGTGGTGGCTTTTGGAAGTACAATAAACCCGTCCCTGATGACTTTGTCATTGGTTGGCGTGATTTGAAGTTTAAGTTGAAACTTATGGGCTTCAAGCATACAGGCTTGTTTCCCGAGCAAGCAGTCAACTGGTCAAGAATGATGGATCTCATCAAAAATGCAGGGAGAGAAATCTCTGTGCTCAACTTGTTTGGCTACACAGGTGCAGCATCAGTGGCTTGTGTACAAGCAGGGGCAAAAGTATGCCACGTTGACGGGGCAAAAGCAATGGTTGAAAGAGCAGGGGACAATCTTAGATTGTCAGGTCTTGAAAGCCAAGGTATGAGATACATAATTGACGATTGCTTCAAATTCTGCGAAAGAGAAAAAAGACGTGGAAGAAAGTATGACGCAATCATCCTTGATCCCCCAAGTTTTGGCCGTGGACCAAACGGAGAAAAGTGGAAGATTGAAGAAGGCATCTCTGAACTTTGTGAACTTATCAGTGAACTTCTCAGTGACAAACCTTTGTTTGTGTGCTTGAACAGTTATACAACGGGACTTCAACCCACAGTCATGGCAAACATACTCAAACTCACGTTGCCTGCAACGGCAAAGATAGAAGCCGACGAAATCGGCATACCCACAGACGAAGGTCTTGTGCTCCCCCAAGGATGTACAGCCTTTGCAACCTTTTAGGAGAACTTATGAACTACAAAGACATTGACATTTTGTTTGAAGACAATCATCTTTTGGTTGTTGCAAAACCTATGAACATACCTGTCCAAGAAGACGAAAGTGGGGACAAGGATCTTCTCACAATGCTCAAAGAGTATTTGGTTGAAAAGTACAACAAGCCTGGCGATGCATATCTTGGACTTGTCCACCGTCTTGACAGACCCACTGGTGGCGTTATGGTTTTTGCAAAGACATCAAAGGCAGCATCAAGACTTAGTGAACAACTGCGCAATGGCGAAGTTGAAAAGAAATATCTTGCCATCCTTGAAGGCACAACAAGAGAACGCAGTGAAAAACTCACTTGTTTCCTTAAAAAGTTCCCTCAAGAAAACACAGTGAGAGTTGTCCCTCAACTGACCGAAGGGGCAAAGTATGCAGAACTTGACTACAAACTTCTTGAAAGCAAGGATAATACAAGTCTTGTTCAAGTCAACCTTGTCACAGGCAGAGGACACCAAATCCGTGTTCAGATGGCAACAATGGGCAACCCTATCGTTGGTGACAGAAGATACGGCAATGGCGACAAATATTCACTTCCTTTGCACCTTTGGGCAAGCGAGTTGAGATTTGCACACCCCGTTGGTGGTCAACAAATGACTTTTAGGGTATATCCCCCCGAAGTCGGTCTTTGGCAACACTATGACGTTGACAAATATCTCTCAATTACAATAAGAAATAGATAACGACAAAAATCCCATTTTTCAATGTGAAAGGTGGGATTTTGCCTATTATTTTACTTTTTGTGCAAAATAGAGTGGTTTATTTTAACTTTCCAGTCATTTATTTTGTGTGACATAAGGAATATAATAGGATTGTAAACAAGGGATAGTACAAAAATATCCCATAGAAAATAGGAGAAAATCAAATGGAACAAAACAATACAAACGTCAAAAAAACAACAATGGCAAAATTGCCCATCTTTTTTATCGTATTGAGAGTAATTGGCATCTTGTTGGCAGTGAGTGGCATCACTCTTATTGCACTTGCTTGCACCGTATTGGGTTATGAAACAACACACTTTGGCACACAACCCAATGGCTTTGCGTTGATTGGTGGCATCATCCTCACAGTCATTGGTTGTATTGGCACAGCCCTTTCATGCTTGCCCCTTATCCCCAAACTTGCAGTCAAGACAGGCAGATTTGTTTTGGATAGCACAAAGAAAGATGCAAAAGAACTTGGCAAATCAGTGGTGGACTTCGGTGTTGAATCAACAACAGAAATCATTGATGAACACAAGGAAGGCATTGCAGACCTTGGCAAAAAAGCAGTTGGTCTTGGTGTTGACACAGCAACAGGCATTGTTGCAGAAAATAAGGATAAAATCAAGAACCTTGGCAAAGAGGCAGTCGGCTTTGGTGTTGAAACAGCAACAGAAGTTGTCGCAGAGCATAAAGATGACATCAAGGACTTTGTTTCAACAGGAGCAGAAGTCCTTGGTGATGCAGTGGCAACAGTTGCGACCTCAATCAAAGATGCAGTCAGAGATGGCAAAACTTGCGCACACTGTGGTGCAAAGATTGACGCAAATTCAAATTTCTGCAATCACTGTGGTGGCAAACAATAACGTCTAAATTAAATAAATCATAAAGAGGGTAAAATTTAATATGTCAAATATTAGCAATCAAAGAGTTGAAAAACCCAAAATCTTCACAATACTCAAGATAGTAGCCCCAATTCTTCTTGCATTGGGCATAACTCTCATTGTGCTTAGTTGCACAGTCCTTGGAGACAAAGAAGAGTTTATGGGTGAAACTGAAATTTGGCCCAACGTAGCCTGCCTTATACCCGGCATACTCGTTACGTTTATTGGTGTTCTTGGCTCGGTATTTGCATTTATACCTCAAATCAATAAGACGATCGTTCAAACAGAAAAGTATCTGCAACAAGAAAACAAAGACGATTTGACAGATATTGCGTCCACTAAAGCAGAAATTTATGGTGGGGCAGTGACAACCACAACAAAAGCAATCAAAGAGGGTTGGACGGACGGTCAAACAAATAGTCATCCAATTGACGATGATGGAGATCCCCAAAAGTTCTGCAAACATTGCGGACAAATGATTGATGCAGATTCAACTTTCTGTACACATTGTGGTGGCAAACAATAAACATTAAATTGTAAACAAAAAACGGCGAGATTTTCGCCGTTTTTTATTTTACATATTCAGTTGTCAAAGGACGGTGAAAACTTTTCTTTGTCAATGGACTCGTGGAGTATTTCCATATATTTCATTGAGCCGTATTCCTTTTCAAGAAATTCTTCAGTATAGCCCATTTTTGAAATCGCCTTTTGAAATCTTGTCAAAGCCTCATCAATGCGACGGTGAAGAGTGCGCATAGGTATGCCGTGAGTTTGAGAGATCTCGTTCCAAGTTTTCTTACGAAAATAGCGCAGTTCAATGAGCAGACGGCAGTTGTCTTTTATCTCGTCAAGACCGTCGTTTACAATGTGATAAAGGTTGTACATTTTGTGCTTTTCACCAATTAATTGCAGTATTTCACCATATAATTGCTCATTTGTCATGCCACGTTGCAAGTGAACGCTCTGAAAACCTGAATTTACGCGATTTTCCACCCTTGAATCGATAATTTTAACGATTTTGGGTAAATGAGAATAAGCAACAATCAAAGTGTTGCTCCAATTTTTTGTCATTATTAAGTTGTTCCTCCGTGAAAATGTAAAAAAATAATCTTTGTACCATAAGAATACGAGTTTTTTATATTAAAAGTCAATAGTTTGTGCCAAAAATGTTGAAAAAAATTAGTGAAAAAATTATTGCACAAAAAAAGGCCAAAATCCCCTGTGAAATTTTGCTCAAAACGACTTCTTTCAAGGGGCATTTACACTTTGAAAGAAAGTGGTAATTTTGCATATTTACACCCAGTCCACCAAAGGTAACAGCCAAGGTTGCAAAACTCACGGACAACCATTTGAAAGGTATGTTTGTGCAGGTGGCAACACCCCTTGTCATCTCAAACAATGAAAAGAGCAGACTTTTCAAAATGGGGGATAGGTTTTCAACGAAAGGCAAAAGACAGAGCGTGTCAATTAAAAGCCCAAACAAAACGATATATCCACCCACCGTCAACATTTGAGTTGTTGATTTGACAATGCTATCTCCAAAAATATCCCTCCCATCATTATCAATAAGAGCGTGTACGCGCCCGTATGCGTGCGTGAGTGTGCAAGGCTCAACATTATCCGTCAACAATCTTATGCTTCTTCTACGCCACAACAAGCCGTTGATGAGCGTGCCTGCATAGTGAGATAGAAGTATTACAAGTCCAATGTCCTTATCTCCAAATATTGCACCACCAACAGTTGCCAAAATAAAGATAGGACCTGCCGTTGACGTAAAGGGCAGAAAACTTCTTGCATCTCTTGAAGATATGCGCCCGTCTTTGTACAATTCGTATGTGGTAAGCGCACCCACAGGATAACCACATATAAGGCTTGAAAACAACACGTAAGCCCCATAAGATGACGTGCCAAAGAGAAACTTGATTGGCTTTTCAAATGCCCTTGAAACATCTTTTATAAAGTCTGTTTTTCCAAGGACGGAAGATAAAAAGAGAAAAGGGAATATGGCAGGCAAAATTGAGTGAGCAAATAGCGACAATCCATTTCTTGTTGCAGTCAAATAATGGGTTGGAAATGCAAGCATCAGTCCAATGAAAACCAAAAGTATAAGTGGCAAAATATATGGCTTTGTCTTTTCAAAAACATCTACCACTTTTTGTCGCCTTGCCACGTTTCTTGTATTGACAAAAGTGGCAAAGACCTTTGTACGATTTTTTGACCTATTTGACACTGCAACCGTTTTTCTCACACAAAAAAATATGCCCGTCAACACGAAATTATGTGACGGACATTTATTGATGTAAAATACGTTGTTAGAACACCAGTTTTCTATTGTGTTTCACTGAGATACACGGATAGAAATTTGAGAATTTTAGAATAATATTTGTTCAACTCAAAGGAATTATTCTTGAGAGCAGAGTTTCAACACTTTTGCAGCCTTTGCATCAAGGTCAAGCAAGGGGCGTACAGGTGAGTCCTTAGGGCAATCACTGGGTTTGTAGTAGAAGTAGCCATCCGCCGCCGAAAGCAAAGGAAGTATCTTTTTGCGTTTGCTATCACGGATTGCAAGGATTGTTGTATAAGGTTTTTCATCCTTTGCAAGTTGAACGTGAGCCTTTGTGATGCCGATTGTTGTGCAAGCAGCAATTCTCTTTATGGTAGAGCGAGTATATCTCTTTGAGGTAAGACCAAGGAATTCTTCAAAGTTGTTGAAGTCTGCCTTTGAAATTCTATTTTCCATACCTTCGTGAATATTGGTTATTTCTGCCAATTCTTCAGGTGTCTTTGATTTTAATGCGTATGTAGAGATTGTGCCGTACTTGTCAATATCAACAGGCATATCTTCTTTCTTTACAAATTCGGGCACTGCCTTTGAAAAATCGTTGCCGTTGTAAAGGCGATTTCTTATCTTTGTTGATGAAAGAATAGTGCGCTCATTGTCGGGTATGCGAGGGATATTGTGATATTCCACCTTATCTCCGTACTTTGCCCCTGCCTTGATATATTCAACGGCAAGTATATTGTTGGGCATTTGGAGCATATTTGCAATATCAGGGCGTATGAGATTGAGAGCGAGAGAGCGAGATTTTGCCACAGAGTATCCTTCTGAAAGGAAACCTTTGAGCATAACTGACATATCCTTTGATTCGCTTGCCATAAATTCTGCCACCATAGCAAGATCGTTGAGTTCTTCAGTTTCAGTGCCAAAGCAGAGAGTGAATTCCCCAAGCATAGAAAGTGTCTTCATTGCGCCTTCTGCAAAGAATTGAGCATTTGAAAGGGTATAGACGGTGGGTAATTCAATAACCACGTCTGCGCCTGCTTCAATAGCCCATTTTGCACGAGTATATTTGTCTGCCACGCAAATGTCCCCACGTTCAGTAAAACTGCCACTCATGACAACTGCCAAGATGTCGGCGCCGACTTCACGTTTTGCTTTGCGAATTTGCTTAAGATGTCCGTTGTGCAGAGGATTGTATTCTGCAATAATTCCTGCGATTTTCACGTATTATCCCTTCCACAACCGATTTTTTTGACAAATGTTTGTCCAAAAGTGGCGATTGTGTAAATTTATTCTTGATTTATTTTGGATAGTTTACTATAATTATATATGCTTTTTTATGAAAAGCAAGCAAATAAGATTATATGATATGAAGGAGATATATTATGTCACAATTCCTTGACAACTTGATGGCAAGAGCAAAAGAACGTGGCAAAACCATCGCACTTGCAGAAGGTTTTGATATTCGTGCTTGCAAAGCAGCAGAAATGCTCACAAAAGACGGCATCTGCAAAGTGGTGCTTATCGGTGATGAAAACGAGGCAAGAGCCAAGTTCCCCGAAGTCAACTTTGATGGTGTCAAGTTTGAAAATCCTGCCACATCCGAAAACCTTGAAAAGTACGCAAATATGTTGTTTGAACTTCGCAAGGCAAAGGGTATGACACTTGAAAATGCACGTCAAATCGTGTCAACCAACAATATGTTCTATGCTTGCGTAGCACTCAAGTGTGGTGACGTTGATGGTGTTGTCGGTGGTGCAGTGTTCTCATCAGCAGACGTTTCAAGAGCAGCATTTCAAGTTGTCAAAGCAGCCCCCGGCATCAGCAGTGTGTCAAGTTGCTTTGTGATGATTCCCCCCGAAAACGGTTTCAAGTATGACAATGCACCTGCATATATCTTTGCAGACTGTGCAGTCATCCCTTACCCCACAGAAGACCAACTTGCAGATATCGTTGTTGCAGCCAACGATAGCGCAAAGAATATTATCGGTATCGAACCCAAGATTGCAATGCTCAGTTTCTCAACCAAAGGCAGTGCAAATCACGAAGCAGTGCAAAAGGTTAGAAATGCTTATGACAAAGTCAAGGCAGAACATCCCGAAATCAACGTTGATGGCGAAATGCAATTTGATGCATCACTCGTGCCCAGCGTAGGCAAGCAAAAAGCCCCCGAAAGCACAGTGGCAGGCGAAGCAAACGTCTTTGTATTCCCCAACCTTGATGCAGGCAATATCGGTTACAAAATCGCACAACGTCTTGGCAACTTTATGGCAGTTGGCCCTATCATGCAAGGTCTTGCACTTCCTGTCAATGACCTTTCACGTGGTTGCTCTGCAGAAGATATCGCAGCAGTTGCAGCAATCACAGCACTTCAAGCAAAATAATGGAGGAAAATATGAAAGTTCTCGTTCTCAATGCAGGCAGTTCATCACTCAAATATCAACTCGTTGATATGACCACCGAAGAAGCAATCTTGACAGGCATCTGTGAAAGAATTACAGCAACAGGTGGCATGCTCACACAAAAGACTGCAGACGGCAAAAAACTCGTTGTCACGCAAGATATGCCCACACACAAAGAGGCTCTTGAATTGGTGCTCAAAGCACTTGTTGATCCTGAATTTGGCGCAATCAAATCAGTTGACGAAGTTTCTGCAGTAGGTCACAGAGTTGTCCACGGTGGCGAAGATTTTACAACGTCAGTTGTCATTGACGAAGAAGTTATCGCAATCTGTGAAAGAAATAGTGACCTTGCACCCTTGCACAATCCCGGCAACGTTGCATGTATTAAGGGTTGTCAACAAGTTATGCCCGGCAAGCCTATGGTTGCAGTGTTTGACACAACCTTCCACTCAACAATTCCCGCAAAAGCATATATGTACGGCATCCGTTACGAAGACTATGAAAACTACAAAGTCCGTAAGTACGGTTTCCACGGCACAAGCCACAAGTTCGTGTCACAAGAAGTGGCAAAGTATCTTGACAATCCCAATGCAAAGATTATCGTATGTCACCTTGGCAACGGCAGCAGTCTTTCAGCAGTCAATGCAGGCAAGTGCGTAGATACAACAATGGGTTTCACACCTCTTGAAGGTCTTATCATGGGCACAAGAGCAGGGGATATTGATGCAGGCGCAGTTGAATATCTTGGCAAAAAACTCGGCAAAGACATGGGCGAAATGGTCACATACCTCAACAAGAAATGTGGTATGTACGGCTTGAGTGGGGACTTCAGTTCAGATATGCGTGACCTTGAACCCAAGATGCTCGCAGGGGACGAAAAGGCAACCATCGCAATCACAGCAGCAGCATATCGCATCAAGAAGTACGTTGGCGCATTTGCAGCATCACTCAACGGTGTTGATGCAATCGCATTTACAGGTGGCATTGGCGAACATAGTGACCTTATGAGAGGACTTATCGCAGGGGATATGCAATATCTCGGCGTTGAACTTGATGACGAACTCAACAAGAAATACGTCCGTGGTTATGATGCAGGCATCTACGAAATCCAAGCAAAAGATAGCAAGGTCAAAGTGCTTGTTGCAACCACCAATGAGGAACTTTCAATCGCAAGAGAAACCAAAGCATTGGTTCAAAATGCGTAATTTTGGTTGAAAAATAGGGAAATTGGTGCAAAAAACCACCAAAATCCCTATAAATTTCAGCAAAATAGAGAAAATACTCAAATCGTTTGACAATATAGTATTTTTTCTATATAATTGCATAAGCAAAATATATTATTGATTAATATGCGGAGGAGATAGATATGGCAACACCAAAAAATAAAATTTCACATTCAAAGACAAATTCACGTTTCGCAAACTGGAAGAACAGACTCTCAACTCCCGGTCTTGTTGAATGTCCTCAATGCCACGAATTGAAAAAGAGCCACGTAGTTTGCCCCAAATGCGGTTACTATGATGGTGAACAAATCGTAAGCAAAAACGAAGAAAAATAAGGATGAATAGAGAGCGATCAATCGCTCTCTTTTTACTATTATGAGTTTGAATAAGATAGTTGTAGATGCAATGGGTGGCGATTATGCACCCGAAGAAGTAGTAAAAGGCACACTTGACGCAATAGAACAAGACAACACACTTGAAGTTGTGCTGGTTGGCGATCTTGACAAGATTGACGTTGAATTGATCAACGCAAGCGCAGGCAAGGATAGAATTGAACTTGTTGATGCAAAGGATATCATCACAAATGACGATATTCCCACGATTGCAATCAAGCAAAAGAAGGAAAGTTCACTTGTCAAAGCAATGGATAGAGTTGCCAGTGATGAAAACGTCGGTGGTCTTGTTTCTGCTGGTTCAACAGGGGCAGTCCTTGTTGGTGCATTTATGAAGATAGGCAGAATAAAAGGCATCTCACGTCCTGCACTCGCACCTATGCTTCCCACAGTCAATGGGGAAGAAAAGGTCATACTTTGCGATTGTGGTGCAAACATTGACTGCAAAGCAATCAATCTTCATCACTTTGCAATTATGGGCAACGCCTTCTCAAAAGCCATGCTCGGCAAGGAAAATCCTCGCGTTGGTCTTCTCTCAAACGGTGCAGAAGATCACAAGGGCACGGAACTCAATCAAGAAGTCTTTGCACTTCTCAAGGAAGATGAAAACATCAACTTTGTAGGCAACTGCGAGGCAAGAGATTTGCTTTCTGGCGACTATGACGTCGTGGTTTCAGACGGATTCAACGGCAATATTGCATTGAAATCTGCAGAAGGCACAGCAGGTGCAATCTTCTCAATCCTTAAAGCAGGCATTGAAAAGGGTGGCATAAAAGCAAAGATAGGTTATCTTTTGCTCAAGCCCGTACTTCGTGCTCTCAAGAGAAAGGTTGACTACAATCAACAGGGTGGCGCAGCCTTCCTTGGCTGCAACAAGGTTGTTGTCAAAGCACATGGTAGCAGTAAGTATAAAGCAATTTCTGCAAGCATAATTATGGCAAAGAAATTGGCCGTTGCAGGTCTTCCTGAACTTATCAAAGAAGGTATCCAATAACACTATGCTTGACCAAGCAAAAGTACGAGAAATTGAAGATATAATCGGTTATGTTTTCAAGGATAAGACAATTCTTATTCGTGCTTTTACTCATCCTTCTTTGAAGGCAAAAGTGGAAGAAAACTATCAAGTATTGGAATATCTTGGGGATAGCATTTTGGATTTCATCATTGCAGAAAGATTGATGGAAATCAACCCCAGTTATAATGAAGGCATCCTCACGAAAATGCGCGCACAAATCGTCAGTGAACAACCTTTGTCTGATGCAATTGGACGGGTTAGACTTACGGAATATATGCAATTCGGCGTTGGAGAAAAGCGCAGAAAGGTGTATGAAAACGACTCTATTAAATGCGATTTGTTTGAGTCAATCGTGGGTGCAATTTATCTTGACGGTGGCATGGAAAATGCCAAGAAATTTGTCCTTACAATGCTTGATAAGGCAATCGCTTTCTCAAAGCCGGAAGAAGACCTTGATGCCAAGTCCAAACTCAATGAATACGCCACAAAACACGGCAGTAGCATAGACTACGTCCTTGTGTCACAAATAGGCCCCGTACACAAACCTACATTTGAATTTGAAGTGTACGTTGATGGTGTCTGTATGGGCAACGGCAAGGGCTACACAAAACAAAATGCTCAACAATGGGCAGCCAAAGAGGCACTTCAAAAACTCACCAAATAAGTTGTTTAATTGCATAATTGCCTTTGTGCAGCACGCAAAAACAATGAAAAGTGCCAAAATAACCCAGTTCAAAAAGATGTTTCACGGATTTTGTGAAACATCTCTTTTTTTATTCGGTATTTACTTGAAATGAAAGGGGAAATGTGTTATAATTTACAAAATTATAAAATGTAGGAGAAACATTTTGAATCTTGAACGTATAGAACTACACGGCTTTAAGTCATTTGCCGACAAGACAAAGATCCCTCTCAAAGATGGCTTTACTGCAATCATTGGTCCTAATGGTTGTGGCAAGTCAAACGTTGCAGAGGCAATCCGTTGGACACTTGGTGAACAAAGCGCAAAGTCCCTTCGTGGTAAGAGCATGCAAGACGTCATTTTCGCAGGTACGGAAAAGCGTAAGAGTATGTCTTATAGCGAAGTTTCTTTGGTGTTCAACAACACACCCGTTGACGGTCGCAAGATTTTCCCCAGTCTTCCTTTTGAAGAAGTGTCAATCACTCGTAAACTTGACAGAAGTGGTCTTTCAGAATACTACATCAACAACACCCGTTGCCGTATGAAAGACATCATCAATCTTCTTCACGATACTGGTATCGGCAAGGAAGGTTATTCAATCATTGGTCAAGGTCGTATTGACGAGATTTTGTCTGCAAAGCCTGAAGACAGAAGAAATATCTTTGAAGAAGCAGCAGGCATCTCAAAGTTTAGAGCACAAAGAGTTGAAGCAGAAAGAAAACTTGAAAAGACTGCACTCAATCTTCAAACAGCCAACGAAGTTATTGCAGAAATTGAAAGACAACTTGTACCTTTGCGCCGTCAAGCAGAAGCAGCAAAGAAGTGGTATGCTTTGAAAGACTCTTTGAAACGCCAAGAAGTCAACCTTTACATCTACAACTACGAAAACAACGAGTCCATCAAGAAAAAGGTCTATGACCGTATTGATGAAACCAATCGTCAGTTGAAGGCAAAGGAACTTGCATACAACGGTGCAGTTGAAGAATATGAAAGAAACTTGAGAGAAAGCACCCTTCTTGACCAAACCTACGATCAAGAAAATGCAGAACTTCTCTCATTGAAAGTTGATGCAGAAAAAGTGACCGGTCAAGTCAACGTTTTGAAGGAACGTATCTCAAACCTTAAAAACGAAGAAAACCGTCTTAATGATGAACTCAAGTCAGTTGATGCACAACTTGTCATCACAACCGACCTTATTCGTAAGAGCGAAACAAAGAAAGAAGAAACAATGGCTTTGTTCCTTGAAACATCAAAGGACTACAAGCAACGTGATGAAAGACTTCAACTTCTTTCTCGTTCAATCGAAGGTGGCGAAACAGACCTTGAAGCCAAGAATGCAGAGTATATTTCTGCCATCAAGGAACTTGGCGATTTGAGAAACAACTCATCTGCATACATTCAAGAAAAAGGTGTCAACGAAGAAAGAGCCAAAAACTTGCTTGCTCTCGTCAACGAAAAGAAAGCAAAACTTGATGAAGAAAACACCAATCTCTCAATCTCTGATTCAAACATCAAGGCAAGAAAGGAAGAACTTCGTAACACACTGCAAGAATACAACGAAACACTTTCAGAAAAGGCAGATGCAGGGGAAGCAATCAAGGGCATCAATGAAGACGAAGTCAGTCTTAATGCAAAGAGAGCATTTATTGAAAGCCAGTTGAAACTTGCAATCGCTGCCAAGGACGAATATTCAAGTTATCAAGAGTCAATCAAGCGCCTTATGGCAGATGCCAAGCACGATCCTTCACTCCAAAGCAAGATTTTGGGTGTTATGGCAGAAGTGTTGGTTGTCCCCAAGGAATATGAATCTGCAATCGAGTACTCACTCGGTGGCAATATGCAAAACGTTCTCGTTGAAAACGAACGTGATGCAGGCGCACTCATCACACACCTTAAACAAAAGAACTACGGCAGAATTACCTTCCGTCCTCGTACTGCTTGCAAGCGCAGAAGTCTTCAAGGCTACGAACTTGAAGTATTGAAGGAACAAGGTTGTCTTGGTGTGGCGGCGGATCTTGTCAAGTGCGAACCCAAGTTTGATGACTTTGTCAGCGCACTTCTCGGCAACGTTGTTATCGTAGATAACATGATCAGTGCAGAACGTATTTGGAAGAAGTACGATCGTTCATTTAAGATTGTCACACTTGATGGCGAAGTTTATGCACGTGGTGGCGAAGTCACTGGTGGTTCAAGACGTAGCGCAACAAGTGGTCTTCTTTCACAAGAGGCACAAATCGAACAACACAAACAAAACCTTGAAAGACTTCTCAAGAACCTGTCATCACTCCGTGAACAAAGAGAAGATAGAGCAAGAGATATCGAACTTTATGATGAAAAGTTGGAGGCACTCAACACTCGTATCTCTGAACTCCGTATTGAAATCACACTCAACGAAGACAAGTCCAAGAAGTCAGTTGAACTCATAGAATCACTCCGTCAAGAAATCTCACAAAACGCAGGGGAATATGAAATCGTCAAGGAAAGAGTCAAAGACTTGACGGAACGCCTTTCATCTATTGATGAACTTGAAACCCTTGTCAAATCACGTGAGCAAGAATACGATAGCCTTGTTGCAATGCAAAAGGCAGACAAAGGCGAAAGAAAGAGCGAGCGTGATCAACTCAGCCAAGAAGTTATGGATCTTCGTGTCAAGATGGCACAAATCCAAAGCGAACTTGACGGCTATGATGCAGAAATGTTTAGACACAAACGTACTGCAACAGAACTTGAAGAAGAAAAACTTGACTATATTGCCAAGATCCAATCAGTTCAAGCACAACTCAACAACATTACCAATGCACCTGAAAGGACGTCTTTCTCAGATGCAGACCTTAAGAGAATACGTGAACTTGAAACTTCAATCGGCAATTTGTCAGAAAAGAAACGTACCACTGCAGAAAGAATTCGTGAGCTTGACACGTTGAAGAACACACTTCTTGAAGAAAAGAACGCCCTTTCTGAAAAGAAAATCCGTGACGAAGGTATGCTTGAACGTATTGATGATGAAAACAGACACCTTCAAGAACATGTTCTTGAAGAATATGATCTCACGTACACAAGCGCACTTGAATTTAAGGATGAAGCCTTTGAAATCCACGGTGCAAAGACTGCAATCAGTGATTTGAAGAAGGAAATCAGTCGCCTTGGCGAAGTCAACCCCTTGGCAGTTCAAACCCTTGAAGAAACAGAAAAACGCCACGAAGAACAAGTTGTCCAACGTGACGATATTCAAGCAGCATACAACGACATCTTCAAGATTATAGAAGAATTGACCACCGAAATGACGGGCAAGTTTGTTGACGCATTTGAAAAGATCCAAGTCAACTTCAAAGACGTCTTTACAAAACTCTTTGGTGGTGGCAAAGGCGAACTCCGTCTTGACACAAGCGAAACCAATGATCCCCTTGAGGCAGGCATTGAAATCTATGCACAACCTCCCGGAAAGTCACTCAAACACATCTCATTGTTGTCAGGTGGCGAAAGAGCAGTTACGGCAATCGCAATTCTTTTCTCAATCTTGAGTTTGAAACCTATGCCTTTCTGTGTGCTCGACGAAATTGACGCAGCACTTGACGAATCAAATGCAAACCTCTTTGCAGAATTTATCACCAAGTTCTCTGACTATACACAATTTATCGTCATCACCCACCGTAAACCCACAATGCGCCACGCAGATAGTATCTTTGGCGTAACAATGGAAGAACGTGGTGTCACAAAGATCGTCGCAATCGAATTTGAAGAAGCAGTCAAAGCAACTGCAGGTATGGACGGCAATGATGACGGTCTTGCTATGGAGGCATAATGGCAAAGGATAAGAAAGAAAAGAAAGAGAAAAGGCAAAAAGGGGAAAAGGGTCAATTTTTCCAAAAGATAAAAGATGGTATGAAAAAGACCAACGACAATTTCAAAAAGAAGTTGTTTTACGCCTTTTCTGCTCGCCAACTCAATGATGAATTTTATGACAATCTTGAAGAAGCATTGCTCAGTGCAGATATGGGCATCACTGCATCAGAGTCTGTCATAGAGCAACTTCGCGACGAAGTCTTTGAAAGAAAGATCAAATCCCCGGAAGACGCACAATCACTACTTAAAGACATCATAATCGGTGACATAAAGTTTGATATTGATGATTATGACTATCCTTTGGTCATTCTCGTATCAGGGGTAAACGGTGTTGGAAAGACCACTGCCATCGGCAAACTTGCCAATATGTTCAAAGAAGACGGCAAGAGTGTTGTTGTGGCGGCGGCAGACACCTTCCGTGCTGCTGCAAGTGAACAACTTGAAGTATGGGGACAACGTGCAGGCGTCCGTGTTGTCAAGCACGGGGAAGGCAGTGACCCTGCTGCAGTAGTGTTTGATGCAATCTCATCTGCAAAAGCCAAAGGTACAGACGTTGTGCTTGTTGATACAGCAGGCAGACTTCACAACAAAGTCAATCTCATGAACGAACTCAAGAAGATCTGCCGTGTTGTAGAAAGAGAAATGCCTGATGCCGACTTTAGAAAATATCTCGTCCTTGATGCAACAACAGGACAAAATGCAGTATCTCAAGCAGAGGTGTTTGGCGAGGCAATCGACATTGACGGTATTATCCTCAACAAACTTGACGGCACTGCAAAAGGTGGTGTTGTGGTTGCAATCAGTGACGAATTGGAACTCCCCGTCCTTTACGTTGGTGTAGGCGAGAAGATTGATGATCTTATCCCCTTCGACGCAGAAGACTTTGTTGATGCCCTTTTCTAAAGTGAGCAAAAGGGATTATATAAAAATTTTATAAAAATTTATTGGGTGTTAGGTTAAAATGCTTGACACCCTTTATTTTTGTGTGTATTATAGGTGTGAAGTAAAAAACCTTGACAGGAGCAGTTATGGATAGATTTAAGATATCAACACTTCGTGCTTACTATGGTGGACTGCTCACAGACAAGCAAAACAAGATGATTGAACTTCACTATGACGAAGATATGTCTTATGGCGAAATCGCAGAGATGTTTGAAGTGTCAAGAAATGCAGTTCTTGATAGTATCACAAAAGGTGTCAAACATCTTGAAGAATACGAGGCAGTGTTGAAACTCGTAGAGAAGGAAACAAAAATTGACGGTATGCTTGATGACCTTATCTCATCACTTGATGATGAAAGCGTCATTGGACAAGTCAAGGAAATTAAAAAGGTATTGGAGGGCTAAATGGCACGTACATTTGCATCATTGAGTGAGAGAATGAACCATATATTCTCAAAACTTCGCAATAAGGGCAGACTTACGGAACTTGAAATCAAACAAGCCATGCGCGAAATTCGTGTTGCATTGCTTGAAGCAGACGTCAACTTCACGGTCGTCAAACAGTTCATTGCATCTGTCAGTGAAAAGGCCCTTGGAGAAGAAGTTCTCAAATCATTGACACCTTCACAACAAATCGTCAAGATCGTCAATGAAGAACTTGTTGAACTTATGGGCAGCAAGACACAAAAACTTGTCGTCAGCGACCATCAACCCACCGTCTATATGATGTGTGGTTTGCAAGGCGCAGGCAAGACAACAATGTGTGGCAAACTTGCTCTTTATCTCAAAAAACAAAACAAAAAAGTTCTTCTCGTCGCTTGCGACATATATCGTCCCGCAGCAATCCAACAACTGAAGGTCGTGGCAGGCAAAGCAGGTACAGAGGTCTTTGAAGAAGGTCAAATCAACCCCGTTAAGATCGCAAAGGATTCAATTCCTTACGCGCTCAAAAACGGCTACGATACAGTCATCATTGACACAGCAGGCAGACTTCACATTGATGAAAAGTTGATGGATGAACTTGTTGACGTCAAAAAGGCAGTCAACCCCAGCGAAATCCTTCTTGTTGTTGACTCAATGACAGGTCAAGATGCAGTGACTGTTGCAGACACCTTCAATCAAACCCTTGATGTCACTGGCGTCATTATGACAAAACTTGACGGCGACACTCGTGGTGGTGCAGCACTCTCAATCAAAGCAGTCACAGGCAAGCCCATCAAATTCTGTGGTGTTGGCGAAAAGATGGAAGAAATTGAACCTTTCCACCCCGACAGAATGGCAAGCCGTATTCTTGGCATGGGCGACGTGCTTACACTCATTGAAAAGGCAGAGCAAGCATTTTCAGAAGAACAAGCACTCAATCTTCAAAGAAAACTCAAAGAAAACAGTTTCACCCTTGATGATTATCTTGAACAACTTGACAGTGTCGGCAAGATGGGCAATCTCAGTGACATGGTCAGTATGATCCCCGGACTTGCAGGCAAGATGAAAGGTGGCGCACCTCAAATTGATGAAAATCAACTTAAGCGCACAAAGGCAATCATCCAATCAATGACAACCAAAGAAAAGCGCAATCCCGACATCATTAAAGCATCAAGACGCAAGAGAATTGCAGCAGGCAGTGGCACGTCAATCCAAGACGTCAACCAACTTCTCAAGCAGTTTGAATTGACAAAGAATATGATGGCACGCATGCAAAAAGGTGGTCTTAAAGGACTCCGTGGACTTTTCTAAAAGGATAAAAACAATAGATAAAAAACTGAAACCAAGTGATAAACAAGGTTTTTGAACAAATAAAACACAAAATCAACAAATAAACATTTCCAAAAGGAGAAACAATTATGGTAAAAATCAGACTTACACGTATGGGCGCAAAGAAAGCACCTTTCTATCGTATCGTAGCAGTTGACAGCCGCAAGGCACGTGACGGCGAATATATCGAACAAATCGGTTATTACAATCCCGTTGCACAACCCAAAGTTGTTGTCATCGATGGCGAAATCGCAAAGAAATGGCTTGCAAACGGTGCACAACCCACAGAAACAGTTCGTGACCTTTTCAAAGCAAACGGCATCATCTAATTATGTTGGAACTGGTTGAATATTTAGTCGCAAATCTCGTCCCCGGTGGTGACTACGAAGTCGAACTTCGTGAAAACGGTGACGAGAGCGACATTGTAATAATCATTGCCAAAAAGGATATCGGCAAAGTTATTGGCAAATCAGGCAGAATTGCAAGAGCAATCCGTACACTTGTCAAAGCAGCAAGTGTCAAGAGCCCTGTGAGATATAACGTTGTCATTGAAGAAAGATAATGAAGACCGAATTCCTTGTGGGCAAAGCACTCCGTCCTCGTGGACTGAAAGGCGAACTTCGCTTTGAATTGTACACGTCAGACCCAATGCGCTTTCGCTCAATCCAACAATTCAAACTTGGCGACAAAGCCTTCGACGTTGAAAAAATCTCCGTTGAAGGCGATTTTGCTTATATCAAATTTGTAGGCATAGACACTGTTGAAGAAGCAGAGAAGTATCGTGGCAAAAGTCTTTATGCAGACAGAAGCAAACTTCCCAAACTTGGCGGCGGCAAAGTTTATATTGCAGATATCATAGGCTGTGACGTTATCGTTGATGGCGACAATATTGGTGAACTTGTTGACGTTCTTCAATATGGCTCTGCAGATGTTTACGTTGTCAAACTCAAGGATAGAGAAGGCACAGTCAATTTCCCTGCACTGAAAGAAGTTGTCAAATCTTACAACGTTGAAGAAGGCAAAATAATCATTGACGGCAGATTCTTTGATAGAGTCGCAGTTTACAACAATTAGTATGAAATTTGAAATCTTGACCATATTCCCAGAGTACTTTGGTGTGCTTTCTCAAAGCCTTATTGGCAAGGCAATACGAGAAGGCGTCTTGGACGTGTCTGTCACAAATATCCGTGACTACTCAAAGGACAAGCACTCAAAGACAGATGACTATCCCTACGGTGGTGGGGCAGGTATGGTCATGACACCAGACCCAGTTGTCAGTGCCATTGAAGCAGTTGACCCCGAGCATAAACTCAAACGCATCTACCTTTCTCCCAAGGGCAAACAACTCAAGCAAGGACTTGTTGAAGATCTTGCCAAGGAAGAAAACGGACTTTTGCTTTTGTGTGGGGACTATGAAGGCATTGACGAGCGCATTATCGACCTTTGTATTGATGAGGAAATATCCATAGGCGACTATGTTTTGACAGGTGGTGAACTGCCTGCTCTCGTACTCATCAATGCAGTGGCAAGATATGTTGACGGCGTGCTTGGATCAAGTGAAAGCACCAATGAAGAAAGTTTTTCAAACGGTCTTCTTGAATATCCTCACTACACCCGTCCTGCAGTGTATCGTGGGCTCAAAGTCCCCGAAGTATTGCAAAGTGGCAACCATGGTGAAATTGCCAAATGGCGCAAAGAACAATCTCTCAAAATCACCAAGGAAAGACGCCCCGATTTGCTCAAATAATCGGTTTATAGTATCAAAATAGCACCCAAAACACCGTATTTGCCCAGTTTCAGGCAGTAGTGATTTGAAAGGTAAGGAAGAATATGCATATTCAATGGTTCCCGGGACACATGACAAAAGCAATTCGCATGATGGAAGAAAATCTTCGTCTTGTGGATTCTCTCATATACGTCATTGATGCACGTGCAGTCTATTCTTGCGCCAATCCTTTGCTTGACAAACTCATCACAGGCAAAAACGTTTTGTATGTTTTCAACAAGTGTGACTTGGTTGACAAAAACGACCTTGACAGATGGATTTCTCTCTATGAAAAATTGGGCAAACCATGTGTCAAAGTCGTAGGCACGTCTGGAGATTGTACTGCAATCGTCAAGAAGCTCAAAGAAATCAACGCCTACAAACTTCAACGCTTTGCAGAAAAAGGCGCAAAGGTCAGTGTTAGAGCAATGGTGGTCGGCGTACCCAATAGTGGCAAGTCAACGATCATCAACTCAATGGTTGGCAAGGCAAAGGCAGTCACAGGGGATAGACCGGGTGTCACTCGTGGCAAACAATGGCTTTCAATAGACGGAGTTGATTTCCTTGACACCCCCGGTACGTTGTGGGGTAAATTTGAAGACCAAAAGGTTGCGCACCATCTTGCATACATTGGCAGTATCCGTGATGATATTCTTGACACTGGCGATTTGTGTTTTGACTTCCTTGAAGAAATCAAGGAAAGTTATCCTCAAAACTTGGTGGATAGATACAATCTCAAGGAACTTCCTGAAAGCACCATTGAAATTATGGATGCAATCGCAATGTCACGTGGGTACAAAATGCGTGGTGCAGAAGTGGACTATGATCGCACTGCTCGTACAATCATTGACGATTTTAGAAAGGGCAGACTTGGCAAAATCATACTTGAAAAATAATCAAAGCCCCGAAGATATGGTCGGGGTTTTGAATTTTGAAATATCTTACGTAGGTTAAAATTATGGTTGACGTAAACGAACTTATGCAATATGAAAGACAACTGCTTGACGCAGGCTACAAGTATATTTGTGGTGTTGACGAAGTGGGCAGAGGCCCTCTTGCCGGCCCTGTCACTTGTTCTGCAGTCATTATGCCCCTTGATGATTTGATTCAAGGTGTCAACGATTCCAAAAAGGTGTCAAAGAATAAGCGCATCAAACTCTATGACATCATTATGGAAAAGGCAATCGCAGTCAACACAGTGTCTTATGACAACCATCAAATAGATGAAATGAACATACTTGAAGCAACAAAGTCTTGTATGCGTGATGCAATTATGGGATTGTCCGTTGCACCCGACGTTGTTCTTGTTGATGCATTGAAACTTGATATACCTTACAAAACAATGGGTATAATAAAGGGAGATGCACTTTCTTATTCAATCGCATCTGCAAGTATCGTTGCCAAAGTGACAAGAGATAAGTTTATGTTTGAAATGGCAGATAAGTATCCCGAATACGGCTTTGAAAGTAACGTTGGTTACGGCACTGCACAACACATATCTGCACTGAAGGAATTGGGCGCGACACCCATCCACAGAAAGACCTTCATCAAGAATTTTGTCAAATGAGCAACAAGAAATTGATTGGCGATATCGGAGAAAATATCGCATTAGAATACCTAAAAACCCAAGGTTACAAAGTTCTTGAAAGGAATTGTACCTATGCAGGCGTTGAGATGGACATCATCTTCAAGGACAAGAAAACGTTGGTGTTTTGTGAAGTGAAAACAAGGACTAACACACTCTTTGGAAGACCTGTTGAAGCAGTCACAAAGCAAAAACAAATGAGATATATTCAAGGTGCAAAAGGATATATCTTGTCCCACAAAATCAAGAATACGGACATACGATTTGACGTAATCGAAGTTTTAGAAGACGAAATCAACCACATTATCAACGCATTTGAGTGCTAAACTCTAAAACAACCGATATACCGGCAAGAAACATTAAAAATAAAAAATTTTTGTTAATGATGTAAATTTGCTTGTATAAATATAATTTATATGCTATTATAGCACACGTGACTCGTGCGTTCCGCCGGCAGAAGACATCTGTTGTGAACGTATCGTAATATAGGAGGTATAGTCAAATGAGCAACATTATCGACACATTGGAAAAAGAGGGCATGAAGCAAGATCTTCCCCAACTCGCAATCGGTGACCAAGTAAAGGTCTTCGTCAAAGTTAAAGAAGGCGACAAAGAAAGACTTCAATCATACGAAGGCACAATTATCGCATTCAAGAACGGTGGCATCCGTGAAACAGTGACAGTTCGTCGTGTCACATACGGTGTTGGCGTAGAAAGAACATTCCCCATCCACTCACCCAAAATTGATCGTATCGAAGTCGTAAGACACGGTAAAGTCAGAAGAGCAAAACTTTATTATCTCCGTGAGAGAACAGGTAAGGCTGCAAAACTCAAGGAAGTTAGATAAGGACGTAAATCATGAAGAAAAGATTATTCGTTATCTTCGCATCAGTGCTAGTTGTTGTGCTAGCACTTTTTGCGTTTACAGCATGTAACACAGATGAAATCCCTTATGACGAAGAACTCGTTGTAAATGGCGATTTTGTCGATTACACATCTGCTGGTAGTAGTACAATTACTATTGATGGCTGGAAAGTGTCAGAAAGTTGGGACACTGCAAAGTCACAATATCAAATCGCAAGCAGATCTGATGGCGGCGGAAGTTATCTTCGCATCCAAAACAGCACAGCAGGTTATGCATATCTCTATCAAGAAATCAAAGTTGACAGAAATGCAACCTACAAAGTGACTGTTGATCTCAAACTTGACGGCTCAGTGAAGAAAGGCATCAAGGACGAATATTACGGCGCATACGTCACGTTCCTTGAAAACCCCAGCTATCGCTTTGTTGAAAGAAAGACTGTTTACAACAATGAAGAAACAGCCAACTGGGAAACTTTGACCTTCTACGTCAACCCCACCAACACAGACTATCTTACAATTTGTCTTACTCTCGGTGGCGAAAACGCATTTGCAAGTGGTACAGCACTCTTTGACAACGTTTCAGTAGTAAAGGTTGAAAGCGCACCCGAAGGTGTCACAGTGACAAACTTCAAAAAGTCAGATATCGCACGCTACAACGTCAACGTTTCAGGCATCTTGTTTGTTGTCCTTCTTTCATTGTTCACAGTAGCAGTCCTTGGTGGAGCATATGTTCTTATCCGTAGACTCTACTCAAAGAGCAACGCTTTCTTGAACTACAACAAACTCGACGGCAATGCAGGCGCATTGAAGAAAGTTGCATCAAATCCTGCAACAGTTGCAACATTGCTTGCAATCGGCACGGCACTTGTCAACCTTATCTTCTTGCTCTCAATGTATGGTTTCGGCAGTGAAATCAACAAGGTTGCACAACTTGCATTTAACTTGGGCAAGGCAGGCGCAGTTGGCACAGCATACGCAGATTACAGCGCACTCAGCACAACAGCACCCGGCGTTGTCTATATCCTTGCAATCATTGGCGCAATTGGACAAAATATGTCATCACTCGGTGAAATCGGCATTCTCATTAGATTGGTCAACACTCTTGCAACAGTTGCAACAGTTGTCATGATCTATCTCTATGGCAGAAAGTACGTTGGCGACCGTCAATCAACCATCTATGCAGCAATGTATGCACTCCTTCCCATCACACTTCTTATGGGTGGACTTGATCACACATTTACAGCACTCCTTGTTGCACTCTTGGTTGGCGCAATAATCCTTCTCGTTGAAAAGAAGTACTTGCTCACATATCTTGTCTTTGCACTTGCAGTGGTCCTTGACGTAAGAGCAATGGCACTTGCACCTCTCGCAGTGACATATATGGGATATAGATACTACAAAGACGACGCAGATCTCAAGAAGTTCACAGCAAATCGTGCAATGATCGTATTCGGTCTTGTCGGCGCATTTATCGTTGTATATCTTCTCACATTGCCCGTTGCAATCAACTATATTGGTGGCGAAGAACCCAGACCCTTCTACGGCTTGACAGTGATCGCAAACCAAATCATGAACAACAAGTTGATGATAGACAACGCACTCGGTCTTTACGGCCTTGCAACAATGAACGAAAAGGGCATCAACTCAACTGCATCTGCACTCAACCTTGTGTTCCTTCTCGTCCTTGTCATCTACGTGGCAACATTGTATTTCAAGAATCGCAACAAGCAAGAAGTTCTCATGCTCGCATCATTTACATTTGCAGTCATTGGTGTCTTCACACTCAAGGTTGACTACACATATCTGTTCCTTGCATTGGCACTTGGCTTCATCTATACAATGATCAGTGGCGAAAAGAGAATGTTCGGCATCCTCGGTGGCTATTCAGTCCTTATGTTCTTGAACCTTGGACAACTTATGAGCAACAGTGGTTTCGTGGCATCAACAGCACACTTTAGCGATATGTTCCGTGGTTCAACAACAGCATACTTTGTCAACTTCGAAACAACAAGCCCCGACTTTATCATCTTCAGCGTCTTGGCAGTTCTTGTGACACTCTACTATGCATACGTCAGTTACTCAATCTCAAACGACGGCAAGAGAGTTGATATCCCTGCAATGCCCAAACCCTTCCACACAACAGTGGCAGAATGGTGCAAGGATCTCCCCAACAAGACAGCATCTGCAAAGAAATCAAAGTAATCAACTTTGACAAAACAAAATCAAAAGGCACTCACACGAGTGCCTTTTATATTAAAAAAAACGAACCTAAAGAGGTTCGTTTTTAGTTTTTATCTTCTATTCCAAGCAAGTCATTGATCGTGACATCGTAAATTTTTGCCAACTTTATTAGGTTTTCATATTCAGGACGAGAAATGTTGTTTTCCCAGTCGCTCACATTGGATTGATGTATGCCCAAAAGCTCTGCAACGTCCTTTTGTGTTTTTCCACTATATTTTCTGCATCTTTTAAAATACTTTCCAAATTCCATATCTATATTTTATTAAAATGTGCAATACACATTGACAAATATGTGCAATACACATAAAATATATGTATAAAACATCATTAAAAGGTGGTTGATATGGCAACAAACAGAGGAACTGCAAGAAAGAACAAATCTGATGAGTTTTATACTCAACTTGCGGATATCGAACTAGAGTTAAAGCATTATAAAGAGTTTTTCAAAGGAAAGGTTGTGTTTTGTAACTGTGATGACCCTTATGAGAGCAACTTTTTCAAATATTTTGCTATGAATTTCAACCATTTAGGATTGAAAAAACTTATTTGCACTTGTTATGATGATTCACCCATTGCTTATGAGCAAGTTTCATTGTTTGAAGATATGAAGCAAGTGCGCTACGACCTTTCAGGTAGGCATGCTTATAAAATTGAAATAACTGAAGTTGATGACTACAACAATGACGGGGCAGTTGATTTGAGTGATGTAAAATATCTGCTTAAAAATAAAAATAACGTTTTTTCATTGCTAAACGGCAATGGCGATTTTCGTTCTGAAGAGTGCATTGAATTACTTAAAGAGTGTGATGTTGTCGTTACAAACCCACCTTTTTCGCTTTTCCGTGAATATGTTACCCAGCTCATAGATTATAACAAAAAATTTATAATTATTGGAAATATGAATGCTATAACTTATCGCGATGTTTTCAAACACATTAAATGTGAGAAACTGTGGAGTGGTTACATATTTAATAAAACACTTGAATTTAATGTTCCTGACACATACAAAGGCGAAATTAGAAACGGAAAAAAGTATGGTCGAGTTCCTGCTATTACTTGGTTTACAAATATTGATATACGTAAAAGGCACGAAGAATTAATTTTATACAAAACATATAATCCAACAGAATATAAAAGTTATTACAAATATGATGCAATAAATGTAAATAAAGTAAGTGATATTCCATGTGATTATGCTGGGTGTATGGGTGTTCCTATCACATTTTTAGATAAATACAATCCTGAGCAATTTGAAATAATTGGTTTAGGTGCTGGAGATCTTGGTAGAGATATAGGAATAGGAGCAAATTACACCGAAGATGAAATTAAGGATTTTAAGCAGCAGAATCCTGCATTTAGGAGAGGAATCCCGTTTTATTTTGATGATAACAAAAAACTAATTGTTCCTTACGCAAGGTTAATAATAAGGAGAAAAGCAGATGAAAATTGAACTCCACGAAATATTGATTAGAGATGTTGTTACTGGCTATATTGACAGTGACGAAAATGGTGTTGTTGGTTATAATGGTAAACTCAATATCCGACCTGCATATCAAAGAGAATTTGTGTACAAGGATAAACAGCGTGATGCAGTCATTGAAACGGTGCAAAAAGGATTTCCTTTGAACGTTATGTACTGGGTTGAAAATGAAGATGGCAATTTTGAACTTCTCGACGGACAACAAAGAACACTCAGTATTTGTCAATATTTCAATGGTGATTTTTCACTTGATAGCAGAGCATTTCACAATTTGACCGAAACAGAAAAGCAACAAATTCTTGACTATCCATTGATGATTTACATCTGCAAAGGCAATGACAAGGAAAAACTTGATTGGTTTAAGATAATCAACATTGCAGGTGAAAAACTTACTGACCAAGAATTGCGCAATGCAATCTACACGGGGGAGTGGTTGACGGATGCCAAGAGATACTTTTCAAAGAATAGTTGTGCTGCATATAAAATTGCACACGATTATCTCAATGGAACGGCAATAAGACAAGACTATCTTGAGACCGCAATAAGCTGGATTGCAAGCCGTGACGGAATAAAGATTGAAGACTATATGTCAATGCACCAACACGATAGTCATGCAACACCTTTGTGGCAGTATTTCCAAATTGTAATCAACTGGGTGAAAACAATTTTCCCCAAGTATCGCAAAGAGATGAAAGGACTGCAATGGGGGATTTTGTACAACACATACGGGGATAAGGTTTACAACCCTACTGAATTAGAACAAAAAATTACACTTCTCATGCAAGATGATGATGTGACAAAACGTGCAGGCATATACGAATACCTATTGTCTGGCAACGAAAAGCACCTTAATATACGCGCTTTCACGGACAATGAAAAAAGACAAGTTTACGAAAAGCAAGGTGGAATATGCTATCACTGCGTTAAAGAAGGAAGAGAAAATACTCACTATGAGATAGAAGAAATGGAGGCAGACCACATAACACCGTGGTGTGAGGGTGGAAAGACTGAAATAGCCAACTGCCAAATGCTTTGCAAAGAACACAACCGCAGAAAATCAAGTAAATAAGGTTTTGGCGGCGGATTTAAATGTGGATATTATCCACGGTGACACTTCGTGTCATTTGGTGCAATCTTTGATTGCTTTTCACTTTGCGCAAGCAAAATTTGCCGAAAACCCAGTTTTCATTTTACAAAAAAGCCACCGATTTGGTGGCTTTAATTTTAATTTGTTTAAGTTATTGTTCATCAAGATAACCACAGGGGATTTCAAAGATGAAATTGTCTGCGATTTTCTTGGCGATTCCAAGTTTTTCTGGTGTATTGATTGTCCAAAGAATAATAGGTTTGCCTTTTTGCTTTTGTTTGTTGAGATATTTTTCTGCGTCAAGGCAACTGCGCACGTCATAAGCAATGAATTGAGGCTTTGAAAGTTTGCAGACGTGCAATTTGCCCATCCAGTTCATTTTGGCGCATTTCTCGGCATTTCCCCAACCCCAAGTGATAAGTTGACCAAATGGGCGACTGCCGTCTTTTCTAAAGCAAATGACAGCCCCAAAGTTAAATGATTGCAGTGCAACGTTGCCGTTGTATGACTTAAATCTTTCAATGGTTGCCTTTGCAATGCTTGTGTCAAAGGGGTTTATGCCTTTTACTTCACAAAGTATGCCAACCTTTCCGTCAACCAACTGAAGAAACTCATCAAGAGTGGGGATTGTGCAGTCGGTATCTTTAAGACGACATGTTTTGATTTCATCAATAGTGCAATCTTTGACTGCTTTGTCAATGCCACAAATACGCTTCAAGTTGTCGTCGTGGAAGACAACAAGGACGTTATCTTTTGTGAGATGGACGTCAATTTCAATGTTCAGCCCCAAGTTTACAGCCTTTTCAAAAGCGGGCATACTGTTTTCGGGGATAATATCATCATGAAGTCCACGGTGTGCTATTGGTGTGTTTAAGAGCCAAGAAAGGGCATTATCACTCATATTTTTGACCACCTTGCTATTTTTCGCTTATAAATCGTTGATAAAATTTTATAATTCTATTATAATATTGTCAAGATAAAATATACAATTCGAGGCAGTTTTGAATTTAGATAAGATTCGCAATTTTTCAATTATAGCCCACATTGACCACGGCAAAAGCACTCTCGCAGACCGTCTTATTGAAAAGACGGGGACTGTTGCTGCCCGCGATATGTCAAGCCAACTTCTTGACAATATGGATATCGAAAAGGAAAGAGGCATAACAATCAAACTTCAAACTTGCCGTCTTTTCCACAAACACAACGGGGAGGAATATACGCTCAACCTTATTGACACCCCGGGACACGTGGACTTTACTTACGAAGTATCTCGCTCTCTCGCTGCTTGTGAGGGCGCACTTTTGGTTGTCGATGCAACACAAGGCGTAGAGGCACAAACCCTCTCCAACGTGTATCTTGCTCTTGACAACGATCTTGAAATCATACCTGTCATCAACAAAATTGACCTTGCATCTGCAGATATTGACGGCGCAAAGGCAGAGATCGAAGATATTATCGGTCTTGACACCGACGGTTGCCCCCTTATTTCTGCAAAAGAAGGCATTGGTGTTGATGATGTTCTCACTGCAATCATAGAAAAACTTCCTGCACCCAAGGGCGATAAAGATGCACCCTTGAAAGCACTCATCTTTGACAGTTTCTACGACAATTATCGTGGCGCAATCTCAATGGTTCGTATTGTTGACGGCACAGTCAGTGTTGGAGATAGAATACGTATGATGTCAACGGGCAAAGAGTTTGACGTTGTTGAAGTTGGCGTATTTTCACCCAATATGAAATCAACTGGCAAACTTGAGGCAGGGGAAGTCGGTTATATTGGTGCAAGCATCAAAAACGTGTCAGATACAGCAGTCGGCGACACAATCACAAGAGTTGACAATCCTTCCAAAGAGCCTCTCCCCGGATATAAAAAGGCAACGCCAATGGTTTACACTGGCATTTTCCCTGCAGACGGCGCAAGATACAACGATCTCAAAGAGGCACTTTTGAAACTGCAACTTAATGATGCAAGTATCAGTTTTGAACAAGAGGCATCACTCGCACTTGGTTTTGGTTTTAGATGTGGTTTTTTGGGTCTTCTTCACATGGAAATCATTGAAGAACGTCTTGAAAGAGAGTTTGACCTTGATATTATCACAACTGCACCAAGCGTTCAATATATCGTCACAAAAACCAATGGGGAAAAACTTGAGGTGTCAAACCCCACCAACTTGCCCCCTGCAGGCGAAATTGATTATATTGAAGAACCTGTTGTCAAAGCAACCGTATATACACCCCCAGAGTATGTGGGACAAATCATGGAACTTTGCCAAGACAAGCGTGGTGTCTTTGAAGATATGAGTTATATTGATCCCACCCGTGTTCAGTTGACTTATACAATCCCTCTCAATGAAATCATTTATGATTTCTTTGACAAACTCAAATCACGTACCCGTGGTTACGCATCTCTCGACTATGATATGGCAGGTTATCAACGTAGTGACCTTGTTCGCCTTGATATGCTCATCAACGGAGATATGTGTGACGCTCTCTCAATCATTGTCCACAAGGATAAGGCTTATGCAAGGGGCAGAGGTATTGCAGAAAAACTCAAAGATGCAATCCCCCGTCAACTTTTTGAAATCCCCGTGCAAGCAGCAATCGGTGGCAAGGTTATTGCAAGAGAAACAGTCAAAGCATTGCGCAAAGACGTTCTTGCCAAGTGCTATGGTGGTGACATCACAAGAAAGAAGAAACTTCTTGAAAAGCAAAAAGAAGGCAAAAAGCGTATGCGCCGTGTGGGTAGCGTAGAAATCCCCAGTGAAGCATTTGTCACCATACTCAAAGTCGGTGATGATGACTGATTATGAAACTTTATCTTCACATACCATTTTGTAAAAATAAATGTTTATACTGTGACTTCAAGAGTTTTCCTTGTGCCGATAGTGACAAAATAAATGACTATCTAATCGGGTTAAACAAGGAAATCTCTCTTGCAGGCACTGAATTTTCAAGCCGTGAAATCACGTCTGTTTATTTTGGTGGTGGCACACCATCTTTGCTCAATTTGGAGCAGTTTTCAAGTGTTTTCAACACTTTAACAAATTCCTTCAACCTTTCAAACAACATAGAAATCACAGTTGAATGTAATCCAGAAAGCGTGTCAAAAGAGAAACTTCAGTTGATGCGCAGTCTTGGCGTAAACAGAATCAGCCTTGGCGTTCAATCATTGCTTGATGACAATTTGAAGGCAATCGGCAGAGTGCACGATAGACAAACAGCCCTTGACAAAATTTGTCTTATCAAGGAATATTTCGGCAATCTATCTGTAGATTTTATTGTTGGATTGCCTTATGACACCTTTGCATCAATCAAGGAAGAACTTGAATTGGTTGCACCTTTTGTTGACCATATTTCAGTGTATATGTTATCCGTTGAAAGTGGCACACCTCTTGAAAAACTTGTTGAAAGTGGCAAAATAATTTTGCCCGACACCGACAAACAAGTTGATTTCTTTGAGTATGCCTGCAATGTATTGAAAGATTTGGGCTTTGAAAGATACGAAGTGAGCAACTTCTCTAAAAACGGAAAACGCTCAAACCACAACACTGGCTACTGGACAAGAGAGGAGTATCTTGGCTTGGGCTTGAACGCGAGTTCTTTGACCAAAATATCAAAGGAAAACGGTGTTGTTGAAGAAAGATTCAAAAACACCGACAATATTGAAAAATACCTGTTAGATGCACGAAATTCATTGTCTTATTTTGATTTTGAAAGAGAAACAACAGTTCTCACAGATGATGAAATTCATGAAGAAACAGTGATGCTCGCACTTCGTCTAAAGGACGGAATTGACGAGAGTATTCTTGGCTCAAAGGCAAATGTTCTCAAAGAAAAATTTGCCGATTTTATCACGATTTCAAATGGCAGAATTGCACTCAACGACAAGGGTATGGACGTTATGAATCATATTCTCGTTGAAATTTTGTCATAATTTTGGTCGCAATCCTATCAAAAACCGACTTTTATCAATCATTTTCAACCCACAAAACCCATTTTCAAAGACAGTCGCATATTGTCGAATATTTACAAATAAATATTTTCAGTGCAATTTCGGTTGTTTTTTGAAAAAATTGTGCTATAATCAACTCACAAAATACGGAGGTCAAAATCGTGTCACCCGAACTGTCACTTTTTGAAGAGAGACCCTCTGCACCACTTGCGATTATTGCAACGCCCGGAGCAAAGGAACTTGCAGAACTTATTGACAAACGACTTGTTGCCATGTACAACTCGTCAGCTCCAAAAAATGCTCGCATTAAAAAAGGCTCATTTTTGATTGAGGCAAATTGCCCCAGATTTACAAACGGCGATGCCAAGGGTATGATTTATGAAACCCTCCGTGGCAAAGACCTTTACATTATTTGTGATCCCGGCAACCACGGTGTCACCTTTGACTTTTTTGGACAAAAAATTCCTCTTACCCCAGACGAACACTTTGCAGATCTTAAGCGCATAATTTCAGCAGCAGGTGGAAAGCCCAGCAGAATCACCGTCATAATGCCCATGCTTTATGGTGGCAGACAACACAGAAAAGCCGGCAGAGAATCTCTTGACTGTGCAATTATGCTTCAAGAACTTCAAAATATGGGCGTAAGTGACATCATAACATTTGATGCACACGATCCTCGTGTCCAAAACGCAGTGCCTCTCATGGGCTTTGACAACTATTTTGCCAACTATCAAATCCTCAAGGCACTTGTCAAGAAGTTCCCCACAATCAACTTTGACAAGGATCACTTGATGTGTGTTTCCCCCGACGAAGGCGCAATGGGCAGAAACGTCTATTATGCAACAGTCTTGGGTCTTGACCTTGGTATGTTCTACAAACGCCGTGACTATTCCGTCATCATTAATGGCAGAAACCCCATTGTCGCACACGAATACATTGGCGCACCCGTAGCAGGCAAAGACGTCTTTGTTGCAGACGATATGATTGCAACAGGCGACAGCATAATCAAACTCGCAAAAGAACTCAAAGAAAAGGGCGCAAAGAGAGTTTTCCTTTCTGCAACCTTCTCACTTTTCACTGAAGGTGTCCAAAAGTTCAATGACGCTTATGAAAAAGGTTATTTTGATGCAGTTGTGTCAACCAACCTTACATACAGAATCCCCGAACTCAAGGACTGCAGTTGGTTTATTGAAGCAGACATTTCAAAGTATATTGCTTTCATCATTGCTGCTGCCAACTACAATGAATCTGTTGCAAACCTTCTCGACCCCTTTGAAAAAATACACGCACTTGCAAACTCACACGTCGCAAAATAGACGTTAGAGATATATGGAGGAAATTTTGAAACTTACATGGTTAGGTCACTCGGCATTTAGTCTTGTTGAAAGCACTGGCACAACAGTGGTCACAGACCCTTTTGACAGTGAAGTAGGCTACGACATGGCAGAAGTTGAGGCTGACATAGTCACAGTATCACACGGACATCACGATCACAGCAATGTGTCTGCCGTCAAAGGAAACCCCACTGTTATTCGCAATGCAGGGTTCTATGAAATCGGTGGCGTGCATATGTTTGCACAACAGTCATACCACGATGAAAACAAAGGCGCAGATAGGGGTGGCAATCTCATCTTCAAATTCCGCATGGACGGCGTAGAAGTCTGTCACATGGGAGATATTGGAGAGGAGTGCTCAACTATGCTTGTGGAAAGTATGATCCCTGTCAATATTCTTCTTATCCCCGTCGGTGGCACATATACTATCGATGCAGAAATGGCAAAGGAATACGTTGACAAGATTATGCCTGACATCGTTATCCCTATGCACTTTAAAACCAAGGACTGTGAACTTGACATTGACAAAGTAGGCGAATTTTTGGATCTCTTTGAAGATGAAGACATTGTTTACGTTGAAGGAAATACAGTGGAGTTTGATCGTAATGACTTTGACGGAGAAAGCACCAAGGTTTACGTTCTTGAAAAATTTTAACACTTATGACCTTCGCCCTTAATTGGGCGAAGTTTGAAACACTTTGTCCCCTTTGCAGTTATCTGCAGATTTTAGAAATTTCTCACAACCCCAATAAAACAACAAAATCAAAACAAAAAACAAGGAAATATTAATATAGGAGATAAAAGACGCAGTACATGGAAAAATATACCTTTGAACAATTGAGTGCTAAAGGCATCTGTGAGGTACGTGACATTGCAAGGGGCATTGGCATACCTTCAGCGACAAAGATAAATAAGGGCGAACTTATTGACCAAATTATTAAAATAAGCAATGGTGAAATTGACGCTCCCAATCCTCCCAAGCGTGGCAGACCTCCAAAGGAGGTATATATAAAGGAAGATCGCACAACCACTGAAACACAACCAAAGACAAATGAACTCATCTCTGTTATTGACAGAAACATACAAGACAAACCCGACTTTAAGCCTTTCCATAGATTTGGCGGCGGTCATGATGGTCTTGAAAGCCAATCATTGCACTCAGGTGCTGTTGAACAAGAAAGAATGGGTTTCTTGGAAATATATCCTGATGGCTACGGTTTCTTGCGTGTCAAAAATGGCGAAATCAACGATATGGATGCATACGTCCCCGTCCCCAAAATCAAACAATATGGTTTAAGGCGTGGCGACTATGTTAGAGCAGTTTGTAAAACAATGCAAGAGGGCAAGCCCCCTGCAGTTGTAAGTGTCATCAGTATCAATGGTATGGACGTTGCCACTGTTGGCAAGCGTCCCAACTTTGATGACCTTGTGGTTATATATCCTGACGAAAGATTGCGCCTCGAACTTCCCGGCAGACCCAGAGAGTACGCTACCCGCTGTATAGACTTGATTGCACCCATTGGCAAGGGTCAACGTGGAATTATCGTTTCACCCCCCAAAGCAGGCAAGACAACCCTTCTCAAGATGATTGCAAACTCAATCTCTGAAAACTATCCTGAGGTTGTCCTTCTTGTACTGCTCATTGATGAACGTCCTGAAGAAGTCACAGATATGCAGCGCAGTATAAACGGGGAAGTTGTGTTCTCAACCTTTGATGAACTTCCGGAACATCACACAAAGACTGCAGAAATGCTCCTTGACAGAGCAAAGCGTATGGTTGAGTCCGGCAAAGACGTTGTCATCTTGATGGACAGTTTGACACGTCTTGCACGAGCATACAATTTGACAATCGCACCCACAGGCAGAAGTCTTTCGGGTGGTATTGATCCCGGTGCTTTGCACTCACCTAAGCGTTTCTTCGGTTCTGCTCGTAAAATTGAAAATGGTGGCTCCCTTACAATCATTGCCACTGCACTTGTAGAAACGGGTTCAAGAATGGACGAAGTTATCTTTGAAGAATTCAAAGGCACGGGCAATATGGAAATATATCTTGACAGAAGACTGCAAGAAAAGAGAGTTTTCCCTGCAATTGACCTTGCAAAGAGTGGCACAAGAAAAGAAGAACTTTTGCTTTCTCCCAACGAACTTGAAGGCGTTTGGGGAGTCCGTAAGATGCTGGCAGCAGGGGATACGATGGAAGCAACTGAAAATCTTTTGAATATGCTTGTAAAGACATCATCAAACAACGAGTTTGTTGAACAAATAAATACACAAATTACAAAATGGCAAAAGGAAGGATATACCGTCCGTAAGCCAATGATTTAGCACTATGAACGAATTATACGAAGAACAAATTATAGTTGATGAGCAAGTAAATGAAACCTTGCCAGAAGTCAAACAAGATGCAGATGATACTCCCGCAGAAGAAATATCAAATGAGTACGTGATCGGCGAAAAAGAGGCATTATACGGCGTCAAAGTGTTGACTGATGAGGCGATCGAAGTTGATATGTACGACTTTGACAAAACTGCAATCCCCTTTGACAGTCAGCTGAAATATTGGGGCTATTGTATGCTCCATAACCCTTGGATTATCTTAATGCTTCCTTTCCAATTCATTTGGGGTGTTATGATGGGGTGTAAGATCATCTCTGTCAAAACTTGTAAAAAGGTTGCGTTTTGGTTTGCAAACTTTATCAATAATAAACGAAACGTTGAAAAGTTTTGGGATAAGTACGAAAAGCAAATTTACGATTGGTTCCGTCCTGAAAACAGAAATGGCAGAAAGGTTGTACTTATAAGTGCAAGCCCAGATTTTCTTATTGAAGAAATTGCACGTCGTATGGGTGTTGATTATTGTATTGCAACAACAATGTCAAAAAGATATACAATGGTGGGCGAAATTTGCAGAAAGGAAGAGAAAGTTGTGCGCCTTAAAAAACAACTTCCAAACATTATCGTAAAGGATGTATATAGCGATTCAATTCATTCTGACAAGTACATATTCAACCTTGGAGAAAGATGTTTCCTTGCAACAAAAGGCGAGGTAAAAGAGATTGAAAAACCTTCCCTTGACGCTGTTGGAGAAAACGATATTTACTCAAAATACTGAGCATTATTTATACGCTAAATAAAAGGACAGACGCAAAATTATCGTCTGTCTTTTTTCTTGTTTTTTGCAATTCCATTTTCGGATGTGAAATTATAAATTGACACTTTATCTTCCAAAACTGATTAATTTAAACCTAAATTGAGAAAATTTATAGTTTTTTCTACAAATAGACACGTCTCTTATTTACTCGTGATTATTTGCAAAATGCAAAAGAAAAAGGCGAACCGGAGTTCGCCTTTTATTCTACCTATTTGACTTATGCAAATGTGTATGTGACTTTGACTGTTGCGCCACTGTTCATTGTGTAGTTGATGACGATTGATTTGATTGACTCGCCATACACAACTTCAACTTTCATATCTTTGCCATCAAAGTTTTCGTTGCCTGTGAATCCCTTGATGTCGACTACGTCAGCAATTATGGTGGTCACGTTGTTTTCATCTACAACCTTTGTACAATTTTTGCTCAAGTATTGCTTGTTGAAATTCAATGATGGAGAAGTGATTTCTGGCAACTCCGTTTCTTTGCCGTCAAATGTAATTTTGCCGTTGTTGATGGTTGCGCTACCTTTTTCGGTCACAATCATGTCTGTGGGCATAATGTAGTTGCCGTCTTCATCTTTTTCAATTTCTGCAAGTGATTGCATTGAGTATGTCACAATGGTTGTATTGCTTGCTATGCTTGCTGTGTATTTGTTGACGAGTGTTATGCCATTGTGGGTTGTTTCAACGTCAAGATTTATAAGAGAGAAGTCGTCTTTGAGCAATTCGTTGATTTGACTGTATGCATTGCCACCGTTGAGATTGCAGGCCGTCAAACTGATTGCGAGCATTGATACGATAAGAATAATAAATATGGTCTTTTTCATACTTAATTCCTCCTTATGCTTTCTTCAAGAGCAAATATGATGCAAATGCAAGGACGGATATTGATCCTGCCAAGAGATTGATGGCATCACTCGTTGCTTTGTTTGATTGTTCATTGACTGCGCCGATTGTTGCATTGTATTCGCTAATTTCACCTTCGAGAAGTGCATAGGCATCCGTTGCTGCATCCTTTTCGGAGTCGGTCAATCCATTGTATTTTGCAAGAGCATTGCCGATTGCAGTCCATTTTGCTTCAACGCCTGTTGCATCTTGTACTGATGCGACTGCGCTTTCAAATTCTGCAACCTTTTGCATATTTGCGCACTCACGGTTTTCTGATTCGTGACAGACGGAACATTCTCTTGATTCTGTGCCGTTGCCGTTGTCCACCCATTGACTCCATGTGTGTTGTGTCTTTTCAATTTGTCTTGTTTCAACGTTGCCACAAATTGAGCATGTGCGAGATTCTGAGCCAAATTGGTTGCACTTGGGTTCGCTTGTGGTTGACCAGTTGCCGTAGGAGTGATTGTTTGTAGTGGGGACTTCTTGCGCGTCAAGGACTTCGCCACACTTTGTACATTCTTTGTGCTTTGAACCTGCCACTTTACATGTTGCTTGAGAATCAATGATCCAATCGCTTGATGTGTGGTTGCATGATGATCCACCCCCGATACCGTATTCAATTATGATTTCGTCAAGATACACTGCGCCTTTTGAACTTGTGTATGTTATTGCAAAATAAGTGTCGGTTGTGTTTATATCAAGTTTTGTTCCGTCTGCAGATGCTGTGATTGTTCCACGAACAGTACCACCTGTTGCAGCCCCACTATTTTGCGCAAAAGGAGTGGAAGATGTGCGAACTTCAAACGTCTTTCCGTCACTGCCTTTGATTGTTATTGACTTAATTCCACCTTCAATAGAAGTAGTGTTATAAATGTACTTTGCAGTCTTGTCAGTATTCATTTGGATTTGATCTTTATTGTTAGGATACATAAAGCCATATCCTGAGAATCCGTCTGTTGACCAACTTGTCCATGCGTATGCACCAGATCCACTGAAACTTGCACGAGAAATTGTAAATGTTTTTGATGTTGATTGTGTGACTGAGATTCCAGTTACGGTCTTTTCGACGTTGCCAAGTTTTGCAATTACTGTTGTTGTGCCAACAGCAAGGGTTGCTTGTCTTGTTGTGCCGTCGAGCCAGGTGATTTGTGAGTTGGGTATGACTGCAGTTGAATTGTCTGAGTATTTTGCTGTCACAGTAAGACCTGTAGGGTTGAATGTTTGACCTGCCTCATATTTTGTCTTTGTGGGTGTGCCAGTGATTGTAAGAGCGGAGAGTGCCTTTACTGTGATTGTCAACGTTGCACTCTTTGAAGGTGTCTTGACGCTTGTTGCAGTGATGGTTGTTGTGCCTGCAGAAAGAGCAGTGATTGTACCATTGTTTACTGTTGCAACGCTTGGATTTGATGATGTCCAAGTGACTTCCTTGCTTGCCTTTGAAGGTGTAATTGACACGCTTAGATTGCTTGTTTCGCCAACTACAAGTGCGTTCTTGTCAGCTGAAATTGAAATGGACTCAACTTCAACTGTGGGATCAGTCAAATCATCAAGATAACTGCCGTATGTTGCAACAACTGCTTGAAGTTCATCATTGTATGATTCGCCATCGTGGCAGTAAATCATTTCTGCATATTCGGGGTGATCAATGAAAGGATTTCTGTTGCCTTGAATGCCAAAAACGACTTCATTTCTTGTCTTTTCTTCTGCAGTGGGGGGTTCTTCAATATGCCACTTCATAAGAGTTTCAATGTCGCCGATTGTCTTGTTGTTGCCATTGCCAAGGACAAACTTAAGGTTGTAATCATCGCCCCATCTTGTTTGCATATACATCAAAATACGAGCAGTTGCACCACGATATCCAACACCAGGATAAAATGTGCTATTTGCTTGGTAGCAAAGGTTTGCATATGATTTTGAGCCATTTTCTGCAACGATATTGCCAGTGGTTTGAGGAACTTCACCAAAACTGTTGTCTGAACGTGTTGAGTTCAAACTATTGTCCGTTGGGCGCAAGTGGTGAGCGTCTGAACCTGCAAGGGTGCTTTCGGGGAATGCTTTTCCTGCATTTTTAGGCCATACGTGTTCACGATTTGTGCCGGAATTGAAGTTTGTTGGCATTTTCACTGATGTGCCGGTGTAGAACCAAAGAATATTGCCGGCTTTGTTGGGGTCTGCATCACTATCGGGGAAGATGTTGAGAAGACCAGCATAACTTGTCAGTGTTTTGTGGGTGTCGGTGATAAGATCTGCAAGTTCTGCTCTAAAAGCATCGCCACGCAAGTTCAAATCATCTTCAAGAGATGCGTAATAATCACTTGATGTCGCTGCATTTGCAATGTATGTGGGGGTTGTTTCGGTTGCAGTAAACAGACCGACAAAGCCACCAAGCATTGCAACAAACATACAAACTGTAGTGAATATCACTGCAAGAAGTTTGCCATTTTTGTTGAATTTCATAAATTACTCCGAGCGTGCATATATAAAATTGTGCACATAAATTAAAATAATCCTTTCAATCATAGTACTTTTTTTGACATTTGTCAACAGAGGTATATATTTATTTTTGAGTAAGAAATGCAAGATTTGTAGGGTTTTTTGAAAATTTTTTCCATTTTTGTGAGGTTTTTTATTGGTAAAAAAATCTGCAACTAAAATCAGAGAAAACTTGCCAAATTTTAATGTAAATTTTTTTAGAAAATTTTCTTGTAAAAAACGACATTTTTTGCTATTATATAATTATTAATATATCAAAGAAGAAAAGAAACAAAATATACGCGACGATTTAGACTTTAAAATTGATTGATTTTCTTCAGCAAAATTTGTGCAAAAATTTATTGCACATCATGGGAAAGAAAAGGAGATTTTTGATGAAAAAGAACTTGTTAATCGCAGTGCTTTTGCTCTCAATTCTTGTGGCTTGTGTTCTCACAGCCTGTAGACCTACAACTTGTATTGAAGGTCACACTTGGGTTGATGGCAGAGTAGTTCGTGAAGCAACATGTACAGAAGATGGCGAAATGGTCCAAATCTGTTCTGTTTGTAGTTCAAACAAGCCAGTGCCTATTCCTGCAAAGGGTCATGCTTTTGGCAGCTGGGCAGACAATGAAGATGGCTTGACTCACTCAAGAGTATGTTCAGTGGATGCAACTCACATTGATACAGCAGATCACATTGATGCAAATGCAGACAATCTTTGTGACGCTTGTTCATTTGAAATGGCTGTTGTACCCCCTGTGTGTGAACACGTTTGGGTTGAATACAACTGCAATGGCGACGGCACACATACAAAGGTTTGTGAATTTGATGAAACACACACCGAAGTCGAAAATTGTAGTGGTGGCGCAGCCGATTGTTACAACGGTGCAATTTGTGACTATTGCTACGAAGAATACACCGACGCACTTGATCACGATTGGAACGAGTGGGAATCAAACGAAGACGGCACGCATGGCAGAACTTGCAAAAATAGTGAAGACTGTTATGATGAAGATGATTGCAACTGTGTAGAAATCGGCAGAACTCCTGCAGATTGTGAAAGCGCAGAAGTCATCACATACGGATGTGCCGAATGTGGATACACATATACAGAAGAAGGCGAACCTGCTCTCAACCACGATTGGAGTGATTGGACATCCAATGGTAATCTTAAACATTCAAGAGTTTGTGCCAACGATCCTTCACACGTTGAAACAGTTGCTTGCACTATTGATCCAGTTGATTTTATTAATCCTACTTGCGAAACCGACGGTTATACACTTTGTATTTGTGACAAATGTGGATACGAGCATCACGCAGATATCATTGATGCATTGGGACACGACATGCTCACAAAGTATGCTGTAGAAAACGGCGTCCTTTACTTGGTTACATATTGTGGTAATCGTTGTGACCTTGAAGAAGTTAAGACAACAGTCAATGGAACTGCAGACGTTTCAAACGAAGCAGACCTTAGAACAGTTCTTGAAAATGGTTTCAGCGCAAGATTGACAAGTGATATCACACTTTATAATGGTCCTATTGAAATCAACAGTGGCGACATAACACTTGATCTCAACGGAAAGAAACTTGAAAGCAACAGCCTTGTCACAAGCACAAATGCATTGGGACAAACAATGACCGTTTGTGATGTTCTTATTGCAAGCAATAAAGGAACCTCATTGAAAATCTCTGGTGATGGTGAACTCGTTGCAGATAATGACAATGCAGAAAGCGTTTGTGTCCTTTCAGTTCTCGATGGCGCATATGTTTGTATTGAAAATGGCACATTCCGTTCAACAGGATGCACAACAATCTTTGCG
>JAZLBO010000019.1:0-9026 GCA_045613765.1 Clostridia bacterium | reverse complement strand
ACGATCCGACTTGGTATATTGCCGAAGTTGAACAAGACGGAACAATCAATTATTCAGACACCGAATTTACTGAAAAAACAGTAAAAACACTTGAAAAAGACGGATCTATCACAGTGTATGCAAAGTGGAAGCCTTCTGAAGAAAACAAGGATGTAAGCATGAAAGACTCTGTGCTCGCCGCCCTTGACATTACTTGGAAAGGTATGCTTGGCATCTTCATTGTCATTGGACTCATCTTTGTCTGCATAATTACACTCAATTTCTTCACTTCCGACAAATGTAAAAATTTGGCAAAGAAGATTTTTACAAAAAAAGACAAAGACGCCTTAGTGGAATCCACTGAAACAACGACATCTACTACTGATGAAACAAAATAATCAATGCAAATAAAAAAAGGCACTCAATGGGTGCCTTTTTTATTTATAAAATTTTAGAGATTGATGTTTGGCATTGTATCAAAGCCTTTTTGAATTTCTGCATCAGTGGGAACGTAGTTCTTCATTTCGCCATCGTTGAAAGCCTTGTATGCCGTCATATCAAAGTAGCCCGTGCCTGTAAGTCCAAAGAGAATAACTTTCTTTTCGCCAGTTTCCTTGCACTTCATTGCCTCGTCGATGGCAACCTTGATTGCGTGTGATGACTCGGGTGCAGGAAGTATTCCTTCCACTCTTGCAAAGGTTTCCGCCGCCTTGAACACTTCTGTTTGTTTGACCGATCTTGCACCCATATAACCCTTGTCATACAACTCGGAGAGCGTGCTTGTCATACCATGGTATCTCAGTCCACCTGCGTGGCTTGATGCAGGCATATATCCACTGCCCAACGTGTACATCTTTGCAAGGGGACAAACTTTGCCTGTGTCGCAGAAATCGTATCCATACTTGCCTCGTGTCAATGTGGGGCAAGATGAAGGCTCAACTGCGATAAACTCATAGTCCTTTCTTCCTTCAAGTTTTTCCACCATAAAGGGAGCAATAAGTCCACCGAGGTTTGATCCACCACCTGCGCAACCAATGATGACGTCGGGGTCTATGCCGTATTTGTCAAGGGCTGTCTTTGCCTCCAAGCCTATGACGGATTGATGCAACAATACTTGATTGAGCACACTGCCAAGGACATAGCGATAGCCGTCAAGTCCACTTGCCATTTCAACTGCTTCACTGATTGCACAACCAAGTGAGCCTGTTGTTTCGGGATAGTCACGGAGTATTTGTCTGCCCACTTCCGTTGTGTTTGAAGGAGAGGGTGTGACGCTTGCGCCGTATGTGCGCATAACTTCTCTACGGAAAGGTTTCATTTCGTAAGAGCATTTGACCATAAACACTTTGCAGTCAAGTCCAAAGTATGAGCAAGCCATAGAAAGTGCCGTACCCCATTGTCCTGCGCCGGTTTCCGTTGTGACACCTTTGAGCCCTTGCTCCTTTGCATAGTATGCTTGTGCAATGGCAGAATTGAGTTTGTGTGAGCCAGACGTGTTGTTGCCCTCAAACTTGTAGTATATCTCTGCAGGCGTGTCAAGTGCCTTTTCAAGACAGTATGCCCTAATAAGTGGAGAAGGACGATACATCTTGTAGAACTCTCTCACTTCGTTGGGAATAGGGATATATTTTGAAGTGTCGTCAATCTCTTGCTTTGCAAGTTCATCACAAAACACCTCGCTGAGTTCCTTTTCGGTCATGGGTTTCAATGTTTCGGGATTAAGCAAAGGTGCAGGCTTATCCTTCATAAAAGCACGAAGATTGAGCCACTCTTTTGGAAGTTCGTTTTCCCCAAGATATATTTTATATGGGATCTCGTTTCTCAAAACTATCTCCTTTCAAGCGTAAATCACTTTAGTTCAGTAAATAATAAAATACCCTATATCTCAAACATTGTCAATTTGATGGCACAAAAAAGCCCCAAATTATGAAAAAAATATGGTGTATATGTGGCAACAAATTGTATGATTTGACACTTTGTGTCATGAATTGCCTACGGCATGATTTCTCGCTATGCTCCATGAATTGAAGTCCATGACTTCATGAATTGCACTATTGGTGCATATCAGATAAAATTGATACCACCCCGCTACACAACAAAACAAAGCGCCACCCTTTGAAGATGACGCTCTGTGCTATATCTTTGGTTTTGTTTAGTTGTTTTTGTGCCAGTAACAAACGGCATATGTACTACGCAAATAAGTTGCATTGGTTGATGCATCTGTCAAGGTCAAGTTTGTTCCACTTGATGCACCTTCTGTAGTTGTACAATACCAACCGTTGGGATCTTCAAAAGTTACGCTTGTAAGTCTGTAGCAATCAGTGAAGGCTAATAGACCAATGTTGGTTACACTGGCAGGTATCTCTATGCTTGTCAAACTATCGCAATATGCAAAGGCAAAATCAGCGACAGTTAGTAGTTTACTGTTTTCAGCAAATATTACTTTTCTCAAATTATAGCAACCACTAAAAGCATCATCGCTAATGGTAGTAACAGTGTTTGGAATTTCTATTATTTCTAAACCTGTGCATTTTTTGAAAGCCGAATCTCCAATGATGGCAACACTGCCATCTGCCGGAATCACACTCTTTTTACAGCCCAAAATCAAAGTTTTAGTTGCTGTTTCAACAAGACAGTTGCCCGTGCTATGATAAGTCGTATTTCCCTCGCTGACCATTATACTTGTCAAACCTACGCACGATCCAAAGGCACTATCCCCGATGGCTGTAACACTGCTTGGGATTTCTATGCTTTTCAAATTACTGCATGCATTAAAGGCGCCTCGTCCAATTGTGGTCAATTGACTATTTTCAGCAAATTTCACGCTTGTCAACACGCCACAACCTGAAAAAACATCCTCACCAATTGTTGTCACACTGGCAGGAATTTCAATACTTGTCAAACTGTCGCAAGACGAGAATGCTCCATACTCAATGATCGTCAACTGACTATTCTCATCAAATATCACACTTGACAATTCTCTACAACCCCAAAATGCTAATCGACCAATGGCGACCAATTGACTGTCAATGCCAAATGTCACACTTTTCAAACTTCCACATCCAAGGAAGGCACACTTGCCGATGGTGGCCACACCACTTGGAATTTCTATGTTCGTCAAACTCTCGCAACTTTCAAAGGCACTTTGACCAAGTGTGGTCAACTGACTATTTTCATTAAACGTTATGCTCTCCAAACTTCTGCAATTATAGAAAGCATAATCGCCAATGGTTGTCACACCATCAGGAATTTCAATGTTTTTCAACTTGGCACAATCATAGAAAGCATGCTTTCCAATGGAGATCACACCATCTGCAATAACAATAGATCTAATAGTGTTTTTATAAGCGCACCACGCATCTGTTGAATAACTTTCAAAATCGTTGATTCCCCCTGTGCCAGAGATTACAAGTTCACCAGTATTCTGATAATATGTCCACGTCAAACTGCCCCATGTGCCAGTTTTACAGAGAAAATGGATTGTCGCATCGAGCAACTCATCATTGTTTTCACCAACTTGGATCGCTTTCCATTGTTCCTCTGTGCCAACAAAATACACGTCTTTCAACCGTTCGCAATCGGCGAAAGCAGATTTGCCGATGGTAGTTACACTATTCGGGATTTCTATGCTTTTCATGATATTGCAACCTTGGAATGCAAATTTGCCAATGGTAGTCACGCCATCTGCCAAGACCGTAGATTTAATAGTATCTGCATAAGCTCTCCACGCACTTGTCGAATTTTTTGCGAAATCACCCATTTTGCCATCACCAGAAATCTTAAGATCACCTGTGTTTTTCCAAAGCGTCCACGTCAAGTCGTATCTTGTACCACTATATGTAAGTCTATCCAAAACATCGTCTACAGGATCATCATCACCATTGTCACACGCTACAAACACAAGACTGCATACGACCAAGATCAAAATTGTTGCAAGTAAAATTGTCGTTTTCTTCATTTTTATCTCCAAATTTTTGCTCATAATGAACCTTTGTTTAGATTCATGGACACATTATACCCTTTTGAAATGTGTAAAAAACTACTCTATTTTGCTTTCAGCACAAAATAAACAAATAAAGTTTAGCATAACACCGTTGTGATGGCAATACAAATTACAACAAATTGTATGGTCTGACACATTATAAGCGAGTGCTTGTATAAAAACTCACACTCAAGCCAAAATCTTGAATTGCAACCACAATGCACCATTGGTGCAAATCATGGAGCGTAGCGAGAAATCATGCCGTAGGCAATTCATGACACAAAGTGTCAATTCATGCAACAATATGTTGCAATTCATTATTAAAACTGCGATATTTAGATGAAAAACATGATGCACTTTGCCTATTTAGACACACACAAAAACGCAATATTGAGATGTATAATGCGAAAAAACCCTGATAGACCGACCGTAGCGTACTTGGCGTACGTGAGGGTGGAATATCAGGGTTTTGACAAAATTAGACACTCAATAGTGCGTTTTTGCTTTACTTCTTGGAAAGAGCATCACGAATATCACGAAGAATATCTTCTGTTGTTTCCTTTTCTGCTTCTGCTTTGGCTGCGGCTTCTGCTGCAAGTCTGTCTTCTTCGGCTTTCTTTGCATCTCTTGCTTCAACGATTGCCTTGAGTTCCTTCTTGCTGGGCACGATTGCGTTCTTGCAAGTTGCCTTTTCTTCATCTGTGAGTGATGCAATGAGTTCTGCTCTGTTCTTCATGCCACCCATACCGTCACGGAACTTGTTGATTGTCTTGACAAGTGCAAACAACACAACTGCTGTGAGAAGGAAGTTGACGATTGCCATGATAAATGCGCCCCAATCGATATACACTGATTGTGTAAGGTCAATGATGAAAGGTACGCCTTGTTCTGCTGCTTGGGCTGCTGTCAAGCCGTCTGCGTTCTTTTCCACGAGCATTGTGATAAGACCTTCAACGCCTTCCATGGGGATTGCATTGATGAGGGGCTTGAAGATATTGTTGACGAGTGCATTGACGATGGCAGTAAAGGCAGAGCCTATAATCATACCAACAGCAAGGTCAACAACGTTGCCTTTTGTGATAAACTTCTTGAATTCTTGAAAAATCTTTTTCATACAAGTTTCTCCTATGTTGATATTAAGAATATAAAACTTTTTTCAATGATTGTCAACGCATGGCAAAATTATCTCAAAATTTGCCTATTTTCAAATTTTTCTTGACGAATAGAATTGTGGGTGCTATGATGTTTTTGCTAGGGGTGCTGTGGCAACACGGCTGAGATTATACTCTTGAACTTGTGGGTTAACACTCGCGTAAGGAAGCAATAATCAAAAGATTCGCGATTTTTCGCATTTTTCACCTTGGCACAACCGGGGTATTTTTTTTGCCCTAAATATTATTTAAGGTGGTGCTTTATGGATTTTGACACTCTTTTCACAAAACTCGGCTACGCAGTTTTATTTCTCGCACTTGCCATTGTTGGCATTGGTGCAATCATTGGTTTGACACTGAAAAAAACCAAGCCCGACAAAGTCAAAGACTTTTTGAAGATTATGACTGGCGTCATCATTGGATATGCAGTAGCAGTGGTGGTGTTGATGTCTTACATCAAGATGCAAGATACAACCCTTGAGCCTTTGCTCTTTTATCCTATCCTTGCCACATTGTCAACTGTTATACTCTCTGGCATTGCGCTCATCATATCTTCCCCCTTTGGCAAAAAGGCTTTCAGCATCACACTCTATGTGTGTGGCGCACTTCTTCTTGGCTGTTTTATTGCACTTATGGTGTGTATGTCCAAGCAATACGACCTTATTGGCAGTGACTACGAGCATGCATCAACCCTTGGATTGACAATATCTGCCGTGGTTGTCATTGTCGTACTTGCTCTTGCAGTCATTTTCGGTGGCAAAAAGGAAACCAACAACACTCGTGCCCTTGTGTATGGCGCAGTGGCAGTGGCACTTTCCTTTGCCCTTTCATACGCAAGACTTTTCCGTATGCCCCAAGGTGGCTCAATCACCTTTGCAAGCGTACTCCCCCTTATGATTTACTGTATGATGTTTGGCACAAGAAGGGGCGTCCTTGTCTGCCTTGTGTACGGCACTCTCCAAGCATTGCAAGATCCGTATATCCTTCATCCTATGCAATTCCTTTTGGACTACCCTCTCGCATACGGACTTGTGGGCGTCAGTGGGTTCTTCTATGAGAAAAAACTGTTCAAGAGCAACCGTATCATCAACTTCTTGCTCGGTGGCATAGTGGCAGTATCCTTGAGATATGCTTGCCACGTATGTTCAGGTGTCTTTGCCTTTGCAGACTACTTCTATTGGGATAGCGAATTGATGAACACATACGCAACGGCAACCGTCTATTCATTGACCTACAACTCCAGCGTATTTGTGGATATGGCAGTCGCCCTTGTCTGTGGCGTGATTATGCTCTCATCAAAAGCATTTGTCAGACAAATGACATCATCTTCAATCTCAACCATCGAAGAAACAGAAGACGATGAAGACAATGATGTCAATGAAAGCGACCTTGAAACAGACAACGCAAATCTTGAAGAAATTGAAGGCACTGCTCTCTCAACAGAAACACCCGTCAACGACTGACAAATGATACCCTCAATCAACACAAAAAGCCGTCACAAAAATGACGGCTTTTTTATAAAAAATTGATTGATTTTCTTGAAATTGGGGGTTGAGTGTGCTAAACTCTATGCTAAAGAGGGGACTTATGAAACAATTCAAATTGAAAAGTCATGACGGATATGAAATTTTTGTCACTCTTTGGGATGACGTTTCTGCACCCAAAGGTGTGATTCAAATTTGTCACGGATTGAGTGAATATGCAGGTATGTTTGATGACCTTGCAAAGTATCTCAACGGTTGTGGCTACATTTGTTTTGCAGACGATCATCGTGGACACGGTCGCACTGAAAGTGACAAAAACCGTGGCAGACATCACGGCAACGTCTTCCAAAAAATTCTCAAGGATCAACTTTTCTTCAGAGAGTGGCTCATAGAAAAGTATTCATTGCCCGTCTTCTTCTTTGGACACAGTTATGGCTCATATATTGGTCAAGCACTTGCACAGTGTGACACAAATTGCAGAGCCATCGCCCTTGGTGGCACGGGATATTGCAATCCTTCATTTTTGATGGGTGCAATCGCCACTGCTCCCCTTGCTCTCGTGGCAGGCAACTGGCGTCCCACCTTCACTTTGAAACTATTTGACAAGTTGTATAGATACAAAGAATTCAATCATCCTTGCGCTTGGCTTTCTCGTGATCCTATGTGGTGCAAACGCCATCAAGACGACGAGTATTCACAAGCAAATATGAGTGTGGCGTTTTCATACAATATGTTCAAGGAAGTGAGCAAACTCTACTCAAAGAAAGCGGGTGCAAACCTTTCCCCCATCACTGCAATGGGCATATTCTGTGGAGAGAAAGACCCTATGGGTGGCAAAAAGAGTGTTGGCAAACTTGAAAAGTTCTACAAACGCTACGGCGTGCCAACGGACGTACATCTCTACCCTGACGGCAGGCACGAAATGCACGGCGAAATCAACCGTGAAGAAATGTGGAAAGACCTTGCCGACTTCTTTGACAAATATATCATCTATTCACAAACAACCATTGACGATTTAATGTAAAAAAAGGCACTCAAACGAGTGCCTTTTTTGTTTAATTAAGAAGTAATAGTGAATAGTGAAAAAGTGTTTTGAAAGCATGCTCAAAGTGAGTGCGAACATATCAATTTAGGATTCCCCCCTTCCTCATGTGTTTCCCCCCATTGGCTCTCGCCAAGCCCTACGGGCAGTGGCAACTCGACGCGATTGACTTCGTAGCAATCGCTATTCCGTCACTTTGTTCCTTACGGCACGCGCACATTAAGGATATTCCTCTCATTATGCCACTTGCCACTTGGGTGAGAAAAACAGGATTCCCAAGTGGCTGGCGTACTTTTGTCTGGTGCTTGGCACTCGCTATGTCGCCGCCCTGTGGCTCCCGTTCCGTCTTTGAATAAGTGAGTGCTTGTATAAGCACCCTACGAACTTGCCGTAGAGAGTGTAAAACAGCGATATTTAGATGCATGACGAGGAAAGAAAAAGTCCACGGATAGGAGCGTACTTGGCGTACGTGACTATTCGTGGACTTGAACTTAACACAGTCAGGCGCTAAATAGCGCTGTTTTTCTCTTCTTTATGGCGCATAATAACATATTTGTCCATAAGGAATACGATTATGAAATCGGGGATTGAATAGATGATGATTGCAAGGGTTGATGCCCAACTGCCAAGAACACCGTTTGATGCTGCGTTGAGTGCGTTGGCAAGAGGCTCTCCCACCAATGTTTCAACAATGATGAGTGTCACAACCATAATGGTGTATGTGACTGCACTGAATATCTTGTTGTTGTTGGCATTGAAGGTCTTTTTGCGATTCATCACAAAGGATATGACCTTTGCCACCACGTTTGCTATAAGGAAGGATATGAGCGTGCCCAGTGCTTGTGCAGGGAAAGGCCAAATCTTGACCACTTGGCTGACGTCTTTCAGCGCCCAATCAAAAAGTGCTTGCGTGCCGAGTTGTGCAACAAATGCAAGGCAAGAGAACAACATAAACAATATTGCCTGGAGCATTGTTTTGTGTTCCTTTACGTAGGTTGCAACCTTTTCAACTTTGGGGTGCGAGTCCACGTATTTCTGCCACTTTTCCCCCATTGCGCTTTTGGGTTTTTCTGTGGCAATCTGCTCTTCTACACTTTCAGTGTCCCCATAGTTGACGTCTTCGGTTTCTGCACTTTCTTCCAAATCTTCAGTTTCTTCAACGTCTTGAGATTTCAATTCTACGTTGTCAAATTCTTCCATATCCCTTCTCCGTATATTGTCAAAATTAAACCTGCCGTAGCAATTCGTGCCAAGGCAAAATATTGTCAATTCAGTTGTCAGCCGTCAAAAGTCATGCGCTAACCTGCAATTCTTATTGGGCTTTCATCTTGGACTCACAGTTCAACTTTCCAGAGTCCGTGTTGATTGCAGTATGCATACACTGCAAC
>JAZLBO010000018.1:0-135604 GCA_045613765.1 Clostridia bacterium | reverse complement strand
CCAAGCGAATCCCCCACAACTGACGGCGTGCCAAAGCACACGACAACAATTTGATACCCTTTGTTTTCTTCAAAATTTTTCATAGAAAAAGTATTGCCCGAAAAGTTTTTTGTTATCCTTCAACCCTTCCACTATTTCTCGTTTTTCAGTGATTTTTCAGGGAAAATTCTGCGATTTTTGGGATATTTTGACGGCTTTTTCATCCCACTCTCGCAGGCGTGCTCTCACATTATGCGTGCGTTTAGTCTAAAAATTTTATTTTTTCTCTTGCAATAACTCGTGCGTGCGAGTATAATATAAGCAACAATATCAAAAAGTGAGCGATTCATTATGTTTTCAACAACACTTTCAGCAACCACTTGGTACGCAGACGTAGCACTGATTGTTTTGCTTGTCGGTTTCACGGCTTTTGGTGCAGTGAGAGGTTTTGGCAAGTCAATGAAAGGGTTCTTTATGACGGTCACTGTTGTGTTTATATCCCTTCTTCTTATGGGACTCTTGCACAACACCGTCCTTGAATCATCAATCGGTCAAAGCCTTATGACAGCACTTGGCGAAAAATCTGCAGGTTGGGGCCCAGAATTTAATGAAATCATCCACATTGACGAAAGCAACGTAAAGTACATACTTGTTGACGGCGCAAGACAAAACCTTGCAGAATTCAGTTTCAAAGGTCTTATCGCAGATAAGGTGGCAGACTTCCTTATCACAGATTATGGTCTTCAATCACTTGCAGGTCTTTGTATTCGCAACATTTCAAGCCTCATTATTTCCGTTTGCTTGTTTGCTATTTCTTGCATCGTCCTTTCAATCCTTTGCTCTATCATCAAAGGTTTCACACAAGGCATGCACGAAAGTTCATCAAAGCGTGTTCGTACTGTAGATAGAATTCTTGGCGCAATCGTGGGCTTAATCCTTGGCGCAGTGACAATTATGATTGTCTTTGCAGTCTTGCAAATTGTCGGCGACAAAGTGCCCGAAGTTATCGAGTATATCAATCAATCAGTCATCTGCAAGTTCTTCTTTGACCTTAACCCTATCGGTCAAGTGCTTGCAAGCATTTTTTCAAAACAATAATGGTTTTTGCCCTTTATTCTATAAAGGGCTTTTTTTATATTTTAGGAGTCTAATATGAAAAATTCATCAAGACGTAGATCAAAAGGCACAGGAAAAAGTATTCTCTCTTTCTTCCTTGGCATGATTATGGGCGTTGTGCTCTTTGTGGGCGCAATCGCAGGCACATTATACGCACTCGTTGCAACCATACGCGTGGGCGACGTGACGGATATGGCAGGCCTTGAAGAAGGCACGATCTTTGACGCAGGCAGTGAAATCAACGATAAGACGTTGCTTGAAATCTACAAGATGCTTGCAGGCGAAGATTTTGCCAATATGACCTTGAACGAAATCGCAGAAAAGTACGGTTTGACAGGAAAACTTGCTCTTGCAGAAAACGAAGATGCTTTTATTGACGTTTCCGTCCTTTTTGACGTACCCTTGAACGAAATTGAAAACCAATGGGCAGAACTCATCCTTGACCAAATCACATTGAACAAGATTGGTGGCCTTACAAACCTTCAGTTTGATGAATACGGCTTGCCCATCCTTGATGACAATCTCAATGTACCCATCATTGACGCCATTGACAATATGCTCTCTGCTCTCAGTGGTGAACTTACACTCCGTCAAATTGAAGACAACTTTGGCATCACTCTTGGGGATAACGGCATCTTTACTCTCATCAAAGACACCCCCGTTTCACAACTCAGTGAAGTCATTGACGGGCTTCGTGTTGGCGCACTTATTGATGCAGACACAGACAAGTTTGTGGCAGTAGGCTCAAATGAAGTTTACGTCAAGACCGGCAGATACGAAGTGGTGGATCAAGAAGACTATCTCTTTGTCAGTGAAGGCGCAACAACATACGTATGTGGCATTGACAATGGTATGTTGCTTGAAAGAGAACTTCGCTTTGTGCAAAAGACAACAATCGACAAAGATGGCAACGAAGTGGCAGTCTTTGATGAAGACGGCAACCCCGTGTATAGAGTTGACAATTCCTGCTATGATGCAGATGCAACAACAAACGGCAAAACATACTACAGATATTACGAATACGAACTTTATGATGCCGATTTGATGCCTGTAAGTGGCGAATTCTACATTAAGACATACGGCAACTGCTTTGAAGATAACGGCTTTGGATATGAACTTGTTGACACGGGATACGTTGCACTCCACGATCTTGCAACCAATGAAAGTGGCTCTATCTTCACAACAACAGGCAACCTTGTCACCATCTCAAATGACGTATATATTGCCCAAGACGGCGCATATATACTTGCAGACAAATATGGCGTTGATCCCTTCATCCACACCATTGACAACACCACTCGTCTTCAAAAAGATTTTGACGGATATGCACGTGTGCACGTTGGCAGTGCAGACTCTGCAATCCAAGCAATCTCATACATTACAGTGGGTGGAATTGACAATGCAACAGAGGAACTTCAAGGTGTCAAACTTGGCGACCTTGTTGAAGTGACCGAAGACAGCGCACATATCCTCAAGGTTATGCAAGACAAAACTTTGAGCGAACTCTCCTTCTCTATTGAAGATCTCCTTCTTTCAGAAGTCATCAACATAACCCCTTCTCTCTACACCGAAGACCCCAACGGCAAGTATATCTTCGTCACACTTCCCACAGACAAATATGTTGTCTATGATGAAGCACTTCACGGGGATAAGGATAAATACGTCCTTCGCTACACGGAAGACGAAGACGGCAAATACGTCCTTTTCAACGGCTCATACTTCTACTATGACGAAGATGATACAACCCTTGCAGGTCTTACAAGATATAGCGCAGGCTACTATCTTGCAGACGGCACTGAAAGTGCAGACACCACCTATTATGCACACAGCGAAGGTGGATATTACACACTCTATCATCCCGACTACGGCACAAACGTCAAGAGATACACAAAGCAAACAACCGGCATCGCAAATTTCAGCGACTACGTTGTTGCAACAGATTTTGAAATAAGCACGGTTGCAATCACAAAGTATTACTTTGACGGCACAAAGATGGTGGAAGGCATGGTTGACGGCAAGACAATTTACGTTGCAGGCCACGCATCAAACAGAGTCATCCAACGCCTTGCATCAACAACCATTGGCGACCTTGCAGACGCATTTGACTCTCTCATCCTTGGGGACGTCATTGAAATTGATCCTGACGTCTATGCTCTTGCAGAAAACACCAATGATACCAACCAAACCTACTTCTACGAAGTAGATGGATTGTTCTATGAAGCAAGCCGTACGTTTATTGAAGAAAATGGCGACCTTAACTTCTACACCATTACAAAGGAAGGCACAAGCCACGTTGTCTTGAAGAAGATGGCATATATGCCCGTCCTTGAAATTGGCAATAATATGGAAAAGGTCATCAACGATCTCTATCTTGAAGATCTCATTGATATTTACGAAAATAACATTGTTGAAGAAAACGTTGATGAATATGGCTTGCCTGGTGAATACTTTACACCTTACGACAAAGATTATGACAAATATGTGGGCGAAGACGTCTATCACTACACATTTGTCCCCAACGTTGACGGCAAGTATTATCTCCGTGACTACGATTACATTGCTCTCACCGATGAACAAGTGAAGACCTTTGAAAACGGTGGCGCGACAACCTTCTCATACAAGCCCATTGATACAAGCGCAATTCAAGACATCAATCTCCTTTACAATGGCAATGCATATTTCAAAGACGAGCAAGGCAACTACCACAACAATCCTGCTCTCTGCTTGTATATCGTGTCCACATACTTGCAAAACGGCGACACAACCGGTCTTGACTCAGTGTTTGTCCGTGTTGGTGGCGAAGATTATACAATGCCTACATACACCAACCCCACATACAACGGAGCACCTATGCTCTACGTCAATATCCTTGGGGAATACACACCTTATGACGCAAGCCGTGCTGAACACGCAGATCTCCAAAAATATCTCCTTGTCAAAGACGGATATTCAATAGTTGAAAGCAACGTGGCAGATGATAGAACATACTACTATCTCAACAAGTCAACCAACACATTTGTGACAGACAGCACCGGCGCATACGATTTGACATTTGTCAAACACTCAAGCAAGGGCACCGTTGACGGCGTGGATATGTTCTACTACGTGGCTCTCGATGGCGAATATAACAAAGATTTCAACAACGGCATCTTACACGTCACATACTCAAAGGAACTTGCCAAAACCGTGTATATTCGCACAAGTGAAAATGATGCAACTCACGTTTTTGCAGACGGCAAACTCTACACGTTGGCAGATATGCCTGATGATTTGAACGACGTTGTGTATGTCAAGGGACAAATCGGCTCAATTATCTCTATCAACGAAAATATAACAAACGTCCTTGATCTCCTCCACCCTGAAACAATCAAAATCGACTATATCCAAAAGGAATCTGTTTCTGCACTCAAAGCATTTGCAGAACATGATGTGAAAGTTGGTGGACTCAACACTGCTCTTGATGAATTCACGGTTGAAGATTTGATTACAGTTGCACCCGACAGTATGTTTGACGATGAAGAAATCAAAGCTACAAAACTCACGGATTTGTCAACGGTATTCCAAAACAAGATCAAATATATGACAATCCAAAACATCATTGATTGGGGCAACATCTCAACACTCAATCCCACAGTGCTCTCAATCATTGGCGAGGCAACCCTTGAAGACTTCTTTGCATCACTCTCATACGAAGACGGCAAAATCAACGTTGACATCGTCATCTTGTACGTCAACATCTACGCTCGCCAAAACGAAACAGTATAATCCACAACAAAATCACAACAAAAAAACGCCAACTATCACGTTGGCGTTTTTCTTTTCTTTTTTAATAAAAATATGTTTATATCCTTCTTATGATACGATAAAACCTTTTGTTTGTTGATTTCTCTTTTGTTCAATCGCAAAAGATATTACAATTTTTTGCCGTAAACTCTGCCCTTTTTGCCGTAGTTTTTGAGAAGTGTGAATCCACAAGCTTCATAGAACCTGTGTGCGCCCGTATTATCCCCACCGACGCCAAGTCGCAGGCCACATACCCCTTTTTCTTTAAGGTGTGTTTCAAGGGCTTTAATAAGTTTTGCGCCATAGCCTTGTCTTTGTCCTTGTGGCAAAATGTCAATGTGCAGGTGGGCAGGATATTCCTTGGATAGCCCCTTTTCCATTATGCTTTCAATGACGGGTATAATGCCATCTACAAATGAAATTTTCCTTGCCCTTTTAAGATAAGGTTTCATTGCCTTATGGTACGCCTTTTCATCTTGCCCACAAAGGATATATCCAATGGCGTTGTCGCCTTCATCTGCAAGTATGAAAATGTTGTCTGGCTCGTTGTCGAGATAATAATCGCAATACAAAAGACAGACAAGATCTTTGAACTTGACATACTTGGGGGCAGTTGCAGTTTTGTGACAAATATCTCTGCAATTTTCTCGGTCTTTTTGTTGATATCTACGTATTTCCATAACCAGTATCTACATTATACACCACAAAAAAAGAAGTTTCAACAAATAAAATATCAATATGATTTTGCAAGTTTTGAAAAAATAGTTGACAAATCGCCATAATAAGATTATTATAAACAAGCATTCAGCATGAATTGCCTGTAAATCTTGCCTGTTCTTGACTTATCGGTCTAAAACAGTCAAAATCAAATCTTGCCTGTTTAGCTCAGTCGGTAGAGCATGCGGCTGTTAACCGCAGTGTCGGGGGTCCGAGTCCCTCAACAGGCGCCAAAACAAACCACTCCAAGCGAGTGGTTTTTTTGTTGTATTCATAGGGACTGGACACCCACACCTTCGGTGTACGGCTTTGCCGTTGACACTGCTCTCCGCAGTGGACGCTCACAAGTTCGCTAATACACGGTGGCCGAGCGCTCAACAGGCGCCAAACGAACCACTCCAAACGGGTGGTTTTTTTGTTATTATAAACGTAATCGGACCCCTGTGGCTATGCCACTATGCTCTGCATACGACACTGCTTTTCGCAGTGGACGCTCACAAGTTCGCTAATACACGGTGGCCGAGCGCTCAACAGGCGCCAAACAAACCACTCCAAGCGTGTGGTTTTTTTGTTGTTTTCGTAAGGACTGGACGCCCACACCTTTGGTGTACGGCTTTGCCGTTGACACTGCTTTTCGCAGTGGACGCTCCGTTTATCTGTGCGTGCACACGCATTGTTTATCATCAAAAGTGCACACTTGCAAGCCGTGGGTTGACACATTGCAATCTGCCAGTTGGTTGTATGTAATGTTATTATTTTGTATAATATAATTGTTGATTGACAGCAGTTCCGTGACTAAAAAATAATTTTCTCATTTAAGGATTATTTAAGAACTAACGCTGTACAATAACAATACAATATCAAAAAATCACATTATGAAGGTACTAATATGAGAAAACTTATCATCATCTCACTCCTCGTTCTCTTTTGCATGGCATTGATGGCAACGTGCTTTGTAGGTTGCAATATTGTACTCAAGCACAACTACAAGACAACCAATCACACAGTTGACGCTTTTGAAGATATCAACGTTGATGTTGATGTGGCAAAAGTGAGCATCAAAAAATCAGCAGATGCACAATATGGCGTTGTATGCTATGAAACAGAAGATATCTTTCACGATGTTTTCGTTGAAAACAATGAACTGAATATTCGATCAACGTCGACCAACAACACTATCAATCTTGATTTTGTTTTGAAGACTCTCTCCGTCACAATATACCTGAGTGAAGACCACTACGGCAAACTCAAAATACACACGGACACCGGCATGGTAACCATAGACAGCGGTCTTACCTTTGACAGCATTGACATCAACACAGACACCGGCGCTATTTCTTGCCACGCCGACACCAACGGACTTTTGGATATCGACTCCGACACGGGAGCAATTTCCATTGAAAACGTCACAAAGGCAAGCGCCATAAACGTTGACTGCTCCACCAGTCTTGTCAGTCTCAACGACGTCAAATGCGCAAATCTCAACGTTGAATCCGATACCGGCGCAATCAACGCCAAAAACGTCGAGTGCACCAACGCTTCTATTGACGTTGACACAGGCAAGGTTACGTTGACCAACTTCAAAACGGCTATCCTTGTTGCAAGCACCAATACGGGAGACGTATCTCTCAATAACGTAGAAATACTTGGCGCTATCACCATCACATCTGACACCGGCAATATCCGCGGCTCCTTGCGTTTGGCAGACAACGTAGTCAGCAAAATAAAGACGGATACAGGCAACGTATCAGTGCAATATATAGACTAAATTCAATCGAAAAACATAGGTTGTCAAACTTATTGCAAAACATGCAACTTAACTTCATCAAAAATATAAAAAAGCAAGGATTTTCTCCTTGCTTTTTTTGTTTTGCAGTTGTTTTTGTCTATAGTTGAAAAACAGTACTATTTAGATATACGACGAGAAATAAGCCCATGGATAACGTGGCACACAATGAAACCATTTTCCGTAGATAGACGCTCAATAGCGCAATGGTTTAGAGTATTATGTTGGCATTATGATGTTTGTTGCTCTCACCAAAAACTGCGCTATTTAGATGGATGACGAGAAAGAAAAACCCACACGGGTCGCAGCGTACTTGCCGTACGTGAGAATCGTGTGGGTTGTATCTGACAAAGTCAGGCGCTAAATAGCGCAGTTTTTAATATTTGAAGATAACAACAGGTATAGGCGGATCTTTCTTCCAGTTGTGGAAAAAGGTTGCAAGAACTTGATACTTGCTGTCGTCAAGAGTCTTGAGCCAAGGCAAAAGGGCGTCTTTTTCTTCATAACCACTGTCGCCACCGTAATAAATGCTTACACACATGACAGCACCACTTTTGAGAAGGTCAAGACCTTTCAAAATTGCCTCTTTGGTGCTTTCGTAGTGAGTGTAAATACTGTGATCGCCATGGGGCAAATATCCAAGATTGAAAAGCACAACGTCAACTTGCTCGTCCACATATTTGTCCATGTTGGCATGAGAGTCCAAGATGAGAGTTGCCTTTTTGTTTTGACTGTCAAGGAGTTCCTTGGTTGAGTTGATTGCACTTTCTTGTATGTCAAAAGCATACACCTTGCCTTCTTCTCCAACTACATCACAAAGGAAAGCAGTGTCATACCCTCTGCCTGCAGTTGCATCAACGGCGACACCACCTTTGCTCACATATTTCTTGACTACTTCGTGGACTATATAAAGTGCGTTCATATTGCTATTTTTATTCGGTTTCTTCTTGTGTGTCTGCTTGTTCGCTTTCTTGTTCTACTACGTCTTCATTACTGCCGTCAACATTGATTTCGGGCAAGTTGTCTATTGATATGCTTTCAATATTCTTGATGAGCGCAGACATCTTTTTCTCTGTGAAAACTTTGATGGTTATAATTGCACCAAGAAGCAAAAGCCCACCGGTGAGAATAAGTGCGCCAGTGATTTTGTCTGCGTGGACAAGGAAGTCTATTCCAAACCCAATCATACCAGCGCAGACTGCCAAAAGGACAGCAGAAAGAATACGGAAGAACAACCTATTCTTCTTTGCTTCTTTGATGGATTCTGCCTTCTTTTCTTCAATGATTTTTTCAATTTGTTTTGTATCCATAATATCCTTTGCCGACTTGCAAATTTCTTGTATATTGCACAATATCGGTGTTTATTTGTTTGTTTTGTTATTTTCAAGTATGTTTTGTGCGATTTCCGTCAACAATACACCTATGAGAGAAATCGGCACAGGCATTACACTCACCAAGGAAAGAGTGCGCAGACTCAAGGGTCTTCCACTCATTGTAAAAGTCAATGGTGGCAGAGGCAAAAGCACCTTGTTTTACGGGGAAGTCACTGATATATTCCCGTCTGTTTTCACCGTCCAAACAAGTGATGGCGACAAGAAAACCTTTTCATATAGCGACGTCCACTCGGGCAACGTCCTCTTTCTAAAACCACAATAAACACTTCTTGTCATTTGTGTTTTAGCCCGTACAAAGCACAATGTTTCAACTTGGATTTTGTATGTTTTTTCTTACTATCATAGAAAAAGTCCGTCAATGTATTTGTGACGGACTTTTCAATTACTCATTATCTTGCTTGTTTTTCTTTGAGTTTTTGATGCCAAATACAACACCCAAAACAACACTTGCCACAACCACAACTGCTGTCAATGTGATCCACACTGCAGGACGCAAAAATCCACTCTTGACTTCAAGGCTGTACACCTTTTCAATCACTCTATTGTCACCATATCGAGCAGAGATTTCGTATATGCCCATCATACCTGCTTTGTGGGTGTATCTTTCGCCGGTGTGGACAAGTTCGCCATTGACGTACCATTTGATTTCAACGGAAGGGTCAAGACCTTCACTGCCTGCAAGATAGAAAGTGGCTTTGTCAAATTCATAAACAAAACCATTGTCTATTGTGCCACCTTCAACACTGGGCAACGGCTTGACTGCCAAAATGCCTGCCACTGAACTATAATCAACGTAGTTGACTGTGAAAGTCATTGTGTCTTCAAAGACAACATCTCCGTTTTTGTATGTTGCTGTGACAAGATATTTACCCTTGAGATTGGGGTTGTATTCTATGGATGCGCCAACACCCAATTCTACTGTTTCGCCTTTGTATTCTTCGGTGTTGCCGGTATCATTGCCATCTTCATCAAGGACGGGTTTTGAAAGAATTTCAGTTTGTGTCCAAATGACTTTTTCTGCAAGTTTAGGATCTGTATTGCCAAAAGGCAACAAGTTTGCAGTCAAAGTCAAATCGCCATATTGTCCACGATATATGGTTGATTCCTTTTCCAAATCGTGATTATTGCTTATGGAAATGCCTGTGGGATCAAGATATGTTGCTGTGATTTGGTTGTTGACACTCTTATAGCCGTCAAATTTGTTGAGAGCAAAGCCGTCATGCTCGATTTTGTCGCTTGATGATGTCAAGATATGTCTTGCCACAAGTGATGCTGTGGCTGTGCTATCTGCAGTTTGTTCACGAAGTGAAACCACTGCACTGACAACGGACACAAATGCTGTTGCCATACTTGTGCCGTCCATTGTCGTATAGTCATCTTCACTGCCTTGTGCAACGTAGATATCCTTGCCGGGAACTATAAGATCATAGTCACCATAGTTGCTATTGGTGTTTTTATTGCCAGTGCGATCATAAGCCATGACGGACACAACACCTTCCAAAGATGCAGGATAACTGGGGTTAACTGTTGTTGATGCACCCTTGTTGCCTGCTGCCACAACGATCACACTACCTGCAGAAACCTTTTGGAACTTGCTTTGATAGTTGAGATAGTTGTCTGCACCCTTATCTTTGTAGCCGGCGATTGCAATGTTGACAACGTCAACACCAAGGGTATCCTTTGTGCTATCAACAAATTCAAGAGCCTTGACAACAGACGTTGTGTTGAAACTGCCATCTGCACTTCCCGTTGAGGCTTGGATAGGATAGATTTTGATATAATCTTCAAGACCCAAGTCGTAGATGAGCATTGCCATAATGCTTGCAACTGCTGTGCCGTGTGAGTTTGATGACTTGTCTTCCACATTGCCAAGTTGCTCTATGGTTGCATTTTTGACAGTCTGTGCCACGTGGGCGTTGTAGCCCTGGGGTTTGCCATCAACAGCAAAGATCGTATTTGTCTTTTCAAATACTTCGTGGCTTACATTGACACCAGTGTCAACAACACCAATGATGACAGGGTTTTCCTTGTCTGCCCCTGCAATCCAACTTGAAATTGACTTTTTCATTTCTGCAACATTGAGATGACCTTCGCCATAATACCAAAAGGTGTCAAGGTCTGTGCTATCCACACTGCCGTATTGTGTGGCGTAAGCAACGGACGTAGGCAAAAGTGCCGTGCAAAGAATTGCAAGGACAAATATTGCAGTGATTGAGATTAGGAGTTTTTTGTTCATACTATTAAGACGTCGGTCAAGGCTTTCCCCGACCGACTTTTATTTGAATTATTCTGCTGTTCTATCAAGATAGTCCATTGAGAACTTGAGTCTTCTAAGGCTTTCTTCCTTGCCAAGAACGACTGCCATTTCAACTGCACCACCGGGTGTTGAGGGTTGACCTGTCAAGGCAACACGGACACTGAACATAACTTGTCCACCCTTGAGGCCACCTGCTTCTGCAGATGATTTCATACACTCTTTGATGGCTTCTTCTGTCCAGTCTTCAAGGTTGCTCATTGCATCAAATGCTATTTTAAGTGCTTGTTTTGCAACGTTAAAGTCCACTTTCATCTTTTGATGCACATACATATTGACGTCATATTCACCAAAGTCAACCAAGAAATCAATCTTTTCAGGAATGTCTGAAAGGATGTCAACACGTGTTTGCATAAGACGGCTGATTTCGTAATCGTTGAACTTGCCACCTGCCTTACTCTTTTGGATGTAAGGAAGTGAAACCTTGTAAAATTCGTCAGGTGTCATTGCCTTCAAGTACTCGCCATTGAGCCAACGCATTTTTGCATCATCAAAGATTGCAGGGCTCTTGGAAATGCCGTCAACGTCAAATTGTTCGATCATTTCTTCAAGGGTCATCTTTTCTTGGTTGGACTTGGGACACCATCCAAGAAGTGCAATATAGTTGACGATTGCTTCGGGCAAATATCCCTTTGCCACAAAGTCTTCAAAGTTGGCGTCGCCATATCTCTTTGAAAGTTTGCGTTGTGCATCTTTCATGATAGGTGACAAGTGAATGTATGTGGGACGTTGCCATCCAAATGCATCATACATAAGGTTGTATTTGGGGGTTGAAGAAAGATATTCCACACCTCTCATAACGTGGGTGATGCCCATGAGATGATCGTCAACAACGTTGGCAAAGTTGTAGGTGGGCAGTCCGTCACTCTTGAGAAGGACACCATCTTCAATATCTGCACTTGCAACTGAAATCTCGCCGAACACCATATCTACGTATGATGAAACAACGCCTTCTGGCACTTTTTGTCTTATAACATAAGGCTCGCCTGCAGCAACTCTTGCCTTTGCTTCTTCAAGGGGAATATTTCTGCAATGCTTATCATAGGTGTGAAGACCGTTTTCATCAACGATTGATTGAAGTCTATCTTTGTCGCAGAAACAATAATATGCACCACCAAGTTCAACCAACTTTTCTGCATACTCTTTGTACAAACTTCTGCGTTCCGATTGAACGTATGGGCCAAAGCCAGCATCTTTGTCAGGACCTTCATCATAGTCCATGCCTGCAATGTTGAGTGTGCGATAGATTGCATCAACTGCACCTTCAACCTTTCTTTCTTGGTCAGTATCTTCTATACGAAGAATAAACGTGCCGTTGTGCTTGCGAGCATACAAGTAGGTGTACAAACCTGTACGAAGGTTGCCAATGTGCATAAATCCCGTAGGTGACGGGGCAAATCTTGTTCTAACTGTCATATTTCGTCCTTATTTCCCATCAAAGAAAACCGTTTTCTTCAAAGGAATAGTATTTTTTGTCGCTGAAAATAAAGTGATCTTGAAGGACAACGTTGATCCTTGCAAGAAGTTGTCCAAGTTCCATTGTGAGTTTCAAATCTTGTGATGAAGGCTTGATATCTCCACTTGGATGATTGTGTGCAATGATTATACTGCAAGCACTTGTTCTAAGTGCAAAGTCCATGATGTCACGGATGGGCAAAACGACTTCTGCTCCTGTGCCACGAGCCATCTTTTCCATACGGATAAAATTATCTCTTGCATCAAGTGCCACAACAACCACGTGTTCAAGCCCTTGACCGAAGACTTGGTTCTTCATAAACTCTCTTGCAATACCTCTGCCCGAAAGATTTTGTCTTTCCTTGCCGGAGTCATCAGTGTATATCTGCAAGATTGATGGCAACGTGTTGAGAAAAACTGCTGCATTTCTTGTCATGCCTTTCACTGTGACAAGTCTATCTACGTCAGTGGTAAGCACATCCGAAAATGAGCCAAAAGTGTTGATAAGTTCGTGGGCGATTTCATTTGTATCCTTTCTTGGAATAAATGCAAAGAGCAAGTACTCCAAAACCTCGTGTTGTTGAAGTCCTTTTATGCCCACTGCGAGAAGTTTCTCTCTCAATCTATCTCTGTGTCCGTCATGGATTGCCATAATTATCTTGTCTGTTCCGTCTTTTGTGTCAAAATCTATTTCATGATGTCGGGATATTGATTGAAAATCTCAACGTCATTTTTCATAAGGCGTACAAGAAGGACGATGCTGTCATCTTGGCTACCGTATCCGTACACCTTGCCGATAATCTTCCAAAGTGCATAGCAGTTGAGGAAATCATACCAGAAGAAAGACTCATCTTGAAGTTGGAAGATTTCAAGGTAGTTGAAGGTTTCATACTTGCCACTATTCTTCAAGATATTGATGAGTGTGTTCACTTCTTCATTGTTGTCATATCTCTCGTGGATAAACTTGAGCATATATTTTTTGACGTCCTTAGAAAAAGTGACAACGCCTTGTTGTGCGTTGGCAATATCTTTCATAATGGGTGCAATATCGGGGTCTTTTTCAAATTTCTTCAAGACCTTTTGACATCTAAATGAAAATGCTGTTGTCATAATATAACTATTATAAAACAAAAGTATATATAAAGCAATAAAAAAGTGAAGAATAACCACACTTGAAAATTGAAGCCAAAAATAAAATATTTTTGGAATATAAAAAAGCAAGGGGTTATACCATTATGTGCCCTTGCTTTTGTCTTGCCAATGCTTTATATTTTGTTGATTTGATGTTGTTTTAGTGTTGATTTTACACTTGTTCTGTGGCTGCCATAGACTTTCTTTCGGCTTGATTGAACAAGTGCTTTAAGTTGTTTTGTCTGTTTGATATATCAACAAAATCAAGGGTTTATCAACTTAATTTGCGACTATAAACACCTTTTAGAGTGAAAATACAATATTTCCGTTGACACTGATTTCAATGTGATTTTTGTCTGTTTTAAGACGGATTTCGCCATCATCACAGCGTCTTACAATTTCAAGATTTGTGTCAGTAACGTTTTCAAAAACTGTTTCTCCAAGGAAGAACTTTGTATATTCTTGACGGAGTTTTCCAAGGGCTTGATAGTGTGTGAGAAGTGCGTTGTCTTCTCTGCCCCAAGGGTATGTGCCACGGTTCAATGGATCTTCATAACCATAAGCACCCACTTCGTCACCATAGTAAAGGCAAGGCACACCGGGTAAGAAATATTGCAAGGTTGATGCAATCATAAGCCTGCGCTTTGCAATTTCATAGAGTTCGCCTTCAAGGACGAAGGCTGCCCTTTCTTCCTTTCTATATGGTGCTTGCACTCCTGTAAGTATCGTGAGAATTCTTGCAGTATCGTGTGAGCCGATAAGATTCATATTTGAGTCAAGACTTTCCTTGGGGTAGTTTTCAAGGATATGTGTGATGCCTGCCACGAAGTCACGGGGGTTGCCACCAAGGATATATTGTATAATGCTTTCCTTGAAGGGATAGTTCATGACGCCGTCAAGTTGTTCCCCCATAAAGTAGGGACGCCACTCGCTATAAGCCACTTTTGTTGATGCATCTTCCCATACTTCCCCAATAATTGAGCAGTCAGGGTTGACTGATTTGATTTTTCTGCAAAGTTCGGTTGTAAAAACAATGGGCAATTCATCAACGACGTCAAGTCGCCAGCCTGCAATACCCATTTTTGTCCACTTTTCAATTACACCATCTTTGCCGAGAATAAGATCTTTGTATCCCTTGGCAGATTTGTTGACTGTAGGCACAACCGTTGAGCCCCACCAACAACCATATTTGTCGGGGAAATTGTCAAAATAGAACCAATCATAGTAAGGGGATTCCTTGCTTTGATATGCGCCCAATGTGGAATAATTGCCGAACTTGTTGAAGTATAAACTGTCTGCGCCTGTATGGTTAAATACACCGTCCAAAATTATGCCAATGCCCTTTTCCTTTGCCTTGACAATGAGTTCTTCAAATTGATTGTCATCCCCAAAGAGTTCGTCAATTTGAAGATAGTCCCCTGTGTCATATCTGTGGTTTGATGATGACTTGAAAACGGGGTTGAAATAGATGGCGTTGACACCAAGTGATTTGATGTAGTCAAGTTTGTCAATGACACCTTTGACATTGCCACCATAAAAGTCATCTGCCCTATAATCTACCCCTTCTCTTGCAAAGTCGGGGCGATCGTGCCAATCACTGTGAAGACGTCCTTTTTTCAAGAAAGGTCTGTCTTCCCCCTTGGCAAATCTATCGGGAAAGATTTGATATATAACCCCTTGTTTTGACTGAATAGGGGTTTTATAATCCACTTTTGATACGGTCAACTGCCACTCGGGCAACCAATCTCCTCTAATTGCAGTGCCGTCATAATCTCTGCCAAAGAAGGCAAGACTGCCATCAGGATATTCCCCTTCAAAGCGATAATGCCATATTCCGTGGCTTGAAAGAGTGATGTTTCCAACAAAATAATCTATGCCGTCAGCGTGGTGTGAAAGGGGCAGTTCAATCCTTATATTCTCATTGTCTTTGCGAAGTATGACAAAGACCTTCTTGATGCCAAAGTAGGTTTCAAGAGGGAAAGTGATTGTGGTTGCCTTGCCAACTGCCGTTGCGCCATAAGGCTTTTTGTGGAGTAATGGATTATACGTTTTGCTCATATCTATATTGCTTTCTTAAAGGTCTTATTTTTATTCGCTTTGTTCAAAAAAACAATTTCTTTTACAAGACAAAGCAAGCCGAAATCGGCTTGCTTTGTTTCATTGATGAAGTGTTATTTTTTGATGGGTGTAAGTCCCCAAATTCTGTTGGCGTATTCACGGACTGCTCTATCCCCTGCAAAGAAACCTGCCTTTGCAATGTTGACAAGGGACATTCTGTTCCATTTTTCTCTGTCGCCATAAGTGTCGTTGACACGTTGTTGCGCGTTCTTGTATGACTCAAAGTCTGCAAGGCACATAAATCCGTCTGCAGTGCCGTTTCTGCCGATTGTAAGGCTGTCTGCGATTTCGTCAAAGAAGACGCCACCAATACCTGCACGAAGTGCATCAATAAGACGCTTGATTGTGGGGTTTGAGTGATAGTAATATGTGGGGTTGTAGCCCTTGCGCCACATTTCTTCAACTTCGTGTGCAAGAAGACCGAACAAGAACATATTTTCGTCGCCAACGTTTTCGTGGATTTCAACGTTTGCGCCGTCCATTGTACCAATGGTGAGTGCGCCGTTGATCATAAACTTCATATTGCCTGTGCCACTTGCTTCTTTGCCTGCGATTGAGATTTGTTCACTGACTTCTGCTGCAGGCATGATGATTTCTGCCAATGTTACACGATAGTTTTCAAGGAAGACGACTTTGATCTTATCCTTGACGTCGGGATCGTTGTTGATGACGTTGCCAAGTTGACAAATGAATCTAATGATTTGCTTTGCCATATAGTATGCACTTGCTGCCTTTGCACCAAAGATAAATGTGCGAGGTTGGATGTCAAGATTGGGATTTTCCTTTATGCGGAAATACAAATCAAGGATGTGAAGTGCATTGAGAAGTTGACGCTTGTATTCGTGCAATCTCTTGACTTGGACGTCAAAGATTGAGTCGGGATTGACTGTGACGCCATTGTTTTCAAGGATATACTTTGCAAGTCTTTCCTTGTTTTCTCTCTTGATGACTTGAAGTCTGTCAAGGACTTGCTTGTCGCCCATATACTTCAAAAGGCCTTGAAGTTCAGTTGCGTCGTTTTTCCAACCTTCGCCAATGAGATCTGTGACCATGTTTGACAAACCGGGGTTGGCTTGGCAGACCCATCTACGATGTGTGATGCCGTTGGTGACGTTTGTGAACTTTTCGGGGTGCATACGATAGTAATCGTGGAAGACGTCGTTCTTCAAGATTTCACTATGCAATGCACTGACGCCATTGATTGTATGTGATGTTGCAAGGCAAAGGTTGGCCATACGGACTTGACCGTCGCCAAGAATTGCGTTGTGATTGACTGCGCCCCAGTTGTTGGGGTATGCGTTCCAAAGTTCGCCACAGAATCTTTGGTTGATTTCGTGTACGATTTGGTACACTCTGGGAAGAAGTGATTTGAAAAGGTCTTGAGGCCACTTTTCAAGTGCTTCTGACATAACTGTATGGTTGGTGTAACTGATTGTCTTTGTGACAATATCCCATGCTTGATCCCAGCCGTAGCCATATACGTCAAGAAGTATGCGCATAAGTTCGGGGATACAGAGTGTGGGGTGTGTATCATTGATGTGGATTGCCACACAGTCGCCAAGGTTGTCAAGAGTGGGATTTGTCTTGAGATGGCGTTTGATGATGCTTTGGATTGATGCAGAAACAAAGAAGTATTGTTGTTTCAAACGGAGTGACTTGCCTTCAATGTGATCGTCTGCAGGGTACAACACCTTTGAAATACTTTCTGCCATTGCCTTTTCACTCATAGCCTTGACATAGTCGCCTCTTGAGAAGAGTGTCATATCAAAGTCAACTGGTGCTTTTGATGACCACAAACGAAGTCTGTTGACTGTGTCTGTGTTAAAGCCAGAGATGTTCATATCGTAAGGCACTGCAAGCACTGTTGAGTGATCCTTTTGTTCAACGTGAAGTTTGCCATCTTCCCATCTTTCTTCAAGACGGCCACCAAATTTGACTTCATAGACTTCTTCCATACGGGGAGAAAGCCACACGCCACCCATCTTCAACCACTCGTCAGGTTGTTCAAGTTGCCAACCGTCTGCAATGAATTGCTTGAAAATGCCGTAGTCATACATGATTGAAAATCCACTTGCTGCATAGTCGCAAGATGTGAGAGCGTCCATATAAGCCGCCGCCAATCTACCAAGACCGCCGTTGCCAAGACCTGCATCGGGTTCAAAGGCGTAAAGTTCGTCCATGGACATACCAAGTTCACCCACTGCCTTTTCAACTACGTCTGTAATGCCCATATTGAACAAGTGATTCTTAAGACTTCTGCCAAGAAGGAATTCCATTGACATATAGTACACTTGCTTTGCATTTCTTTCACGGACTGTCTTTTTGAAGTCAATACGTGTGCTTGTGAGCATATCGCGGACAACCATACAAGTTGCCTTGTAGATTTGTGCTTTTGATGCATCTTCGGGTTTGATACCAAAGTTGCGTGCCATTACTTCTGCAATTTGTTGTGAGAAATTATTGCTCTTTTCAAGATAGTTTTTTGTCATATCCTTTCCTTTCTTCTCTCGCTTCCCCCGACGAGAAAAAAGTTATTTATTTTTGTAGTTTATTTCCTTATCATGATTAGGCGTTCAAATAAAGGTCGATGTATCTTTGTGCGCTTACATCCCAACCATATTGACCGCTCATTGCGTTGTTTGTCACTGCGTCCCAGTTTTCTTTGTCGTGGAAACATGCAAATGCACGCCACACGGCATCAAGCATATCATAACTGTCATAAGTCTTGAAAGTGAAGCCCCTGCCTTGCTTGGTGTCTGCAACATAAGGCTCAACCGTATCTTTCAAACCACCAGTTTCTCTTACGATAGGAATACTGCCGTAAGTCATTGCGATAAGTTGACTAAGTCCACAAGGTTCAAACTTTGAGGGCATCAAGAATATATCGCTTGCCCCGTAAAGTTTACTTGCAAGATCACTGCTGAATTGAAGTATTCCTCTAAACTTATTGGGATATTCATCTTCAATTTGCATGACAAAGTTTTCATACTTCCACTCGCCTGTGCCAAGGATGACCACCTGCAAGTCTGCCTTCAAGATTTCGCCAATGACTGTCTTGACAAGTTCCAGACCTTTTTGCTCTGTAAGTCTTGTGACCATTGCAATCATAGGTCTGTTTTCGTCATAGTGAAGGTTGAGCATTTCACAAAGTTCTTTCTTGTTTTCCTTCTTCTTTTCACTGACGTTTTTCTTGTTGTAATTTACAAAGAGTGATTTATCCTTTTGAGGATCGTAGAGTTTTGTGTCAATGCCGTTGACAACACCGTGAAGTTTCTCTTTTCTTTGTGCAAGGATTCCTTCAAGTCCGTATCCATAGAAAGGATCAAGGATTTCGGTTGCATAGGTGTTGCTGACTGTTGTGACAACAGCACTACTTTCAATGCCACCCTTCATATAGTTGACACAGCCGTCCCACACAACAAGGCTCTTTGCCCAGTCAGGAAGCCCCAAAATGTCTTCAAGGATATATTTGTCATACTTGCCTTGGAACTCAATGTTGTGGATTGTAAACACCGTCTTGATGTTCTTATATCTGTCATCTCCACGATAGAAGACGTCAAGATATACGGGTGTCAATGCCGTGTGCCAATCGTTTGCGTGAAGGATGTCGGGATAGAAATCAACCTTGGCAAGAACGTCAAGGACTGCCTTTGAGAAGAAGGCAAATCTCTCGCCATCATCAAAGTGTCCGTAGAGTCCTTTGCGCTTGAAATAATACTCGTTGTCAACAAAATAGTAGGTTATACCATCATAAATGGTTTCATAAACCCCACAATATTGCTTTCTCCAACCAAGACTTACTTCTGTTGAACCTACAAAACGGAAGGTGTCAGCAAAGGTTGATTTGATTTCGTCTTTGTAAAAGGGGATGATGACACGGGCGTCGTGTCCCAACTTCAAAAATGACTTTGGAAGTGCGCCTGCAACGTCACCAAGTCCACCTGTTCTTATGAAAGGCATTGCTTCTGATGCAACAAACAATATCTTCATAAATGTTTTTTCTCCTTATCATTATCAGTCAAAATTGACTGCTCGGTTTTAGATGACTTTACCCTTGACAACAACCATAGGATATGTTTCGTGGCCACTCAAGTGACGATCGTTTTTGATGATGACGTCCTTGTCTGTGATTGTGTAATCCAATGATGCGCCGTCCATTATGATACTGTCTTCCATGACGATTGAGTTGCGCACAACTGCTCCCTTTCCAACTCTAACACTACGGAAAAGAATACTGTTTTCAACTGTGCCTTCAATGACACAACCGTCTGCAATAATGCTATTTTTTACCACTGCATCATTGCCGTATCTTGCAGGAACGCTGTCCTTGACTTTTGTGAAAATCGTTGAGTGCTTGTAGAACAAGCTTTCTCTCACTTTGGGGTCAAGAAGTTCCATGCTGTGTTTGAAGTATGAGTCAATTCTGTCAACCACTGCAACGTAGTCCTTCACTTCATAACTCATAACATAAAGGTCATCAAGGCTCTTTTGAAGAATATCTCTTTCAAAATCTTGATAGCCGTATGCGTATGCTTTGTCAACGAGAGAAATCAAAAGGTCTTTTTTGATGAAATATACGTTCAAGTCGCAAAGACAGTTTTTATCTCCATCAACTGCAAGGCGCATATCTTTGATGCGCTTGTTTTTGTCTTGTGACACAACAAGGCTCTTAAATCCAGGTTTTTCAACTTTGTATGTAAGGACTGTGATGTCTGCGCCCTTTTCAATGTGGAAGTCTTCAACTTCATCAAAGTCGATATTGTATGCGATATTTGTGCCAGAAATGACAACGTATTCTTCGCTTGATTCCAACATAAAGCCACGGACTGTATAGAGTGCTTCAACTTCACTGTTGAAGACGTCACGTGTGTTGTTGAAAACATAAGGAGGATATACGTAAATACCACCGTTTTTTCTATTCAAGTCCCAATCTCTACCTTGACGGATATGGTCCATCAATGAGTTGTAGTTGTTTTTGGCAATGATACCAATTTTTGTGATATTTGCACTGACAAGGTTTGAAAGTGTAAAGTCGATAAGACGGTATCTGCCACCAAAGGGCATTGATGCAGGTGTTCTGTGGAGAGCGAGATCGTTGAGTTGACTGTCTGCATCTGTTGCATACAAGATTGCCATTGTATTGTTTTTCATATTCCCCTCCTAACCGATCATTTCGTTTGCGCCTACTGTTGCGCCTTCTTCAAGTTCATACTTGGGTGCGATAACACTGATTTTCCACTCACCGGGCTTGCAATTTTCAAGGGTTTCGCCAACCATTGCGTTCTTGCCAATCTTTGCGCCCCAACCGATAATTGAATATCTTACGTCTGCGCCATCTTCAATGACTGCACCGGGCATGATAATTGAACCTTCAACGTATGCATCTTTGCCGATATAGACAGAGTGTGAAATGACACTATCTTTGACTGTGCCGTGGACCACTGTACCTTCACTGATCATTGAGTGTTGCACTTTGCCTGTTGCAGACACGAAGTGAGGGGGTTCTGCCATATTTCTTGCATAAATCTTCCACTTGTCATCATCAAGGTTAAGACCACTTTCTGCATTGTTGAGAATATCCATATTGGCTTCCCAGAGTGATGAGATTGTTCCCACGTCTTTCCAGTAGCCTTGGAATTTATATGCAAACATTCTTTGGCCGTCGTTGAGCATATTGGGGATAATGTTCTTGCCAAAGTCGTTTTCACTGTTGGGGTCTTTTTCGTCTTCCACAAGATACTTGCGAAGGACTGACCATGTGAAGATATAGATACCCATTGATGCCTTATTGCTCTTGGGTTTCTTGGGCTTTTCTTCAAATTCTTCAATTTGGTTTGTCTTGCCCTTGAGGTTGAGGATACCAAAACGGCTTGCTTCTTCCATGGGGACTTCAAGGACTGCGATTGTACAATCTGCATTGTTTGCCTTGTGTTCATTGAGCATATCTGCGTAATCCATCTTGTAGATATGGTCGCCTGACAAAAGAACCACGTATTCGGGGTCATAGTTGTCAATAAAGTCTATGTTTTGGTAAATTGCATTGGCTGTGCCCTTGTACCACTCCCCTGATGATGCTCTCATAAAGGGAGGCAAGAGATAGATACCGCCGTTGAGTCTATCCAAGTCCCAAGGTTGTCCGTTGCCTATGTATTGGTGCAATTCAAAGGGACGGTACTGTGTCAAAACACCAATGGTGTCAATGCCACTGTTGACGCAGTTTGAAAGAGGGAAGTCTATGATGCGATACTTTGCACCAAAGGGGACTGCCGGCTTTGCAACGTCATTTGTAAGCACCCCAAGACGTGTGCCTTGTCCGCCTGCAAGTAGCATTGCAAGACACTCTTTTTTCTTGTTGTTTGCGCTCATTGTTTTTCCTCCTTATCCTCGGGGATCAAAATCATAACCGAGTTTTTGGGTATATTTAATTTTATTGAATACTTGTGTCCGTGTGCCGGTGTGCCCACTGCCTTAAAGGTGGGACGTCTTTCTTCTTCGCCACCGTACTTTTTCAATGCAGAATACACTTCTGCTCTGTATGCCTTTCTTTCAGGCACGCCCATAATATATTTGTGATATTCGTTGGGCGAGAAGTTGACCACAACAATCACGTACTTGTCATCTGCTGATGAACGGATGTATGATGCCACGTTGTTGCGATTGTCATCAACAACAATCCACTTGAATCCGTCATAGGTTGAGTCAAGTTGCCAAAGTTCCTTGTGTTCAAGATAAAAATGGTTCATATCTTTCACAAACTTTCTAAAAGCGTGGTGTCTTGGGTAGTCAAGCAAGAACCAATCAAGTTCTTGAGCGTAATTCCACTCAATGAATTGTGCAAACTCGTTGCCCATAAACGTGAGTTTCTTGCCGGGGTGTGTCATCATATAGCCATAGAAGGCTTTGAGTCCTTCAAACTTTTGATCATAATCTCCGTGCAACTTGTTGACCATACTGCACTTGCCATGGACGACTTCGTCGTGTGAGATGGGCAAGATATAGTTTTCGCTATAAGCGTAGGTCATGCCAAAGGTAATATCGTGGTGGTTGTCCTTTCTAAAGAAGGGATCAAGTGCAAGATAGTGCAGACTATCGTTCATCCAGCCCATATTCCACTTGAAATTGAAGCCAAGGCCACCCATATAAGGAGGCTTTGTCACCATAGGATATGCTGTTGATTCTTCTGCTATTGTCAATGCTCCGTGATATTTTGAAAGAATTGCAGAGTTGAAACTTTGCAAGAATTCTTTGGCTTCAAGGTTGTAGTTGCCACCATTTTGATTGGGCACCCACTCCCCTTCTTTTCTGTTGTAGTCAAGATAAAGCATACTTGCCACTGCATCACAACGGATACCGTCAATGTGATAGTGGTCAAACCAGAACATGGCGGCGGATATCAAGAAACTCTTGACTTCCTTCTTGCCAAAGTCATAGACAAGTGTGCCCCACTCTTTATGCTCGCCCTTTCTGGGATCTGCATATTCGTAAAGGGGTGTGCCGTCAAATCTTGCAAGGCCGTGTTCATCTTTGGGGAAGTGTGCAAGCACCCAGTCCAAAATGACGCCAATGCCTGATCTGTGACAACGGTCAATAAATTCCATCAAGTCGGCAGGAGTGCCAAATCTTGATGTAGGTGAAAACATACCTGTACATTGATATCCCCAACTTCCGTCATAGGGATACTCTGTCAAAGGCATAAGTTCGATATGTGTATATCCCATTTTCTTGACGTAAGGGATAAGTTCATCTGCAAGTGCTTTGTATGAGTAAAGGTTTCCGTCAGGATAACGCTTCCAACTGCCAACGTGGACTTCGTAGATGTTCATGGGTGAGCCGTAGGGATTGATGTTTGCCCTTGTCTTCATCCACTTTGCATCTTTCCAATGATATTGGCTTATATCGTAAAGTTTTGATGCGTTTGCAGGGGGTGTTTCACTGTGCAGTGCGTAAGGGTCGCACTTGAAAACTACGTTGCCTTGTTGGTCTGTGATTGCAAACTTATAACTATCATATTGTTGAAGTCCGGGTACGAAAACACGCCACACACCGTCATACTCTTTTTGCATGGGTGTTGCGCCTGCTTGCCAGCCGTTGAAATCGCCAACAACAGAAACGTCTTTTGCATTGGGTGCCCAAACGGCAAAACCCCATCCATCTACACCATCTTGTGTGTCGGGATAGGGGCAAAACATTTTGTATGTTTCATAGTTTGTGCCTTCGTGGAACAGATACGTTGAAAAACCGTCTTTTGTTCTGGTCATTATGCTCTCCTAATGGCTTTATGCACCCATTATATCAAATAATTTGATATATAACAATAGCAAAATTAACTTTTTTTGGGATTTTTGTAAGGTTTTTTGGAAAAAAATTCGATTTTTGCAAAAATAAAAAGCAAGATTTTGCGTTTTTGCAAATTCTTGCTCTATTTTTCTGTTTTTTGTAAATTTTACAAATTTCCTGATTTTTAGATAGATTTTGTCAAATATTTACAAAATCCGTCAATTCTTTCAAAGACTTCTCTTGCCTCGTTTTCTTTGTCAAAAATGCCAACCACGGCAGAGCCACTTCCACTCATAACAACGTCTTTTGCCCCTGCGTTTTCAAGGGTTTTTCGTGCATCTATCACACTTTCATTGAGTGCTCGAGCAGATTTTTCAAGATGGTTTTCTCTTTTGCCGTATTTTTCATGTCCAATCTTGTCAAAAAGGGCGTAGGCTTTGCCACTATCCACTGCGCCTTTCACCAAAATCACAAAATACTTGTCTTCTTTTTCAAGAGGTGTGACCACTTCGCCAACACCACTGACAATATTTCTGCCACCCATATATACAACGGGTATATCACTGCCAAGAGAAAGCAAAAACCGTGTATCTACCTTGGTGTTTTTCAAGTTTTCAAGGGCTTTGACAACACCAACCACTGCCACTGATGATCCACCAATACCTGCGCCCAAAGGCACTTTTTTGGATATGACAAGATCTGCACCAACACTGCCGTACGTTTTACAAAACTTGGATATTGCCCTTTCTATGATAGGACGGAATCTATCTTCATCAAAGCCGTCAAAACAATCTGCAAACTTTACGTCAACAACACCCTTGTCGTTTTTGCAATAGGAAACTGTGTCATACATATCAATTGACATGGTTTCCATTTTTATTGTATGCAAGCCGTCCTTTACTCCCGTTATCTCAAGAGAAAGGTTGACTTTTGCAGGTGTTGAGATTGTTTGCCATTGCTTTTCCATATCTTTAATATATCATAGGCGCAAGTTTTTTTCAATTATATTTGTTGATGAAAGGTTTTTGTTTTGTTTAATTGTTTTTTCCGTGCATAGTTTTGTCATCTTGCTCATAAGATTAAACCACGGAGGCGATTATGTTTAGATATGAAAAAATTGACGCAATTTCAACTTCTTTCTTGACACCCATTGAAAGAGTTGTGGAATTTACACCAAGGGGCGCAGACGGTATTGCAACGGTATTGTCCCTTTCTGTTGACGGCAAAGTGTTGTCTTCAACTGCTTGCGACGGCTATGCAGACGTGTCGGGCAGAGCAGATTTCACCCTTATATATTTGGATTATGACGGCAATCCGTCAAGTGCCAACTACAATGCAGATTTCAACGTGCGACTTGATGGGGATGTGCATCCAACAGACAAACTTTCAATAGAGTTGAAGGCTGTTGAGTGGAACGTTTCTTCAAAGGACATTCTCACTCTTTCTGCCGTTGTACAAGTCCATGGCACTGCAATGAAGGTGTTGCCCTTGAATATGCTTTCAGGCGCAGACAACAGTTTTGTCACAACCAAGACTGTCACCATTCCAACCATGATTGAATCAACAACGTATTCCTTTCCCGTTGATGAAGAAACAACTGTTGGCGAAGTGGAAAAAGTGTTGTCTTTAAGCACAAAATGTAGTTTAACTCACACAAAAGTAGGGGATAAACAAGTGGATATGACGGTTGACACCATTGCAACCATCACATATATGGAAGGTGGCGGGATCCACACAACATCATTTTTGGTGTCCAGTGACGAGAGTGTCAGCGTGGATAATATCGCCCGAGGGGACAAGGTGTACATCTTGCCACAAGTCAAGTACGGCAAAGTTGTGCTTGCAGGCGTCACAGGGGAAAACATACTGCGCTTTGAAGGGGAAATCGGCGTGTCCATCCACGCTTTGAGATATGAAGATAAGGAAGTCATAGAAGACCTGTTTATGCTCACTCACAACACAGAGGTGGAGCGAAATGAAGTGGATATTATGGCATTTGTTGGCACAGGTTTTTATAAGGAAAGGATTAGTGGAGAAACCACTCTCCCTGACTGCGAAAGTGCCACACTTATTGGCGTGCCTGCCGTGACGGCTTTTGTCGCCAAGGCAATATATGATGACGGCTTGACTGTTGAAGGTATTGCAACAGCAGAGATACTCTATCACACGGGCGATACGGTGGGCTCTGCTCGTGCAGAAGTGCCCTACTCCATCAACTTGATTGGAGATTTCACTGATAAGAATATCGCAAGGGTGACCGTCCTTGACGTAACCGTCAAAATCAAAGGCGCAACTGCAGAAATCAATCTCTTGTTGGCGCTTGAAATCTCATCATACACCAACCATCAAATCACGTATATAAACGAAGTCCAACTTGGCGAAGAAAGACCCGTCAACACCTCTGCTCTGTCTATGTACGTGGCAAAAGAGGGCGATACCATGTGGGACGTGTGCAAAGCCTTGACAGCCACACCCGAGCAAATACTGGCACAAAACCCAACCCTAACCTTCCCACTAAAACAATGTGACAAGGTGATATATTTCCGTCAACTTACAAAGTAAAACAAAACAAAAACCCCGACTTTTGTTCGGGGTTTTCTTTTAGAAGTCAAATAAAGATTGCTGTAATGTTGGGGCTTTGTTTTTCAAAGATATTATAATATCTGCAATATACTCGTATGCTTTTACAAAAGTATTGGGAATCATTACAAGTTTTAAATTGTTTTGCTTGCAGATTTCCATCTTTTTTTTGTCTGCAATTTCTCGCCCGATTGCACCAAAATGTTCGCCACCATTAACCTCAAATGCAATCACTGGTTTCTTTCCTAAAAATGATTTTTCGTACAATACCAAATCAAATTCCATTTTGCCCAATGATGCATTGGCAGTTTTTATAACCTTATCCAAGCGCACATTTCTTTCTGCATCAAATGTTCTATGACAAGAACAGAAGTGAGAAATTGTTTTGAAAAATTCATCTTCAGCAACACTTGCATTAGATTTGCCTATCTCTATTTTACTCGATTCACTTGGCGCAACTGCAAAATTGCCATTGTTCTTTGAATATTCAATCAGTTGATACATATCATCTGTTTTATCCGACAATTTATCAAGAACTTCGGTGTCTGCGGCAATAATCAATTTGTTTTTTGCTCTTGTTATAGCAACATTTATCAATTCGCTATTATTTTTAAGCCAATCAAATGTTTTTTTGCTTGTCTTTTGCGATAATGCCGTTGAAAAAATAATAGTATCGTTTTCTGCACCTTGTAGTGAGTGGATGGTCCCACATTTTACACCACTTATTTCTTTGGCATTGAGAATTTTTTGTATTATTTCTTTTTGAGCAACAAAAGGCGTGATAATATGAGCGTCTTTGATTTTATTTCTTTGGATATATTCTGCAATGGCAAGTGCTTCATCTATTGCTTCGTTTTTGTGTTTGACGTTTTTATTTTTCACATCCAACACTTGCAATTCACCTGTGTTTGATAAATAAGAAAGATTAAGTGTGCTATTGTAATATCTTTGATTCGAAAAACCAATAATTTTTTTGCCACACCTATAGTGATATTTAAGCAATATGTACTTTGAAATATTATCGTTATTTCTCATCACATCCAAAATAGAATTGGTTTTATAATCGTACTTTTCTGGCACATTATACTTTTCTTTCAATTCTCTATTGACATGATCTTCCAAAATAATAACGGGCTTTAATTGGTTTGGATCGCCAACAAGTAACAGTGATTCTGCTTTTGCAATAGGCAAAAGTGCCGTTGCAACATTGCATTGTCCTGCTTCATCCATAACAACCAAATCAAACATATATTTGGGGCTGCCCAATCTTCGTGATGATATGTTTGTTGAGAAAATAATCGGGAAAACTTCTGACAATTTTTTCATGTTATTGTCGTCTTGTGTCCACTTGTTAAACTCGGCTGCTCTTGTATCATCATCTTCAATATTACATATACCAACCAAATCTGTGAATCTGGGTTTTTTCAATTTCTTTATATACTGCAACGACTTAAAGAACAAAAATTGCGACAGTTGATGGTTATTTTTCAAAGGAATAAACAATGATGTCACATCTTCGTTGGATATTTCGGGCAAATTTTTCAACTCGTTTTGAAGCTGCAAAACACGCTCTTTTGCAACATCAATAATTCTGCTTTTACTTTCGCCAAATGATTGAATAAGCCTTTCAGAGCTTTCTAAATATTGCTCGATTTCGACTCTCTTTTCTTGAATATTTAAGAGCTCTATAAGTTTTGCATTTTTCTCATCTGCAGAAACTTTAATCCTATCCAACAAGTCTTCTTTGGGTTCTTTATTTGTTGAATAATTGTAAAGGTTGCGTATTCTTCTTGTTGCTTCCTTGACGTCTTCAAAATTGCCTAATCTCAAATAGGGGAAATTGACAGTTTCTCCACGATATTCAAACTTTAGTTTTTCAACAATACCATCAACAGGCTTATTGTTAGATGAACAAATCAGCATCGTTTTATTGTTATAAAACGCGCTCAATGCCACATTTATTATCGTTTGAGTTTTTCCCGTTCCCGGTGGTCCTTGCACATAGGTTACGGGATATTTGATTGCATTATAAAGCACTCGCATTTGATTTATGTTTATTTTATTGTCGTAAATAGTCAATGCGGGCTCTATTCTTCTTATATTATTTCTTTTTGTTATATTTCCAAAAAACGATTTTAAGGGTATTGGCAAACTGTTTGTGTGATATTTTGTTTCGATTATGTTGTATGTATCTGCAAGATCAACAGGAACTTCTCTTTGCAACAACATAATATCAGGACGCGTGTTTATATATTCACCCGGTCTTAAATTATGTTCTATTATGCCGCAATACTCGTTGTATTTCTCAGAAAAAGTATTGGTAAACTCGTCTATGTTCATGTTTATATAATTGAACAATGAGTGTCTTCTGCCTTCAATTAAAAATGAGTGATTGAAACGAAGTTTTTTATCTAAAACAAGTGATTTTTTTATTGGGTCGAAGGTTAATGTGTAGTAACATATCACAAATTTACTTTTGCCTTCATCTATAGAAAAGCAATTTATTGCCAATGTGCAACACGTACTACCGTTGTTTCTTAAATCATAGTGATAGATATCTGCAACTATCTTATTGACCTGCTCATCACTTAATTTATACTCTTTTTCTTTTCTCAAAATCTTAAGATCAATGCCTTCGATTGGCATATATTCTTTTTGAGAAGGGTCGCTATCCAAGATATTGCACTCTATATAATAATTTAAGATATTGTGATCAAAATTATCATAACCAAGCCAACGGCACTTATCCAAATTCTTTTCTATTTTCTCTATAAGACCTTCTGGCACATCATAAGAAGAAAAATCTATCACTTCAGCACTTTTTATGCCATCAAAACTTATCCAAGTATCAAATGTGTTTAATGATTTCTTCTCATTAAACATTGTCACACGAAAACTTTGCAATTCAAAATTTATGTCTTGAATTGCAATCCAATAAAAAGTGTTTTCGTTGCTTTTGTTGACATACGAAATGCTCAACCACTTTCCCTCTTTGATTGCTTTTGATATTTTTATACCTATATTTTCCATATTTGTAATTATAACACCTTTGTTTTGAAAATTAAAGACCCTTTTTTATTAAAATAAAAAGGCACTCGGTTGAGTGCCTTTTTGATTTTGGGGTTGATTTATTATTCTGCGATTTCTTCTACGATGGGTTGTGCTTTCTTTGCTTTGGCTTTGTAGATTGCATTTGTGATAACCTTTGAAAGTTCCACAAAAGGAATTACTGAGAAGCCAAGTGCCATTGCGATAAAGAATTCGTCTACGTGGATGGGTGCAAACTCGAATGCTGTGTTGAGTCCGGGTGTGTAGATGACAAGGACTGTTGTGACAAGTGAGAATGCAAATGCTGCCCACATAAGTTTGTTTTGTTTCTTGAGCATGCTCTTGCTGAAGATTGAGTGGTTGATTGATCTTGCATTGAATGCATGGAACATTTCTGTCATTGACAAGGTCAAGAATGCCATTGTCATACCGTCTTCAGATATGCCTTGGATTGCCCATGAGCCAGATTCAAAGTAGTGGCCGATGAAGTATGAGAGCAATGTCAAAAGACCGATAAACACACCTTGGATGACGATATTGACGCCGACGCCACCTGCAAAGATGCCTTCCTTTTCGTCACGAGGAGCACGTTTCATAAGGTCTGCCTCTGCGTCTTCTGTGCCGAGAGCAAGTGCAGGGAAAGTGTCTGTGATAAGGTTGATCCAGAGGAGGTGCATAGGTTTCAAAAGTGTGAAACCACACATTGTTGCGATAAATACTGCCACCACTTCTGCGAGGTTGGATGCAAGAAGGAATTGGATTGACTTTCTAATGTTGTCATAAATTCTTCTGCCTTCGCCAACTGCAGACACGATTGTTGCAAAGTTGTCGTCTTGGAGCACCATATCTGCTGCGCCCTTTGTGACGTCTGTGCCAGTGATACCCATACCGATACCGATATCTGCTGACTTGATTGAAGGTGCGTCATTGACGCCGTCGCCTGTCATTGCTGTGATCATACCACGAGCCTTCCAAGTGTTGACGATACGGACTTTATGTTCGGGTTGAACTCTTGCATACACTGAGAATTCCACAATTCTTTCATAGAATTCTTCATCACTCATTTCTGCCATTTCTGCGCCAGTGATTGCTTGTGATGCGTCTGTGATGATGCCGAGTTGTTTTGCGATTGCCACTGCAGTGTCAATGTGGTCACCTGTGATCATGACTGCACGGATGCCTGCATCTTTACACTCTGCGATTGCGTCCTTAACTTCGGGACGGATGGGGTCGATCATGCCTGTAAGACCAATGAAAACAAGATTGTTTTCAATATCTTCGGGATCTACGCTTGTGGGGATGCTGTCAAGATTCTTGTATGCAACTGCGAGAACACGGAGTGCTTCGTTTGCCATACCCTTGTTTGCGCCAAGGATATTTGCTCTAATTTCGTCTGTAAGAGCAACGTCTTCGCCACCGATTCTTGCCTTTGTGCAACACTTCAAGATTTCGTCGGGTGCGCCCTTTGTGAATTGGACGTATGCACCATTGCCGTCTTCGTGAATTGTTGACATCATCTTGCGCATACTGTCAAAGGGTGCTTCTGCCACTCTGGGGTATGTTGCGTCAAGATCGGTTTTGTTGAGATTTTCTTTGTATGCAAAGTTGACAAGTGCACATTCTGTGGGTTCGCCAACTGCTTCAAGTTTTTCTGCATCAAGGACTGCGTCACTGCATTGTGCCATTGCTCTTGCGATAAGTGCAACGTCTTCGCCATAAGTGTCAACAACAGTCATCTTGTTTTGTGTCAATGTACCTGTCTTGTCTGAGCAAATGATTTGTGTACAACCAAGAGTTTCAACTGCTGTAAGACGTTTGACGACGGCTTTTTTCTTTGCCATCTTTGTCATACCCATTGAAAGAACGATTGTGACAACGGTTGCAAGACCTTCGGGGATTGCAGCAACTGCAAGTGAAATTGCAATGATGAAACTATCAAGGATGATTTCAAGAGTTTGGTTGCCGACAAGGTTGCTTCTTTCCATTATAAGCTTAAATGCAAAGATAAACACACAGATGCCAAGGACTGCAAATGACAAGATCTTTGAAAGTTTGTCAAGTTTCTTTTGGAGAGGTGTTGTTTCATCCTTTGTTTGTGCAAGGACGTCTGCAATCTTGCCCATTTCGGTTTCCATACCTGTTGCAACGACAACTGCCTTTGCTCTGCCGTAAACAATGGTACTGCCCATATAGACCATATTCTTTCTGTCGCCAAGGGGGACGTCTTTGCCTTCTTCGCAAGTAAGTGCATCAACACTCTTTTCTGAAGGGACAGATTCGCCAGTCAATGCTGCTTCTTCTGCTTTCAAAGATGCTGCCTCAATAAGACGGCAGTCTGCAGGCACAGAGTCGCCTGCTTCAAGGACTACGATATCACCAACAACAAGGTCTTCGTTTTTGATTTGCTTGAGCACGCCATCACGAATAACCTTGCAGGTTGATGCTGTCATTTCCTTCAAAGCCTCGATTGCCTTTTCTGCCCTACCTTCTTGCACGACACCAAGGATTGCGTTGAGAAGAACAACTGCAATGATGATGAAGAACTCTGCAAGTTCAGTTGGATCAAAGTGACCATTGCCAGTCATCACGGGGATGAGAGTTGTCAAAAGACTGACAAATGCAGCAATGAGCAAAACAATGATCATAGGGTTGGCAAGTTGCAAGAAGAATCTCTTGACCATAGAGATCTTTTTGCCTTCTGCAAGTTTGTTCTTGCCGTTTTGTTCAAGACGAGCGTCGGCTTCTTGTTGTGTCAAGCCGTTCTCGTTTGACTTTACTTCTTCAAGGACGGTGTTGCCGTCAAAAAGATAGTGTTTCATTTTTCCTCCAAAATATAAAAAACTCATAGGACAAACGTACTGCTTATCTTATGAGTCTCATTTTTTAGACCGTTCCAGACTTTCGTCGGGTGTTGTTGAAATCGGCCACGTCAAAACGACGCAAATTACTCCCTCATCACATATCGTACACGCAGGCGTACGTCCGTGTGTTTATAAATATGTTTTAAGTTTATAGAAATTGATCAAGTTTGTCAATAATATTTGACCACTTGTTTTATCCATACACTCTTGTGTGATGGCTTATAAATCCCCTTTTTGTCTATTTTCTTTTTTTGAAGATTTTAATTATGCCAAGGAAAAATGCGCCAACACCAAGGGCAAGACCTATTGCACCAAATGTGGTTTTGCCCATGCCAAGCATAACCCCACCAAAGATTGCAATGAGCAATCCTGCGATTGAAACGCCCATTGATACTGCACTGATTTCTCTTGGCAAATCTTCCGTCTTTTTGGTGTCAACATATCTATAAGTAAGATAGCCGTTGACGATAGGACAAAAGTAATTCCAATCGTTTTCTTCAAAGTGGATTTCTTCCTTTTTCAACCAAAAAGCGAGTTTATCGTCAAAATCTATATCTTTAATCTCTGTATCTTGCACAAAATCAACAGACGTGACAGAGTTTTCATCAATCTTATATACCACTGTAAACGTGGGCTCAACCTTGAAGTTGCGCATTGAGATAAATCTGTTGACAAGAAGGATATCTGCCTTTGATACAACTCTTTCGCCAATGGTGATTTTGTCTTCTTCTATGGTCAATTTGTCACTGATGCCATTGGACTTCACGTTGACCGTGATGGGATATTCAAATCCTTGTCCTTCCTTCTTTTCTTCAGTGGTTTCTTCTGTCATTTCTTCTGCAACCACTTCTTTTATTTCAATTTTTTCTTCTGTTTCAAGAATTGTGTTTTCTTTGTTTTCCATAGTTTATCCTTTTATAATTTTTCCTTCCTTCACTTCAAAGAGTTTTGCATTTTCTCCGTCAAACTCTGTGCAAGTGAGAATTGTTTGCACTCCTTCAGTTGCTGAAAGAAGTATATCTCGCCTTGTTTTGTCAAGTTCACTGAGCACGTCATCAAGAAGAAGAATTGGTGTTTCGCCGGTTTCTTTTTTGTAGAGTTCCACTTCTCCAAGTTTCATTGCCAGTGCGATTGTACGTTGTTGGCCTTGAGATGCAAACTTTCTTGCATCAATGCCGTCAATCTCAATCTTGATATCATCTCTATGTGGACCAACGGTGCAATATCCAAGTTCCTTGTCCTTTGCCCTTGAAGAAAGCAATGCCTCCTCAAGATTGCGCCTAATATCATCATGTGTACTCACTGCAGTTTCGTAGGATAACTTCAATTTTTCCTTGCCCGAACTGATTTTTTCGTGGCTTGCGCTTGCATATCTGTTGAGTTCTTCCACATATTCCATACGCTTGCGTATGATGATCGCCCCTTGCTCTGCAAGACCAATATCCCAAATGTCGAGCATATCGTCAAGGTTTTCTGCATTTCTGCTTTCCTTCAAAAGATTGTTCTTTTGTTTCAAAGTCTTGTTGTAGCGTTGCAATGCACTGAAATATGCCTTTTGTTGTTGTGATAGACCAACGTCAAGGAAACCCCTTCTCTCTGCCGGCGACTCTTTGACAAGTTTCAACTCGTCGGGAGAAAAGAATACCACACCCAATACGCCAAGCAGTTCCCCTGCTCTTTGGACGGGTATGCCATCTATGGCAACTTTCTTTTTGCCTTGCTCGTCTATAAATATTGTGATTGTGTGTTTTCTAAACCTCTTTTCAACCACAAGAGTGATTTTTGCCCTGCTTGCACCCATACGAATAAGTTCCTTATCCTTGGTTGTACGTGGGGAGCGAAGAAGTGAACAAAGATACACAGATTCAAGCATATTTGTCTTGCCACTTGCGTTTTTTCCATGCAAAACGTTGAGCCCACCGTCAAAAAAGACCTGTTGGCTCTCGTAGTTTCTAAAATTCGCAAGAGAAAGACTGATTATTTTCATACGCCCTATTATATATGAAAAACTTTTGTTTTTCAACAACTTGTGCCAAATAAAAATAAAACTGCAATTTTTAGGATTGATTGTATTCTTTTTGAGCGAGTGAAATTATATAAAAAAGGCACTCAAACGAGTGCCTTTGTTTATCTATTGAGTATCATATTTTTGATGTCGGCGACAACGATTTTCATGCGCTTGTCTTCTTTGATTGCTTCGCTGATTTTATCTCTTGCGTGGATGATGGTTGTGTGATCTCTGCCACCAAACATTTGTCCTATTGTCACCAAGGGCAAACCGAGCATTTCTGTGATGAGATAGATTGCAATCATACGCGGCTCAACGATATTCTTCGTCTTTTTCTTTGAGAAGATATCGTTTTTGACGATATTGAAGTACTTGCACACTGTATCAATGATGACGCTTGCATCAAGGGTGTCTGTTTTTTCTTCTATAAAGTCTTGCAGTGCCTCTCTTGCAAGGTCGGTTGTGTCGATAACGTGGTTTGTCAATGAACTGAAAAAGATTATCTTGTTGAGCAAACCTTCCATTTCTCTAATGTTTGAAGTGCTATTTTCTGCGATAAACGTGGCAACTTCATCACTCAAACGGAATTTTTCGTGGGCTGCTTTCGTCTTCAAGATGGCGATTCTTGTTTCGGTGTCAGGCACGTTGATATCAACGGTAAGTCCCCATGCAAAACGAGTGCGCAATCTTTCTTCCAAAGTGACAAGTTCCTTGGGGGAACGGTCTGACGTCAAGATGATTTGTTTGTTGGCTTGATACAAATCGTTGAAGATGTGGAAAAGTGCCTCTTGTGTTTGCTCTCTCTTGGCAAGGAATTGGACGTCATCAACCATAAGAACATCACAAGAGCGATATTTCTCACGGAATTGATTGCTTTCTGCACTGTTCTTTTTCATGCTCATTTGCACGAATTCACTGACCATCTGCTCGCTGTTGACATACACAACCTTTGTGCGAGGAGATTCCTTGAAAAGATGATTGCCGATTGCGTGAAGAAGGTGGGTTTTGCCAAGACCGACGCCAGAATAGATAAACAAAGGATTATATTTGCCACCGGGGTTTTCTGCAACTGTCTTTGCTGCAATGAGCGCATAGTTGTTGGATTTGCCCATGACAAAATTGTCAAAGGTGTATCTATCCACAAAAGGATTCTTTTTTGCCTTTGTTTCTGCCGTCTTTTGTCTGTTGTCAACAATGATTCCACCACCGGGAAGGAAGTCTGTTTGCTTTTTGAGATATTCTTCCTTTTTGTCGGGGGTGATGATCTCAACGTTTGCCACTGCGCTGTTGAGAGAGTTGACAATTTCAATGATGGTCTTCTTGTATTTGTCATCAATAGTGCGCTTTGATGATGCCGTAAGAGTGACCAGCACAAAAGTGTCTTCGACAAAGCAAAGAGGCTCGAGTTTTTCAATCCAAACCTCGTAGCTTATTGCTTGCATTATCTTTGATAATTCGTTTTTGGCGTCTGCCCAAAATTCTTCTTTTCCAATCATGATTGAAATTATAACTTATCCACATTTATTAATCAATGTTTTTTGCCACCAAAAATAAAAAAAACAATATATTGATATATTTCTCTCCCCCACCCCAATTTTCCAAAAAATAAGACAAATTTTTTGAAATTATGCCATAGGCAATTCATAGCACGCTGTGTCAATTCTTGCAACCTGTGTTTACAATTCAAGATTTCGGCTTGAACGAGTGTTTTATACGCACCCCACTATACACACCACAACTTTTCAATCTTTACTATTTCTTATTCACTAAAAATAAAGGCACTCTTTTGAGTGCCTTTTTAATATTTGTTGATAGTGGCGTTTTAGCCGATTACACGAAGGGGAAGGATGAGATAGAGCCAACTATCTTGTTCGCCTTTGATGATGCCAGGGGCTGTTGATGATGTGAAGTTGAGTGTGACAAAGGGATCTTGGATGGCTTTCATACATTCACTGATGTACTTGCTGTTGAAACCGATTGTCAAATCTTTGCCCTTAAGGCCGATTGTAACCTTTTCATTGATTTCGCCTTCTTCACTGTGTGCGTTGAGTGAGATTGAATCTTCCTTGATTTCCATCTTCACGTATGCTTTCTTTTCTGAACGATTGATGAGTGAAACTCTTTCAATACTGTTTTCAAATTGCTTTTTGTCGATGGTGACTTCTGTTGTGAAGACGTTGGGGATGATTTTTTCGTAGTTGATGTAGTCTTCTGCGATAAGTCTTGACACCATCTTTGTGTGGAAAAGGTCAACCATGATATAACTTCTGTCAACGTAGACGGTGAGTGTTTCGTTTTCGTCATCAAGGAGTGAACTGAGTTCGTTCATACTCTTTGCTGGCACAACGATTTTGTCAATGATGCCGTTGTTTTGGATAGGCATTTTTGAAAGTGCAAGACGATAGCCGTCTGATGCAACGCCTTCAAGTTCTGTTTCTTTGATGTTGAGACAGATACCACGGAGTGAAGGTCTTGCTTCGTCTGTTGCAACGTTGAATTTGACCTTGCCAATGAGATCCTTGAAGTCTTTTTTGAGGATAACAAAAGAGTTTTCCTTTTCAACTTCTTTGAAAACAGGATATTCATCTGCGCTAAAGCAGTTGATGAAAACTTCACTGTCAAGATATTTCACGCCCAATTTGTTTTGTGCAGTGCCATCAAGTTCGATTTGTTCATCACCGATACGCTTTGCGTATTCTGCAAAAAGTTTGCCGGGGACAACCACTTCGCCTTCAATGAGAACTTCTGCATTGATCTTCTTTTCGATTGCAAGTTCAAGGTCTGTTGCAAAAAGTGTGACAACGTCGCCTGTTGCAGTGATTTTGACGCATTCAAGGATAGGGTTGCTTCTCTTAATAGGCAATGCCTTTACAACTTTTTGAAGTGCATCGCCGAGTTCATTTCCGTTCAAAATAACTTTCATTTTTTCGCCTATTAGTATTTAATTTTTTATTTTTAATAATTATATCATAAATAAGCAATGTTGACAAGTGGAAAAGTCCAAAAACACCCAAGAAAAACATAAAAAAATCAACGAAAACACCAACAGATACACGAAAAACAAAAGGAAAAATCGTGGTGTATATGTTGACAACTTTTGTTGACAACCAACATATTATCCCCATATCTCAAAAAGTTGTGCACACACCTACGTGTACAACTGAAAACCACTCAAGAAAAAACCACTTCCAAAACGCTACAAAATCGTGGCTATATATCAAAATAAAATCGCAAAACACCGAGCGATATTTCTGCAAATTAGAAAAAATGTGAAACAAAAACGTGAAACCTATTGCTACTGCCAAAATTTTGTGTTATTTTATTTATATAAACATTTTTTGGAGAGAGATTATGGCTCAAAAAGCAAACACATCAAAACTCAATGCTCTTTACACCGACAACGAAGAAAACGTCAAGGTTGAGATTGCTGGCGTAAACGCAATTGACGTTGATATTACACTTATCGACAGAAACCCTGCACAACCCAGAAAGGTATTCAACGAAGAATCTTTGAGAGAAATGTCCAACTCTATTGCAACGTACGGAGTTTTGCAACCACTTCTCGTCACTGAAGAAAACGGCAGATATCTTATTATCGCAGGCGAAAGACGTTTCCGTGCTGCATACATGGCAGGACTCAAACGTGTTCCCGTTATCGTAAGAGAACTCACAAATCAACAAATCCAAGAAATCGCTCTCATTGAAAACTTGCACCGTGAAGATCTCAATGCAATCGAAGCAGCAGAAGGTATGAGAGAACTTATGGAAAACCATGGGCTCACTCAAGAGGCAGTGGCAGGTCGCATTGGCAAGTCACGTCCTTACGTCACAAACACCCTTCGTCTTTTGCAACTTCCAAAGGAAGTCACAGATCTCGTCAAGGAAGGACACCTTTCTCCCGGTCACGCAAGAGCACTCATCTCAATCGACGACAAAAACTATCTTGTCCAACTTGCCAATCAAGCAGTTGCAAGCCGTCTTTCTGTCCGTGAACTTGAAACAAAAGTACGCCTTTACTTCACACGTACCAAAATTCAACCCGGCCCCAGAAAGCAACCCCTTCCTATCGAACTTAAGGAAATGGTCGGCGATATGAAACGCGTCTTTGCAACAAAGGTTAGAATTCTCGGCAACGAAACAAAAGGTCGTATTTATATTGACTACTTCAACAAGGACGATCTTGACAGAATTCACGAAATCGTGCAAAAACTCAAGTACGACGAAAAACTCTAAAAAAAAAGCCCTACAATCGTAGGGTTTTCTTTTGGGCAAAAAAATCAATATTGATTTCAGTTGCAACCTATGGTAAAATCAAATTATCAATCATATCTGTTGAAGGAGAAAGACTATGGCAAAAGAAACAATGAATATTATGGCATATAAGGGTGTTGATAAAGTGACCGACATATATGGTGCATTTGGTTGGAAACTTCTCTCACAAAAAGGCACTTATGGTCTTGACCTTACTATGTACAGAGAAACCGAACAACCACACTATGAAGAATTGGTTGCTGCACAGAAACTTTATGAGGAAAAGGAAAAAGAAGCACGCAGCCTAAAGAGACCTGTCAAGCCTGATGAACCCGGACTTTTCAATATTTTTGCAAAAAAGGAATACAACAGAAAACTGCAAGAATATTTCCATGCATCAACAGTGTATGAAACAACCTACAACAATCTTTATAAAGAAATGCAACAAATCGTTGACGACTGTAAGCTGAAATATTTTACAGAATAAACAACCAAAACAAAAACAAAAAAAGCCACACAGCCGTGTGGTTTTCTTTTTTATAAAATCATTTTACAAAGGTCTTTTTTTGATTTGACCATATTGACGAGGGTATTGTTTTGGGGTGTCTTTTGTCTTTTTAAAGACTATGATACAACGTCTATCCCCATTGGGCAAGTTGAAAGAAAAAGACTTTTTGTGTGTCATATTGAGTTTATCAAGTGCCGATTGTGATATTTCAACCTCGCTTTCATCTGTCTTATATGCAAGCATAATGCCACCCACTTTGATAAGGGGAGAACATATTTCAAGAAGGATAGGAAGTTGTGACACTGCTCTTGCACACACCACGTCATAAACGCCAAACAAGTCCTTCATTTCTTCTGCTCTGCCAGACAATGTTTTAAGGTTTTTTACACCCAAGAATTTTGCAGTGCTACCAACAAAATTCATTTTCTTTGCAGTTGAGTCAAGGGCAGTCACGTCAACATCCCTGCGCACTGACGCTATGGGGAAGGATGGAAATCCACCACCACTGCCCACGTCAATGAGTTTTGCATTTTCAGGGATAAAAGGCACACCTGCGATTGAGTCGATAAGGTGTTTTACAACAAACTCATCTTTTGCCGTGATTGACGTAAGGTTGAATTCTTTGTTGGCTTCCACCACTGCATCATAGTATGCCTCGAGTGTGTCAACACTGTCTTCATCAAGGGGTATATCAAATAATTCTTTGACGCTTTCTGTCAGCAATAATCTGTTGATTGACATATCTTTGTCCTTAAAATCTTGATATAAATATAATACCACAAAAATCGCCACTTGCAACAAAATATTCAGGCAATCTTGTTTTCGGTTGCAAAATCCAAAAACAAAGCCGCTCTACACTTGCATTGCGCCTTGAAATCGTGTAAAATTAGAGATGGAGGCAATTATGAAAATAGGCATCATAACTGCAATGGCAGGCGAAACAACACCCTTGTATCAAAAAATGGGCACAGCCACAGGAGAAATCAATGTGGCAGGCGTCACAATTTCCAAGTTCGACATTGACGGAAACGAGATCTTTCTCGTCCGTTCTGGCGTAGGCGAAATTCGTGCAGCAATGACAGTTCAACTTCTCGTTGACAAATTCCAAGTGGATGCAATTCTCAACTTTGGATTTGTCGGCTCACTTGACAAAAATTTTGACGTTGGAGATATCGTCCTTGCTCACAAGATCGTCCACTACCAATTTGACACAAGTGTCATAGACAATGTGCCTGCAGGACAATATGACGGCAACGATAGTATCTATTTTGAGGCAAGCCAAGACCTTATAGACAAAGTTGAAAAGGAACTTGGTTATCAACTTCCCAAAGTAATCGTGGCATCAGGCGACAAATTTATTGCATCAAAAGAAGACAAAAACTACCTTCGTACCTTTGGTGCACAAATCTGTGAAATGGAGTGTGCAGGTCTTGTTATTGCCACCAAGAGAAACGATATTCCCCTTCTTTCAATCAAGGTCATATCAGACAAGGCCGACGAAAGCGCAGATATCTCCTTTGCAGAAGTAGTCAAAAAAGGACTCACAAAATACGAAGAAATCTTCCCTTCAATCTTGAAAGCCGTCTGCAACAAGTAAGGCAAGCCATCAATCAAAGTATATAGGTTGAAAAAAGTCGCAAAAAACCAAACACCCGACACAAGTGCACTAAGTCACAAAACAAAAGCAAAACAAACCAAACAAGGACTTATAACTATACACAGTATAGTTATAAAGAAAATAAAATGGAAAGAATTACATCATTTTGTATCGACCACAATATTCTCAAAGAAGGCATATATCTCAACAGAGTTGACGGCAACGTCTTCACATACGATCTTCGCTTCAAAGCACCCAACAAAGGAGATTATCTTCACACTGCAAGTATGCACACAGTAGAACATCTCTTTGCAACCGTTATTAGAAACAGTGATTTCAAGGATAAAGTTGTCTATTTTGGACCTATGGGCTGTCGCACAGGTTTCTATCTTCTTTTATTTGACCTTCATGACGTAGAAATAGTAAAAAAACTCGTCGTTGATTGCTTTGAAAAATGCCTTAAACTCGACACAATCCCCGGCTCAAAGAAGATTGAATGTGGCAACTATCGTTCACACAATCTTAAAAATGCCAAGGAAGAAATTGCCAAATATCTATTCATCTTGAAAGGCTAATATATAGAAAAAACTGCCCAAAATCATAGAAAAATATAAAAAAATCAATCAAAACAAGCAGTTTTTCTACAAAATAAACCAAAATTTCAACAAACAACACAACCGAGCCAAGCGCTCGGTTTTTCTATATAATTCAAAAACCAAACACATAGAATAATTTTTCCAAATATCCTGTTTTCTATTGTTTTTATTTTCAAAAAGCCGAATATTTCCCCGATCAAACAAAACCTACAAACAACAGAATTTCATCCCCCACTTATACAATCTCTTACGTTTGCCGTCAATCTGTTCCACCCACACAACCGTGCCACCCAACCCGACGTCCAAATTAACCACACCCTATCTTTCGGCAAAATCTATCCATTATACCCCACAATCACACAACACCTTACAACCCAAAAACCATCTCAAAAACCCAATAAAACCACATAAACAGTGTTGTTTTTCTATGAAACGAATTTGTAAAAACACAGTAATGTTTCACGTAAAACATTGCCCTTATTATATAATAATACCCAAAATCAAAACCTTCCAAAAATCAGTCCCAAACCAAATTTTCCATCATCATCTCAAATCAAAACCCACAAATCTCATATTCAACTTTATCTGGACGCAAATACCTTTATCGTCTTCCCGCTTGTTTGCTGTCCAAACCATCGTATTTTTCTCAAAACGACCACAAATTCTCGCCACACCATCAAAATATAGTCTTATTTTCTATTTTTTTGCCAACAACACACCTGTTTTTCTATCACTCCAACCATCACAACAAAACCGACACAGATTCAAGCAACAACTTTTAATCAACCAATTAATAGCACCCCGTCACAATCATATCAATATTTGCCATATTCGCGCCAACACCCATCGCGTCAACATCATCATGTCGCCCAAACTGTCGCATACTACACATTGCACGGTGTGATCACACAACATCCATGCGCCCAATACACGCAATCGCATACATACACACATATATGCATTATGCACCCACATTGCGCAATTATTTTGCAACAAAACCCACAAGTCAAACACGCCAAGTTTTACAACCTTCAAGCCCATATCGCAAATACGCCACCAAAAGCCGTTTAAGAGCAGGTTTGATTTAACTTGATAATCTCATCAAAACAGCCTGCAAAAGCCATTAAAACGCCTTAAAACACGTCAAAACACCAACTAAAACACTGCCCGAAAACAGTTGGGGTGTTAAGCAAGAGCAGTTTACATGGTGTTTGATGGTAAAATAATGGCAGATAGGCTACGAAATTGGTAAAAACATAACAAAACACCCAAATATCAACACAAAATCTTGCCCAAAATCGCCCTAAAACACAGGGTGTTACTGAGAAAGAATAATAAAGGGCAAAAACAAGCGATAAAGGGGGTTAAAATGGTGTTAAAAATATATGTTTCACGTGGAACAATTTGATTTTGAGTGAGTGTTTCATGTGAAACCAAAACCCCTCAAAATCGCCCAAAATAGTGCAAAAATGCCCGTTTTTGAGTGGTTTTTTGGCAAAAATAGGGGTGTGAAAATAATTTCTCGTTTCTTCTCCATCTAAAATTTACCTTGAAAAATCTTGTCTTTTCCCATTGAAATTTTGGGCTTGTATGTTTCGCAAAAATATTAATAAAACCAATCGGTTTCACGCAGTTTTTGGATAGAATTTGTTTTATAGTGTTTCAATATGTGATTTTTGCACCAAATATTGTGTTTTTTTATCCAAAATCTATAATTTTGCGCATTTCACCATGTAAAATTTGGCATTTTTTATAGAAAATTCATAATTTTCCATCTTTGTCCATGTAAATTTATGATTTTTATGGCTCAAAACTGAAATTTTGAACGCCACGTGTAAACCCGTCTTTCGCCATGTAAATTTTTGTCGATTTTTGCAAATGTTTCACGTGGTAAAATGGTCGAAAATGTCCTAAAATTAGGGTAAAAATATGTGCTTTTTGCACTTTGCCTATCAAAGATAGGCACTTTTTTATAAGTTGAAAATAATCTTGCAAAGAAAAATGAGTGGTGTTATACTAAAAATACGCTGATTTGCTATTGATTTTTTGTAAATTTATTGGGCAAGCCGGTGGTTTGGCTGGAAAAAGTTGACCGACAAGGCACAAAATCACAAAACAACCATACAAATATTGGGTTTGAAATGGACCAATTTGGTATTTGTTGGTAAATTTTGCTTATTGTGACGGTTGAAAAGCCAATTTTAATAGCATAACTCATGTTTTAGATGGGAAATTGGCGATTGATTGTAAAAAATGCCTTGTTGCGCTGTGTTTGTTGGTGGTTGTAATGCCGAGTAAATGATTGAACTTGTGTTCAACGGCTCTTAAAAGGCTCTAAAATCGCCAAAAACATATAAAAAATCTTGCCAGATGGCTGCGAAGAACATAAAAACCTTGAAAATTGGGATACGAAACTGCTTTTTTGAGATTGTTGTGTTGAGTGATTGATCCAATTTGGGTTAATTTTGATTAGAAAACGAAAAGGGGATGGATATGTTTGTTTGGGTAGGAATTGACGTTGATGGTCAATATGATGAAATAAGAGCAAAAGCAATGGAAGTTGACAAGGAAATGTGTTTTAAGCACAGTTGTTTTACTTTGCCCATGCATATTTCGTTGAAAATTTCCTTTGAAATTGACAAAAATCAGTTTGAAAACATTGTTGAAACCATTTTGAGTGTCTATGATGACGTAAAACCCTTTGAAATTCCTGTAAAACAAATAGAAAACCACGGCAATATTTGTTGGATTAGGATGCAAGAAAATGAAAAACTTAATGATTTAAGCGCCAAAATCAACGATATTCTGGCAAAAAAGCACAATATACCCTTGCGCGAATACGATTTAGACTTCCTTTTCCACACGTCATTGTTCCTTGATGATGATCACAGTAAGGTGGAAATGGCGTATAACCGAGTAAAAGACACCAAATTGCCCGAAAAACTTGTTGCCAAACGATTTGTTATAGGCACGTCCGAAAATGGAAAATTGGGCACGTATAAGGTTGTTTTGACCAAAGAAATATAATTTTTCAATACAAAGTATTGAACGCTTGTGATTTTAATAAAAAAACATAGATGTATATTGGCAAAATAGCCCCTTTGGTATTTGTAAAAAAAAATATGAAACTTGGCATCTGCCAATCAAGAAACAATAAAAGCAATATAATAAATTAAAAGAAAAACGGCATTAAGCCGTTTTTTTGTTTGTTTATTGAGTTGAGTTTAGAGTTTTTATTATATTGTAAATTACAATTAAATATCAAAGATATTTAGCGTGGTTGTGATTGTGTTTGATATGGCAGGGATATAGCCTGCTTTGTAGGTTAATACAGAGATTGTGACCTCAGTGTTATTATATGCGAGAACGTTTGCCAAATCAAAGGTGTTTGAGTTGATTTCGCCCACCGAAACACCGTTGACAAGAAGAAAATGCACTGCATCTTGGTCTATATTCTCGATTGTAAGGGTTGTTTCGTCAATGCTTATGAGTGTGGGTGTACATACACCTACGGGTGTGAAGAACGCCTTTGCCATACTGCCTTGCACGTTGTTATCGTTGTACGCAGACACCATAAAGCAGCACTCTTGTATGGCATATTGAGATACGTCAACAGAGTATTGTGCGTATTCGGTTTCGCCTACAAACACAGTGCCTACAACCATTGTTTCATCAACCTCAATGATGGTGTAATCATCTTCAAGACACCAAAGGACGTCAATCTTTGAAAAATTGGGTTTTACGCAAAATACAAAGTTTACACGATTGTTTTCAAACAATAAACCTGCATTTATGCAATTATAGATAATTTCCGGCAAACCAATATCTTCATTGCCGTCACCATCATTTCCATTGTCAATATCGCCGTCATTATCCCCGTTGTCGCCGTTGTCTACGTCGTTGTCAGGGTTTGTGTCGGCGTCGTTGTCATCACTACTGCCGTCATTGTCGCTGTCGGCTTTGTAGTAACCATCAATACGCAAATCATAGACGTTGCCTGTGACGCGGTGCTTTTCAGGGTAGAAGATCACGTTGTCTTTGTAGAACGTGACTTCGTCGCCCTTTGAAAGTTTGTTTATACTAAAAGTGCCGTTTTCACTCGTTGTGCAGACTTCTTCATCATTTACGAGTATAGAAACTTCGGCAGAAATGCCTTCAGGAAGGTCATGAAGGGTGATTTTGCCACTGACAGAGTAGCCGTAATCGGTAAAATCGGGTGTGGAATCATTGCAAGCAACCAAAAATACTGCCAAAACAATGGCAAAGATGACCAAAATCAAGATTTTCTTATTCATAACTCACCTGCCCATTGACAACGCTAAACGTGGTTGTGCCAAAATTGTAATCAATACTGCCGTCATTGCCGTAAAGAGTGAAAGTGTACGTGCCATCTTCAAGGTTTTCAAAGGAGATATTTGTGTTTGTGATGGTGTTTGAGATTGATGACGTTGAAGATGTGAGTGTGTAGGAATACGTCATACCGTCAACACCTTGCCAAGACACAACTATGCCATTGAGATAGTTGAAAACATACACGTCTATAGGCAAATCAATGGAAGATTTTACCACCACTGTTTTACGAGATATACCACTTGAGAAAATATGCTCATTTTCACTAAAAGGAAAGATTATGATATCATATTCGCCACTTAAAGCAAGTATTGATGCAAGATTGATATTACTTTCATTTGTTGTTGCGACAAAGACGTTGTTGACAAACACGCAATATTTGTCTGCGTGTTCCACCTTGTTCCAAGACAAAATCCCCTTGCTAAAAGTAAGGTTTGTGACACTGCCGAGAGTGATGGTTGTGATGGTGGAACAACTGCCTATAAGCACTTCTTCGCCATTGATACTTGAATAGACGGAAATGTCGTATTCGCCTGCGTCTTGCAACAAATCTGTAATGTCAAAGTATGATGCCGTGTTGCCTTCAATATAGGTGATATTGCCGTTGATTTTGATGATAAATCCGTCAATATCGTCCTTATTGCTTGGTATATTCCAATGCAACACATTGACACCATCTTCATCTTCGAGCCAAACGTCGCCTGTTGATGCCATGGCAATAAAGGGCGTTGCAGAAATCAAGAGCAACACCACGAGAGCAGTGGATATGGCAACAACGAGTTTGTGTTTTGAGAGGGATCTTTTGTAGGTTTCCATAATTTACCAAAATTTGATGATTTCATATAAAACAATATATTGAAATGGTTGATATGTCAAAATAATCTTGCAAATTTCGACAAAAATCGCCAAATAAAACATAGAAAAACACGAGGATTACCTTTGGAAAAGTGGATAAAACTGTGGGTGAAACCGATTTACAGCCCCAAATTTCCACAAATATGCAAATTTTGCCGTGGAAAACCCCTTGTTTATCCACAAAATTTCAAAAAAATACTTGCTATTATTTAAGTTATTAGTTATAATAAAATATATTTATTATAATGTAAATAAATTAACTAACTGCTTATATAAGTATTAGGAGGAAAAATGGAAGAGGTAAAACACAGTTACAATGAATCCGATATTCAGGTGCTTGAAGGTCTTGATCCTGTTAGAAAGCGTCCCGGTATGTATATCGGCTCAACGGACACAAGAGGACTTCATCACCTTGTGACAGAAGTTGTTGACAACTCAATCGACGAAGCACTTGCAGGCTACTGCACACACATTACAGTAGAAATCCTTGCAGACGGTGCAGTGCGCGTCACAGACAACGGCAGAGGTATCCCCACGGGTATTCACCCCACCGAAGGCAGATCAGCAGTTGAAGTTGTTCTCACAAAACTTCACGCAGGTGGCAAATTCGGCAACGGTGGCTACAAGATCTCTGGTGGTTTGCACGGCGTTGGTGTGTCTTGCGTTAACGCACTTTCAGAATGGCTCGTTGCAGAAGTCAAGCAAAATGGCAAGATCCACAGAGTACGTTTCAATCGTGGTATTGCAGAACGTCCCTTGGCAGTTGTTGGCGAAACAGAAGAAACAGGCACAATCGTCACATTCTACCCTGATGCAGAAATCTTTGAAACTCTCGAATTCAACTATGAATCAATCAAGTCACGTCTTCGTGAACTTGCATACCTCAACAAAGGTCTTACAATCGAAATCGCAGACCAAAGAGTTGAGCCTGAAAAGAGAGAAGTCTTCTGCTATGAAGGTGGTATCATTTCATTTGTAGAAAGCCTTAACAAAACAAAGGAAACAATCTTTGAAAACGTCATTTACTTTGACGCAAAATACGTTGATAGCGAAGTTGAAGTTGCAATGCAATACAACGACAGTTATTCAGATACAATCCTCACCTTTGCAAACAACATCAACACCGAAGAAGGTGGCACACACCTTGAAGGTTTCAAATCTGCACTCTCCAAGGTCATCAATGAATACGGCACACGTATGGGCATCTTGAAAGGCGCAGACAAACTCTCTGGCGAAGACGTAAGAGAAGGTTTGACAGCAGTCATCTCCGTCAAGATTGCAGAACCTCAATTTGAAGGACAAACCAAGACAAAACTCGGCAACAGCAGTATGCGTGCAGCAGTTTCAAAGGGCGTCACAGAAGGTTTTGGCACATATCTTGAAGAACATCCCAGAGAAGCAAAGGAACTTATCTTAAAGACAATCACAGCACAAAGAGCAAGAGAAGCAGCAAGAGCAGCAAGAGAAACTGCACGAAGAAAGAGCGCACTTGAATCTACAACACTTCCCGGCAAACTTGCAGACTGTACTGATAAGAACCCTAAACACTGTGAAATTTACCTCGTCGAAGGTGACTCTGCAGGTGGCAGTGCAAAGCAAGGCCGTGACCGTAGATTCCAAGCAATCCTTCCTCTCCGTGGCAAGATCTTGAACGTTGAAAAGGCAAGACTTCACAAGGTCCTTGAAAACGAAGAAATCAAAGCAATGATCACAGCATTTGGTTGTGGTATCAACACTGACTATGACGAAAGCAAACTCCGTTATGACAGAATCATCTGCATGACCGACGCTGACGTTGACGGCAGCCATATCCGTATCCTTATGCTCACATTCTTCTTCCGTTTCATGCGTCCCCTTATTGAAAACGGCCACGTGTATATCGCACAACCCCCTCTCTACAAACTTTCAAAGGGCAAGCAAGAGCATTATTTCTATGATGATGATGCACTCAACAAGTTCTATGAAGAAAACGGCAGAAAGGGCTGGGATTTGCAAAGATATAAAGGTCTTGGTGAAATGAACCCCGACCAACTCTTTGACACAACAATGGATCCCAAGACACGTACATTGCTCAAAGTCACAATGGAAGATGCAATCGCAGCAGACGAACTCTTTACAATCCTTATGGGTGAACAACCTGAACTTCGTCGTCAGTTTATCGAAGAAAACGCAAAACTCGTTGAAGATTTGGACATTTAAGGAGGAGATACTATGGCAATCAAAATTAATGATTTTAAGAATACAGAATACGTAGAACATTTGAATGATAGCAAGATAGTCAATCTTGAAGTCCAACAAGAACTGAAAAAGTCATTTATCAGTTATGCAATGGCAGTCAACGTATCACGTGCAATTCCTGATGTCCGTGACGGTTTGAAACCTGTTCATCGTAGAATTCTCTATGCTATGAACGAACTTGGCCTTACCCCCGACAAGCCCTTTAGAAAGAGCGCTATGGTCGTCGGTGAAGTGCTTGGTAAATACCACCCCCACGGCGATAGTTCAGTCTATGATGCAATGGTACGTCTTGCACAAGACTTCTCAATTAGATGTCCCCTTGTTGAAGGCCACGGAAACTTCGGCTCAGTTGACGGCGATCCTGCTGCAGCATATCGTTATACCGAAGCAAGACTCAGCAAAGTTGCTCTTGAAATGATTAGAGATATCGACAAAAAGACTGTTGATCTCTATCCCAACTTTGATGACACACGTGAACAACCCGTTGTTCTTCCTTCAAGATTCCCCAACCTTCTCGTAAACGGCTCTGACGGTATCGCAGTTGGTATGGCAACATCAATTCCTCCTCACAATATGGGCGAAGTTATTGATGCAACAGTTGCTCTCATCCAAAATCCCGAACTGTCAGTTGACGATCTTATGGAATATATCCCTGCTCCTGACTATCCCACTGGCGCACTTATCCTTGGTAGAGCAGCAATCAAGCAAGCATATCGCACAGGTAAGGGCTCTGCAGTTCTTCGCGCAAAGACAGAAATCGAAGAACTCCCCAATGGCAGAAGCAAGATCATCATCACAGAAATCCCTTATCAAGTAAACAAAGCAAGACTTATTGAAAATATTGCAGATCAAGTCAAAGATAAGAAGATTGAAGGTATTGCAGACATCAGCGAAGAAACAGACCGTCACGGTATGCGTATCGTCGTTGAAACAAAGAAGGACTACAATGCACAAGTTGTCCTTAATACACTCTTCAAGCAAACACAACTTCAAGTCAACAATTCAATGATTCTTCTTGCACTCGTTGATGGTGTTCCTAAGATCCTCAACCTTAAGGAAATCCTTGAAAATTATATCGTGCACCAAGAAGACGTCATCACACGTCGCACCAAGTTTGACCTTGAAAAAGCACAAGAAAGAGCACACATCCTTGAAGGTCTTGCAGTGGCACTTGCCAACATTGATGAAGTTGTTGAACTTCTCAAAAAGAGCCCCGATAGACAAGGCGCAATAGCCAATTTAACAGCACGCTTTGCCCTTGACGAAGTCCAAGCCGTATCAATCCTTGAAATGCGTTTGCAACGTCTTACAGGGCTTGAAGTGGAGAAAATCAAGGAAGAACTTGAACAAAAGCACGCAGAAATCCAAGAATACAACCGTATCCTTGCATCAACAGAGGCAATCGACCAAATTATTGTTGATGAAATGCTTGAAATCAAACAAAGATTTGCAACACCCAGACTTTCAGAACTCAGTTATGACTACTCTGAATTGGATATCGGTGACCTTATCGAACAAGAAGATATCGTTGTCAGCATGACACACGGTGGATACATCAAGCGTCAAGCAGTGAGCGAATATCACTCACAACACCGTGGTGGCGTTGGTATCACAGGCCACAAGGCAAAAGATGACGACTTTGTTGAAAAACTCTTTATCGCACATACACACCAAGACTTGATGTTCTTCACAAACCTTGGAAAAGCATTTGTCTTGAAGGGTTGGGAAATCCCCGAAGCATCAAAGACTGCACGTGGCAGAGCAATGGTCAACCTTCTCCAACTCGTTCCCGGCGAAAAGGTGCAAGCAATCCTTCGTTTGCCCGAAGAAAAGGAAGGTTTCAACCTTATCCTTGCAACAAAACAAGGTCTTATCAAGCGTACTGCATTGACAGAATTTGAATCAGTCAAGCGCAACGGCAAGATCGCAATCAAGTTCAATGAAGACGACGAACTCATTGAAGCAGTTCTCACAACAGGCAATGATGAACTCATCATGGCATCAAGCGAAGGCTACTGCATCCGTTTCAATGAAAACACAGTCCGTCTTGTTGGTAGAACAGCAATGGGCGTCAAGTCAATGCGTCTTGCAGAAGGTGCTTATATGGTTGACCTTGCAGTCGTCCACGAAAATAGCGAAATCTTGACAATCACCTCACAAGGCTACGGCAAGAGAAGTTCTGTCACAGAATATCCTCTCCAAGGCAGAGCAGGTAAGGGCGTCAAGGCAGGTGTCTTCAACGATAAGACAGGCGACCTTGTCAACTTGAAGGTTCTCGACGACAACGCAGACGTCATGATGATCACAGACAACGGCATCGTCATCCGTGTCCACGCAGACGAAATCAGCCGTATCGGTAGAACAACACAAGGCGTGAGAATTATGCGTCTTAAGAACGATAAGGCAACCGTTGTTTCAGTGGCACTTGCACCCTACGAAGAAGAAGCACCCGAAGTTGAATATGACGAAGACGGCAATGTTATCGTCAAAGAAAACCAAGGCGAAGAAACAGAAGTTGCAGTTGCAGAAAATACTGAACAAATCGCAGAATAAACACTTAATTTGCACAAAAGCGAGAGGTAAAATCTCGCTTTTGTTGTATTTGGTATAAGAAAAGGAGAAAATTATGTCCAAACAATGGTATAAGGAAATGTGTGTTTATCAAGTGTGGCCCCGTTCCTTCAAAGACGGCGACGGAGATGGTATAGGCGATCTCAAAGGCATACTTGACAAGTTGGATTACATCAAGAGCCTTGGTGTTGATGCAATATGGTTTTCACCTCTTTATGCATCACCCCAAGCAGACTATGGATATGATATTGCAGACTATTACAATATCAATCCCGAGTATGGCACAAATGATGATTTCAAGGCAGTCCTTGATGGCGCACACGCACGTGGACTTAAAGTTATAATGGATCTTGTCATCAACCACACAAGTGATCAACACGAGTGGTTCAAAAAATCTTGCGCAGGTGATCCCAAGTATAAAGATTATTATATTTGGCGTCCCGGCAAGGGCAAGGACGGAAAGAAATTCCCCAACAACTGGATGGCAACTTTCCCCGGAGATGGTTGGAAGTGGAACGAAGAAAGAGGAGAATATTATCTCCACTTGTTTGCAGTAGAACAACCCGATCTCAACCACGATAATCCTGCAGTCCGTGAAGAAGTCAAGAAGATTATGCGATATTGGCTTGATATGGGCGTTGACGGATTTAGAGAAGACGTCATCACGTATATTTCCAAAAAAGAGGGACTTCCAAACGGTTTCCCCTTGCCTGCAGCAAGAGGTATGGAACATTATTCCCCCGGTCCTAACCTTCTCAAATACCTTCAAGAGTATAGAGAAGTGGTCAAGGAATATGGCGACAGAATGCAACTGGGCGAAGCACCTATGATGACACCCAAAAATGCACTGAAATACGTGGCAGGGGAAGATAGAGTCCTTGATATGATGTTCGGTTTTCAACACATGGAAGCAGATTGCTTTATGATAAGTTGGTTGCGCTTGCCATTTAGCCTCAAAAAGTTGAAGAAAATCTACAATAATTGGCAAACAAAACTCTACGGCAAGGGTTGGAACGCAAACTACATTGAAAATCACGATCAACCTCGCAATATTTCAAGATATGGCAGTGAAAAGTACCGTTTTGAAAGTGGTAAGGCTCTTTGTACAATGTACACCTTCCTTAGTGGCGCACAATTTGTCTATCAAGGTCAAGAAATTGGTATGTCCAACCTTGACTATGAAAAGTGGGAAGATTTTGCAGACGTAAACACCTTCTCCACAAAGAAATTGCTTGAAAAACTCAAAGTCTTCAGTGAAAAGAGAATTATGAAGATGGCAAAGTATGCTGCTCGTGACAATGCTCGTACACCTGTCCAATGGGACGGCAGTGAAAATGCAGGTTTTACAACAGGCACACCTTGGTACACCGTCAACCCCAACTACACCGAAGTCAACGTGGCAAGCCAAGAAAATGACCCCAATTCACAACTGAATTTCTATCGTAAAGCAATCGCACTTAGAAAGGAATATGCAGATGCAGCAATATACGGTCAATTCAATCTTCACTTGAAAGGACACAAGCAACTGTTTGTATATGACAAACTGGGCGAAGACGGCACAAAACTCACAGTCATCATCAACCTTTCAGAAAAGACATTGTCATCAAAGAAGGCATTGAAACATCTCTGCCCTATGGCAAAAGAAGTGCTTTCAAACTATGATGATGAAATTGGCGCAACACTCCGTCCCTATGAAGCAAGAGTGTTTGCTTGCAACTTGAACGTGTGTCACGCAGAGTAAAATCAACCCAAAACCAACGATAAAATAAACACAATCAAATTTTGTAATATTGCAAGAAACAATGTTTTATATATTGTATTTATATGCTTAAAATATTGATTGTGTTATAAAAGGAAAATTGTGCAAGCAACAAAGACTGAAATAAAAGCAGACTTTGACACACTTTATCAGTTGGCAAAAATAATAAAAAACCCTTCTAAAAAGGAGAAAACTATGGAAAAACAAAAAGTAAAGAAATTTTATAGAAAGACCGTCAAGCCAGCCTTGTTTGGCATTGTAGTTTTTGCTGCATTGGTTATTCTTGGCATAGTGTTGCAATGTATAAAAGGTGGTGGCTATTACTTCCTTAGCGTATTTGCAGGAATATTTGGACTGATTTTAGGATTAGTTTTTTGGACGGAAAGAAGCAAGACCGTCGAAATCACAGGAGATACAATCACTTTCAATGATGATCCCGAAATCAATGGCCATGACAGTGCTGGTGTCACCGTTCGCTTTGATGATATCGTTCGTGTTTCAGTGGTGGAAAAGGGTTTCAAGAGAGAACTTGAATATGAATTCCTTTTGAAAACAGGCGATACACTCACTTATGAGTTTGAACACGTCAGCCAAAATGATATTGAAACAATCATTGATGCAATTCGCAATCGTGGTTTAGTGTAAACTTGTCGTAGCACGATACAACAACAAAGAAAAGACGGCGCGCGCCGTCTTTTTTTGTATTTTTCCAAAATATTTTTCAACGGAAATACACAACCACAAATGAAGCAATGGACATCAAAAAAGTGTATATTGCAAAGGGTGTGACGGACTTGCTTTTGACAAGATTCAAGAAAAATTTTATGGCAAAATAGCCCGACACAAAAGCCGTCAAAGTGCCCAAAATCAATGGCGCAATATCACTTGAATTGACGCTGAATTCCCCATTGAAAAGGTCAACACTTTCAAGGATAAGAGAGCCTATAATTATGGGGATAGACATCAAAAAAGAGAAGTCGGCACTGGTCTTTTTATCCACCCCGGAAAGACGTAAAGCAGTTATTGTTGCTCCACTTCTTGAAATCCCCGGCAAAACTGCTATTCCTTGAAATACGCCACTTAATATGCTTGATTTGATAGATAAAGTGTTGTTTTGTGCAATTTTCAGTTTTTCGCAACATATCAACAACACAGATGTAGCCATAAATCCAAGGGGTAGATAATCCCCTTCAATTAGGCCCGGTGCAAAGGCTTTTATCAAAAGGGCGATTGCCACTGTTGGCAAGCAAGAAACGACAAGACAAAGGTTGGTTTTGTCGCGTATATTTTTCACAAGTCCAACCCACGTATTTTTGGTGGCGACAAGGACGGACAGTAGCGTGCCTATGTGCATACAAACGTTAAAGAATATGTCTTCCTTTCCAACACCCAATTTTTCAAAAAACAGCAGGTGTCCAGATGATGAAACGGGCAAAAATTCTGTGAGTCCTTGTATTAATCCAAGGACTATCCCTTCCCAAATCTTCATTTTCTCTTTACTAACTCCCTTTTTTAGTTTATACTAAAATATTGTATTTAAGATATCGCGTATTAGAACGGATTTTTCCGTCGTCGCACAAGGAGAAATATGAAACTCGGCGTAGTAGGTCTTCCCAACGTAGGCAAAAGCACACTTTTCAACGCAATCACAAAAGCAGGCGCACAAGCAGCCAACTATCCTTTCTGCACAATCGAGCCCAATGTGGGTATCGTTGCAGTGCCAGATGAAAGACTTGACAAACTTGCTGCCCTTTACGATAGCAAGAAAATCACACCCACAACCCTTGAGTTTGTGGATATCGCAGGTCTTGTCAAAGGCGCAAGCAGAGGGGAAGGACTTGGCAACAAATTCCTTTCACATATCCGTGAAGTTGATGCAATCGTCCACGTCGTAAGATGCTTTGATGATGAAAACATCACACACGTAGATGGATCGGTGTCCCCCCTTCGTGATATGGAAACCATCAACCTTGAACTCATCTTTGCAGATATTGAAGCAATAGACAGAAGATTGCCAAAGGCAATATCTATGCTCAAAGCAGACAAAAAGTACGCAGTGGACGTAGAACGCCTTGAAAAGATGAAAAAATGGCTTGAAGATGGCAAACCCCTTCGCACATTGGAGGTAGATGACGAATTTAAGGCATATATGGAAGAACAATTCCTTCTCACGTCAAAACCTGTCATTTACGTTGCCAACGTAGATGAAATGTCAGTCGGCGGCAACGATTACACCGAAGCAGTTAAGAAAGGCGCAAGCGAAGAAGGCGCAGGATGTATTGTCCTTTGTGCAAAACTCGAAGAAGATCTCATTGCCCTTGAAGACGAAGACAGAATGGTCTTTATGGAAGAATACGGCCTTACAGAAAGTGGTCTTGACAAACTTGTCAGTGCATCATACGATTTGCTCGGCCTTATCAGTTATCTCACTGCAGGGGAAAAGGAAACCCGTGCTTGGACAATTGAAAGAGGCACAAAAGCACCCCAAGCAGCAGGCAAAATCCACAGCGATTTTGAAAAAGGCTTTATTAGAGCAGAAATCGTGGACTATCAAACACTCCTTGACTGTGGCTCATTTAACGTGGCAAAGGAAAGAGGCAAAGTGAGAAGTGAAGGAAAGGAATACGTCATGCAAGACAATGACGTCGTATTGTTCCGTTTCAACGTGTAATCAACAAATCTCCGAGAATAAGGGCGCAAAATCTACAAAATCTCACGAAAATCAAAGAAAATAAACGGTAGAATAGAAAATCTTTGCATAGCAAAGAAAATGGTAGGAAAATATGTTATTTGACAAACAACTTGCACAAGCACTCTCAAACGAGCAAATCACTGCAGAAGAAATCCTTGGGGCATTTGAAGTGCCCAAAGATAGCAAAATGGGAGATATTTGTCTTCCTTGCTTCAAGTTTTCACGCACGTTGAGAAAAGCACCCCCTCAAATTGCAACCGAACTTTCAAAATCACTTGAAAATATCGATTTCATTGAAAAGGTTGACGTTGTAGGTGGCTATCTCAACATTTATCTCAATCGTGAAGGCATTGCAAAGACACTCATCACACTTCTTGGCGAAGAAAATGTAGGTGGCAGTGATGAAGGCAACGGCAAAACAATCTGCATTGACTATAGTTCAGTGAACATTGCCAAGCCTTTCCATATTGGACACCTTTCAACCACAGTCATTGGTGGCGCACTTTATCGTATCTTCAAGCACCTTGGCTACAACGTAGTTGGCATCAACCACCTTGGCGACTGGGGTACACAATTTGGCAAACTTATCGTTGCAACAAGAAAGTGGTCATCACTCGAAGAAATTGCAGAAAATGATGAATACTTCCTTAATTCACTCTATGTGAAATACCATCAAGAAAGCGAAAACAATCCTTCAATGGATGATGAGGCAAGAGCATGGTTTAAGCGTATTGAAGATGGCGACAAAGAAGCAAATGCATATTTTGACACCTTCAAAGACGTGACAATGAAGGCAGTTTCAAAGATATATGATCGCCTTAAAATCAACTTTGACAGTTACAACGGCGAGTCTTTCTACAATGACAAAATGCAACCTATTCTTGACGAACTTGAAGACAAAGGACTTCTTGAAACAAGCGAAGGCGCAAAGGTTGTAAACCTTGAAGAATACAATATGCCTCCTTGTCTTTTGGTGAAGGCAGACGGAGCATCTCTCTATGCCACAAGAGATATTGCGGCAGCAGTGTATCGCAAGCAAACCTATGACTTCCACAAGTGCCTTTACGTTGTCGCATATCAACAAAATCTGCACTTTAAGCAAGTGTTTAAGGTGCTTGAACTTATGGATTTTGCAGGAAAGGATGATGTTGAGCATATCGCATTTGGTATGGTGAGCATGGAAGATGGCTCTATGTCAACACGTCAAGGCAGAGTTGTTTGGCTCAAGGAAGTTCTTGACAAAGCAGTGGAAAAAGCACGTGCAATCATTGAAGAAAAGAACCCCAATCTTGAAAACAAAGAACAAACTGCAGAAAGCGTTGGTGTAGGTGCAGTTGTCTTCTCGGCACTGTGGAACAATCGTATCAAAGATATCGTTTTCTCATACGACAAGGTCCTCAATTTTGACGGCGAAACTGCACCTTATGTTCAATACACTTATGCTCGTTCAAAGAGCGCATTGAGAAAGGGTGGCGAATATGATTTGAACAATATCGACCTTTCATCAATCACTGATGACGACGGCTACGAAGTTGTCAAGAGCATTCTTACGTTTGGCGACGCAGTCAAGCAATCTGCAAAGGTGCGTGAGCCCAACGTTGTCACAAGACATATCGTTGACCTTGCAGAAAAATTCAATCGTTTCTACATTGGACACCGTATCGTTGTTGATGACGAAAGAGTGAAGAACGCACGCCTTATGCTCACAGATATCGTTGGCAGAACAATCAAGGAAGGTCTTGCACTTCTTGGCATTGACGCTCCCGAAGTGATGTAATAGGCAAAATGGTGCAAACCCACTGAAAAGCAGTGGAAACCAAAGCCCAAATATCAAAAAAACCACAAAAACATAACCAAAATCATACTGAAAAGACAATGTGTCAACTTTCATAAGCCCCTAAAGCAGTGAAATCAGTTGACACAAGCACGTCTTTCACTTATAATAGGCAAGCATATATTTTTATATGTATATAAAAGAAAACTAATTATCCTAAACGGAGGAAACAATAATGAAACAAACTTACCAACCCAAGAAAAGACAAAGAAGCAAAGTCCACGGATTCCGTGAAAGAATGAAGTCAACAAGTGGCAGAAAGGTCTTGAAGCGCAGACGTGCAAGAGGCAGAAAGGTTCTCAGCGCATAAGTAAAATGCAAAAGCAGTTCCGACTGAAAAGAAGATCGGCGTTTAATTACGTCTATAAAAAAGGCGAAAAATCTTCTGCCCGTCATCTACTGCTACTTTACACAAAATCTCGTGGTGGGATAAAGATCGGCATCTCCGTATCCAAAAAGGTGGGGGGTGCTGTTGTGCGAAACAGAGTCAAAAGGCTGATAAGAGAAGGGGTCAACAAGATCTTCCCTGAAATTCAAAAAGGGTACACTTACGTCATAGTGGCAAAGTCCACGGCGGCGGAAGGTGATTTTTACACTATAACCGAAGATGTCAAAGACATCTTTGCAAAGGCAGGCAAGTATGTTGAAAAAACTGTGCTATAAGGCTTTGCATTGGTATAAAGCGACTTTAAGCCCCTATATCGGCAGGAATTGTAAATACGTGCCAACTTGCTCAATGTATGCTTTTGACGCCATCAAAAAACACGGTGTCGTCAAGGGTATTGCCATGGGCTCGTGGCGTATTTTACGATGCAACCCTTTTTCAAAGGGTGGCTTTGACCCTGTAAAAGAAAATTATCGAGGAAATGCAAAATGGCTCGTTTAGACTATGCTCGTAAGAAAAAGGCTCTCATCTACGCCGTGGCTTTGGTCATTGGCGTATGTTGCATTGTCCTTTCTGCTTGCAACAGTGATGCAGGAATATATGACGTATCTGACAAAAATGCAGACCCCGAACTTAGCAACTGGATTGCCAAATTCATCTACATTTTGTATGAAAACATTGGCAACTTTGGCTGGACAGTGGTTGCATTTACAGTTATCTTGAAGGTTGCATTGTCACCTTTGGATATTTGGCAAAAACTTGTCGCCCGTAAAAATGGAAAGATCATGGAACGCATGAAGCCCGAACTTGAGGTGCTTCAAGCAAAATATGGCGATGACAGACAAAGAATGCAACAAGAACAAATGGCTCTCTACAAGAGAGAAAAGTATTCTATGTTTGGCGCATGCCTTCCCACAATCGTTTCATTGGTTGTGATCATCACCATTTTTGCCGGTTTCAGAGAAATGACAGGTTGGAAATTTGCCACAGACTACGTTGATTGTCGCAAGGTGTATGAGGCAACCATGACACAAGAACTTGGCGAAGATTGGGAAAACTTCCAAGGCAACGGCGCAGATTATGAAATAGCAGAAGGAAAGGCTCAACAAGCAGTCTACGATTTCTACTATGCAGACAAACAAGTGGAAAGCAGAAGTTTCCTTTGGATCAAAAACATATTCTCTGCAGATAGTTGGGCGCCTGAAGTTCCTGACTATGAATCAGTCACAGGTCAATCTGGCATTGCAACATCACGTATCACAGGCGTCACAGCAGACGAATATGAATCAGTCATGGGCAAACTCATTGGTCAAGGTGGCTGGGGTAAAAACGGCTCATGGAATGGATGGCTCTTGCTCCCCGTCTTTTCACTTGTGTTGAGCATCGTGTCGCAAAAACTTATGACGGCATCTCAAGGCAACGGTGAAAAGAAGGAAAAGAAATCCTTCAAGGAAAAGTGGGCAAACCTCAAGAATTTGGGACAACCCAAAGAAGGTCAAGAGCCCAATGCACAAGACCAAAGCCAAGCAAGCATGAAGATGATGCAATATACGTTGCCTTTGATTACGGCAGTATTTACACTCATGTATTCATCTGCATTTGCTCTTTATATGTTGGTCAGTTCATTGATTGCAACATTGATTGGTCTTATTTGCAACCTTGCATTTATGATTGCCGACAAGCGTGAAAAGGAAGGCAAAGTCAAGCCTGCCAAGGTTAAGGCAAAGAAATAGGAGTATATATGAACAAATTTGTGGAAGTCAAAGCTTCAACAGTTGATCTTGCCGTGGCAAATGCACTTGAACAACTTGGTGTCAGCCGTGACAGAGTCAACGTGGAAGTACTTCATAAGGGTGGTCTTTTTTCAAAGGCACAAGTGAGAGTGAGTATTATTGAAACCATTTTCACCAAAGTCGAAGACTTTGTCAACGGCCTTCTTGAAAAGATGCAGTTGGTGTCAAGGGCAACCGTCACCGACCAAGACGGCACTTTGAATATTGAAATTACAGGGGAAGACAGTGGCACAGCAATCGGCTACCGTGGAGAAGCCCTTGATGCAATACAATATCTGGTATTGACATATCTCAATCAAGAAAAGAGTGATATAAAGAAAGTGGTGGTTGACAGTGAAAACTACCGTGAAAAAAGACGTGAAACACTCACTGCACTTGCCCTTCGCCTTGCAGAAAAGGCACATCGCACTTGCAGAAAGATTGAACTTGAACCAATGAATCCCTTTGAAAGACGTGTCATACACAGCGCACTTGTGGATAGTGAACTTGCAGACACAGTCAGCGAAGGCGAAGACGTATCTCGTCATATCGTCATCATCCCCAAGGGTGTCGAACTCAAGGGAGAAAGACGCAAAAACAATCGCGGTGGCAACAATAACAATCGTGGCAATCGCAAAAACGATCAAAACAAAACGGATAGACCTCGTCGTGAGAAGAAGGAAGTCAATTATGACGATATTCCCGATGGAAAAGTGTATTCACTTCTCAGCGAAGAAGACGACTTTGTAAAACCGACAACCGTCAAAACAGGTCCTCCCAAATTCAAAAGTTTTGGTGGAAAAAAGAGATAATGAAGACAATAGTTGCAATTTCTACGCCCATAGGGGCTGGCGGCATCGGCATTGTGCGTATATCAGGAAAGGACGCACTGAAAATAGCCGATGCTGTTTTCTTTAAGAAAGGTCAAGGTGCAGGGCAAATCCTTGCCGAAAACCCTTTGAAAATGACCTTTGGCACTTTTGTGGGCAACGGCTTTAATGACAAGGGCTACGCAGTATATTTCCCCGAAAATAAGTCTTTCACAGGGGAAGACACTGTGGAATTTAACCTTCACGGTGGCGTGCGTATTATGAAAGGCGCAGTGGAAACCATCCTTGAAAAAGGCGCATATCCGGCAGAAGCAGGGGAATTTACAAAGAGAGCATATCTCAATGGCAGAATGTCCCTTTCTGATGCAGAAGGCGTGGCAGATATGATCCATGCAGAAAGCACTGCAGGTATCCGTGCTGCCTATCGTATGATGCAAGGTGGCGTGGCAGAAAAGGTCAACGGCATTATGGACGACCTTCTCACAGTCCTTGCAACCCTTGAGGCGTCTTTGGACTATCCTGATGAAATGGAAGACGAAGTTATGCCCGTCTTGGACAACACCCTTCCTGACATTCTCACACGCGTACACGCGCTCGCAAAAACCTTTTATATGGGACGTATTGCCAAGCACGGTGTTGACGTTGTAATCGCAGGCGAGCCCAACGTGGGCAAATCATCATTGCTCAACGCTCTCGTAGGGGAAAATAGAGCCATTGTCACAGACATTGCAGGCACAACAAGAGATACAGTCACTGCACGTGCAGAAGTGGGTGGCGTGCTTATCAATCTCACCGACACGGCAGGACTTCGTGAAAGTGAAGACGTTGTTGAAACAATAGGTGTAGAAAGAGCAAGAAAGGCAATAGAAGGCGCAGATGTTGTGCTTTACGTCCTTGACGGAACAAAGGAAAACGAAATAGAGCAATTTGCCACCAACGGCAAAATGTACTATGTCTATAATAAGTGCGATAGCGTCGGCTTCAAAGCACCTGAAGGAGATAATATCTTCACCATATCTGCAAAGACAGGAGAAGGTGTTGAAGCCCTTGCAAAAGCAGTGGCATCAGTGTACGAAGAAGGCACGATTGATGGCGACCTTATCACATCTCAAAGACACGTATCGGCACTTAAAAGTGCGATTGTGTCCATAGAAAGTGCCGTTTCAAACAAAACTGACACAATAGACTGTGTTCTTATTGATCTTCGTGAGGCATACAATTCCCTTGGCGAAATCACAGGCGCAACAGCCACAGAAGACATTGTTGACAGTATCTTCTCAAAGTTCTGTGTTGGCAAATAAGTGTGTTGAAACGCATATACAACAACAAAACGGACAAGCAAAACACATCAATAAAACACAAATCAACGATATAATAATCTACCATAGAGAAAAGCATGGAAACAAAGTTTGACGTCATAGTTATAGGGGCAGGCCACGCAGGAGTGGAATCGGCTTTTGCCGTTGCAAGACTTGGAAAACAAGTTTTGCTTTCCTGTACAGATTTGGGCACTGTTTCATATATGGCGTGCAATCCTGCAATCGGTGGCACTGCCAAAGGTCATCTCGTCCGTGAGATTGACGCTCTCGGTGGAGAGATGGGGCTTTCTGCAGACCAATCACTTGTGCAGATTAAGATGCTCAATCGTGCCAAAGGCCCTGCAGTGTATTCACTTCGTGGACAACAAGACAAAAATCTCTACCACGAGATTATGCTTGAAAAGTTGCAGAGCAACCCCAATATAACCGTCTATGAAGGCGAGGCAGTCAAGATCCTTACAACTGACGGCAAGGCAAGTGGTGTTGAATTTGCAGGCGGGGATAGTTTTTCTGCAAGGGCAGTGATCATTGCATCTGGGGTTTATCTCAACGGACGTATCATCACTGGGGAATATACCCTTTCAAGTGGCCCAAGTGGATATGCACCTGCAACCAAACTCACAGATAACCTTGTTGAGTTGGGTTTGCCCATGCGCAGATTTAAGACAGGCACACCTGCAAGAATATATCGTGATAGCATTGATTTTTCAAAGATGGAAATTCAACTTGGAGAAAACACAGACAGATTCTCATTTATGTCAAAGGTGTCCGTCTTCAAGGAAGAACCTTGCTATCTCACATACACCAACGAAGAAACACACAAGATTATCCTTGACAATATCCATCGCAGTCCTTTGTACAACGGCAGTATAAGTGGTGTTGGCCCAAGATATTGCCCCAGTATTGAGGATAAAGTGGTGCGCTTTAAGGATAAATCTCGCCATCAAATCTTTGTTGAGCCCGAAGGACTTGGCAGTGATGAGATGTATATACAAGGTATGTCCAGTTCATTGCCCCACGACGTGCAAGAAAAGATGTATCGCACGTTGCCCGGCCTTGAAAACTGCCGTTTTGCAAAGTATGCCTATGCCATTGAGTATGATTGCATAGATCCCCTTGCATTAAAGCCATCTCTTGAAAGCAAAGTGGTGGAAAACTTGTTCTCTGCAGGACAAATCAACGGCAGCAGTGGCTACGAAGAAGCAGGGGCACAAGGGCTTATGGCAGGCATCAATGCCGTGCGCAAGATAGAAGGCAAAACACCCTTTGTTCTTCGCCGTGATCAAGCATATATTGGTGTGCTTATTGATGACCTTGTGACAAAAGGAACAAACGAGCCGTATCGTATGATGACTGCAAGGGCAGAGCACCGTATCAAACTCCGTCAAGACAATGCAGATATGCGCCTTACGGAACTTGGATATGAACTCGGCATTGTCAGTGAAGAAAGATATGCCGTGTTGCAAGCCAAAAAAGAACAAATGGCACAAATAATCAAAGAGTCATCAAAGACTGTGCCAAAGGAACTTGCAGACCAAATTCTCACAAAGTGGGATGAGCCTATCGCAAGAAAGACACCCACCATCAATGACCTTATGAAACGTCCCAATGCCGTTGCAGAAGACGTGAAAGGATTGCTTTCGTTTGACTGTGATGACGAGGCTCTCAACAGCGTAATCATTGAGTGCAGATACTCTGGCTATCTTGAAAAGGAAGACGGAATTGTCCGTGAGCAAAAGCGTCTTGAAGACAAACTTTTGCCCGAAGACATAGACTATTCCACCATAAAAGCATTGCGCATTGAAGCACGTCAAAAACTTGACAAAGTGCGCCCCTTAAACCTTGGTCAAGCATCAAGAATAAGTGGTGTTTCTCCTGCAGATATTGCAGTACTCATAGTTTATCTTCAAAAACTTGCCAGATAAACACATTTTTCAGTCAAAATACGAAAATTTGCAATAAAAAACGAGTATAGGATTTATACTCGTTTTTTTGTATCATTTTGTGTTTTAAACGTGCGTTTGTTTCAGCCTATTTTGTGTAGACACATTGGCTGCAACTTTGTGTTGTGTGCCTAAAACTCGTAGTCAAGAGCCACAGATGACAAGCGTACGGCGTGCATGTGTGTTTTGACAACAGAGCAGTGATAAGGATCGTTTTGATATCTTTCAAGAGCGTCCTTGTCGTCAACGATCACTGTCAATGCAATGTCATAACTGCGCTCGCTGTGAAGAAAGTCAACACCCACTTCTATTGAGCGAAGTTCGGGCACGTTGCCTTCCATTGAGAGAAGAACCTCTTTTGCTTTAAGACAATTTTCAAGAGAGTTGTCTTTGAGTTTGAATAAAACCATGTGTTTTACCATAATTATTCCTCTACCATCACTGCCACTTCTTCGGCGTGGGTTTCTTCTGTGTCTGCAACTTGGTTTTCTGCAGTTTCTGTGTTTTCAGCGTCTTCGCTTGCGTTGACACTTTCATTGTCTGTGTCTTCGCCTTGCATTTCTTCTTGAAGACGCTTCATTTCTTCCACTTCTTCCTTTGTGTAAATGCGAGTTGTCACGTTGCCCCCGTAAAGTTCCTTGATGAGAGCATCTCTTTCTGCCTTTTCTTCTTCGGTTATGTCTGCAAGTTTGCCTTCACGGTTGAGATCAATGAAGTAGCGCATACGTTCAAGTTTCTTGTTGTTGACTTTGAACTTAAATGATGAGAACAAGGACACTGCAATGAGTGATGCGATTGAAATGCCCATGAGCAGACGAATTGCAAGAAGAACTCTGTCTGATTGGACAATGTAATCTGCTGCGCCGTTTGATTCGATATAGCCGATAGGGTCAAGAATCCAACCAATCATACCAACACTCAATGCGCCGGCAACCTTTCTCACCAAGGTCATCATGCCGGAGTATGATGCAGTGGGACGCTCGCCTGTTGCAAATTCTGCAACGTCAACGGTGTCTGCAAAGATGATCCAAGGCATCATTTGTGCACCACCAAAGCCAAGACCCATCAAAAATGCGATAATAGGAACAAGGATAGGGGGTGTCCAAGAAGGATCCATAACTGCAAGGAGTATGCCACCAACAATATAGAAAGGCAAGCCAATACGGAAGGCAAATTGCTTTGTCTTCTTATTCATTGCATATCTTACGATGGGGAAGGCAACCACTGCTGCAACCATAAGGGGAGCAACAATGAGCATACTTGAGAAGTTGATTTCAAATCCACCGATTGCAAGAGTATATCCGTGCCAAACGTCAGTTGCGTAGTACACTGCAAGGGCAGAGAGCATATCTGCGCAAGCAAATGAACTTGCATACATACCAATGTGCCAACGGAAAGACTTGTTTTTGAAAGGGCCTGCATATCCTTTGACAAATTGCTTGAAATTAAACTTTTCCTTGGGGGTTGTAGGTTGAATTCTCTCTTTGACTTTGAAAGCAGAGATAATCAAGCCACCACCAAAGAGAACGCCAAATACAACCGTGATGATAACCCAAAACTCGTATGCATTGATTGAAGGGAGCAATGCCTCGCCTGCAGGGAGAGTGTATGCTTCAAGGACGAGCAAGGGGATTATGTATGCAAGACCTGCGCCTGCTGCACTGAACACAAGTTTGATTGTATTTGCATCATTTCTTGCTTGGAAGGAAGGAGAAATATCTCCTGCAAGAGAGCAGTAAGGCACTTGAGATATTGTTGAAATGGTGTTCCATACAAGATACATTACAACCAAGTATGCAATCATGCCACCTTGAGTCATACCCCACTCTTTGATAGGTGCAAAGAGCAAGAACAAGCCGACTATGGTTGCAATGCCACCAATAAGCAAATAGGGTTTGCGACGGCCAAACTTGGATCGAGTGTTGTCTGAAATGAAACCCATGATAGGATCACTGATTGCATCCCAGAATTTTGCCACCATAAAAATTGTTGATGCCACTGCAAAGGCAATGCCCAATGAGGTCATATATTTGACCAAAATGCAAGCCATGAGAGCAACGCCACCACCATCCATAAAAGCACCTGCCCCGTAGGCAAGTTGCTCATTAAATGGTATGGCATCGGGATCGTGTACAACAACCTTTGGTTCTTTTACTTTTTTTGCCATAATTCCATCCTTATATATACGCGTGCGCGCTATTTTTTGATATAGAATATGATACACCAAATGTTCAATAATTTCAAGATTATTTGAAGACATATTTTTTCAAAATCAACCAAATGGCAAAATAATGGGTTTATATTACATATTTGCATTGATAAAATATGTGTTTTGCCGTTTTATAATTTTATTTGTCAAGTCAAGAGATCTTTGATGAAAGAGAAAATGCTGTGTATATTTCCGTGCAATGACACAAGTGGAAAGTGGGCGCATATATTGACGTATGAAACATTTTGGCACAGACGGAATAAGAAATCATCACAAGCAAATATTTGACATGGCATATCCTCTCGGCGTTGTCCTTGCAAGCAGACACAAAATTGTGGCAGTGGCAAGGGATACACGGACGTCATCTTTTGACATAGAAAAGCAACTTGTTCGTGGGTTGCTTGAAGGTGGTGCAGAGGTGCATATCACGGGGGTTTTGCCGACACCTGCCCTTGCTTATACAATGAAGTCAAAGGGTATTCCTTGTGGCGTTATGATCACTGCATCTCACAATCCACCTGAGTACAACGGCTTGAAAGTTATGGGTGAAAATGGCAAGTTGAGTGAAGAAGATGAACTTAATCTTGACAATGCACTTGACAACTGGCAGTCTTGTGAAAATAAGGGCAGTGGTATTGTTCGGCTCAATAGTGGCGCATCAAGGGAATACAAAAGGCACGTGATTTCTATGTTTCAACACTTGAACTTGGGTGTCCTTGACAGACAAATATATCTTGACACTGCTCACGGATGTTTTTCTTATATTGCAAAGGATATTTTTGAAACCTTGGGGGCAGACGTTGTGGCAATATGCAACGATTATGAAGGGGACAAAATAAACGTGGGGTGTGGTGCGACCTGCCTTGACAACCTTTTGGGGCAAATGACCGATAGGGGTGTAGGCTTTTCTTTTGACGGCGACGGAGATAGAGTGCTTGCAGTGGTTGATGGCAAAGTCTATGACGGCGACCAAATTTTATATAATATCGCATCATATTACAAGTCCAAATCTCGTGGATCAAACAATGTGGTTGGCACAATTATGACGGGTAGTGGGGTGGAAAAGGCTCTTGAAAAGCAAAAAATCAAATTGCACCGTGCTGACGTGGGGGATAAGTATGTGGCAAAAGTTATGAAAGATACGGGCGCAATTTTGGGTGGAGAAAAGAGCGGGCATATCATAATTGGCGACAAAGCAGATATGGGAGATGGCGTTATTACGGCATTGACGTTTTTGGAAGGATATATCAATGGGTTTTTGAAAAAATCACGAGAATATAGGACGGAAAACTACAATTTAGATGTTCAAAATCCAAAGAGCACCTATGCCAGTGATGATTTTCAACAGAAAATGTGCAAATTTGTAGAGCAAATTGGCAAAAAGGGTAGGGTTATAGTGCGTCCAAGTGGCACAGAAAGTGTGATTAGAATATCGGTTGAAGTGTATGATAATCGTTTAGATTGCTCAAAACTGCTACAAGAGTTGGAATTCTTCAAAAACTTACAAAAAACCAAATAATTTTTAGAAAAAAAAGTATTTTTTGTAAGAAATTTGGAAAAAATTGAAAAATTTTGAAAAAAATATCACAAAAAGTATTGACATAACGGGGTGTCAATGATAAGATATGAGTACAATCTAATGATTGTCCCAAACTAACTCATAATTTTCCCCCTTATCATAAGTAGAGAGTGTTGGATGGCTAAGCCCCAACACTCTTTACATTTTAGGCAAAACTGCGCTATTTAGCGCCTGACTTCGGCAGATGCACCCACACGATTCTCACGTACAACAAGTACGCCACGACCCGTGTGGGTTTTTCTTTCTTGTCATCCATCTAAATATCGCAGTTTTACACGTTTCTAAATTGGCAGAGAGCGAACATATACCACATAAATTTGCGCTATTTTTAGCGCCTATCTTCGGCAAGTTCAAGTCCCACGAGTAGTCACATACACCAAGTATGCTCCTATCCGTGGACTTTTTCTTTTCTCGATATGCATCTAAATATCACAGTTTTATGAAGCACCAATGCGCGATTGATTTTGGCAAGCCCAATATATTCCACCTTCATGTACAACAAGTACACGTCAGTCGTTATATATGGGGCTTTTCGCATCACTCATCACAATATTGCTTTTTTGTTTCAATAGCCGTGTGGGTTTTTCTTTCTCGTCATCCATCTAAATAGCGCAGTTTTTCATGGTTGCATATTAATAATAAATTGCAATAAAGATTGCATGAATTGACACTTTGTGTCATGTATTCTCGCTATTGCTCCATGAATTGAAAAGAAGTTTTCATGAATTGTCCTACGGACATTGTGGTAGAAATTGTATCGGGCGATTCGTGAATCGCCCCTATGGTAAATCCAAAGTAATACCACCGAATAAATAAAAATCCACATCAAATTGTTGGCAAAGTGTTGTTGTGTCAACTATGTAGAGTTATGACTTATACACCCCTGTAGGGGAGATTCACGAATCTCCCGAAAAGGCCCACTCTGGGAGGGGGCTGTTGCCATAGGTAACTGGGGGAGAGTGCGACAGGTACTCATCAACCACAATGTTGCATAGCAACGTTTCATTCTTCATTTTTCATTTGAAACTATCAAAGTTTTACCACTCCTTCCGTCACGGACAAGCCGTGCCACCTCCCTCAAAGATGGAGACTTTTCCACAATGCACCTTTGGTGCAATTCATGGAACGAAGTGAGAAATCATGACGTGTAAACGTCAATTCATGACACTTTGTGTCAAATCATGGAGCGTAGCGAGAAATCATGCCGTAGGCATTGCATGAAGGCTTTGCCTTCAATTTATGCACCTTTGGTTCAAACCACACTTCTTCACTTTTCACTATTATTTATTCATTAAAAAAGCACTCAAATGAGTGCTTTTTCATTGATTGATTTTTTGATTACATCAAATATTTTATTGCGCTGTCGGCTGCGATTGCTCCGTCTGCGCAGGCAGTGATGATTTGTCTTAGGGGTGTTTTGCGAATATCCCCTGCGACAAAAACTCCTTTCACGTTGGTTGCCATATTTTCATCTGCGAGAACATAGCCGTTTTCCATTGCAATTTTGCCATCAAATAGGGCAGAAGATGGTGTTTGTCCAACTGCAACAAATAAGCAGTTTACATCAATAGATGTATTTTCATTGGTTTTTACATTTTTTACGAGTATTTTTTCAAGGGGATCGCCGTCAAGTCCTTCAACAACGCTATCCCACAAAATCTTCACTTTTGATGATGCCAATTTATCTCCCAAAACCTTGCTTGCACGCAGGGTGTCACGTCTGTGGATAAGATAAACTTCACTTGCAAAATTGCCAAGATACAGAGCGTCTTCAACTGCAGTATTTCCACCACCGACAACGGCAACGGGTCTATTTTTGAAAAATCTGCCGTCACAAGTTGCGCAGTAACTGACGCCTTTTCCAATCAAATCAATTTCACGGTCAACGCCAAGTTTTTTTGCTTCTGCACCACAGGCGATAATGAGAGTTTTTGCAGAGATTTCCCCGCTATTTTTTGTCTTGACAACCTTGATTTCGCCGTCCAAAATCACGTCTTCAACTTCGTCGTATAAAAACTCTACGCCTTGCTTTTTTGCTTGGTCTTGCATATTGAAAGTAAGGGTAAATCCGTCAATATTTTGGTATCCCGGGAAGTTTTCAATTTCGGGTGTAATGGCTGCTTGTCCACCAAAAGATTTTCTTTCAATGATGACAGTTTTCAGTCCACCCCTTGCTCCGTAAATTCCTGCCGTAAGCCCTGCAGGGCCTGCGCCAAGTATCAAAAGGTCGTACATAAATCACCTCAATAACACAATTTGTTGAGTTTAGTATAAATAAAATCGCAATATTTAGTCAAGTTTTTTCTCGCGTGCAAAAATCTCTTTACAAATTCTATAATTAAAATTATAATGTCTAAATGATATGATATTTTGGAAACTGTCGAATTTTTCCAAAACAGAAAGGCTGACATTAGGAGATTTTATGAAGAACATAGACATCATTGACATTCTCACAAACGGCAAAGACTACGAAGGCAAATCAGTGGTAGTGGCAGGTTGGGCAAGAACAGCACGTGACAGCAAGACAATGGCATTTGTGGCACTCAACGACGGCACATCACTCCGTCATCTTCAAATCGTCATTGACAAGGCAAATTTTGATGCAACCGAAATCGCAAAATGCTTGAAGAACGGCGCATCACTTCTCGTCACAGGAAAGGTTGTCCCTGCAATGAATCAAGGGGACTACGAAATCAATGCAGAAAGCATCGAACTTCTTGGCGATTGCCCCAGTGATTATCCTTTGCAAAAGAAATATCACTCACTTGAATTCTTGCGTACAATCCCTCATCTCCGTGTGAGAACAAACACATTTAACGCAATGCTCCGTGTGAGAAGCAAGTTGAGTTTTGCAATCCATCGTTTCTTCCAAGAAAACGGCTACACATATATCCACACCCCCATCATCACAGGCAGTGACTGTGAAGGCGCAGGCGAAATCTTCCACGTGACAACACACAACTATGAAAGCGCAAAACTTTCAAAGGACGAGGCAGAATATATGGCCAACGATTTCTTTAGAAGAAAAGCAGGTCTTACAGTCAGTGGACAACTTGAAGGCGAAGTGGCAGCAATGGCAATGGGCAAGATTTATACCTTTGGTCCTACATTTCGTGCAGAAAACTCAAACACACCTCGTCACGCAGCAGAATTTTGGCAAGTTGAACCCGAAGTTGCATTTGCAAAACTTCCTGACATCATCAACATTGCAGAAAGCATGATCAAGACAATCATCAAAGCAGTACTTGACGAATGTCCCGAAGAAATTGCTTTCTTTGAAAAGGCATTTGAAAGTGGCTTGAGAGAAAAACTCACAGCAGTGGTTGAAAGTGAATTCAAAGTCCTTGACTACAGCGAGGCTATTGAAATCCTCAAGAACTCAGGCGAAAAGTTTGTATATCCTGTTGAGTGGGGTCTTGACCTTCAATCAGAACACGAACGTTATATTACAGAAAAGGTGTTCAACAAACCCGTCTTTGTCATCAACTATCCCAAGCACATCAAGAGTTTCTATATGAAACAAAATGATGATGGCAAAACCGTTGCAGCAACAGACCTTCTCGTGCCCGGTGTTGGCGAAATCATTGGTTGCAGTGAAAGAGAGGCAGACTATGACAAGTTGAAACAAGCAATGGTTGACAGAAATATGAACCTTGACGACTACGTTGGATATATGGATCTCCGTAAGTACGGCAGTGTCCCCCACAGTGGATTTGGTCTTGGACTTGAACGCATTATGATGTACGTGACAGGCATTGCAAACATCCGTGACGTACAACTCTACGCAAGAACAACAGGCGACTTGATGTAATAAATCTACTTTGTAGATGACAAAATATGAGCAAATTGTATATACCTGAAAACTACACACCCAATATGAACGTGAGAGAAACCGAAAAGGCAATCAAGTTTGTCAAGGATGCTTTCCAACGCAACTTTGTCAAGAACTTTGGTTTTGAGCGTATATCTGCACCAATTATTGTACGCAGTCATACTGGTGTCAACGACGACCTTAATGGTGTGGAAAGAGCAGTGCGCTTTGAAGTGAAGGAACAAGACGGTGTGGAGGCAGAAATCGTCCACTCCCTTGCAAAGTGGAAAAGAATTGCTCTCAAAAAATATCGTTTTCAATGTGGCGAAGGGCTCTATACGGATATGAACGCTATTCGCAGAGATGACAACTGCGACAACGTACACTCAATATACGTTGACCAATGGGATTGGGAAATGGTCATCTGCCGTGAGCAACGAAAGGAAGACTTCTTAAAAAAGGTTGTTCTCCGTATTGTAGGCTCAATATGTGACACTCTTGAGGAAACAAAAAAGGCTTTCCCCGTGTTGAGCACAAATCTCAAAAGAGAAGTGAAGTTCATCACAACGGAAGAACTCTTGGCACTCTACCCCGATCTTACAGCTCACGAAAGAGAAAGAGCAATCGCCAAGGAATACGGCACAGTATTTTTGATGAAGATAGGCGCACCTTTGTCAAATGGCAAACCCCATGACGGCAGAGCACCCGACTACGATGATTGGGATCTCAACGGAGATATTCTCTTTTATGATAGTGTCCTTGATGACAGCCTTGAAATCTCATCAATGGGCATAAGAGTTGATAGCGACGCACTTATGCGCCAACTGAAAATGGCAGGTGCAGAAGATAGACTGAGATTTGACTATCACAAGCAAGTTGTTGCAGGACAGTTGCCTTTGACGATAGGCGGCGGAATTGGACAATCACGACTTTGTATGCTTATCCTTCAAAAAGCACACATTGGGGAAGTCCAAGCAAGCCTTTGGCCTGATAGTATGATCAGTACTTGCGAAGAAAAGGGCGTGCATTTGCTCTAAAAAACAACAAAATACTCAAAATAAACAAAAACAAAAAATAAATTTTTTTCAATAAACAGAAGGAATTATGAAACTGAGAACTCACAACTGTGGCGAACTTACAGAACAAAACGTTGGTCAAAAAGTCAAACTTTGTGGCTGGCTTTCATCAACACGTGACCTTGGAGCAGTTATCTTCTTTGTCCTTCGTGACTTCTATGGCTACACCCAAGTGGTTGTTGCAGATGAAGATATGAAGGCACAAGTGAGAGAAATCCCTCGTGAATCAACACTTTCAGTTGAAGGCAAGGTTATTCTTCGCTCCTCACCCAACCCCGATATGCCCACAGGCATGATCGAAATTGAACCCGAAAAGATCGAGATCCTTGGCAAGTGCTACGAGCAACTTCCTTTTGAAGTGGCAACAAGCACATCATCAAGAGAAGACACTCGTCTTAAATATCGTTTCCTCGACCTTAGAAACCCTGAAGTTAAGGATAAAATCGTTTTCCGTGCAAAAGTGGTCAGTTGGCTTCGTAGAAAGATGACGGATATGGGATTCCTTGAAATCACCACACCTATTCTTACAAGTTCATCACCTGAAGGCGCACGTGACTTTATCGTGCCTTCAAGATTGCACCCCGGCAGATTTTATGCATTGCCCCAAGCACCCCAACAATATAAGCAGTTGCTTATGACTTCGGGCTTTGACAGATACTTCCAAATTGCCCCTTGCTTTAGAGATGAAGACGCAAGAGCAGACCGTAGCCCCGGCGAATTCTATCAACTTGACACAGAAATGTGCTTTGCAACACAAGACGACGTCTTTGAAGTTATGGAAGAAGTTTTGTCAGGCGTCTTTGCAGAATTCAGTCCCAAGGGATATTCTGTTGACAAAGGACCTTTCCGTCGCATCAAGTACGCAGATGCAATCCGTGATTACGGCTCAGATAAGCCCGACCTTAGAAACCCCCTTATCATCAAGGAAGTCACAGATATTCTTGAAGAAAAAGCACCTTTCTTTGAAAAGGGCAAAGTTATCAAGGCAATCGCAGTCAACGGTGTCAACGCAGGCAGAAAGTTTATTGATGCATTGACAGAAAAGATGAAACTCAATGGCGCAAGCAGTATGTACTGGTTCAAACTTGATGAACAAGGCGAACTTGCTGGTGGCATTTCAAAGTTTGCAGTTGACGTCAAAGATGCACTTGTTGAAAGACTTGATTTGAAGGCAGGCGCATTTGTAGCACTTGTTGCAGAAGACAAGAATATCGCATGGAAACAAGCAGGTTATCTCCGTACCGAACTGGGTGTTGGATTTGATCTTCTTGAAAAGGACGCCTTCCGTTTCTGTTGGATTGTTGACTTCCCCATGTACGAACTCAATGACGAAGGTCAAATTGAATTCAGTCACAACCCCTTCAGTATGCCCCAAGGTGGACTTGAAGCACTCAACACACAAGATCCTCTTGAAATCCTTGCATACCAATATGACAGTGTTGTCAATGGCGTTGAACTTTCAAGTGGCGCAGTGAGAAACCACGAACCTGCAATTATGGAAAGAGCATTTGAAATCGCAGGATATGGTGTTGACGTAATCGAACAAAAATTCTCTGCACTCTACAATGCATTTAAGTTTGGCGCACCTCCCCACGCAGGTATCGCACCCGGTGTTGACCGTATGGTTATGCTCCTTGCAGCAGAACAAAGCATTAGAGAAATCATTGTCTTCCCCATGGACAGAAATGCAAGAGATATCTTGATGGGCGCACCCAGTGTTGTCACAGAACAACAACTCCGTGATGTCCACATCAAACTCGACGTCAAAGAAGAAGACAAGAGCAAAGAATAATAGCAATAGGACACTTTGTGTCCCAACTCAAGAAAACTTAGGCGAAAGCCAGAATAATAAATCGTAGCAAAATCAGGAGTATATTATGAACAAGAAACTTTTCGTAAGCATCATCGCAGTTGTGGCACTCGTTGCAGTGTTTGCAACACTCTTTGTTGGCTGTAACCCTCTCAAGTGGGAATCAGTCGGTGGTGGCGAGCCCAATGCAGATGTGGAATCAAACGGTGGCTACTTTGTAAAACAAGGCAAATACGTTTACTTCATCAATGGTTATGACACAGCAGAAACCATCGACAACACCTTTGGTGTTCCTGTCAAAAACAGTATTGTAAGAGCAGAAATCGCACAAGATGGCTCATACACCAATGCAGTTGTCGTCGTCCCCAAGCAAATCCAAGGTGGCTTTGCAATTTTTGGTCAATGGATCTACTACGCAACAAACAACAATGACCTTGACAAAAACGGCACAGCATCAACAACCCACACCGACTTCATGCGTTCAAAGATCGACGGTTCTGCAACACAACTTATTGCAACAATCGGCACACGTTCAGCAAACTATCTTTTCACTGAATCAAGAATTCTTCTTTACAGTGGCACAACAGTTTCCTATATCGACCACAGCGCAATGAAAGATAACGGCAGTTCAATGAGCGCAGCAGGCGTTGTCAGTGGCACTCTCGTTGAAAATGCAGCATCGGTTGTCTGGGATATCAACAGTGATTACATCTACTTCACACAAACAGAAACTGGCGACACAAGTTATGAATTCTGCAACACAATGAAGTCAATCAAAGTTGATGGCACAGAAGAAAAAGTCCTTGCAGACAAACTCACATACCTTGAAGAAAGCGAAAAGGAAAACTATACAGAATTCTTCTCAACAAAGGTCTTCAGCTACAAACTCATCTCAATGCAAATTGAAGGTGACTCTGCAGTTCTTTACTATGCAAAGTCCAACTGGATTGAAAGCGCAGAAACAACAGCAGGTTTGTTTGTCAACAAGGTTAAGTTTGGTGCAGGCTTTGACAAGAGCCAAGAAAGAACACTTACAACAAGTTCTGCATACGCAACAATTTATCCTATTGGATACAATGACGGTGCACTTGTGACAATCAACTCAAAGATCTATCTTGCAAACTCAGCAGAAGGCATCACCACAGAAGCAACACCCGTCATCGGCAAAGCAGTGACAGTCCAAAAGATTCTCAATGGCGTTGTTTACTATACAGACAGCACAGGTGGCAAGGTTTATGCAATCAACATTGATGGCACAAGCAATGAAAAGGTTGTTGCAGAAGTCAAGTTCAATTCATCATGGTTGAGCCTTGAATTCGTTGAACTCAACGATCAACTCGTCTTTGTCTTCTTTGACAGTGATGATTACAACTATATCCACACAGCAAACCTTCTCTCAGGCGAAATCGTCAAAGAAACAGAAATGCTTGGCATCATGAACGACGCAGACAAGGAAGCCAAAGAAGAAGCAGAAAACAAATAAGGTATGAAGACAATTCTCATCACAGGTGGAAGCCGTGGAATAGGGGAAGCCATCGTCCGTCTTGCCGTAGGCAAGTATAAGGTGGCTTTCACCTACAATACCAATGAAGAAAAGGCACTTGCCCTTGCAAAAGAAGTGGGGGCAAAGGCTTACCAATGCAACGTGTCTTCTTCAAAATGTGTTGAGAATACAATTCAACAAATAGTCAAAGACTTTGGTGGGATTGATCTTCTTGTCAACAATGCAGGCATTGCACAAGACAAACTTTTCCAAGACATCACTGATGAAGATTGGCGCAATATGATGGGTGTCAATCTTGACGGCACTTTCTTTGTGAGCAGAGCAGTTGTCCCCTATATGATTTCAAATGGCTACGGACGTATCGTCAACGTGGCGTCAATGTGGGGCACTGACGGTGCAAGTATGGAAACCCATTATTCTGCATCAAAGGCAGGGGTCATTGGGCTTACAAAGGCTCTTTCAAAGGAACTTGCCCCCTCGCAAATCACAGTCAATGCAGTTGCACCCGGCGCAGTGGATACCGATATGATGAAGGTGTACACCAAGGAAGAACTTGATGCTTTTGTCAAGGAAATTCCCTTTGGCAGACTATGTACAACAAAGGAAGTTGCAGAAGCAGTTATGTTTTTGCTCTCGGCAGATTATATCACAGGTCAAGTGCTTTCAATCCGTGGTGGATATTGATTTCCCTTGGAAAAGAACGGCTTTTTTGAGATTTTGACTGCAAAAACCAATCAAATCATCTCAAAAATCACTCTTGAAAACTCAAGGCTTAAAGCCGAAATGGAAAAAATTGATTGACCCTTCAAGGTTGACACCAATTTTTTAATGTACTATAATGTATAAGCCATATTGGTTATAGTATAAACGTGTACGCACGCGTGGACTGCCAATATGTCCTATAATATCAACCAATAATATCAACCAAAAATCAACAAACATTTTAAGTTTTTCATAGGAGGATAATTATGAAAAAATTTGGTATCAAGTCATTGCTCGCAGTAGTCTTGATTCTCGTCCTTGCATTTTCACTTGTTGCTTGTGTAAAGCCCTGTGAACAACACATTGACGAAGATGGCAACAAGGTTTGCGACACATGTAAGGAAGAATTTACATGCAAACACGTTGACAAAAACAAAGACGGCAAATGCGACAAATGTAAAGCACCTTACACAGCAGGTGGTGGAAACAACTCCGGTGACACAGCAGCATTCTTCCAAGGCCTTTGGGATAGCGCAGCACCCATCGGTGGCACAGAAATCACAGATGAAGAAGATCTCGCAGTCGAAATGGATATGAGCATTGCTCTTGCAAACGGCAGCGATATGCTCGCAGACCTCGGTGTCAAGATTGCTCTTGTTCTCGACAGAACAAACGAAGGCGCACACAGTGCAGCAAAAATTGGTCTTTACGATCATGACAACAATGTGAATATTGCCACAATCTACTACTTCCTTGATGACAATATGAACTTCTACATTGAAGCACTTGGTCAATCAATCGTTGTCCCCGTTGACTACAACTACAACAATGACGTTGCACCTATGCTCAACAGCATTCTCAACACAACATTTGAAGAACTCCTCGGCGAAGAAGCAGTTGCAGGTCTTCCCCTTATCGCACAAGAAACAATCATGGGCATCATCAACAACCTCGTTGAAGATTTCGGCGCAAACTGGAACCTTGACAAGCCCATCAATGCAGTGACAGGTCTTCTCGGTATCAACATTGGCGAACTTCTCGGCAGCCCTGACATCGCAATGTATCTTGATATGGCAAACAGCATGTTCTCAGGTCTTGCAGAAGACATGCAAATCGAATACACAGAAATCGATCCCGATGCACTTGCAGAAAGCGACACAGCAATCCTCGACCTTCTCATGAGCGTTGGTCCCGTCATCTTCCCCAACGTTACAGTTGACGGCAACAAGCAAACAGCAGGTCTTGACTTTGCAACCGGTGGTCTTATTGACACAGTTCTCGGTTTGGTCGGCACAATGGTCGAACTTCCTATGGGTCTTGGCGAAGTCCTCACAAGCCTCAATGAACTCTCACTTGAATACACAGTTGAAGATGGTCAACTCGGCAGCTTTGGTATGAACGTTGGCCTTGATACAAACGACGATCCTTTCAGAGTTTCAATCCGTGTCAACGATATGGCAATCAAGGGTGTTGATGCAGCAGAAGCAGCAACCGTCTTTGGTGTCAACAAAGCAAACTTCAAAGAAAACTTTGAAATCAACACAGCACTCAACATTGAAATCAGCGAAGGCGCACTCGTAGTTGCAGTTGGCGACAACGTCCAAGATTTCGCAGGCACATACGAAATGGCACTTAGAGGCCAAATCGACTTCATCAATGAAACAGACAATGGCACAAGAGTCTATGCATCAATTAAGCACAACGGTGCAGAAATCGCAAGACTTACATTTGACGGTTCAAACCTCGCACTCAGTGTTGACGGTTCAAGCGAAATCGTAGCATTTATCGTTGAAGAAGGCGTTTCACTCCTTCTCAAGAGCCTTGCAAATGCAACAACAGTCACAGGTGAACCTGATGAATGGCTCCAAGGCCTTGTTCTTACAGTCGCAAATGCAGCATACGCAGAAACATTTGCAGATGCAGATGCACTTGTCAACGCAACAAGCTTCACAATCAATCCTGCTCTCACAATGTCAAATGGTGTTGCAATCACAGACATCACACTTGCTGACATCAAGTTGCACGGTACACAAATCCTTGGCGATCTCGCAGGCGTTATCATGGGTTACCTCGGTGGCTCAGAATCAGCAGCAGAAGGCGACAGCACAATCGACGAAGTTCTCGAAGCAGCATGGCAACCTGACCTTATGACACTCCTCACAGCAATCAGTGAAGTCGTCAATGGCGAATTTGGTACAGATGGTCTTGAAGTTGACATCGACGATATCGGCGAATTCATGACAGATCTCTTTGATTCACCCAATGCAGTTGGTCCTACATCACTCGAAGAACTCTGTTACGGCAATCCTGCAAAGAACCTTGTTGGTCTCTTCACAATGGCAGATAGCGAAGATTGGAACGCAAAAGAATGGGCAACAGAAACATTCGGTCAAAGTGATTGGGTTGGCTCAGATATCTTCATGGATCTCATGAGCACAGGTATCAAGGCAGAAATCAAGTCAGACCTCACAGGTTCAATCGAACTTTCAAACGGCAGCGATTACATCAAGGTCAGCTTCTCAGCAGGTCTTGTGTCATCAGACAGCGCAATTGACTGGTCAGACGTGACATTCCCCGAACTCACATACTTTGCAACATATCAACTCGTCTAATATAATCAATAGATTATAAAATCATAAAGGCAGTCCACGGACTGCCTTTATTTTTGTGTTTTTGGGGGTTGACAGTGGGGTGGTGTTTTGGTAGGATAGAAGTATCACGAAACAGGCACAAAATGTTGGCAAGTTTTACCCTTGAACCCCACGTCTTACGGCGATAGCCCCTATCAATCTCCTGCATCAGTCGCAGGCAATCCCTACTATATTGACCTTGATATATTGCACAAAAAATGTTTGCTTACCCACGAAGAATTGAAGGGCGCAGTCCACAATACAAAGAGAGTGGACTATGGTTGGCTCTTTGGCAACAGATATCCCCTTCTTCGCAAAGCATACGCAAGATTTTTGAAGAAAGGCGCAGAAGAAGACGCCTTCAACAAGTTTTACAAAGCAAATAAAAATTGGATTGACGACTACGGCTTGTTTATGGCGCTTAAAGTCAGTTATGGCTATCTTCCTTGGACAATGTGGTAAGATGAAGACAAAGACGTCACTATGGCCCGTAAAAGCCGAAAAACACACGAGAAAGAGAGTGGATTTTGGAAATGGTTGCAGTTTGAGTTCTTTACTCAATGGCAAGCACTGAAAAAGTATGCCAATGACAAAGGAATAGTCATCATTGTAGATATGCCCATCTACAAATCAATCAAAAAATAAAAGGCACTCAATCGAGTGCCTTTTTAATACAATTAATTATTGAGCAGTGATGTCAATTCATTTGGTCTTCTTGGTCCCCATATTCGACCTTTTAATCCATTGGCAGTTAGGATACCAAAAGAAAATTTTGACGCATCGTATTCTTCCGACAGTTCCAGTTTCATGTAGTTGCCGTAGTGTTCGTATGGCTTTCCGTTTATTGCAAATGCAGAATCATCAACTTTTTGAATACAATAGTTTGAATCAATAACTTTACATTTATATAAGATAGCCATCACTGGTTTCCCTACATATATAAAAACTTCATCGCCGACAGATATTGATCTATTTGATTGTTTTGTCAAAGTAAACCGTTTGACAAAAACAAAAAGTTATTTGTCTTCCTTTTTAAGAGGTGTGATTGTGCCGTCGGGGTGTTGAATTTTGGTGCTATCAAGGTTGCCACGAAGGCTGCCAAGAACACTATCGATATATTTTCTGCGAAGTTGACTTTGTTCATTTCTTTCGGCAGGAGTCAAACCTTCTGTGGTTTTGGACTTTCTTGCCAATTCATTTATTCGTGCTATTTCTTGGTCGGTCATGATGACATTTGCCTCCTTAAAGGTATTTATATAAGGTGTAAAAAAAAGCGATATTGTCCAAACGGGCAGTTTAAGTTTGCCAATCTATTGGTTTAAGTCCGTGTTTTGTCAAAAACTCGTTGCACTTACTGAAGTGCTTGCATCCAAAGAATCCGTTGTATGCAGAAAGGGGTGATGGGTGCACTGTTTCCAAAATCAAGTGGTTGGGGTTGGTGATCAGTGCCTTTTTGCTTCTTGCATTTGCGCCCCACAAAAGATATACAATGGGGGTATCGCTCTTGTTGAGATGACGGATTATGCTATCTGTGAGAGTTTCCCAACCCTTGCCCTTGTGGCTATTGGCTTGCCCTGCACGTACTGTCAGGACAGTGTTGAGAAGAAGCACCCCTTGTTCTGCCCATTTCATAAGATACGGATTGGTGTTGGCAATGCCAAGGTCTGCCTTGATTTCCTTGAATATATTGACAAGTGATGGGGGAGTGTCTGTGCCGGGAAGGACAGAGAAACACATACCATGGGCTTGGTTTGGGCCGTGATAAGGATCTTGCCCAATGATGACAACTTTGACGTCTTCAAAAGCCGTGTATTTGAGAGCATTGAAGATATTGTGCATTGTGGGATAAATGGTGTGCTTGCTGTATTCGTCAGCAAGAAAACGGCGCAGATCTTGATAGGCCTGCCCCTCAAAGTCATTTTTGAGTATGTTATCCCAACTGTTGCCAATGTTTACCATGGGTCTATTATAGCATATTGTTGTGTTTTTGGCAAAATAAAAGAGCAGGTTGGTCCTGCTCTTTATTGTGTAATTATCTTTTATTCAAAGTATGCTTGGGGGTGTGCACATACGGGGCATACTGCAGGTGCGCCTACGCCTGTGTGTACGTGGCCACAGTTTCTGCATTTCCATTCTTTTGCACTGCCGTCAAGTGTTTCAAAGACTTTGCCTGCTTGCACAAGTTCTGCAAGACGACGATATCTTTCTTCGTGGAGTTTTTCGATTGCTGCAACTCCTCTCATTTGTGCTGCGATACCGTGGAAACCCTCTGCGTCTGCTTCATCTGCCATACGTTTGTACATATCTGTCCATTCTTCGTGTTCGCCTGCAGCAGCAGCAAGGAGATTTTCGTATGTGTTGCCAATGCCGTGGAACAACTTGAACCAAAGTTTTGCGTGTTCCTTTTCATTGTCTGCAGTTTCTTGGAAAATGGCTGCGATTTGTTCATAGCCGTCTTTCTTTGCTTTGCTTGCAAAGTATGTATATTTGTTTCTTGCTTGACTTTCGCCTGCGAAGGCTTCCATCAAATTCTTTTCGGTTTTTGTGCCTTTGAGATCCATAATAGTTCCTCCATAAGATGATTTATTTTATTATACAACAAGCAAAAATAAAATTCAATATTAACTTTATAAATTTTTTTGTGAAAAATGTTTGACATATTGTTTTTTCGGTGCTATTATTGAAAAGCACTTATGGGGGTGTAGCTCAGTTGGTAGAGCGCTTGATTTGCATTCAAGAGGTCCTCGGTTCGAATCCGTGCATCTCCACCATAACAAGGGGTTGTAGCTCAGTTGGTTAGAGCACGCGCCTGATAAGCGCGAGGTCGATAGTTCGAGTCTATTCAACCCCACCAACCCCTTAAACAGAGTATGACGAACAGTAGTTCGTCTATTTTTTTTGTGTTTTGGAGTGGTTTTATATCCTTATGCTACGCATTTTGCAACTTTGTTGCAAGAACTATCGACAGGTCGACAGTGGCGCTCGCTATATTATGCAAGCACACTCGCTCGCTATTACGCTCGTTTCTCTCGCTACGAGTCTATTCAACCCCACCAACCCCTTAAACAAAGTAAGACGAACGTTGGTTCGTCTATTTTTTTTGTTCAAAAGCACTATTGTGCGTCTAATTTTGTCAAAGCCCTTGCTCACCAACCTCACATACGGCAAGTATGCTTTGGTCGGAGATTAAGGGCTTTTTCGCATTATACATCACAATATTGCATTTGAAGTTTTTGAAAATGTTAATCAGATGGGGTGGATATCCTCTGGGCATTCTGCCCATTGCAATTGCGTTGCAGAACTATCGACAGGTCGACAGTGGCGCTCGCTATATTATGCAAGCACACTCGCTCGCTATTACGCTCGTTTCTCTCGCTACGAGTCTATTCAACCCCACACTTATCCTTAAACAACGCAAGATGAGCGCAGTCGTCCACTTTTTTGTATTTTGCTTTATTTAGCGCTTTATTTTATCCAAAAATCAAGCGAATATTTCTTGGAAATAAGAAAACCCACACTTTTCGGCGTGGGTTTTTTATTTGTTTGTGATATTTGTTGATTTGTTATGCGCCAAGGTCAGTTCCGTTGTAGTCGGTGTAGTAGTTTTTGGGTTGGATAGAGCAAGTGCCGTCGGGGGAAAGTGTGATGATTGTGCAGCCACGTTGACTATGCTCTGTGACCTTTGCATAGGCGAGATAGTCAATGCTCATGCCATAGGTCAGTTGGATATATTTATCCCCACTGCCACCGTTGTACTTGACGGAGAAATTGTTGTAGTGATCGTGGCCACAGAACATTGCTTGAAGTCCGTTTTCAAGCCCCGCTTCAAAGAAGTCACATGGGTACATTCCACTATACACACCATAGGTGACAATGCCGTTCTTTTCGCCGGGATTTTCGCCCATGACACCATAGATCAATTTGACATTTTCGGTGTCCTTTTCGCCTGCTTCAGTGTATTCCTTCCAAGCATCTCTATACTCGCCAACGGGTATGTGCAGGAAGGCAATATTGTCAAGAGTTGTCATATCGGGATTTATTGCTATATTGCTTGAAATCATAGTTGAAACTTGTGATTTGTACCAATCAACTTGTGATTTGTGCAAATTATCGTATTTCCAGGCAACACCAAATATATCGTTGTCAATATAACTGTGGCTATCCAAAGTGAAGATGGCTTGAGTGATTATGCCGTCACTATTTTTGACTTTTATGACGGTGTTTCCATAGCCTTCATCTTCGCCAGAAAAACCACGTTGGAACAAGCAATATTCAAAGTCTTTCGTCAGCCTTTCTTCATAGAATTCCACTATATCTTCACGGCTGTAATACGAGTATGCTTCGGTGTCGTGATTGCCAAATGTAAAAGTCCAATACACGCCCAAACTTTCCATAAGATATGCAAATGCCCTTGCGCCACTCAAGTTGTTGAAAGTGCCTGATGGATAGGGCATAGGGAAGGCGATATCCCCGGTGACAACCACAAGATCAGGCTTTTCTTGTTGCACCATTGTTGCCACTGCACCCATTGCCCATTTATCCTTTTTTGCAGACAAAAAGCCACCACCAATATGTATGTCGGTCAGTTGCATAACCTTGAAATCTCTGTCTGTTGTAAAGGTCCAGTATCCGTCTTCATCTTTGACGGGCACAAGTCTTTCGCCATCACTATATTCAACGGCAGAAGTGCTTGTTGCCTTGTCCAAAAGGTTGTCTACTGCCACAACGTTGGCAACGGCAACAGATGTAGAAAACAGGGCAATTACTGCTATAATTGCCCCAATGATAGTCAAAGCCTTTTGGGCTTTATATTTCTTGTATCGTGCCTTGTCAAACGCACAAAAATGTTTCTTTTCTTTTGTTTTCATTATTATTTGTTAGCCTTGTGCTTTTTTGGTGTCTGCGCCAGTGAAGATGTCGCTCTCGCCGGCAGTTTTTTCAGTTGTAAATGACAATGTTCCGTTGCTGTCAATCACAAGCACGATTGTTCCGTGCAGGTCTGTACGATAGACAGTCATATCATCTGCGCTAAATCTATCAAGGGTTGCTTGACGAGGATGCTCAAATGTGTTGCCACTTGCATTGCAAGAAATGACTGCATATTCGCAGTTGATGAAGTCAAGGAACTCTCTTGTTGATGATGTTGCACTGCCGTGATGTCCAACTTTCAAAACGTCGCAGTCATACACTGTGCCACCAATCTTTTCAATGAACATAGGTTCGTTGATTTCGTTGCTATCACCCGTGAGAACAACGCGCTTGCCATTGTATTCAAGGATGCCAATGGGTGAAACAGCATTTTTTTCTTCGGCGTCACCGAGATCTTCTTCTGCCCAGTCTGCTTCTGCATAGCAGTTGAAGTCAAGGCGATAAGTTGATGTTTCAATGGAGAACTCGCCAATGTTGAAGATGATTTCTGCATCGGGCTCTGAAAGTGCTGCAATAAAGAAATCTGCATACACGCCACTTGTGAGAGTGTCTTCGTCTGTGAACAAATCAAGTTTTTCCTTGGGGAGAGCATTGACTTGCTCTGCTTTTTCTGCCTTTTCAGGTTCTGCAAGGATGAAAGGCATATAAATTGTGTCAACGTCAAAGGCATACAACACTTCATCAACAAAGTAGATGTGGTCGCTATCGCCGTGAGTTACCATAAGATAGTCAAGTTGTCCGTCAGTGACGTATGTGTTGAGATATGCAAGAGTGCTCTCACGTATTTTGCTCGTATTATTATAGTTTGCGCAGTCAACGAGCATATCTTTGCCGTCGGGGAACAAAATGAGAATACAATCTCCTTGCCCCACGTCAATAAAGTGGATTTGAAGTTCGCCATCTCCACGTTCGAGTTCGGGTCTGTCATCTTGACCACCAATCATTGATATAATGCTATCCCAAGTTTCAGGGAAAGCAAAATAGATCACAGCCACAGTGATTGCAATGATAAGGATGACTGCAATGGCAGTGATGATAAATGCTTTGGGGTTTTGTTTGTAAGCCTTTTTCACTGCTTTCTTGGCAGTGCTATTGGCTCTATTTTTTGAATTTCTTTCGCTCATAAAAATACCTATGTTGCAAAAACAAATATTTTATCTTGTCAAAATCGCATTGTAAAAGTGCGATTTGGTTGATTTCTATTTTTAATACGATTGTAATTTGCGCCGTGTGCAAGTGCGTTGAACGTTGAACACTACTTATTGACAACAACACAAGTGTCTATTGAGTAGTATTTCATGATTTCCACTGCCTTGTCATCAATGATTTCGCCACAGACTGCAACGGGTATTGCAGGGGGGCATGATACTGTAGGAGATGACAAAATTCTGCCCACTGCATTGTCAACGGACACGATTTCGTATGGTGCAAAAAGGGCAGTGTTCATATCCATGCCCACTTCAAGTATATGTGCCGTTGGTGGTGCTATGTCTATGCAATCGCACTTTGGAAGAGATGTGAGTGCCTTTTGGACTTTTTTGAAGTCACCCTTTTTGTTGCAGGGCGAAAACATCATTGTCACAAAGTCTTTGTCGCAGAATTCTACGAAAATTCCCTTGCTTTCAAGATAATTTGCCACTTCTTCCCCCGTATAGCCATAGGGCTTTGTGGAAATTGTCAACTTCAATCGTTCATCTCCTACAAGAGTGTAGCCAAAATCCACCAATTTTGCCTTTAATTTGTCAAGACGGCATATTGCTCCGTCAAAATAGCATGGGTTATCGTGGAGTAATTTATTGACGTTGTCAAGGGATTGCAAGATGACGTAAGATGGGCTTGTGCTTGCGTGAAGTGAAAGAGCAGTGACTGCATTTTCCATAAAGTATGCAGGGGCATTTTTGCCTATATGAAGATATGCGCCACCAGTCAAAACGGGCAATGTTTTGTGTGCAGAGTCGCACATAATATCTGCCCCTTGATCTATGGGATGAGTGCAGTTTGATGCAAACTTCAAGTATGCACCATGGGCATTGTCAACAGCAAGAACGACACCATATTTGTGGCATATTTCTGCCATCTTGTCTATGGGTGCAACACCTCCAAGATAGTCTGGGCTTGTGACAAATACTGCAGTTGGTCTTTCTTTGATAATTGCATTTTCAAGGGTTGACAAATCAAAATCGCAACTTAAAATGCCGTTTTTGTCATCATACAACCATTTTACATCAATGCCGAGCAGGGCAGATGACGTGATGAAACTCTTGTGCGCATTGCGATATGCAAGGACTTTGGCGTCGTTGCCGTCAAAGGCAGAGTAGCCTTTGACAAGGTGCAATATTGCACGTATTGCAAGGGACGATCCTTCCGTTGAATACAGTGTTTTTCCACTGTCAAAGAGTTTGGTTGCATTGTTCATGCTTTCCAAGATGACACCTTTTGCAGAATACAAAACGTCTGCCCCTTGGATTTCTGTTATATCGTGTTTTTCTGCACCCAAAAAAGAAACGCCCTTATGACCGGGCATGTGAAGACGCACGGGCTTTGAAAGGGCGTATTTTCTTACAAAATCTTTGATGGGTGTATTCATTTTATTCTTCAAGTGATTTGATTGCTTCAAGGAAGATTGCACATTCCATGCGCTTACGGAAAAGTTTGCATCCACTTTCATAAATGCCAGTAATCTTTCCTGTTGCGTGATATGCATTGGCTGCACAACCACCAGAACAGTAGAGTTTTGCCCAACAATCCTTACATTCGGGGTGGGCATAGACGTTGCACTTCTTGAATTCGTTTTGAAGGTCGGTGTTGTTGACTCCGTTGTAGATGTCGCCGAGTTTGAACTTTTCATCTCCAACAAATTGATGGCAAGGATACAAATCTCCCCAAGGTGTCACTGCCATATATTCAGTGCCACTGCCACAACCTGAAACTCTCTTGTAGATGCAAGGACCACCACTCAAGTCTATCATGTAATGATAGAAAGTGAAAGGTTTGCCTTGGCGTCTTCTTTCAAGCATAAGTGATGCAAGTTCCTCATATTGTGCCATAACCACTTCAAGATCTTCATCTGTGAGAGCAGAAGGATCGTTGGGGGCGCAGACAACGGGCTCCATGCTGAGTTCATTGAAACCAAGATCAAGCATTGTACGGATATCGCTGACAAAGTCGGGGTTGGCGTGAGTGAAAGTGCCACGCATATAGTAGTCCTTTCCACCACGTGCTTCCACGAGTTTTTGGAATTTTGGCACGATTTTGTCAAAACTGCCTTTTCCTGCATAGTCAACACGGAATCTATCGTGGATTTCCTTTCTTCCGTCAAGGCTCAAGACGACGTTGCTCATTTCACGGTTGGCAAAATCAATGACGTCATCATCAATAAGCACGCCGTTGGTTGTCAGGGTAAAACGGAAGTTTTTGCCACATTGTTTTTCTCTTTCACGAGCGTAAGCAACAAGATTTTTGACTACGTCAAAATTCATAAGTGGCTCGCCACCAAAGAAGTCAACCTCAAGATTGTGTCTTGTGCCAGAGTTTTCAATAAGGAAGTCAAGGGCTCTTTTGCCCACTTCTTCGCTCATAATGGCTCTTTCTCCTGCATATTTGCCTTGACTTGCAAAGCAATATGAGCAGTTAAGGTTGCAAGTGTGTGCCACGTGCAAGCAAAGTGCCTTGACAACGCCAGAAGTCTTTTCTTTCAAACTTGTTGCAATATTTGAAAACGTATCGGGTGCAAAAAGTCTGCCTTCTTCTTTGAGAGCAGTGATTTCGTCGTAACACTCTGCAATTTCTTCACAAGAAACCCCCTCGCCTTCATATTTTTGGGCAAGGGAAGTGACGATTTCGTCTTTGGTTGTGTTTTCATAAAGGGCGATAATGTCGTATGCAACGTCATCAACGAGATGTATTGATCCGGAGAAGACGTCAACAACAATTGCAAGCCCTGCTTGTTTGAATTGATGTATCATATTACAAAAAAACACCGCCCCATTTTCATAAGGCGGGTTTGACGAGATTGTGCTAAATTAGTTCTTTTTTGTGTTTTCGCACTTTTGGTTTGCTACGCCGCAGCTTGTTTTGCATGCTGATTGGCAAGATGTTTGACATTCACCACAGCCACCATTTTTTGTGCTTGCGCAAAGGTCACGAGTTTTCAAAGTTTTGATGTGCTTCATATTTGCCTCCATAAAAATCTTGATTTTTATTGATTATAACACGGTCCACGAGTAAAGTCAATACAATACTATGCACCAAAATAACCCTTTTTAATATATGCCTTGGGCGAGCATTGCGTCTGCAACTTTCTTGAAACCTGCAAGGTTTGCACCTGCAACAAGGTTGTAGTCCAAGCCGTATGTGTCAAGGGCATCAGTGATTTGAGAGTGGATGCCTTTCATAATGTTTTTCAGTTGCTTGTCAACATCTTCTGCGCTCCAAGAGATACGTCCACTATTTTGGCTCATTTCAAGACCACTTGTTGCAACGCCACCTGCATTGACTGCCTTTGAAGGAGCAACCAACACGCCGTGTGTTTGAAGATATTGAAGCGCATCATTTGTTGTGGGCATATTGGACACTTCGTTGAGGATAGGCACACCCATCTCAACCATTGCTTTTGCATCTTCAAGAAGGATCTCATTTTGACGTGCGCAGGGCATATAGACATCTGCCTTAACATTGCCCCAAGGCTTCTTGCCTGCAACAAATTCGCAACCGAACTTGTCTGCATAGTCTTTGACCAAATTACGATTTGATGCGCGCATTTCAAGCATATAATCTACCTTTTCTGCTGAAACACCATCTTTATCGTAGATGTATCCATCAGGGCCAGAAAGGGTGAGAACTTTGCCACCGAGTTCACTGATTTTCTTTGCAGCACCCCAAGCAACGTTGCCAAATCCGGACAAGCAGAAGGTCTTTCCTTCAATGCTTTCGCCTTGATGTTTGAGCACTTCTTCAAGGAAATATGTTGCGCCAAAACCTGTTGCTTCGGGACGGATAAGACTGCCACCATAGGACAATCCTTTGCCTGTCAAGACACCATTTTCATAGTCCCCAACAATCTTTTTGTATTGTCCAAAGAGATAACCAATCTCTCTGCCACCAACACCCATATCCCCTGCAGGAACGTCCATATTAGGACCGATATGACGGTAGAGTTCTGTCATGAAACTTTGGCAGAAACGCATGATTTCATCATCAGATTTGCCGACGGGATCAAAGTCACTGCCACCTTTGCCACCACCCATGGGGAGAGAAGTAAGGCTGTTTTTGAAAGTTTGTTCAAAGGCAAGGAACTTCATTGTGTCAAGGTTGACGTCCTTTTGGAAACGAAGACCACCTTTGTATGGGCCGATTGCATTGTTGAATTGCACACGGTAGCCTGTGTTTACGTGGTAAACACCATTGTCATCCATCCAAGGAACACGGAAGATGATTTGACGATCGGGTTCAACAAGGCGTTCAAGAATAACGTTTTTGCGAAGTTTTTGTTCGTTTTGTTCAACGGCAGGAGCGATTGAGCCCAAAACTTCTTCAACTGTTTGCAAAAATTGAGGTTGATCTGGATTTTTCTGTTTGGTTTGCACCAAAATTTCTTGAATATAAGACATAACCCCTCCAAATTTCAACATAGATTGTGGATATTATACCACTACTTTTCATAATTGCAATACAACATATTCTCAGATTTATAAATTTTGTTAAAAAAACCCTTAAAAAACCTTAAAAATAGTGGAAATCGTCTTGAAAAAAATCACACCCTTTGTTATAATGTTTCGTAGGTATTGCTATAAAAGTAATATTTATAGATTTTTAATGCAGGCGCGCGTATTATACGCCCTGCGATAAAGGAGAAATTATGGATCAACGAGTCAAAAAGGCAAAACTTTTTCACGTGTTGAAAATCGCCTTCTATTGTTTGGGATTCCCACTTTTCTTCCTTGCAGTATTTGGTCTTGCAATGCAAAACTACGGACACACACCTTTTATGGGTCCTGCAGAAGGTCAATTTATTGCAATCAAGAGTTTGTTCACATCCCCTGCAATGTATGCAATTTGGATTGCTTTGGCACTTTGGCTTGCAGCAGCAGTAGTGCAAGTCATCTGCAACTATTTTGTCAAAAATAGAAATGCAAGAGTGACACTGGTTATGGCAATTTTGCTTGTCATACTTTTGTTGCCCATCTTCATCATTGACGGCGTTTATACGGCAAAACTTGAAACACTTGCAGCAGAAGCACCCGAAGGTGTTGTAGTCAAAGACTACAAGACACATCTTTCATACTATCGCACACAAACAAGTGCAACCAATACAAATGGTTCAACAATGAAAGTGTCATACACCGACGAATTGAAGGCAGAACTTCTTGAATTATGCACAGTGTACAACATCCCTTACAACGGACTTATGTTCCACTGCAATGCAGGTGCATTTGAAAACGAAGGTCTCCACTACGACGATTTCAATTACGACTACAATGCAGACGGCGTCATTGATGATTATGACCATATTCTCATCAAAAACAATGTTTTCAGCAAGCCTTACGGCACTTTTGAAGCAGATTCATTGACTCTTACAAACTTCAAGGGCGAAAATCCCGTTGAAGTAAAGGGCAATTTCTTCTGTGTCAAATACGTGCAACAAGTCAGCCCCGATTCAAGCGAAAACGTTGAATGTTGTGTTTGGTATGATGGCGACAAGAGAACTGCAGAAGAAACAGACGGCTACTATGGTACTGCATACTACAACAAGAACGGTATGCTTGCAGACGGCTATGTTTTCAGTGTAGAAGTTGCACTTAATATTCTTGAAGAATATTATCAAGCAGAAGCAGATATGAAAGAACTCTTCAAGTTGACAGGCAAGACTGATGAAGCAGCATTCCGTAAGGAAATTGAAGAAGCAGCATTGGTACGTCTTGAAGAAAGATATACAGGCGCAAACGCAACCGAAGAAGAAAAGTTGATGTGGGAAAGAGAAAAATCCTATGCAGCAGGTCACTCTCTCACAATCGCAGAACTCAACAGCGCCCTTGCAGAACTTGGCAAAGCAGTTGGCGAAGCAAAACTCCTTGAAGGATTGCTCCCCATGGTCCAATCTCTCCTTGATGGCAGTTTGTCAATGCCTCTTGGCGATCTTCTCGGCATGGTCTTGGGCAGTATGCTCCCCGAAACCTACGGTTTCCTTCAAGCAAACCTTGGCGACTATATGGGCATTGTTGTGGCAATTGAATTTACAGACCACTTGGCACTTTCAATGAGCAATATCCCCAATGTTTCAGGCACAGTGACCATTGACGTTGATGAAAACTTCTCAACAGCATCAGTGAAACAACTCCTTGACACATTTGGCGTCAAAAACGAAATGCTCGCAGAAATCCTTACTTTCGTTGGATTCAGCGCATCAGCAGATGACAACTCACTTGAAAGCCTTGAAAATCTCTTGGCAGACATCTTGGAAACACTCTACTGGTATCGCTCACCCATCATTGAGCCCGAATACAACTACTATGTTGACGAAACACTCAGCGACGTAGCAGGCTCAAAGAGTTTGGCAATCAAGGAATATCAAGCAGCATACGCAAGATATAAGAGAGCAGAATACGAAGGCAGTTTCCACGGCTCATTGGTCGGCAGTAAACTTATCGGTATCGGTGTCGGTCTTGGCACAGATATGCTTGCATCAGGACACATTACAACCCTTCAACAAGTACAACAACTCCAAGCAGACCTTTCATACAAGCCCGAAATGTACAATGTGCTTATCGCAAGAGATATGCTCATGACATTTGCAGGCCTTATCATCTTCTTCACCCTTATGAGTTATATGGCAGCAGAAAAGGAACTTCTCTGGGCAACAGGTCAAATTGAACCTAAGGCAAAGAAGTCCAAGAAGAAGGAAGATGAAGAAGCACCCATTGACGAAGTCAATGAAGAAGACGTCGAAGAACTTGAACAACTTGAAGAAGTTGAACAAGTTGAAGAAAATAATGGGGAGGTGGCATAAAATGAAAAAGATTGATATGGCACAAAGTTTCAAAAATCTTGGTCAAAAGATTAAAAACATACCTCAAATGGACAAGAAAGAACTGGCACTTTGCATAGCAAAAATCGTGTGCTTTGGACTCACTTTCCCCACATTGTTCATCATCACGTTGGTCAACTGCATTAAGATTGGCGAAGGCATGACTTTCTACACCTTCTGGCCCTACGTGGCGGCAATCGTTGTGGTAGTCCTTGGCCTTATCTTTGGTGGTGTGGCTTTCTGGCTCTACACAGACAAACAAAAAGCAAAGCGTACAATTATGCAACGTACAGCAATTTTGCTTGTCGTATGTATTGTCCTTACAGCAGGCATTGCACTCATCTTTGACATTGGTCTTCCTGACATCCTTGCAAAGACAACTTTTGGCACACTCTACGTTGAAGATATGTTCAACAGAGGTGTTGAAGAATCAAGAATAATCGAAGATTATATCCACCTTTATATTGGCCTTAACATGCTCAACGGCAACTATGACGGGGAGTTGGCTTATGAAAACGTCAAAGCAGATGAAGCAACCAAATCTGCAACCAATGCAATCGCAAAGGACGAAGATCTCCTTGCTTATGCAAGCGAAAAGGGTGTCAAAGCATTTGACGTATTTGAAGAATACTGGTTTGGCGAATACAACAATACAGTTTCAAAGAGTGAAAGATATACAGAACTTGATCGTGAACTCTATGATTTCATCTATGAACACTACGTGTTGATGGACTATGACTATGCACTCAAAGCCAACGTCAGCAGAAAGGCATACTGCCTTGCACTTGTTGATGCATACAGTGACACTTATGCAAAACTCTGCAAAGAAGGTTTCAAGACCAACAGTCTTGGTGCACTCGGTTGCACAGGCAATGAAAAATTGACACAAATCTTTGGTCAAAACTATGCAACACAAGACATGGACGGCTATATGCCCATCACAGAAGATATCGGCATTGCACTTGCCACCAACAATCGTATGACAACACCTTCCGTCATCCGTATGTTCCTCAACGATTCATACAACTACACACAACCCATTTACGGCGAAGATGGCAAGACAATCGTGGGCTATGACGGATTTATGTCATATCAATATTTGCCCGAAATCGCAAAACAATATAAGGGCGAATTTGACGAAAACGGCAAAGGTAAGGAAATCTTCCTTGCAGATGACGGCAACTACTATTATGCATACGAAACAGGCCACGTTGACACAGCATACACATGGTGTCTTCTCGACTTGCTTGGCGAACCTATGCCCCTTGCAGAAATCAACCTTGCAGAAATGCTCAATATGCCCGACGTGACAGACCTTCTCAACACAATTCTCAGCACTCAAAGCGGCAACATTGAAGATCTTCTTGTTGAAGGTCTTACCAACGGCGTTGTGGCAACAGTTGCAGACGGACAAAAACTCTATGTCAACATCTATGTCACAGACGAAGGTGCAATCGCAGCAACACTCTACCCCTTGGGTATGAAGTACGGATATATTGGCTACCAATATATGAGTTGGCTTGAAATGGGCAACCTTCTCCTTGGAACTTGTGGCGTTGTGTCATTGAGAAACTATCTCTACATCTTTGCAGCAGTCATAATGGTTATGATCCTTGCAATCGGCTTCATTGACTCACTTCTTGAAGAAAGAAAGAAGGAGTTGGCACAAGCCAAAGGCTGTGACTGTGATTGCGACGGAGACTGTGATTGTGACTGCAACTGCGCAGAAACAGAAGACTGCGTGTGCGACTGTGAAAACGTCTGTGAATGTGATCCTGCAGATGAAGTTGACGCAATCCTTCAAGAAGACGCACAAGATGCACCTGAACTCGCCTAAAAGCAAATAAACACACAAAAAGGCACTCTCAACGAGTGCCTTTTTTATTTGCAAAAACTGTATTTAAGTCACACAAAAATATGTTTATGGTGTAAAATAAAGCGCATAAAGTGTGGGTTTTGTGGAAAGATAGGGCATTTACGTAAATAAAAAAACAACCATTTGGGTGGTTGTTTTTTGATATTCGTGTAATTTGATGAATATGTTTTGTGTGGTTTGTTGTATATGATTTTTGCGTCTTTCCGTCTATTCCATTGGCACGAGCAAGACGGTGGCGTATGCTCCTATTCCTTTTCCTTTGCCGATTTCTCCAACCTGTTCGTTGGTGGTGGCAGAGATGCCCACACAATCTTCTGGCACGCCCAAGCGCACACACGTGCGAGCGCGCATTTCATTAATGTATGGTGCAAGTTTTGGTCTTTCTGCAATGATTGTCACTGACACGTTGCACACCTGATAACCTTTTTTGTGGCACATTGCAACAACGGTGTCAAGGAGTTCAAGACTGTCGGCATTATCGTATTTGGGATCATCCACGGGGAAGTGGTGTCCAATATCCTTTTCGCCAATGGCAGAAAGGATTGCATCCATAATTGCGTGGATGGGTACATCTCCGTCACTATGAGCAACGAGAGAGAATTTGCAAGGGATCTTGACGCCACAGAGAGTGATGCCGTCCCCTTTTACCGTGTGATGAATATCATATCCACAACCAACTCTGTTTTGTGATAGGTCGCCTTTGTGGGTTATCTTTCTATTTTTTCTTTCCCCTTCAACGTGAGCGATTTCCCCATCAAAGACTTCACGGATAGTGGTCAAGTCATCAAGGGAAGATGTGGTTGTTGATGAATATGCCTTTTCAAAAAGTTCCTTTTCAAAGCCTGCAGGTGTTTGCACAAGACGATAGTCATTTCTGTCAAGGGGTTGAACGCCATTTGTTACCCCTGCCACGTTGTCAACAAGGGGAAGAAGTGCCACTGCACCTTTGTGGGTGTCAAGGGCAGATATAACTCTGCCAATAAGGTCTGCAGACACAAAAGGTCTTGCGCCATCGTGGATAAGTACATGAGTGCAATCATCAGTCAAAGAGCGCAAAGCACCTTTGACGGTTTCTGTCCTTGTTTCTCCACCGATTGCCAAAGTGATCCTATCATCTTCATCAAGATGAGTGATGCTCATCCACGCCATAACTTCGTCAAAGAAGGAAGAGTTGATGGATACAATGACTTTGCTCACTTCTTGGAAGGATAGGAAAGGGGTTATGGCTTCGGTCAACACGCAACCTTTGCCACACTTTTCAAAGAGTTTGTTTTTTTCATCTCCGTACCTTTGGCTTGTGCCGGCAGCAGGGATGATGACATTGATTGATTTCATAATCACCTCATACTATATATAGAGTACACTGAAAGTGCCATAAGGTCAAGATGCAAAATTTGTTATGGTGGAAAATTTTGTCGTATTGACGGAAAAGAGAAAGTGTGATATATTTTCAGTAGCAACATAGGAGGATATTTCTATGAAAGGAAAAGTAAAACATATAGTTGGCATAGTAATTTCTGCATTGGTGCTTCCCGTCAGTGGATACGGCACGTTTTTGTTTACAGTGGCACTGGCATTGGCAGTAGGATTAAATGAAGAAGGTTTCAACGGAGATGCTGGCAAACTTTTGGCAATGCTTTTGGCAGCAATCATAGTGTCAATCACGGCACTGACTTTCTTGATTTTGTGCTCCGTCAAACTCGCCAAAATCAACAAGCAAGCCAAGTTGAATAGTGCAGTGCAGGCAGAAGTAGAACAACCCACCCAAACAGAAGAAATTGAGCAAACTGCTCAAACCGAAGAATAAGCATAAACAACACCAAACAACAAAAGCAGACCTTTAAGGTCTGCTTTTTGCATTGTAAAACAAGGATTTTGTCAATTTTGATTGCAATAAGTTTGAATGAATTTGGTTGTATTTTAGCGGGCGATTCACGAATCGCCCCTACTGTATGGTATAAGTGATAACTCTTTACGGCATGAGCGTGGGTACTTATACAAGCACTCACTTATTCGAAGACGGAACGGGTAAGGAGTGTGCGACGGAATAGCGATTTATAATCGCGTCGCCACACACTCCTACATAGCGAGTGCCAAGCACCAGACGAGAGTACGCCAGCCACTTGGGAATCCTGTTTTTCCCACCCAAGTGGCAAGTGGCATAATGGGAGGAATATCCTTAATGTGCGCGTGCCGTAAGGAACAAAGTGACGGAATAGCGATTGCTACGAAGTCAATCGCGTCGAGTGCCCCTGCCCGTAGGGCTTTGCCGTAGGCAAATGGGGGGAAACACATGAGGAAGGGGGAATCCTAAATTGATATGTTCGCACTCACTTCGTTCCATGAATTGCACTTTGCAGTGCATTGTGGATTATATAAAATAAAAGCAGACCAACAAGGTCTGCAATATTATTTTTCTTCAATACCAAGAATATGGTCGGCACTTACGTCAATGACTGCACACAACTTTGCAAGGGTGTCAAGAGCAGGGAAAACGTCCGTCTTCATATACTTAGACACCGTTTGGGCAGACACGCCAATACGCAGCGCTATTTCCTTTTGGGGAATTCCACTTTCTTTGATGGCAGTGCGCAATCTTTTTTGTATGTTTTGCAAATTTAAATCTTTCATATCCATACATATATAATCGCCCATAATACGATTTTTATCTTGACAATCGTACATTGTGCGATTTATAATTTTGGCATCAAATAAAATTTGAGGTGAGTTATGGAAAAGATTAACTTGAAAGAACAAAAAAGCCAGTTGGCAAAAAGCAATGCAAAAGTTGTTGTTGCTTGTATCGTGCTTGCATTGACAATTGTGTTGTTTGTCTGTTGCACCATCAATATTGCCGATGCTATGGAAGAATTGAGAGAAAGTGGCAAATATGTCGATTATATTGAATTCAATGAAGTAACACGTCCATATCAAATACAGTTTGCTATGATGTTGATGAAACACATAACCAATATGGCAATCGCAGGACTCATTGTCGGTGCTCTTGCAAAAAAGAGCAATGATCTTGCAACTGAAATCAAAAACAGAAATGTAATCAAACTTGAATCAAACACAGTGCCTTGTCCCAAATGTGGTGCAGAAATTGAAAGAGAAGACAGTGGTGCTACATTGATTTGTGCTGAATGTGGAGCAAAATACAAAAACCCATTTTATAAAGAATAGAACAAAAAAATAATAAAAAAACCGTCTTGCAATGACGGTTTTTTTCTTTGTATTGAGAAATTGTGCAAGTATTTAGTCAATGTTTAGCACTGCAAAGATTGGGAAGTGATCTGACACGTCCTTGCCATTTACACCCTCAGTGCAGATACGATAGTATGCACTGGAAAAGTCTTTTGTTGTGAATATGTAGTCAATGTGTCTTGGTGCACCCGTTGTGCCTCTCAAGCCGTGATATGTGGGCATACGGAGTCTTGATGGGATATGTTCTGCAGAGTCAATATAGTTTGCATTAACCATCTTGTCATAGGCAGGCGTGCCAACCGTTGCGTTGAAATCTCCCGTGATGATTGTGGGGGCATTGGGCAATGAGTTTATTATGTCAAACATTGTCTGCACTTGTGCAACTTTGGTTTGTTCCTCAGTGGTGGTTGTGCCGTAGTCAAGATGCGTGTTGACGTGCAAGAATTGCTTTTCATCACTCTTGCGAGAGAGTAGGGCATAGGTCATAATGCGAGTATAGTGTGATTCAGGCAGTTTGGAGCCTGGAACATCGGGAGTTTTTGAGAGCCATTTTGTTCCACTTGTGATCAAATCAAAGTCTTCTGCAAGATAAAGGATTGCGCTATGCTCGTCTTTGCAATTTGCATTTCTTCCAACTCCAACGATGCCATATATATCCCCCAACTTTTGGCGAAGCATATCCATCCAAACATCGGTGGCTTCTTGTACGCCAATGACAGAGGGTTTATACTTCAAAATGGTATCTACAACGTGGTCAACTCTTTCATCTCCGGCTTGAACACCTGCCATAAGATTGAAACTCATAGCAGTCAATATATCGTTGCCGGTATGCTTTTTGGACAAGATACCAATGCCTTTGTCGCTTGATTGTGACAAACGGCGAGCAAACATAGATGCCCCGTTATAATATCCAACAGAGGTGTTGGCTTTAAGCCAAAATGCGTCATCTAATACTATAAAACTAAATTCCTTGTCGGCGACTGGCAAGAGTGCCTTGTCAACGGAATCAACGTCTATATGTGCAGAATCGCCTATGTAAATGGCTTTTTCTACGGATTTGATTTCTTCGTCTGTGACAACGGGAACGGCATATCCACAATTGTCGTATATGGCATCTTTGACGATTTGCGTGATGGCATCAAGAGATTGATCATTGCAGACAATGCTCAGTTTTTTTGCCGCCGTGCTGTTGATAGAAAATGCGAGAGATGAGGTTGTGGGGTCGGTGGGGTCAACGCATTGCGGGGCGCAACCGAAAAATACTGCCATAAGCGAAGCAGATATTATAAGGATAAGAACGAGCAAAAAAATAGTTTTTTTCATAAGATAAAGCCCTTGTGTGTTTTGGATTTTGTGTCTTATTCCAGCACTCTATACATGTTTTCTGCAGATTGTTTGGTCTGTTTTTCGTTGATGTCAAGGACTTCAAATCTCAGTGTATTGTTGCCAAATGACACTTGCACAATATCGCCGATTTTGACGTCTTTTGACGGTTTTGCAACTTTTCCGTTTATTTCAATACGTCCACCGTCACAGGCATCTGCTGCCACGGAACGTCTTTTTATCACTCTTGATACTTTCAAAAACTTGTCGATACGCATAAAAATCTTGTCCTTTTTTGTGAAATTTTTGGCAAATTTTGGCTGTTTTTTGGCGGATTTTGACACAATTTTTACGCCAAAAATAAGGCAAAAAAAGTGCTAAAAAATAGATAAAATATTATCTATGCCCACTTGACAACCTTGAAAATTACTGCTAAAATAGTAAAATGTGCCAATTATTGAGTTTTATACCCTTTGCAACCTTGATTTTGGGGGTAGGGGGATATAAATAACACAATCAATATAGCACAAACGCACAAAAAACACAAACACCTTTCCAAAAAAATCAAAATTAGAAAAAAATTTTTTGGAATCGAAAATGGTAATTTTTATTCAAGGAGTGAAGCATGTCACAACAAAGAATTCACAAAGTAATGTACGGCACGACAGAAAGAAACTCTTTTTCACGTATTCCCGATGAAAAGATTCTTCCCATTCCGTACCTTATCGAGTTGCAAAGAAGTTCCTATGCAAACTTCATTGACGCAGGTATCGCAGATGTGTTGAAGGAATACTCACCCATCAACGATTTCTCCGGCAGATTGAAACTGGAATTTCTGTCACACAGTTTGGTTGGCAATCCCAAGTATTCTGTCAAAGAATGTAAGGATCGTGACACAACCTACGCAGTTCCCCTTCGTGTCAAGGCGAGATTGACAAACAACGAAACAGGCGAAGTAGTGGAACAAGAAGTGTTCATGGGCGATTTCCCTCTCATGACCGAAGCAGGTTCATTTGTCATCAACGGTGCAGAACGTGTTATCGTCAGCCAACTTGTAAGAAGCCCCGGTGTCTATAACGCACAGGAAGCAGACAAAAACGGTATCCCCCGTTTTGCAACCACCGTTATCCCCAACCGTGGAGCATGGCTTGAATTTGAACAAGATTCCAACGACATTTCATGGGTACACGTTGATCGCAACCGTAAGATCACCACAACAACATTGTTGCGTGCTCTCGGCTACGGCACAGACGAAGAACTCATTGATCTCTTTGGTGGAGATGAAATGATTGCAATCACTTGCAACAAAGATGCTCCCACATCAAAGAGCGTTGACATGGGCAAGCAAGACTTGTTCAAGCGTATGCGTCCGGGTGAAGTTCCCACCACAGAAGGTGCAAACATCCTCATCAACAACCTTTTCTTCGACGCAAAGAAATACGAACTCGGCAGAGTTGGCAGATACAAGTACAACAAGAAACTTGCACTTGCCACACGTATTGCAGGCAACGTCGCAGCAGAAGACGTCATCAATGAAGATGGTGAAATCCTCGTCCAAAAGGGTGAAACAATTTCTCTTGAAGTTGCAAACCAAATCCAAAACAGCGGTATCAACGTTGTAAGCCTTGCATACACCGACGAAAACGGTGCAGAAAGAGCATACAAGTGTATCGGCAACAACACCGTTGACCTTGATGCATTTATCGACGTTGACCCCAAGGAACTTGGCATTCTTGAAAAGGTTTACTATCCTGAACTCAAGGCACTCATGGATGAACTCACCGACAAGGAAGAACTCATCTTTGCAATCAAAGCAAGCGTAGATAAACTCGTCTACAAGCACATCACACTTGACGATATCGTGTCAACAGTCAGCTACAACCTTGGTCTTCGCCACGGTTTTGGCACATGTGACGATATTGACCACCTTGGCAACCGTCGTGTCCGTGCAGTTGGCGAACTTCTCCAAAACCAATTCCGTATTGGTATCAGCCGTCTTGAAAGAGTCATCAAGGAAAAGATGGCATCTTCACAAGAAAACGCAGAAATCACTCCTCAAACACTTATAAATATCCGTCCTGTGACAAGTGCTGTTAAGGAATTCTTTGGTTCATCACAACTCTCGCAATTTATGGACCAACCCAACCCCATTGCAGAACTTACTCACAAGCGTAAACTTTCAGCACTCGGCCCCGGTGGTTTGAACAGAGAACGTGCAAGTTTCGACGTACGTGACGTTCACTACACACACTATGGCCGTCTCTGTCCTATCGAAACTCCTGAAGGACAAAATATCGGTCTTATCTCATCACTCTCTGCTTATGCAAAGGTCAACGAATACGGCTTTATCGAAACACCTTATCGCAAAGTTGACAAGGAAACAGGCAAGGTTAGTGATGACGTCACATACATGACAGCAGATGAAGAAGACAACTACACCGTCGCACAAGCAAACGAACCTCTTGATGAAAACGGATGCCTTGCAAATGAACGTGTCAACTGCCGTCGTCGTGACGAAATCAACGCATACCCCAGAGAAGAAGTTGACTACATGGACGTCAGCCCCAAGCAATTGGTTTCAATCGCAACAGCATTGATCCCCTTCCTTGAAAATGACGATACCAACCGTGCACTTATGGGTTCAAACATGCAACGTCAAGCAGTGCCCCTTCTCCGTCCCCAAGCACCTATGATTGCAACTGGTGTTGAACACCGTATTGCATACGATAGTGGTGTCTTGAAGATCGCAAAGGCAGACGGCTTTGTCAAGTATGTTGACAGCACAAAGATTATCGTTGAAGAAACAGACGGAAACGAAACAGTCTATACACTCTCCAAGTTTGAACGTAGCAACCAATCAACTTGCATCAATCAACATCCTATCGTCAAGAAGGGTGACAAAGTTGTTGGTCCTAAGTACAACGAAAAGGGTATCATGATCCAAGAAGGTACAGTCCTTGCAGACGGCCCTGCAACAGACCAAGGCGAACTTGCTCTCGGCAGAAATATGCTCGTGGCATTTATGAACTGGGAAGGCTACAACTACGAAGACGCTGTCCTTATCAGTGAAGACCTCGTCAAGGAAGACCTTTATACATCAATCCATATCGAAGAACACGAAATCGAAGCACGTGATACAAAACTTGGTGAAGAACTCATCACACGTGATATTCCCAACCTTGGCGAAGACGCACTTCGCAACCTTGATGAAGATGGTATCGTCAGAGTCGGTGCAGAAGTTAGAGCAGGGGATATCCTTGTTGGTAAGGTCACACCCAAGGGCGAAACAGAACTCACACCCGAAGAAAGATTGCTCCGTGCTATCTTTGGCGAAAAGGTCAGAGAAGTCCGTGACACATCACTCCGTGTGCCCAACGGCGAAGATGGTATCGTCGTTGACGTCAAGATCTTCACACGTAAGAATCGTGACGAATTGAGCCCCGGTGTCAACAAACTCGTCCGTGTATATATCGCACAAAAGAGAAAGATCTCTGTTGGCGACAAGATGGCAGGACGTCACGGTAACAAGGGTGTTATCTCACGTGTTCTCCCCAGAGAAGATATGCCTTTCATGGCAGATGGCACACCCATCCAAATCGTACTCAACCCCCTCGGTGTTCCTTCACGTATGAATATCGGTCAGGTCCTCGAAGTACACCTTGGCTTGGTGGCAAATATGCTCGGTCTTAAGATCAGCACACCTGTCTTTGACGGCGCAAACGAAGCAGACATCAAGGAATTGTTCAGCCAAAACGGTCTTGTGAACAAGAACGGCAAAGTTGACGGCAAGATCCAACTCTTTGATGGACGTACAGGCGAACCTTTTGAAAACCCTGTCACAGTCGGCTTTATGTACTACCTCAAACTGCATCACCTTGTTGACGACAAGATCCACGCAAGAAGTACTGGCCCTTACAGTTTGGTCACACAACAACCTCTCGGTGGCAAGGCACAATTTGGTGGACAACGTTTCGGTGAAATGGAAGTTTGGGCACTGGAAGCATACGGCGCAGCAAATATGCTCCAAGAAATCCTTACAGTCAAGTCAGACGATACAATCGGTCGTGTCAAGACATACGAATCAATCGTCAAGGGCAACAATATTTCAGAACCCGGCATTCCCGAATCATTTAAGGTTCTCGTCAAGGAACTTCAATCATTGGGTCTTGACGTTAAGGTGCTCACAGATGAACATGATGAAATCAAGATCCGTGAAACAGATGAAGATCTTGACTTTGAATCAAACGTCATCAAGAAGGACGAAGAACTCAAGGAAATCGACGTCTTCGGCGGCGGAAATATCTTTGAAAACTTCAAGACAGAAGAAAGCGCATTTGATCTCTTTGACAGCGCTCAAGATGATGATGCAGACTTCTTCAAGTCACTTACTGAAGGCACAGTTGACGTAAACGATCCTTTCGGTTTCGGTGGAAACGACGAGGAATAGGAGGTAAGTAAATTATGTACGAACTCAGCAATTTTGATTCAATACAAATCGGTGTTGCTTCACCCGAGAAGATCAGAGAATGGTCACACGGTGAAGTAACAAAACCCGAAACCATAAACTACCGTACACAAAAACCCGAAAAAGACGGTCTTTTCTGTGAAAAAATCTTTGGACCTACACGTGACTGGGAATGTCACTGTGGTCGCTATAAGAGAATCCGTTATAAAGGTGTCGTCTGCGAAAAGTGTGGTGTCGAAGTTACAAAGAGCAAAGTCCGTCGTGAAAGAATGGGTCACATTGAACTTGCAACACCCGTTTCACACATTTGGTATTTCCGTGGTGTGCCTTCACGTATCAGCCTTTTGCTTGATATCTCACCCAAGGATCTTGAACAAGTCCTTTACTTTGTAAATCATATCGTTCTCGATGCAGGTCAAGTGACCGAACTCAAGAAGAAACAAGTTGTTTCAGACAGAGAATATCGTGAACTTATGGAAAAATATGACAGCGAAACTTTCAAAACTCTCCGTGTCGGTATGGGCGCAGAAGCCATCAAGGAACTCCTTATGGAAATCAACCTTGAAAAAGACAGCAAGGAATTGAAAGAAATCGTTGAAACAAGTGTCGGTCAAAAGCGTTTGCGCGCAGTCAAACGTCTTGAAATCGTGGAAGCATTCCGTTTGAGTGGCAACCGTCCTGAATGGATGATCCTTGACGTGCTTCCCGTTCTTCCCCCCGACCTTCGTCCTATGGTTCAACTCGACGGTGGCCGTTTTGCAACAAGTGACCTTAACGACCTTTATCGTAGAGTTATCAACCGAAACAACCGTTTGAAGAAACTCAAGGAAATCGGCGCACCCGACATTATCGTCCGCAACGAAAAGCGTATGCTCCAAGAAGCAGTTGACGCACTCATTGACAACGGCCGTCGTGGTAAGGCAGTCAGTGGCCCCGGCAACAGAGATCTCAAATCACTCTCTGGTATGCTCCGTGGTAAGCAAGGTCGCTTTAGACAAAACCTTCTTGGTAAGCGTGTTGACTACTCTGGCCGTTCAGTTATCGTCGTCGGTCCTGAACTCAAACTTTATCAATGTGGTCTTCCTAAGGAAATGGCACTTGAACTCTTCAAGCCCTTCATTATGAAGAAACTTGTGGAACAAAATCTCTGCCACAACATCAAGAGTGCAAAGAGATTTGTTGACACAGGCAAACATCAAGTTTGGGATATCCTTGAAGAAATCATCAAAGATCACCCCGTCCTTCTCAACCGTGCTCCTACGCTTCACAGACTTGGTATCCAAGCATTCGAGCCCGTTCTCGTAGAAGGTAGAGCAATCAAACTCCACCCCCTTGCATGTAGCGCATTCAACGCCGACTTCGACGGCGACCAAATGGCTGTCCACGTGCCTCTCTCAATTGAAGCACAAGTTGAAGCAAGAATTTTGATGCTCTGTACAAACAACATTTTGAAGTTGTCAGACGGCAAACCTATCGTGTCACCTACACAAGATATGGTTCTCGGCTCATACTACTTGACAATCGTTCGCCCCGGCGCACTTGGTGAAGGCAAGATCTTCAGCTCATTTGACGAGGCAATGATGGCATATCAATGTGGTGATCTTACACTTCAATCACTCATCTACATCCGTACACCTTACATCAAGGCAGATGGCACAGAAGCAACAAGAATGATCCACACAACAGTGGGCCGTTGCATCTTCAATTCAAAACTTCCTCAAGACCTTCGCTTCATCAACAGAGATGACGAAAACCTTGGTGGCGAACTTGAACTCAACGGAATCCTTGGCGTAAATTGCCTTATTGACCAAAGACAATTTGAAGCACTTGCAAAGGCAACAACAGTTGACGAAGTCAAGGCAATCGTCCGTCGTCCTGACCTTAAAGATGCAAGCGCACAAGCAATCATTGATACAATCGCAGAAGCAGTTGCAAAGGGCGTGTCAATCGAAGGCGCAGAAGTCCTTGAAAAGACATTGCTCCGTAAGGCAATCCAAAAGATCCTTGGCGAAAAAGCAATCGCTATCGGCAAAAAGCAACTTTCAATGATCGTTGACAACTGCTTTAAGTATCATGGCGCAACAGAAACTGCCAATACTCTTGACCTTATCAAGGCACTCGGCTACAAGTATTCAACCATCGGCGCAATCACAACAAGCGTCTTTGATATGCACGTGCCCGCGAATAAGAAACAAATTATAGAAGAAGCAGAAAAAGAAGTCATCAAAATAGGAAGACACTACGCACGTGGTGTTGTCACAGAAGAAGAAAGATACCAAAAGGTTATCGACACATGGAAGGAAGCAACCAAGAAAGTCGAACAAGGCCTTTCAGCATCACTGGACGACTTCAACCCCATCTGGATGATGGCAAACTCTGGTGCTCGTGGTAACATGTCACAAATCCGTCAGCTCGCAGGTATGCGTGGCTTGATGGCAAATCCTAAGGGCGAAACAATCGAACTTCCTGTCCGTGCAAACTTCCGTGAAGGCCTTTCAGTTCTCGAATACTTCATTTCATCACACGGTGGCCGTAAAGGTCTTGCAGATACAGCTCTTAAGACTGCTGACTCAGGTTATTTGACAAGACGTCTTGTTGACGTTTCACACGCAGTTATCGTCCGTGAACAAGACTGTGGCGATACAAAGGGCTCAAAGGTTACACCTATCATGGATGGCAAGACAGTCATTGAATCTCTTGCAGACCGTATTGCAGGCAGATATGCAATGGTTGATATCGTTGATCCTATCACAGGCGAAATCCTTGCAGAAGCAGATACAATGATCTCAACAGATCAAGCAAAGGCAATCGACAAGGCTCTCACAGAAAAGTGGAGAGCAGAAGGCGAAGATCTCCACAAGTTGCCTTCAGTCCACATCCGTTCAGTCCTTACCTGTAAGACAAGAAATGGTGTCTGTGCAAAGTGTTACGGCAAGAATATGGCAAGTGGCAACCCCGTCAAGTTGGGCGAAGCAGTTGGTATCATTGCTGCACAATCAATCGGTGAACCTGGTACACAGCTCACAATGAGAACATTCCACACCGGTGGTGTTGCAACTGGTGACGATATCACTCAAGGTTTGCCTCGTGTTGAAGAACTTTTCGAAGCACGTAAGCCTAAGGGACAAGCAATCATCACAGAAAACAAGGGTGCAGTCACCATCAGTGATGACAATCGTAAGATCACAGTCACAGGCGACGACGAAAGAGTCTATGATATTCCTTACGGTGCAAAGATCGTTGCAAAGCAAGGCGAACTCATTGATGCAGGCGATCCTTTGACAAAGGGTTCAATCGATCCTCAAGCAATGCTCAGAGCAAAGGGTGTCAACGGCGTCCAAGAATATCTTGCAAAAGAAGTTCAAGCAACCTATCGTCTTAGTGGTGTTGAAATCAACGATAAACACATTGAAGTTATCGTCCGTCAAATGCTCCGTAAAGTTCGCATTGAAGAACAAGGCGATACAACAATGCTCCCCGGCACTCTCGTTGACATCTTCACATACGAAGAAGAAAACGAAAAGGCAATCGAAAACGGTGGCGTTCCTGCAAGTGCAAAGAGAACACTCCTTGGCATCACAAAGGCAGCTCTTGCAACAGAATCCTTCTTGTCAGCAGCATCATTCCAAGAAACAACAAGAGTTCTTGCAGATGCAGCAATCAAGAACAAGATCGACCCCCTTATCGGTCTTAAGGAAAACGTCATTATCGGTAAGTTGATCCCTGCAGGTACTGGTATGAAGATCTACAAAGACATCAACACAGTCCCCGCAACAGAAACAAACGATACAGAAATAATCTAAATCTAATCACATTATGGAAAAAAGATTTTTTACTTCCGAAAGTGTAACGGAAGGACATCCTGACAAAATATGCGACCAAATCGCAGACGCAATTCTTGACGACATCTATGCAGAAGACAATTCTGCAAGAGTCGCCATAGAAGTGTGTGCCACAACAGGCATGGTCATGGTTCTCGGTGAAGTGTCAACCAACCACTATTCCGACATCCCCGCAATCGTGCGTGATGTCATCAAGGACGTGGGCTATGATGACAGTTCACTGGGCTTTGACTACAAAACTTGTGCAGTCCTTTCATCAATCGACGAGCAATCTCCCGATATCGCACAAGGTGTCAATTCAGCAACTGACAGCGAAAGCGAAGAAGATGAATTTGAACGTCAAGGTGCAGGCGACCAAGGTATGATGTTTGGCTATGCAACAGACGAAACAGAGGAATTTATGCCTCTCCCCATCGTCCTTGCACACGCATTGACACAACGTCTTACCGAAGTTAGGAAGCAAGGCGAAATGACTTGTTTGCGCCCTGACGGAAAGGCTCAAGTGACTGTTGAATACGTTGATGGCGTGCCTGAAAGAGTTGACACAATCGTTGTTTCAACACAACACGCAGAAGACGTTGATATGGCAGATCTTGAAAAGGAAATCATTGAAAAGGTCATCAAGGTGGCAATCCCCAGCGAGTACTTTGACGAAGATACAAAGATCTACGTCAACCCCACAGGCAGATTTGTCGTCGGTGGCCCTGTTGGCGACACTGGTGTCACAGGCAGAAAGATTATCGTTGACACATACGGTGGTATGTGCCGTCACGGTGGTGGTGCTTTGAGTGGCAAAGATCCCAGCAAAGTTGACAGAAGTGGTCTTTATATGACAAGATACATCTGCAAAAACCTTGTTGCAGCAGGTGTTGCAAGAAGACTTGAAGTGCAAGTTGCTTATGCAATCGGCATGTCACACCCCGTTGCAGTCTATGCAGACAGTTACGGAACAGGTGTTGTGGCAGACGAAAAGATAGTGGAAATCATCAACCAAGTGTTTGACTTGCGTCCAAGAGCAATCATCAAGAAACTTGGTCTTGACAGACCCATCTACCGTGCAAGTGCCAACTATGGACACCTTGGAAGAAACATCTTCCCTTGGGAAAGACTTGACAAAGTAGAAGAAATCAAAGACGTACTTTCAAGAATATGAAACAAATGAAAAAAACAAGGGTTTAACCTTGTTTTTTCATATAAAAAGACAACCAAAATTCAAGGAAAAGAGCAAAAAAGACAATATATTAGGTTGAGTTATGGAACTTCGTGGCGAAATCAAAACCGTAATATTTAGAAGTGAAGACACTGGATATACCGTCCTCGATATGAGGGTGGAAGACAGTGTGTTTACTGTTGTCGGCACTTTTCCTCCCGTCAGTGAAGGGCAGAATATTAGGGTTGAAGGCAAGTTTCAAACCAAGACCGTCTATGGCAGACAGTTCTTTGCCGACAACGTCTATGTGTCTGCTCCTTCCAAAATTGACGGCATCAAGAAATTCCTTGGCAGTGGACTTATTCACGGACTTGGCCCTGTCACTGCAGAGGCAATCGTTGAAAGGTTTGGTGTCAACTCTCTTGAGATGATGAAACACCCCATGGAACTTTCAAAAGTTCGTGGAATTTCACTTCGCCGTGCCACAGAGTTTGGCATGGAATACTCAAAAATAATGCGCATGCAAGATGCCATAGTCTTCTTGCAAGAACTTGGCATCAGCATAAATATGGCACTGAAAATCTACGGTGTCTATGAAGATAGAACAGAAGATTTTGTGCGCAAAAATCCCTATATGTTGGTTGATGACATTGATGGAATTGGCTTTGCAACGGCAGATAGAATCGCAGGAGAATTGGGTATTGCCAAGGATAGTGACTATCGTATCACGGCAGGTGTCATCTACACACTCAAGGATGCAGGAACAAAGGGTGGACATACATATTTGCCCGAAAACGAACTTCTTTCATCAGTTTTTGACCTATTAAACCTTGATTGTGACGAACCAGAGCAAAGAATACGCAATAACATTGATGATCTTGTGTTGTTTGGCGACCTTGTAAGATATGACACTGGCGAACACGTTGCCATCATGCTCAAGCACCAATTTGAAACAGAGTCAAGCATTGCAAGACGCCTCATCAACATCAGTGCAAAGGCAGATGACTTTAGAGTTGATGTCCGTGACGTCGTGTCTGCATTTGAAAAAGAATCAGGCATCACACTTCACGAAAAACAAATTGATGCAGTCCGTGCATCAATAGAAAACGGTGTCCAAATTGTCACAGGTGGCCCGGGCACAGGAAAGACAACCATTGTCAAATGTATATTGCACCTTTTCAAAAATCTTGGTCAAAGAGTCACTCTTTGTGCGCCCACAGGCAGAGCAGCAAAGCGTCTTAGTGAAGCCACAGGGGAAGAAGCAAAGACAATTCACAGACTTCTTGACCTTGACTACAAGGATGGCAAAGGTTTCTTTACGTACAATGACCAAACAAGACTTCCCGTTGACGTTATAATAGTTGACGAAATGAGTATGGTTGATGAATATGTGTTCAATGCACTTGTCAAGGCCATCAACAACGGCTCAAGACTTGTACTCGTCGGGGACAAAGACCAACTTGCATCAGTTGGCGCAGGCAACGTTCTTGGCGACCTTATTTCATCAGGAAAATTTCCTGTCAGTTATCTTACACAAATTTATCGTCAAGATGAAGACAGTCATATTATAACCAACGCCCACATGATCAATAATGGGGTTATGCCCGTTATGGATAATCGTAGCAAGGATTTCTTCTTTGAGGAAAGAAACAGCGCAGAAGAAATTGCAAGAACCACAATCGAACTTGTGACAAAGCGTCTGCCGGGCTATCTCAAAGTTGCCCCAGACGACATACAAGTCCTTTGTCCTATGAAACGTGGGTCGGCAGGCATATACAATCTCAACAGATATTTGCAAGCATCACTCAATCCCCCAAGCCGTGAAAAGAAAGAGTTTAGACATGGCGAGTTCATTTTCCGTGAAGGCGACAAGGTCATGCAAATGCAAAACAACTATCAACTTGAATGGACACAAGTGTCAGGTTTCAAAGTGGAGCGTGGCATGGGTGTGTATAACGGTGATATTGGTGTCATTGAAAGCATTAATATGCAACTTATGCAGTTTACAGTGCGATTTGATGGGGATAAAGTGGCAATTCTGCAATATGCCGACGCAGAACAACTTTCCCTTGCTTATGCCGTCACCATCCACAAATCACAAGGCAGTGAGTTTGACAATGTGGTTATCGCACTTGATGCAAACTATATGTTGCAATCTCGCAATCTTCTATACACTGCAGTGACAAGAGCCAAAAAGATGGTGGTTATCGCAGGCAGTAAGACGACAGTCGGCAGTATGGTAAGAAACAACAAGACTGCAAGAAGATACTCGCTTCTCATCAACCTTATTGATGATGAAATCAAGGGACAACGCTTCCATGAACAACACTAATCTTGGCGACAAACTCTCAACTTTCTTCAAAGGTTTAGGAAGAAAGGCAAAGGATATTCTTTATCCCGAAGGCATCACTTGTGATTTGTGTGGAGAAGATCTCGTCACGGACACAAGATACAATATTTGTGCAAAGTGCATTGAAAAGTTGCCTTTGATAAAGGGGAATATTTGCTTGAACTGTGGTGTTGAAATTGACAACGAGGCAGAGTATTGTGATAGATGTCAAAACAACGGCTACGTTTTCAAAATTAATCGTGCGCCTATGATATATGATGGCAGTGCGAGAGATGCAATCCACGCTTTGAAATTTGGTGGCAAGAAATATCTTGTCAAAACCATAGGTGCAATGATGGCAGACACCTTCTTGAAATATGGCATGGAAGGGGAAATTATCGTGCCAGTGCCTATGACTGCCAAAGATGAGAAGAAAAGAGGGTTCAACCAAGCCGAACTTCTTGCTTATGAAGTGGGTGCAAGGTTGAATATCCCCGTGCTACCTGCCCTTGCAAAGATAAAGGATACGGCAGTACAAAAGGAATTGACAGGCAAGGAAAGAGCAGAAAACTTGACAAAAGCCTTTGAAGTGGTGTTTCCACAAGTGAAAGATAGGAAGATATTGCTTATAGACGATATTTTCACAACAGGCACAACTGTCAACGAGTGCGCAAAGACACTTCTCAAATCCAAGTGCAAAGAAGTCAGTGTGCTCACTGCTTGCATAACAAAACTGAAACCTTTGATGGAATAATTTTCATAAAAATTTCATCAATAAATGCCAAAATGCAAATATATATTTGCAAAACATTGGCAAATATTAGTCAAAAATCACAAAAAAAGACCAAACAGCATTGCAATTTATGGTTGCAAAGTGCTATTATATGAGTATTCACGGCTTTGCGCCCGTGCATAATGGGTGTGCGCGTGAAGAAAAAGGAGAAAAATGGCATCAATTTTCAATGAAAATGAACGCAAAGTGCGCAAATTAAGAAAGTTGGCACAAAAGGTTGAAGACCTTTCTCAACAATTTAAGGCTCTTTCTGATGACGAACTCCGTCAAAAGACTGCCGAATTCAAGGCACGTCTTGAAAAGGGCGAAACTCTTGACGATATTCTCGTTGAGGCTTTTGCAACTGTCCGTGAAGCAAGTGAGCGTGTCCTTGGCATGCGCCACTACTTTGTGCAAATTATGGGTGGTATCGCCCTTCATCAAGGACGTATTGCAGAAATGGGCACTGGCGAAGGTAAAACCCTTGTGGCAACACTCCCCAGTTATCTCAATGCTTTGACAGGCAAAGGCGTGCACGTTGTCACAGTCAACGATTATCTTGCATCTCGTGACGCAGCATGGATGGGCAAAGTCCACCGTTTCCTTGGCTTGACAGTTGGCGTCATTGCTCCCGGCATGAGAAATGACGAAAAGCAAAAGGCCTATGCTTGCGACATTTGCTATTGCACCAACAATGAACTTGGATTTGACTTCTTGCGTGACAATATGGTTGTTGAAAAGCGCAACAAAGTCCAAAGAGAATTGAACTTTGCAATCGTTGACGAAGTGGACTCAATCCTTATTGACGAGGCAAGAACACCTCTCATCATCTCTGGCAAGGGTGGAAAATCATCTGAACTTTACAAGCAAGCAGACGGCTTTGCAAGAACAGTAAAGGAAGATGATGACTTTACCATTGAAGAAAAAGAAAAGACCATTATGCTCACCGACGACGGTGTCCGTAAGGCAGAAAAATATTTCAAGATAGACAATCTTACAGACATCAACAACACCGACCTTTATCATTATATCAAGCAAGCATTGAAAGCACATTATATGATGAAAAGAGATCGTGATTATATCGTAAATGATGGCGAAGTGCTTATCGTTGACGAATTTACGGGCAGAATTATGGTGGGCAGACGCTATAATGAAGGCTTGCACCAAGCAATCGAAGCAAAGGAAAGAGTGGTCATTCGCAGTGAAAACAAGACACTTGCCACAATCACTTTCCAAAACTTCTTCCGTATGTACAACAAACTCAGTGGTATGACAGGTACTGCAAAGACGGAAGAAAGCGAGTTTGAAGGAATTTACAGTCTTGACGTTGTGCAAATTCCCCCCAACAAACCTGCACAAAGAATTGACGAAAACGATAAAATCTACACCAAAGAAGCAGGCAAACTCACTGCAATCGTAGAAGATATCTTGAATTGCCACAAAACAGGACAACCCGTCCTTGTTGGTACAGTCAGTGTTGAAAAATCTGAAGAACTTTCTGCAATTTTGAAGCGTAAGGGCATACCCCACAACGTTTTGAACGCAAAATTCCACAAGCAAGAAGCAGAAATCGTTGCACAAGCAGGCAAATTGGGTATGATTACAATCGCAACCAATATGGCAGGCCGTGGTACTGACATTATGCTCGGTGGCAATGCAGATTTCCAAGCAAAGCAAAAGATGGAAAAGGATGGATATCCCATTGACATCATTGAAATGGCAACGTCACCTCACAACTATGAAGATGAAAAGGTGACTGAAGCCAAAAAGACATATCATCATCACTATGATGCATTTAAGAAACAATGTGATGAAGAAAAGGAAAAGGTTGTCGCCCTTGGTGGACTTCGTATAATCGGCACAGAAAGACACGAAAGCAGACGTATTGACAACCAACTTCGTGGACGTAGTGGACGTCAAGGAGATCCCGGCTCAACAGTGTTCTACATCTCAATGGAAGATGACGTGGCACGTATTTTTGGTGGGGATAAGATGAAAGCCATTGCGACGGCAATGAATTTCCCTGATGACGAACCTATCTCAAACGCAATCATTTCAAAGCAAGTTGAAAGAGCACAAAGACTTGTTGAAGGCAGAAACTACTCAATAAGAAAGCAAGTCCTTTCTTATGATGATGTTATGAACGCTCAACGTGAACTCATCTACAAGGAAAGAGGCAAAGTCCTTGACGGACTTGATATTCACGATCAAATCCTTGATATGATTGATGACCTTGCAGAAGAAATTATCGGCTATCACGCAGATTATAAGACAGATTATCAAACTTGGGATTACGAGGCTTTCAACAACTCTCTTGAACAAAAGATGATCCCTCAAGGCACAAATCTTATGACGCCCGAACTTTGTTCATGCTACGACGTCTATAAACTCAAAGATGCAGTGCTTTCAATCGCACTCAAGAACTATGAAGACAAAGTGACAAGACTCAAGGAAGAAGGTCTTGACTTTGGCGACATTGAACGCCTTGTCCTTCTTAAGACAGTTGATGCAAAATGGATGGATCACATTGATGCAATGGACGTCCTTCGCCGTGGTATCGGTCTTCGTGGCTACGGTCAAAGAGATCCCGTCATGGCATACCGTCAAGAAGGTTGGGATATGTTTGAAGATATGGTCAGCCGTATCCATAGTGAAACTGCACAAATCCTTTTGAAAGTGGAAGTCAAAAAGCGTGAAGACGGCACAACTCAAGCCAACAATCAAATCTCTGCAGGCGCAGTGAACAAGCAAACAGAGAAGGTTGGCAGAAACGAGCCTTGCCCTTGTGGTAGTGGCTTGAAATACAAAAACTGCTGTGGCAAAAGATAGCGTGAATTGAACTTTTCAACTCACAAAACTTAAACCACAGGAGGATATAAATTATGGATTATCAAGCAAAGAAAAACGATATAAAATCACTGAAAGCAGAGTTAAAGTGTGCGTATGACGGCATTAAACCTGATGTTTTGCGCAATAAAGTTGAAGAACTTGAAAAGGAACAAAACACAGACGGCTTCTGGAACGACGTCAAAAATGCACAAAAAGTGTCAAAGGAAATCAGTCAAATCAAGGCAAAACTTGAACGCTTTGAAAGGCTTATGAAAGACCTTGATGACACCCTTGACATTGTTGATATAGTTGAACTTGAGGCAAGTGAAGAAGAAGACAACGCACTTCAAAAGAACATTGACAACCTTGCAGGACAAGTGGAAAAACTTACCCTTGAAACATTGCTTTCAGGCAAGTATGATGGGCTTAATGCAATCTTGACATTGCACGCTGGCGCAGGTGGCACAGAGGCACAAGATTGGTGTGAAATGCTTTATCGTATGTATTCAAGATACGTAGAACGCACAGGTTGGAAACTTGTTGAACTTGACTGTTTGCAAGGTGATGAAGCCGGTCTTAAGAGCGTCACTTTCCGTGTTGAAGGGGACAATGCTTACGGCTATCTCAAGGCAGAAAAGGGTGTGCATAGATTGGTGCGTATTTCACCTTTTGATTCACAAGCAAGACGCCACACATCATTTTCTTCATTGGAAGTTATGCCCGAAATCATTGATGACGGCGAAATTGAAATTCGTCCTGAAGACTTGAAAGTGGACACCTATAGAAGTTCGGGCGCAGGTGGACAACACGTCAACAAAACTGAATCTGCAATCCGTATTACTCACTTGCCCACGGGCATTATTGTTGCTTGCCAAAACGAAAGATCACAAATCCAAAATAGAGAAGTTGCAATGCAAATGCTTCGCAGTAAACTCATTGAAAAGAAGGAGAGAGAACGTGAAGAAGAAGCAGCAGCAATCAGTGGCAAACTGAAAAAAATCGAGTGGGGCAGTCAAATTCGCAGTTATGTTTTCTGCCCTTACACTATGGTAAAAGACCACCGTACATCCTATGAAACGGGCAATGTACAAGGTGTCATGGACGGCGATTTGGACGGATTTATCGACGAATATTTGAAACTTTCCATCGCAGAATAATCGCTATTCTAACCAAATAAAATCAACCAAAACCGACAATCTAAACGCTTGTTTTTGCAAGCGTTTATTTTTTTGCCCTTGGAATAAATGGGGTGTATAGTGCTATTTTTTGGATTTGTGAAATGAGTGAGTGTGAACATATCAATTTAGGATTCCCCCCTTCCTCATGTGTTTCCCCTTTTTGTCTTGTACAAAGCATTTGCAGGCAAGGGGCAACTCAACGCGATTGACTTCGTAGCAATCGCTATTCCGTCGCACACTCCTTACCCGTTCCGTCTTCGAATAAGTGAGTGCTTGCATGAGCAACCACGCTCTTTCCATAAAGTTAACGGGCGTTTCGCGAAGCGCCTGCAAAATCAATCCACAATGCACTTTTGGTGCAATTCATGACACAAAGTGTCAATTCATGGAGCGAAGCGAGAATTCATGGCGCAAGCCAATTCATGCCGTATGTAAATGAGGAAAATCCTCAATTAATTCGCTCGCACTCACTTGTTTGCAATGGCAATTTGTGTGTTTTTGACGGATGCGGTTGTGTTGTCTTGTGGTGTAAGGGATTTCGCAGGCGCAATATATTGCTATATTATATATAAGTTTAATTTTTTTTCATAATTTAGTGCTAAATGTTTGACTTAAATTCAAAATGTTGGTAGTATATTTACGCTTGCAGAAGTGCAAGCAGTTTTTTAGTTAGAAAAAATGAAAACTGAACAAAAAATTTTAAACATGCTCAAAGATCTCGATAAACTGGTCGGTTGCAGACAGGTTTTGAGAGGTTTGTCCGAGGATACAATCAGGTGTGTGATAGTAGCCGAGGATGCCGACGGCAGAATAAAAGCCGATCTTGTCAAAGCGGCAACCGTCAAAAAGGCAAAAATTCTCTATGCTCCCTCAATGGAGTGGTTGGGAAGAAATGCTGGCATTGACGTAGGCGCAGCGACAGTTGGATTTTTGAAGTCGAAGGAATAGTCTGAATTGCACCTGTAGGGTTGCGGGTACATTCGAAAAATCAAATAGGAGGAACAATAATGCCAACCATCAATCAATTGATTAGAAAAGGCAGGGAAAGACAGGTCAAAAAATCAATGACCCCTATCATGGAACAATGCCCTCAAAAGAGAGGTATTTGCTTGAGTGTTACAACAACTTCACCTAAGAAGCCTAACTCAGCACTCCGTAAAATCGCAAGAGTACGTCTTGTAAACGGTATGGAAGGAACAGTCTATATTCCTGGCATCGGTCACAATCTGCAAGAACACAGTGTCGTTCTTATCAGAGGCGGACGTGTTAAGGACTTGCCCGGTGTGCGTTATCACATCATTCGTGGTGCTCTTGATACAGCAGGCGTTGCAAAACGTAAGCAAGCAAGATCCAAGTATGGTGCAAAACGCCCCAAATAACAAAAATTCGAATGTAAATTTATTACCCAAGGAGGTTTATTATGCCTAGAAGAAGTGGCGTGCCCAAGAGAGATGTATTGCCAGATCCCGTTTACGGCAGTGTCGTCCTTGCAAAACTTATCAACCAAGTTATGCTCGATGGCAAGAAGGGAACTGCACAAGCAATCGTTTATGAGGCACTTGAAATAGCAGCAAAGAAGCTCGGTTCAGAACCCATGGAAGTTTTTGAAAGAGCTCTTGAAAACACAAAGCCCCAACTCGAAGTCAAAGCAAGACGTGTTGGCGGCAGCACATACCAAGTCCCTATGGAAATCCGTCCCGAAAGAAGACAAACCCTCGCAATCAGATGGATCGTTGACTTTGCACGTAAGCGTGGCGAAAAGACAATGAAAGATCGTCTTGCAGGCGAACTTATGGACGCATTCAATAGCACCGGTGGTTCAGTTAAGAGAAAGGACGAAATGCACCGTATGGCAGAAGCAAACAAGGCATTTGCACACTTTAGATGGTAATTTATGGCACGTAAATATGCACTTGATCATGTAAGAAATATCGGCGTCATGGCTCACATTGACGCAGGAAAAACTACGACAACCGAGCGTATGCTTTTCTATACAGGAATGCTCCGTAAAGTTGGCGAAACACATGACGGTGCAGCATTTATGGACTATATGGCTCAAGAACGTGAACGTGGCATCACAATCACGTCAGCAGCCACCACAGCCGTCTGGAAAGATCATCAAATCAATATTATCGACACCCCCGGACACGTGGACTTCACAGTTGAAGTTGAACGTAGTTTGAGAGTGTTGGACGGCGCAGTTGCAGTGTTTTGTGCAAAGGGCGGTGTTGAACCCCAATCTGAAAACGTATGGCGTCAAGCAGACACATATAAAGTGCCTCGCATCGCATTCGTCAACAAGATGGACGTCAACGGCGCAAACTTTGAAAATGCAGTCAAGATGATGCGTGATAGACTTCATGCAAACGCAGTCCCAATCATCTTGCCTATCGGTAAGGAAAGCGAATTTGAGGGAATAATCGACATAGTCGCAAAGAAAGCGTTTTTCTATGATGATGCAGATGGCATCTTCCCCAGAGAAGCAGAAATTCCTGAATACATGATGGCAGACTTTGAGGTTGCAAGACAAAATCTTCTTGACGCCGCAGCAGATTTCAGTGATGAAATTTTTGAAAAATGTATCAGTGACGAGGCTGACAGTGTCACTGAAGAAGAACTTAAAGCAGCAATTAGAAAGGGTACAATCGAAATGAAGATGACACCCGTTCTCTGTGGCAGTTCTTATAGAAACAAAGGCGTACAAAGACTTCTCAACGCAATCGTTGATTATCTTCCCAGCCCTCTTGATGTGCCTGCAATCACCGGCACAAATCCCAGAACTGACAAGGAAGAAGTGAGAGAATCAAGCGACGAAGCACCTTTCTCAGCATTGGTCTTCAAGATCCTCACAGACCCTTATGTTGGCAAACTTGAATTCATTAGAATTTACTCTGGCGAAATCAAGACAGGCATGATGGTGTACAACTCTGTCAAAGATTCCAATGAACGTATCGGCCGTATCCTTCGTATGAACGCAGACGAAAGAGAAGATATGACCGAGGCAAGCGCAGGAGATATCGTCGCACTCGTTGGACTTAAAGTCAGCACCACTGGCGATACACTTTGTGAAAAGTCAAAACAAATTGTCCTTGAAAATATGGTGTTCCCTGAACCTGTCATTAAGTTGGCAATCGAACCCAAGTCAAAGGCAAGTCAAGAAAGACTTACAAATGCAATCGTCAAACTTCAAGAAGAAGACCCCACGTTTAGGGCACACACCGACAACGAAACAGGTCAAATTCTTATCGCCGGCATGGGCGAACTTCACCTTGAAATCCTTGTGGACAGAATGTTCCGTGAATTCAAGGTTGAGGCAACCGTCGGCAAACCTCAAGTCAGTTATCGTGAAACCATTTCAAGAACTGCAAAGGCAGAAGGCAAGTTTGTAAGACAAACTGGTGGTCACGGTCAATATGGTCATTGCGTAATTGAGATCGAACCCAACCCCGGTGGTGGATTTGAATTCTCAAACGAAACTGTGGGTGGCGTAATCAACAAGGAATACGCAAACGCAGTTTGCGAAGGCATCAAGGAAGCAGCCAAAGCAGGTGTCCTTGCAGGATATGAATGTGTAGATTTCAAAGTTAGACTCATTGACGGCAGTATGCACGAAGTGGATAGCAGCGAAATGGCATTTAAGATTGCAGGAACAATGGCCTTCCGTGAGGCAGCAGCCAAAGCAGCACCCGTACTTCTTGAACCTATCATGAAAGTGGAAGTGCTCATGCCCGAAGAATATCTTGGTGACGTTCTCAGCAACATCAACTCAAGACGTGGCAGTGTCAAGGGTATCGAAATGAAAGGTGGCGTTCAAGCAATTGATTGCGACGCTCCTTTGTCAGAAATGTTCGGCTACGCAACACAACTTCGTAGCATCACCCAAGGCAGAGGCAACTTTACAATGCTGTTTGACCACTTTGCACCTGTTCCTAACAGTGTACTTGAAAAGGTCACGGGACAAAAGATTTCAAAAGGATAAATATTGTATTAATATATATAATAAATATCTTTTAGGAATATAAAACAAAAATAAAAAAAGAACAACAAAAAACACAAATTCATTTGGAGGAATTTAGTATGGCAAAAGCTAAGTTTGAAAGAACTAAACCCCACGTTAACATTGGTACAATCGGCCACGTTGACCACGGTAAGACCACCCTCACAGCAGCAATCACAATGTACTGCGCATCAAAGGGCAATGCACAAGTCATGAAGTATGACGAAATCGACAAAGCACCCGAAGAAAAAGCAAGAGGAATCACGATCAACACAGCACACGTTGAATACGAAACAGCAACACGTCACTATGCACACGTTGACTGCCCTGGACACGCTGACTATGTTAAGAACATGATCACCGGCGCAGCACAAATGGACGGAGCAATCCTCGTTTGCGCAGCATCAGACGGTCCCATGCCCCAAACACGTGAACACATCCTTCTCGCACGCCAAGTTGGTGTTCCTTACATCGTTGTCTTCCTCAACAAGTGTGACCAAGTTGACGACGAAGAACTTCTCGAACTCGTCGAAATGGAAGTTCGTGAACTTCTCAACGAATACAGCTTCCCCGGCGATGACACACCTATCATCCGTGGTTCAGCATTGAAAGCAATGGAATCAGGTCTCGCAGGCAACTGGGATAGCCCCGCAACACAATGCATCCAAAACCTTCTCGATGCAGTTGACAGCTATATCCCTGATCCCGAAAGAGATACAGATAAGCCCTTCCTTATGCCTGTTGAAGACGTCTTCACAATCACAGGACGTGGTACAGTTGCAACCGGTAGAGTTGAACGTGGTGTCCTCAGAGTTGGCGACAAGGTTGAAATCATCGGCCTTTCAGACGAAAAGAGAGAAACAACAGTTACAGGTATCGAAATGTTCCGTAAGCTCCTCGACTACGCAGAAGGTGGCGACAACATCGGCGCACTCCTCCGTGGTGTCCAAAGATCAGACATCGAACGTGGTCAAGTTCTTGCAAAACCCGGTTCAATCAAACCCCACACACACTTCACCAGCCAAGTTTACGTTCTCACAAAGGATGAAGGCGGCCGTCACACACCTTTCTTCAACGGTTATCGTCCTCAATTCTATTTCCGTACAACAGACGTTACAGGTTCAATCAGCCTTCCCGCAGGTACAGAAATGGTTATGCCTGGTGACCACATCGACATGGAAATCAAACTCATCACACCTATCGCAATCGAAGAAGGTCTCCGTTTTGCAATCCGTGAAGGTGGCAGAACAGTCGGTTCAGGTGTCGTAGCAAAAATTATCGAATAATTGTTCTTTCCAAATAATAGCGATATATCCTACACGGCTTATCGCCGTGTAGGGTATGCCTATGTAATTTGTTAAGACAAAAGGAGGCAAAAATGGCTCAAAAAGATGCAAGAGTCAGAGTTACACTTGCTTGCACAGAGTGCAAACAACGCAACTACAATCTTAAAAAGAACAAACAAAAGCATCCTGATAGAATGGAGCTTAAAAAGTATTGCAGATTCTGCAAGAAACACACACTTCATAGAGAAACAAAGTAAGGTTAGGAGGCAATATGGCAAAGAAAACTGACAAAGTGAAGAATAATTCTGAACTTGCAGTCAAAGTTGAAACTGCGCAAAATAACGCAGCGCCTGCTAAAAAGACTAACAAAAAGAACGCAAATAACGGCGAAAAGAAACCCAACATCTTCAAGAGAATGGGCAAAGGTTTCAAGGGCGTTATTTCCGAACTTAAAAAAGTCACCTGGCCCAAGGGAAAAGAAGTGGCAAAGTCAACAGCAATCGTGCTTGTTGTCGTTGTTGCATTTTTCATCGTTTTGTTTGGAATCGACTACGTCCTCACAGGTCTTCTCAGTCTTGTGACAACGGGAAAGTGGGCAACCATTTTCATTTAAGGAGTTATTTATGGAAATCATGGAACAACCTAAATGGTATGCGCTTCACACAAAGTCTGGAAGCGAACCCCGCGTTTTGAGAGACATGCAAAACAAACTCGACAAGTATCCCGAGTTCAAGGATTATATCATTGATCTTAAGATGCTCGTTGAAGACGAAGTCGTGGAAAAGGACGGCAAAAGAAAAGTTGTTCAACGCAGGAAGCTGCCCAATTACGTGTTTATTAAAATGATTTACACCGACAGAGTGTGGGAATTTGTCACCAGCACTGAAGGTGTTACATGCTTCTGTGGTCCTAAAGGCAGACCTATTTCATTGCTTGATGATGAAGTTAGAAGAATGGGCCTCGAAGTTCTCACCATCGATGATATCGATATCAAAGAAGGTGACGAAGTCAGAGTCATCAATGGTGCTCTGGAAAATTTCTTTGGCGTTGTGGAAAGCATCAACGCAGAAAGACAAACAGTCAAGGTGGTCGTGTCAATGTTTGGTCGTCAAACACCCGTTGAACTTGACTTCACGCAAATCGAAAAACTCGTGTAAACGACCTCGTGGGAGGAAACAAATCTCATCAGGTTTCCGTCAAACCACATTAGTCAGGAGGAAATATGGCTAAAAAAATTACAGCAGTAGTCAAACTGCAACTCCCCGCCGGTAAGGCAACTCCCGGACCCCCTGTTGGTTCATCACTCGGCCCTCACGGCATCAACATCCCCGCATTTACAAAAGAATTTAATGAAAAGACAGCAAAGAACGCAGGTCTCATTATTCCTGTAGTTATCACAATCTACCAAGATCGTTCTTTCACTTTCATTATGAAGACACCTCCGGCACCCGTCCTCATCAAGAAGGCATGTGGTATCGAGTCAGCATCAGGCCGTCCCAACAAGGACAAGGTTGCAACTCTCACCAAGGCACAATGTAAGGAAATCGCCGAACTCAAGATGGTTGACCTCAATGCAGCATCAATCGAAGCAGCAATGAGCATGATCGCAGGAACAGCACGCAGTATGGGCGTTCTTGTTGAAGAATAAGGAGGTAAACTATGAAACGCGGTAAGAATTATATCGATAGCAAAAAACTCATCGACAAGAGCAAGGTTTACGATAGCGCAGAAGCACTTGCAATCGCAGTCGAAACAGCAAAATCAAAGTTCGATGAAACAATAGAACTTCACTGCAAACTCGGCGTTGACCCCCGTCACGCAGACCAACAAGTTCGTGGCGTATGCGTCCTTCCTCACGGAACAGGCCGTACAGTTCGCGTCCTCGTTATCGCAAAAGGCGACAAGGCAGATGAAGCAAAAGCAGCAGGCGCAGATTTCGTCGGTGCAGAAGATATGATCCAAAAGATCCAATCAGAAAACTGGTTCGGTTTTGACGTTATCGTCACAACTCCCGATATGATGGGTCTTGTCGGTCGTATGGGTAAGGTTCTCGGTCCTAAGGGCCTCATGCCTAACCCCAAGTCAGGCACAGTCACAATGGACGTCACAAAGGCAATCAACGATATCAAAGCAGGTAAAGTTGAATACAGAGTTGACAAACAATCAATCGTCCACGTTCCCATTGGCAAGAAATCATTTGGCACAGAAAAACTCCTTGACAACTTCAACACAGTCATGGAAGCACTTGTCAAAGCAAAACCCGCAGCAGCAAAAGGACAATACTTCAAGTCAGTCTACATTGCAGCAACAATGGGCCCCAGCATTAAAGTTAACTACAAAATGAACTAATAAATTTTGTGCTATTTGGCGATTGCCTGTGTTAAGTGCTATGTGTCAATTCTCACGTACAATAAGTACGCTACGACCTGCCACAAACGCACTTGCCTTGGCACTCATCCAAATATCCCAAAATTCACACATCCAAATACTAAAGTTTGTTAGAGATTTTGAGAGATGGCGATGGCACTTTTCTTGTCACTCATCTCAATATCTCAAAATTAAACAAAAACAAACAAAAAGTTCGGTTTTTTGCCCAAGAAATAGGGTAGAATACTTGTAGAAACGCTGGTTGGTGAAATTTTCGCCAAAGCAATCAAAAAAAATCAATCGAAACGCAAAATTGCTTTGCGTTTCGGTTGACAAAAAATTTGGGATTTGATATTATAATCCCGTTCCAAAGACAGCAAGTGACGTATGTCGTAAGCGAAAGCGCTTGCCGAGGACTGATCTTAATACATTTTTTATTGGTGTATTCTGTCATTCCGTCTTTGGAGTGACTTTTTTAATTTCTAACCTGCTACGAGCAGGACTCACATTGTGAGTGGATAAATATAGGAGGTAAAAATGGCATCCAAAGAAATTCTTGAACTCAAACAGCAACAAGTTGAAGAGATTAAGAGCAAGATTTCCACGGCAAAAGGCCTTGTCATCATTGACTATATGGGACTCAACGTCGCACAAGACACAGCGTTCCGTAAGGAAATGAGAACAGCAGGCGTGGACTACCAAGTCCTTAAAAACCGTCTTGTCCAACGTGCTTTCAATGAACTCGGTTACACACAATTCGACGAAGCACTCAACGGACCTACAGCAGTGGCATTCTCATCAACAGACGCAACAAGCCCCGCAAAAGTTATCTTCGACAACATGAAGAAACTCAACAAGATGAAGGCAAAGTGCGGTATGGTTGAAGGCGAATACCTCGATGCAGCAGGCGTCAAAGAAATCGCATCAATCCCTTCAAGAGAAATCCTTCTTGCAAAGATGCTCGGAAGCATGCAAGCACCCATCAGTGGCCTTGCTCGCGTCTTGAACAAAATTGCAGAACAAAAAGAACAAGCATAACAAAAATCACAGGGGAAGAACCCCACACAAAATTTAGAAAATTTCAAGGAGAATATAAAAATGGCAGATCTTCAAAAACTCATGGAAGAAATCAAAGGTATGACAGTGCTCGAACTCAACAACTTCGTTAAGGCACTCGAAGAAGAATTTGGCGTAAGCGCAGCAGCACCCGTCGCAGTCGTCGGCGCAGTCGCAGAAGCAGCACCCGCAGAAGAAGAAAAGACAGAATTTGACGTCATCCTCAAGTCAGCAGGCGCAAACAAAGTTGCAGTCATCAAAGTTGTCAAGGAAGCAACAGGTCTTGGTCTTGTCGAAGCAAAAGCAGTCGTCGACGGAGCACCCAAAGCAGTCAAGGAACAACTTCCCAAAGAAGCAGCAGAAGCACTTCTCGAAAAACTCAAGGCAGCAGGCGCAGAAGCAGAACTCAAGTAATTACATTTTTACCAACAATCAAAAGCCACTCATTAGAGTGGCTTTTTTCTTTACTTAAAAATATTTGTGATATTCTTTCTTACATTCAAGCCATATAGGGCTTAAAACCTCTTAAAACGGCTCAAATTAGGTTGTAGCAGGGATTCCAAAGTCAAAGTTGAACACCTTTGCTGTATCAGGGCCAGTTGCCGTCACGTTGACATAGGCAGTTTCGGTGGCAGGAAGTATTGTAATGGTGGCAGTAGGTGTTCCAAATCCTGCAGCAGCACCTGTATCCCCTTGAATACCTTGCTCACCTTGTGCGCCGGTTGCACCAGTTGCGCCTTGGGGTATGCCAAATGTGAAATCAAAGACTTTGGCAGTATCTTCCCCAGTGGCAGTGACAGTGACCGTTGCATCACTTCCTGCAGGCAAAGTTGTTGCTGTGGCAGTGGGTGTGCCAAAACCTGCAGAAACACCGTCTACACCATCAATGCCGTCTGCACCTGCAGGGCCAGTTGCCCCAGTAGGACCAATAGGACCTGTCAAACCCCTTGGACCTTGTGGACCGACAGGACCGGGTATTCCCACAACAACTCTTGTGGGAGCGTCGGCTGTGTTGTAAAGCATAGGATTGCCACAACAAGAAGGGTATCTCAATATAGGCGTGGTGTCTTGGAAGTAGGTTGATCTTGGGTTGATAGGCAACGTGTGATTGCAACATCTCATAAACATATAAGCACCTCCTTTATGTACAAAACTGATGGGCGCTGAGTTTGTTTGGTTGCCTTACTACAACATATTGCAGGGCAGAAAAATATGTGCAATCATCTTTTCATCCAACACAATATACAACATTATTAAAATCTGCAAAAATTTTGAAAATGACACAATAAAGTGTTTATATATGCAAAACACAATGATGAACTATTGATATTGACAAAATGTAAAAATTTTGCAGTTGCATACATTGGGCGTGTTTTGGTTGAATTAATATTGAAGATGGCTTTAATTTGTGTTTGCCAACATTGAGATTGTGTGATACACTATATAAGAGGAAACAAATATGAGCATTGCAACATCATTATTCAAAGCCATAGACGTGATTTTTGACTTTCCACAAAACAAGTCAAGGAAGAAAACGTACAAAGGGGTGGATTTCGTTGTAGAGAAGGACATACCCTATTTTGACAATGATGCTTGCCGTCTTGACACATATCATCTTGAAAAGGCAGATGGTAAATATCCCGTTATGTTCTACATCCACGGAGGTGGCTTTGTGGCAGGGGACAAGTATCATAGACGTGCTGTATCAGAGTGGTATGCAATGCAAGGTTTCTTTGTTGTCAACGTCAACTATGGCGTTTGCCCGGCACACAAATTTCCTGCACCTTTACAGCATCTTGTATATGCTCTCAACTGGGTGGGCGATAATGCAGACAAATACAACCTTGACCTTGACAAAATAGTGGTGGCAGGGGATAGCGCGGGGGCATATTACTCAACAGCGCTTATATCCGTTGCAGAAAGCAAGGAATTACAGAACAAAATTGGCGTGTCCACAGACTTGCACTTTGCAGGCGCATATCTAAATTGTGGCATATACGATATTATCTCAGCCCTTAATGCCAAATTGCCCTTGGATATGGGTGGTGTCATCCTCAAGGACTTTGCAAGCATAGACAAAAAGGACATTGACACATACGAATATCTTGATTTGTGTGTGATTGTGGGGCTTGTCAATGAAAAATTTCCCAAGTCATTTATCACTTATGCAGAAAAAGACGTCTTCTGCAAGGGACAAAGCGAAAGACTGATTGAAGTCCTCAAGGAAAAGGGTGTAGAAGTTGAGGCATACCACTCAACCAAGTTTACAAGCAACCACTGTTTCTCTCTCAACTGGAAAGGAAAGGACGCCGTGACAAACAACAACTTGGTGGAAAAATTCCTTGCAAAGATAGTCAAAGGGGAATAAACAACCCAAGTTGTAAAATCAATAAAATCTATAAAATATAAGAATAAAAGTGTAAAAGAAAAACACGCTGTATTGCGTGTTTTTTTGTTTTTGTTGAATTGTTGAATTGTGTTGATGTAAATCTTGCCTTAATTGGCACGGTTATGAAAGAATTTTTCTGTCAGTTGCCAAGGGGTGTCAATATAGACGTCTGTGCCTTCGGCAGTGATTTCATCATATTTGCAACCTTTCTTTTCCACCCTTGAATCATAGATAAAGTAGGGCACGGGTTCGCTTGTGTGGGTGCGCACTGCAATGGGTGTACGGTGGTCAGGAAGCACCATAATACGGAAGTCTTCCTTGCCGTCAAGTGCCTTGAAGATGGGCGTCAAAATCTTTTCATCAATTAGCTCGATTGCCTTGATTTTGCCTTCCAAATCTCCTTGGTGACCACACTCGTCAGGGGCTTCAAGATGGACGAAAACAAAGTCATATTCTTCAAGAAGTTTGATGGCAGTGTCTGTCTTTCCTTTGTAGTTTGTGTTGAGAAGACCTGTTGCTCCATCAACGTTTGGTGCATACATTTTTGATCCTTTTGCAATGCCTTTCAAAAGATCAACGGCAGAGATAACTGCGCCTTTTACACCATATTTCTTTTCAAAAGGTTCAAGGATTGGTGTTGTGCCTTCTCCCCAAAACCAAATGTTGTTTGCATTGTTTTTGCCAGATAAAGTGCGTTTTTGGTTGATTTCGTGATTTTTGAGCACTTCATTTGATTTGATGATGAGAGATGATAAAAGTGCCCCGATCTTGCCCTTGGGCATATTTGATTTCACGTCTTTGTCGAGGATATTGTGGGGTGGCGCAAGGGTCAAATCTTTGATTGAATCTTTGCCTGCGCCCTTGATGACAAGAAGGTGACGATAACTTACGCCGGGGTAGAATTTTAATGTGTCTGTGCCAAGTTGAGCATCAATCTCTTTCATCAAAATTGCACTGTCTTCCGTGGGGATTTCTCCTGCAGAGTAGTCCACCATTTTTTTACACTCAAAAGGCTCGTCATTTGACAGTGTGACAAGGTTGGTGCGCAGTGCGATATCGTCTTCTTCAAGTTCCACACCCATAGAAAGTGCTTCAAGGGGGGATCTGCCTGTGTAGGACTTGTTGGCGTCATATCCAAGGACGCCGAGATTGGCTACATCGCTGCCGGGAGCAAAGCCGTCGGGCACGGTTTTTACAAGCCCAACTTCGCCCTTTTGTGCAAGAGCGTCCATCATAGGTTTATGTGCGACGGCAAGTGGTGTCTTTCCCCCCAACTTTTCAATGGGGTAGTCTGCCATGCCGTCACCGAGAATAATCACGTATTTCATACCAAGATAACTTCCTTTTGCTTTATAAAGCAAGGTGTAAGGCTATTTTTTGTTAAAAACAACCTTCATACGTCAAATTTTATTTGTTTTTCTTGCATTTGTCAAACTTATGTGGTAAATTATCTTTGTATATTCGTTGCGCGAGCGTATGCTCTCGCATAATGCGCTCACACGAAGAAGGATTTTTATGGCAAAGAAAGATAACCCTACACTCACAAAATTGCCCATCGGTTCTGTCCGTCCTGACGGTTGGCTATTGAAGGAACTCGCCCTTATCAACGGCTTGCAAAAGCGTTTGGGTGGTGTTTCTGGCTTGATGGAAAATGGCTCTTGGGTGAAAGGGGAAGCCTTGCCGAGATACGTGCGTGGCTTGGTTTTGCTCTATGGCGTATTAGGTGACAAGATTTTGCTTGAAAAGGCAGAGAGTTTTTTGTCCCCCATATTGACAGGCGCAAGAGAAGGTGGGGATTTTGGCTTGCAAGAAAAGATCTTTTCAACAGATAAGATCGAGGCAGTCAAGGCAATATTCAGTTATTATGAAGCAACTGGAGATGAAAACGCCCTTTCCGTACTTCGCAAATTCTTCAAAAACCAATTCAACACATTTAGTGTTACCCCATATTTCTATCACGCAAGAGCAAGATTGCTTGAAGAAATCCCTGCCATTGATGCCGTATTCAAGGCAACTGACGCAGAGTGGCTCCACGACCTTGCAGAAAAACTGCGTGAAACAAGCAACGATTGGTTCAAACTTGCATCAAACTTCAAGTATAAGAGCCCATCAAACAAGTACGTCAGTGCTTTTGCACTGAAGAAGTTGGAAAAGCGTATCGCAGGCTACACTATAAGTGACGGCATCAATCCCACTAAGCCTTTGACAGTTGACAAGGCAAACATTGAGTGGAAAAAACCTGCTCATCAAACAGTGGTGGAAACAACTGGCGTCAACATTGCAAAAGCAGTCAAATACCCTTGTATTTGGGGTGGCTTTATTGGTGATGATGAGTTGAAATATCACTCTCTCAAGTTGATAAACGCCCTTGACAGATACCACGGCAACATACTTGGTATGTTCAACTCCGACTTCCGTCTTGCAGGCAAGTCATCAAATAGGGGCATAGACGTTGAAAGTGCCGTTGAGATGCTTGAATCACTTGTGGAAGTCCTTGCAGAAACAGGGGACAACGCAGTTGCAGATCGCATTGAGCGTATTGCATTTAACCTTATCCCTGCAGCATTTGACGGCATTGGCGCAGTCCAAGACCTGTTGACACCCAACCAAGTTGAAGCATCTACTGACGGCAATATGCACCTTGCAGACGCTCAATATGGCAATTCTTATGTGACAGGCCGTCTTACAAAGGGCGCAATATCTTTGCTCTCGGCATATCCTACTTTTATGCGCAGTGTATGCTTTACAAAGGGTGGCGAACTTGATTTCAAGTGCTATGCGCCTTGTATCATAGACACATACGTTGACGGCAAGCATATTCGCATCAAGGAAGAAACAGGTTATCCATTTAGAAATACCATCATATTCAAGGTTGAAAACGCAGAAGGCGACCCCGAAATCAAGATCAACTTCCGTGTGCCTCACGGCACATCAATGCAGTTGGTGTCTGGTGGACAAGTGGTGGCATCTGGCACAAGCGATATATCCGTCAAGTGTGTGCTTAAGACGGGCAGTACGTTTATGCTCAAACTTGATATACCCCTTCTTGTAAGAGAAAATGAAGACAAGTCATTGACTATGATGAAAGGCAATGTCGTCATGGCATCAAAACTTGCTGAAGACATGAAGGAAACTGCATACAAGGGCGTGTATAAGGTGGCATTTTTGAAGAAATGGACCTTTGCACCCATCATTGGAAAGCGCAAGATTGGTGGCATCCGTCGTGTGTTTGACACAGAAGAAACGGTGGTCAACAACATTGCAGAAAACCCCTTCAACGGACAAATTCCTCCCTTCGAACTCCGTATTCGCAGTAAAAACGTGACGGACTGGGATTACGACAAAAACGGGCTTGTGCAAGTGCCCAAGAAGTCGGAATTTTCTGAAGAAAGCATGGCAAGAGTGTACGTCCCCTTTGGATGTACAAAGATAAGAATAAGTCAGTTCCCAAGATGTTTCAAGGGCTGATAACTAAATCAAAAAATAAACCAAATAAGGACGTAAATAGACATGAAAGCACTTGAAAGAACATACCGTAAAAGTGAAAGAATTGTGTCAAAAGCAAGGTTTACATACGTGTTTTTCTTGCGTGAACTGTTGATTGCTGCAATACTCGGTGGAATTATTGCTGCAATTTGGTATTTCAAATCCAATATCAACAACGCACTCGGCAAAGAGATTTTGACAGATGCAATCGTGCAATACACTGCACTTGGCGCACTTGGTCTTTTGTTGATCTGCTGTATTGTTGAAGGCATTTCATTGTGGCAAAAAGAAGCAGTTGTCACAGACAGAAAATTTGCAGTGCGTGTTGGCATTTTCAAGCGTATTGACGTGCAGTTGCCCCTCAATCAAATCAAGGCAGTCAACGTCACACAAAATCTCTTTGAAAGAATTTTCTGCTACGGCAAAGTTATCGTCGTTGTTGACGCAATGTCACCCGTTATCGTCAAGGGTATCTGTTCTCCTTTGAAGTTTGCTCAAAGCATCACAAGACAAAAGAATAGATATGAATTTGAAGGTAGCAACAAGAGAGTCCAACTTGTCCTTGCACCCAAAACAGAAAGAAAAGCACAATATTAATTTGACAAAATGATATAATAAAAATAGGCAAAGGCAAGACCTTTCCTATGCAAAACAAAAAATAAAACGGCACATCACGTGCCGTTTTTTTGTTGTCATTTTTTGATGTGAGATTGAATTTAGAAAAACTTGCGTTGTTTTAGAAAAGCCCCCAAGTGCCGTAGAACATAAGGCTTATAAGACACAAGACCACTGCCACAAGGACGATATGTGAGAGATATACGCCTATGGCGTGTCTGCCAAGGAAAGTGATGGGACGATGCCAACCACGGTCAAGGGCAGGGAGAAGACTTCTACGCTTTGAGTAGAGCAAGGGTTGCAAGAAAGTGCCTGTGAAGAAGAAGGCAGAGTAGGGGACAAGGGTAAACAAATCCCCGGGAGATACTTGATATTGATAGTAGAAAGCACTGAGAGTGCCGTCAAAGTTCTCTCTTGGCCAAAGGAAGAAAAGCCATTTAGGTGTTGTTGCAGGTGCTTTATAGCAGAAATAGAGCACTGCGACCACTATGACAATAAAGCCACTGATGATTGTCTTTGCCACCTTGTTGTCCTTGACAAGTTTGCAGATGATTGCCCATACAAGAATACAAACGGCATAGAAATGCAATACACCAAAGGTCACAAGTAATGACGGATCCATGGTTATACTCAACACGTAGGTCACAAGTGAGTATATGACGGACACTACGGCAAGAATTGTGCCACGCTTTAAGTTTGATCTTGAAAATGAGCAAGAAAGCCCTGATATTGAGAAGAATATAAACAGTACAATGGGGTGACCTATTTCACGAAGGGTGCTATTCCAATATTCAAGACAAAGGGTGCAGAGTTTTGCGCCAAACTCGGCACTGCATTGCATGGCGTATGAGCCACCATACCAAGATGGGCCAAACGTTGTTGCAAGCATAAGGGCAGCGTGGTCAAAGAGCATCAAGAACACGCAGAAACCACGGAGAAAGTCGATTTCCCAAATTCTGCCTTTTGTTGACTTCTTTTTGAAGCGTGATTTCACAAATGCGACAAACTTATTGTCCTTTCTTTCGTCTTCATTTTGGAGTGCGTCTTCTTGACTTTCTACATCTTCTTCGGTGGGTGTGAGAGTGTTGTCACTATCTATGATAGTGCCGTCAGTTGAAACCATCTCGTTTTCAATGTTTTCAACCAATAAAGAAGTTGTAGAAGTGGTGTCTTCTACACTTTCAATGATATTTGTATCAACGCTTTCAAGGTTGACTGTGCTTTTGCTTGAGTTTACCATCTTTTGCTTTTACGTCCCTTAAATTCTGTGCTTACAAGGCGCAGACCGTCTTCAAATTCTTCGTATAAGTCATATCTGTTTGAGTACTCATAGACGATGACGCCGGGGTTGACTTTGCTTTTGTATATGGTGGGTGCTTCGGGTGCGTTTTTTGACAACTTTTGATCCTTGCCGTATTCAACCACTTTTGACTTTGAAAAATACTTTTTGCAAGGGTTGATAATGATGTTTTTCACTGCTTGTATGACCATAGCCACGCAAGACAATGCAAAACCAAACATAAAGAGTTTGCCGTCAACGTCCTGCACAAACGGGTTGAAATCAAAGGTAAAATAAAGCACTACGCCATAAATTGCGTATGCGATTGGGAAGTACAATCCAAAATAATAGATGATTTTCCCAAGAAATTCGCCCACTACACCAAGTGCTTTCATCACTGTTGACAGCACTGTGGAAAATGTGCCACCTAAAATACAACCACCTGTACCCATGGCAATAGAATAGCACAAAACCCGTGGACTGTCAACGACGGCGCAAATCAACGATTTGCGAAAATAGTAAAAATATATATAATCACGGGGATTTTGCAAGGAAATGACAAAAGTTGTCATTGACTCCCGTCTGTACCTTTGGTACAATGGTGTGGGAGAAAGAGTTATGAATATCGTACCAAAACCATTTGAATCAAAAATCACTGCAGGGGAAACCACTTTCAGCAGTGCAACCCAAATCATTGCGCCCCTTGACGTTATCGTGCAAGAAATGAACTTTCTTGATTACGAAAAAGACGTTGAAAATAGGGTGGTTTTTGAGATTGCAGAAACCGAATATGACTATGAAATAGTCATTGACGGCAATATCCGTGTTTGGTCAAAGACAAACGAAGGTCTTTTCCACGGGGCAATGACCTTAAAGCAACTTGTGTTTGATGGCTATTTTGAAGGTGTTGCCACTCTCAAAAACTGCATCATAAAAGACAAACCTCGCTTTGAATATCGCAGTTTTATGCTTGATATCGTCCGTCATTTCTTTGACAAGGACGTCATCATCAAACTCATTGACATACTTTCACTTGTAAAAATCAACAGTTTGCACTTGCATTTGAGCGACAATCAAGGGTATAGACTTGAAAGCACAGTATTCCCTGAACTTAATGAAAAAGCCAATTTTAGAAAGGGCACAAGGGGAGATGGAATTCCCGTTGGTGGCTATCTTCCAAAGGCAGATGTGAAGGAAATCGTAGAGTACGCCAAGGAAAGATTTGTTGACGTCGTGCCCGAAATTGACCTTCCCGGACACACTCTCTTTATGCTTGTCGCAAAGCCCGAAACGGGTTGCACAGGGGAGCAATTTGACCTTGCAGAAAACTACGGAATTGATGATAGAATACTCTGTGCAGGCAATGAAAACAACTACGAAATCATAGAAAAACTCATCACTGAAGTGGTGGAAATGTTCCCATCAAAGTACTTCCATATCGGTGGAGATGAAGTGCCAAAATCAAGATGGCGTGACTGTGAAAAGTGCAATAAAGTCATGCAAGACAATGGCTTTGAAAACTATGAGCAACTTCAAGGATATTTCACAAATAGAGTGATTAACATATTAAAACGATACAATAAAACACCGATTGTGTGGAACGAAGCGATTTATTCGGGCATACTTGACGATAGCGCAATATGCCAGTATTGGTCGGATGGCAAGAAGGCAAAGGACGTGAGAGATGCTCTTAAAAATGGCAGAAAAATGTTCGTGTCCAAAAACTTCCCATACTATCTTGACTACCCCTATGGGCTCAACCCTTTGAAGAAGACGTATATGTTTGAGCCACTCTCTTGTTTTGATGGAGAAGGGGAAGAAAGTGTTATCGGCATTGAAACACCACTTTGGACAGAATGGGTGGCAGATGAGCGCAAACTTTACAAGCAAGCATTTCCACGCTCACTTGCATCTGCAGAAACAGGTTGGTCAAGTGGCAAGAAAGACTATAAAGACTTTGTAGAAAGACTATACAACGTCCTTGGCATACTTGAAGCATACGAAGCTGGATATGAGCATCCCACAAAGGCAAACCCAAATCCCTTTAGAGCAGTAGGACAAGCATTGAAATTCTTGTTTGATATGTTGGACATCAAAAATCCTAAGGCTTGGAAACATGCCATTGATGCTCAAAAGGGCAGAAAGAAATAAAACACTGCAAAAACATCAATTTGCAGCGTGTGGTAACCACAACAAATGCCTGATTTTCAGGCGAGAGAGTGGTTTTGGGTGTAAAACACAGAATATTAAGTAGAAACAATATTTTTTTGGCTTGAAAAAAGGTTGTATTTTGCTTGAAAAATAGAAAAAAGCATCGCCCACCACAATGTGGTGTAGGACGGTCCGCAGATTGCGTCCTCACAAGCGATGCTTTCTAAATATAATATATACAAAATTGACAAAAAAGTCAACAAAAATTTTAAGGGAAAAAGCACTTGAAAATGCAGGTGTTTTCTCTTTGAATTAAGGTGGAAAATGAAGATAGAAAACTACAAAAATTTTGGCAAATGTGTCGTCCTTGAAAGAGCAGGATTTAAGGCCATGATCACGGTGGATATTGGTCCACGTATCATCTACTACGGCACAGACAAAATCAACTTTATGAACGAGGATATCGAGCGCAACATTTCAAAGGGTGGCGAGTTTTTTGACAAGGAATACAAGGTGGGCGAAACTTGGTATCTCTATGGTGGACATAGGGTGTGGAAATCCCCCGAAGACCTTTACACCTATACTCCCGACAACTACCCTGTTGAATATACTCTGCATGATGACTTTGGTGGCGAATTCGTGTGTAATGTTGCAAAGAAATTTTCCTACAAGTTAATTGTTGATATTGACGAAAACGGCAGTTTATGTGTCAAAAATGTTGTAAAAAGCCTTGATATGAGCAAAAACTTTCATGTTTGGGCATTGTCCGTTATGGCAAAAGACGGCGTATTGAGAGTGCCGTTGAACGACAAAGTTGACGATCTCAACCCCACACAAAATCTCGTTTTTTGGCCCTATGATGACTTGAAAGACGACAGATTTGATATGGGCAAAAATTTGCTCACAGTCCGTCAAACAGACAAGGAAAATCCGTTGAAATTGGGGCTTTATTCAAAGAAAGGCAGAGCATATTACACCCTTGGAGATTTGACTTTGAAGTGGACTTGCAATACCACTGATCACGATGGAAAATATGCAGATTTTGGTTGCAATTTTGAGACATACACCAACAATCATATCCTTGAAGTTGAGTGGCTTTCAAGAGAGTTTAAGGGTGGGGAAGAAGGCGTCCTTGAAGAACGATTTGAAATCATCAAAACCCCCGAAAATTTTGATTGACAATCAAGCGAAATACAAGCATAAAAAATACAGACGGCAAACACCAAATTTGTCGTCTGTTTTTTTGTTCTTGTGTCATGATTTAATCATGGCATTTTACGGCTTGTGTGAGCGTTTTTAGCACTCACTTATTCGCAGACGGAACGGGGGCCACAGGGTGGCGACATGGCGAGTGCCAAGCACCAGACGAAAGTACGCCAGCCACTTGGGGATCCTGTTTTTCCACCCAAGTGGCAAGTGGCATAATGAGAGGAATATCCCTAATGTGCGCGTGCCGTAAGGAACAAAGTGACGGAATAGCGATTGCCACGAAGTCAATCGCGTCGAGTTGCCCCTGCCCGCAGGACTTTGCCGTAGGCAAATGGGGGGAAATACATGAGGAAGGGGGGATCATAAATTGATATGTCCGCATTTTCTTTTTTCGGACTAAAATTTGTCAAAAATTAAAAATTTTTTAGCATAAATTTCGTGGAAAGAAAAACTACTTGTTG
>JAZLBO010000017.1:0-61809 GCA_045613765.1 Clostridia bacterium | reverse complement strand
ATTGAAAGGCGTGTTTCTTCATCATAAGGATACTCAAACGTCTTGACCTTTTCAATTTCTCTTGCAAGTTCATCATCATATTGAGTTCTCTTGCCCCCCATCTCAAAGAAAGGCTTTTCATCTTCAGGTCTTGCGATTTGTGCTTTTCTTGAGTGCAAGTACGGGACAAAATCCAACTTCTTCTTTGCCTTTGCAGTGAAAGCGTAGTTGAAAATTGTCTTTTCCGTTTCAAAGCCTTCACAAGCAAACGCAAAGTCAACGCCTTCTTCAGTAAAGTTCAAATCATCAAGGTTTACAGTGCCCGTTATATACATTATTTTTTGCGCACGCGTGAGAGCCACGTACAAAAGGCGCATTTCTTCCTTGTATTCTTTTTCTTGAATAAGGAGATGAACTGCCTTATTTGAAACGGTTTCCACATACTTATTTCTTCTTTCTAAGTCAAAGTATGCCATTGAAATACAGCCACTGGCATCAACGCAAAGATCACTGCTCAAAGGTCTGCCGGGTTTATCGTTTGCATTGGGCAAGAAAACGACGGGGGTTTCAAGTCCTTTATAACTATGGAAAGTGCTCACTTGCACCTTATCCCCACCTTCTGGACGTGATTTTGTTTCTACGCCACCTTCTTTATATTCGCGAAGATATTTTGACAAGATATTGCTATCTTCTCTTATTCCTCTAATATATGCATCAAAACTGTTGGCAAGTGCTTTGCTCTTTGAAACAAGGTATGCATCATAGCAAGTGTCTGCCACGATTTCCTCCACAAGATTTTTGACACTCATGTAACTGCCTTTCACACGATACTTGTTGAGATTGTCAAGGGTTGTTCTTATCTTTTGAGCAAGAGCATTGTCAAGTTTTGAGTACTTGACCACTTTGTCGTAAAGTATTCCTTCTCGTGAGTTTTCTACGATTGCAGAAAGTTCGCTTTCGGTATATCCACCAAGATATGAAAGCATAAAGCCTGCAAGGGCGTAGTCTTGCCTTGGGTTGTCTATGACTGAAAGCATATTGACAAATTCGGTTTCAGCAGGGACATCTTCCTTTACAAATGAACCATCGTCAATAGGAATACCCTTTTTCTTCAAAACGTCAATGATAACGTTTGCAGTTGAAGATCTCTTTCTAAACAACAATGCAAAGTCGCCATATTGCAAAGGTCTTTCTACCCCTTTGATTGTAAGACGTTGAGTTCTCATCAATCTTTCAATCTCGTGGGCTATATAAAGCCCTTCTTGTTCTTCTGCCGTAATGCAAGAAAGCAAGTCTTCGTGCTCGTTGAGTTTGTAGAGAGTTTTTGTCAACTGTTTCTCGCCAAGTTCTTTTTGGAAAACGTGAACTTCCACTCTACCTTCTCGTCTGCTTTCATCAAGGACTTCATTAAATCTGCCTTCACGCTTATAATCAACACCTGCCGTATCCTTTGTCATTGCATAGTCAAAAATGCCGTTGACAAATTGCAAGATTTGATTGTCACTTCTAAAGTTATCGTTGAAAAGAATAGGTGCAACACCTTCGCCCATTTTGCTATTTTCCTCATACTTTCTTTGACGTGCAAGGAAAATTTCAGGGTCGGACAAACGGAAACCGTAAATGCTTTGTTTTACGTCCCCAACCATAAATGCTTCATCTTTGACAAGGTTGGAGATGACGTACTCTTGAGCACCATTGACGTCTTGATATTCATCAACAAAAACGTAGTCATAATCTGCACCAATATCAACGCCTTCATTGATGAGTTTTACAGCACCATGTTCAAGGTCGCCAAAAGACAAAACGTTGTCCTTTGTCTTCATCTCGTCAAGGATATCTTTGAAACGCAATGTCGCATCAATAATCTTGTCTGCAAAAAGTTTATTTTGCGCAAATATGGTGTTCATCAATGCAGTATCCCTATATAAAACATCAATTTTGTCAACAAGTTTTTTTACTGCAAGGTTGGATCTCTTGCATCTTTCAACTGCTTTCTTGTCAACGTTGCCACCTTTTGTACGTGTCTTTATAGCATTGATTTCTTGCATCTTGAACACTATATTATCGACGTTGCGAGATTTAATATGGGGCGTCATTTCTTTGAGTGCTTGCATCTTGTTGATATATTGATCTTGCTTGTCAATGATAAGTTGTGGCATGACTTCATCAATCATTTCCTCAACCTTTTTCATCACATGTTCAGCGTGTCCAAAAATTATATCGTCAAACTTTTGTTGACTCACGTAGCACTCACGAGAATTTTTGATGAACTGCTCCACGTTTGATTGCACGTCCAATCTTTCGTACAATCTCATAATGTTTGCACGAAGATTGTCTTCACTTCTTCTCACTTCAAAGATGGACATCATATCCACAAACACATCATCTGATGCAAATTCTTCAAAGGTCTTGTCAAGTGCTTTGCTCATATACACTTTGTGAGCATTTTCGTCAAGTATATCAAAATCAGGGTTGACACCAATGACTTCAAAGTTTTTGCGAATTGCAGTACGGCAAAATGCGTGTATTGTGCATATTGTTGAAAATGCGATTTCATCAAGTTGCTTGCGATACATATCTGCAGCGTCCCCAACGGTTTCGCACACCTTTTCAAAAAGTTTTTGGCGTATCTTTTCACGAAGTTCGCTTGCGTTTGCTTCGTTGTACACAAGTATGAGCATACGGTCAAGCCCTACACCATTTTCAATAAGGTGCATTATTCTTTCAAGCATAGTATGTGTCTTGCCAGAGCCTGCAGATGCAGACACCATCACAAGTCCTTTTGACGTGACGGCAAGTTGTTGTTCTCTTGTCAAATTTACTGATGCCATTACTTGTCCACCTCCTCATCACTCTTGAGTGCAAACAAACCTGTTATATCAACGCAGCCTGCCTCTACCATATACAAATATTCTTCAAACTCGGTTTTGTCGGGCTTGTTATACTTTTCAAAAATATCGCCTTCAAACACCATCTTTTCTCTTGGGTACATATCCCTATAGTTGCAGATGCTTGCAAAATCGCAAGTGCTACATATAGATCCCAATGGGCGAGGTTTGATATATCCACTCTCAATTTCCATAATGCCTTCTTTGGCAAGATCAAGAGCATAGTTGCCTCTGTTCAAAAATTCATCATCTGTCAAAGCGTGCTTTTCATCTGGCAACACGTCTGCTTGAGGGAAATATGTTATTGGCTCGACTTCAATATGTTCTTCTTCAAATTCTTCCCCATCAATGTCGTCATTTTCTTCACCAAGTTGCACGTCTTCATCAAGTTCATTTTCTTCGTCAATTTCTTCCCACTCAATTTCGGGCGCAGGATATTCAAAGATTGCATTACGGACACGCTCATTGTCAGTTATTTGTCCAACCAACTCATATCTTGCCTTTCCTTCCCTAACAAAACCGGGGAAAACGGGCAAATAGAATACCCCAGCAACTTTCTTGTCTATGTTTTGCATAATGGACATTGCATAGATATAAAGTTGCAGTTTTTCTCCGTGATAAAGTTCGTGAGGCGCAAGCGTCACACTCTTATATGTCTTATAATCTATAACAATAAATCTATCCTCAAATATATCAACTCTATCAATCTTGCCTCTGAGTTCAACAGTTCTTCCATCAATGTCTATCGCAATAGGCTTAAATGATCCGTCCTTTGAAAATTCTGCTTCCAGATATGTGGGTGCAAATTTAGAGCAAAGCGACCACTCATAGAAATCGCGGCAAGTCCTTATACCCTCTTTCTTGAGTTTGCCAAGCAGTCTTGCAGTGTCTGGTTTTTGCATCAAGCGAGTGAGTTTTTCATCACTGCTGACAAGGTTGTCAAAGGTGTCACTTGCCCTTTCTGCAACGTTCTCTCGCGTCACTGTACCGTCCTTCAAATCCTTGAAGAAGTTTTCAAAAACTGCGTGGAGAATTGTACCATTATCAAGGCCTGTGATCTCACCTTCTTCACGGCGTTTGAGCCCAAGTGTATAATTGAGATAATAACTGTACGGGCACTTAAAGTATCGTTCCAGTCTGCTTATACTGGTCTTTTGGATATTTTGTGCATTTTCAAGTTGTTCAGGGACGTCATAGATTTTGCCCACAATAACCTTGTCGCCATCTGCCATAAACTTGTAGGCATTACGATAAATATCCATATCGCTTTCGGTGGCTCTGCCTGACACTGCGCTTGTCAAAATACTATGCTTTACACTCTTGTCTGTCTTGAACATAACACTGACGTCAAAGGGTGTTGTCATAGATGCACGCAAGTTGTCAAAGGATATGAATTCCGGGGTCATTGGCTCTCCGTTTTTCTTGAACATTGTCTTGAATTGAGAGATGATTGAAGATGGATTAAGTTCCCCTGAAGTGCTTGCAAGACTATATGAAATGGTCAGTTGCCCTTTGCATTTTGCAAGGATTTCTGTCAATGTGAAAAGGTTTTGTTTGATCCTTTGTCTTTGTGTGGGATACACGCCAATGCCTGCACTTTCAAAGAGTTCTTCATCTTTGGCAGTGATGATTGCACCCCCCTCAGTATCAGGGGGCAACGCTCCGGAATTTGCACCAATGACGTACAAATTTCTGTTGACAACTTTGCCGTTTTCATCTGTATATGAACCACCTGCAAACTTGCTTGACATATCACCAATAAATACTGAGTCGAGATATGTAGGCACAAGTGCAATCTTCAAAGTCTTGAACATTGAGCGCAGTGTCGTATCAAACTTGTCAAGATCACTGTCGCCAACCAAAACACTTTCAATCTCCCCAAGAATAGCATTGATTTTGTTGTCAACTTGCTCTGCGCACTTTTTGTAGTATTCGCTTATGGTTGCCAAGTCTTCAACGTGCTTTTGCCAAGGTGTTTTTGCATTTTCAAGAAACTCACGGACAGATGCAACAATATCTTCCATGGGTCTTGACTTGTTTTCCCCGAGAGTGTGGAGTGTTTTGCAAAGAGCCTTGCGCACTTCTTCTGCTTGAAGACGTTTTTCATCATCTCCATACTCAAAAGGTTGCAAGAATTTGCCAAAGTTGACACCATATTCAAGGACGTAGTTTTCAAAACGGAAAACCTTGTCTTTGGAGTCAATATCATCTTCGCCCACAAGAGAGAGTTCAAAGAGAGGATTTTTGACAAAGTCAAGAACTTCATCACTTCTATAGTTCTTTGTCAAGACGGACAAAGCAGAAAGAAGATATTTTGCCTTTGCTTGTCTTTGCAACATTTCCTGCTTGTCAATGAAATATACAATGCCGTATCTGTCAAAAACATTGCGTATGATGGGGGCATAGTCTTCACTGCCAACCAAGATTTCAAAATCTTTGTATCTCGCGCCACCAATGATTTTCTTGACTATGTCAAGGGCAACAAAAGTGACTTCATCTTGGCGATTTTGTGCCACCTTCAAACTGAAAGAGCCGTCCTTGACGTCAACAATCTCTCTTGCACCCAATTTTTCATAGGAAAAGAGATTTTTGCTGATTGACTTTTGGACGGGATTCATATCTTCAAGGCAAACCACTTCTGCAACTTTGTTTTTTGACACTGCCTTGACTTTTTTGATGGTGTTGTCAGGATAAATACGGCTATTTTTATTGTCAAAACCACTGACAAGCCCAACAGTCAAGGACTTGACACCTTTGTTAAGTGCTTCAAGGACTTTCAGTTGTGGATGATTGAAGTCTTGCATATCAACCACAAAAAAATGGCGATTTTTTAAATCTCCACAATCTTCATCAAGTTTTTCTGCAAGAGTTTCAAGACGAGTTGAACTATCGTGACGCTTGTCGGCAAGTGCCTCAAGATATCCTTCGTGCATGAGCGCAAGATCTTTTGCCTTATTTTGAAGTGATGTGGGCAACTTTCCTGCTTTCTCACGGAAATCTGCAGTTGACAATCCACTGTTTCTAAGGGCAGTGAGTGCTGCGTACACTTCATTGGCAAGACTGTCAGGGCGCACACGTCTATAATACACAAAGTCCTTGCTCACTCTCTCAATGACATCTGCAAGAAGCATGACAGACCCTTCGGGTGTCAAGCACTTGCGCACGTCGTTTCCAAGAGTTTGCACGCAAAAACGAGTGAAAGACATGACTTCCACCATAAACTCTGCACCACACTTTTGAAGTGTTTCAAGGATGGTCTTTTCCATGGTTGCAACATTTCTGTCTGCAGTGAGAATTGTACATTCTTCGCCACACTCGAGTCTTTTTTTGACTTCTTGAAGTATGCCGTCAATTGATCCTTTTGTTGAGTTTGAAATTACTGTTTTCATGCCTTCATTGTAAATCTACAAGATTGGGTTGTCAACATCAAAAAACCAAACAAAAATTTTTTATAAATAAAAATTTTTTGTTTACCACCAACATTTCAAAAAATATTCCCCATAAATTTGGCTATGTTTGGGGCTGTATCCACGAAAATATGCCTATACCACTGCCATTTTTTTGTGAAAAACATTAGTTTTTCAATTGCAACTGAAAAACACTTGTCTAAAAGCGAAAATAATTATATAATAATTACATTATGAAAAAGACAGCACTTATTATTTTGGCAACAATACTCGTCCTTTCAATGACACTCACATTTGTGGGTTGCTCATCTGCAACCGTTCAAGGTCAACTCCGTAACATTTGGCGTCCCTACGAAAAGTACGTCTATGACGTAACTGATGGCGAAACCGAAGGTACATACACAGTGGAAATCACAAGAAACACTGCAACTTCACTCACCCTCGGGGATATGACTCTTGAAAATCTCAAGGAAGGATATATCATCAACACCACATTGTCATTTGGCGAAGATTTGTGGGAAAGTGGTTGTTATATGCAAACAGTTGACGGCACAACTTTCCTTGTGCCCATCGCATCATACTACAAGCGCGTTGGTGGCGAATATACTGACAAACTTTCTGCAAAGTACGAAGGCAAAAACTACAAATACACCATCACAGAATATGGCGCACCCAGAGATGGAGAAATCTCACTCAAGTCACTCAAGGCACCTTTCTATGACAACGTTCAAATTCATCAAGTTCTTCGTGCAGTCAAGACATTGGGCGCAGGCTTTACATTTACGTTTAACACACCTATCGCAGAGGAAAACACCGTTGCATCATTGACAGCATCTTGCAGTGTCACAGAAACAATCACTTGGGGAGATGAACAAAGTGCAAAGTGCAACAAGGTTGTCCTTGCTCGTTCAACACAAGTTGTTGGTGCATCACAAACACTCTACTACTCAGCAGATCCCATCAAAGTTGATGGTTGGTCACTTGTCAACGTTCTTGTCCGTTTCAGAGAGCCTATCTCAAGTGAACAAAGCATGGTTTACACTTTGAAGTCAATCTCATTGACAAAATAATACGCTGGTAAACCGAACGAACGATTTCAAAACCATTTCAAACACAAAAGGAACGCAATTTTGCGTTCCTTTTTTCATACCCAGTATTTCTGCTATTTTGCACAATAAAATAGTTTATAAACTGCTTTTGTTTGTGTAAAAACTTTGTTCTGTAAATATCACTTTGTGATTGATGATGCAACATTATCCTTTTTGATGCTGTCTAAAAGTTTGTTTTTCAGGTCTTCAACGCCATTTGAAAGAGATGACAATCGCTCTGTTTCAAGACGGAAGGTTTCTTCTTGTGGGGAAAGTTCTCCACCCTTTGACAAAGAAAAATCACGTTGTAAAAACCTTTCAATTTCAAGTTTGGTGGATATGGCAACACTTTCCATATTTAGCGCATCTCCGTCAAAACCATACCTTTCCTTCAACTCATTGTAAGCACCCGTCCACTTGGCTCTAAACATATTCAAACGGTCAAGTTCCATAGCATAACGCAGTTTGATATCCGCAGTCATTTTGTCTGCCTTTTCGCTGGCAACGATAAGCGCTTCGGCAATTTTGTCTTCCTTTGCTTTATAGTCATCAACCACTTTTTTCAGTCCGTCAATTTCTTCCAAAAGTTCTTCTATCCTTGCCCTTTGCTCGCTGTGAATAATCTCGTTTTTCTCTATTTCTTTTAAGATATAGTCTTCCACTTCTCTTTGGGAATATCCCTTTCTTTCAACCGTAAACATAGCTTGCTTTTTTGACTTTTTCATACTTGCCCCCATAAAAAAATTCTCTCTCAATTATGACTGAGAGAGAACTGAAAATTTTGATACGTTTTGTTGATTTATCTTGTATTTTGTAATATCAAATCAATGACGACCACCAAGAAGTTGTTGCTTCAACTTCCACATATTTTCGGACAAGTCCACCTTGTATTCTTGTGTGTTAACAACACGTCTATATTCGGGGAAGAACTCTGCCTTTGACTTGTCACAATACTCGCCAATTTCCTTGAGAGAAGGCATATCATACACCAATTTGCCGTCCTTGAATATGTCAACCATAAGTTCCTTGATTTCATACTTTTCAAAAGTGGTTTTCTTCCAAGTTTGTTCAGGGTGGAATACTGTCAAGGGCTTTGACGTGTCAAACTCGTCATCAATAAGGCAAATAAGGTCTGCCATTGCCATACCATCAACGTAAATACGGACTGTCTTTTTGATGCCGGGATTTGTTGTCTTACCGTGAGAGTTGCTCACCTTGATTTTGGGTGTCATATTGCCGTCCTTGTCTTCGATTGCAGAAAGTTTGTAGACACCACCAAGGGCTGCGTTGTTGTATGATGTGATGAGTTTTGTGCCAATGCCATAGACGTCAATCTTTGCATTTTGTTGTGCAAGTGCAAGAAGGACTTTTTCATCAATATCATTGGATACAAAAATCTTTGCATCAGGAAATCCTGCGTCGTCAAGCATTTTTCTTGCTTCTCGGCTGAGATATGCAAGGTCACCGCTGTCAAGACGGATGCCCAAAGGTCTGTGTCCGTTTTCCTTCAACTTTTTGAAAACCTTGATTGCATTTGGCACGCCACTCTTTAATGTATCGTAGGTGTCAACAAGGAGCAAGCAGTTGTCAGGGTAGACCTTTGCATAAGCCTCAAATGCATCATATTCTGTGGGGAAAGACATAACCCAACTATGTGAGTGCGTGCCTTTGATGTCAATGCCAAACATTTGTCCTGCAAGAACGTTTGATGTTGATCTACAACCACCGATATATGCTGCTCTTGCACCATACAAGCCTGCGTCCGGGCCTTGTGCTCTACGAAGTCCAAACTCGGATATATTTGCCTTTGTACACTCCGTAAGGCGTGATGCAGTTGTTGCAATGAGCGTTTGATGGTTGATGAGATTGAGAAGTGCCGTTTCAACAAGTTGTGCCTCAAACATGGGGGCGATAACTGTAAGGATAGGCTCGTTGGGGAAAATGAGCGTGCCTTCGGGCACTGCTCTCATTGAGCCTGTAAAACGGAACTTTGTAAGTTCTTCAAGAAATTCCTCTCCAAAAATGTTGAGCGAGCGAAGATAGTCAATATCTTCCTTGTCAAAATGGAGATTTTCAATGTACTCTATTGCTTGTTCAAGGCCTGCAGCAATGGCGTATGAATATCCGTTTGAACCACGATAAAACAGGTCAAAACAAGCCATTTGATTTTTTGCACCACATTGATAGTAGCCGTTTATCATTGTAAGTTGATAAAGGTCTGTAAGCAAGGTCAAGTTTCTTTTCATAGTCTGCCCTTTGAGTTATTCTTCAATTATTTGGTCTTCAGTGACTTTGTCACTGCCGTTTTCGTCTTCTACGTTTTCAGCCACTTCTTCGACTTTGTCTTCTGTGGTTTCTTCACTGCCACTCTCTACATCTTCAAAGTCTTTGACGTCTTCAACTGCACCTTCTGTGTTGTCGCCATCGGTGTTTTCTGTGGTTGATTTATCTTTCTTTGCAAAGAAACCTTTTATCTTTTCAATCTTCTTTGCAAATTCTTCTTTGTTCTTTGCTTTTTCAAGTTCTCTTTCTTCCTTTTCCTTGACTTTCATTTCTGCCCTATACTGCTTAAGATCTTCTTTTGAAGATACGGTTGCAGTTTGATAGGCGAAGTCATTTACACCATAAAGTGCGCAAAGGAACTTGTTGGGCTTGCGATAAAGTTTTGCAGTGAACTCATAGTTGTCCACCTCCCACTTTGAAAGAACTGCGCTTTCAAGTGTGCCTTCGGTGATATGACCATTAACCTTTCTAAATGCACGGCGATTTTCCATAAACAATATGTAAAGAACGCCAAAGAGCACTGCGATAGGTGCGACAACAAAGCAAAGAGTTTGCGTCACGGGCACTGCGTCTATACGGACGTATTCGAGCAATGCTCTGCCAAGAAAATACCACATAAAGTAGAAAAATGCCAAAATACCGGGATACTTCTTGTTCTTACGCCACACACAAAATGCGATTGCTGCACCAACTGTATTCCAACACATTTCATAGAAAAACGTTGCTGCAAACCAACCACCATAAGTGCCGTCAGGCTGTAATGACATATTGTCGTAGACCATTTGCATATATTCACGGCCTACGCCACTGGGATTGTCAATGAAGATTGCAAAGGGGAATTTTTCGGGAATACCAAGAAGTGATGCAGGCTTGCCAAATGCCTCTTGGTTGATGAAGTTGCCAACACGACCAAAGAGTTGACCAATCAAAAGTGCAGGGACAATAAGGTCAAGTATTTGACCAAAATTTGCCTTCTTGCGTTGACGGATTGAAAAACCTACAACACCAAAGAAACCACCAAGTATGCCACCAAGGATTGTGATGCCACCATCCCAAAGTGCAATCATATCCACAAATGCACCTTTGAAATCTGCCTTCCAAATTGCAGGGTCAAAATACTCGTCAGGACGGACTGCAACATACATCAATCTGCCCATGACAACTGCAATGGGGATAACCCAAAGGAAGAACTCGATTGCATCATCTGTGGTAAGGTTTATGCGTTTGCATTGTGTCATGACAATAGTAAGGCCTGTCATCATACCAAGTACGATAAGTATGCCATACCAAGCCACTTCAACCGAGCCTATTGAAAATGCTATTCTATCTATTGCCGAGATAAGATTTGCCATAGTTTATCTCCCGATAACTTTCATTGCACCATGGGGGCGCACAGAAAGTTTGAATACGTTATTTTCGCCAAACAGACACTTAAACTCATTGTTTGCACTGTTTGAACTATCTTTTTTGACAAATACGAGAATTGTGCCTGCAAATCCACCACCGTGAACACGCTTGGCAACAACACCTTCAAGACCCTCAATTTTGTCAAGAGCCTCCTCAATGAGATGTGAGTTTGCCTTTGGCGAATAAAGGTTTTGAAGTTTGTATCTACTGCTCAAACCACTTTCATTGACTGCGTCAAGAAATGCCTTTTCATCTCCGTCAACAACTGCCTTGTATGCTTTGTCAACACGATTGTTTTCTTCATAGAAATGCTCTGCTCGAAGGATGGCTCTTTCACTGACTTTGCCTACGAGGTTGCTCTTTTCTTCATAGAACTTTTCGGGTGCTACGTCAACGAGATATTTGCCACCGAGCAAGTTTGCCACTGCTCGCATTTCGCTGGGGATTGCAGCGTAGTCATCAGTGAGATCACAGTGATCTCCACCTGTTGCAATGACGTAGATGTCAAGGTCATCAAACTTCCACTCTGCGTTTTCAATGGTGGGGTTTTCAAAGGAACGGAAGTCAATCATATTGACACCACCAAGGGATATTGCGCTTTGATCCATAAGTCCACAGGGTTTGCCAAAATAGGCACATTCTGCATATTGTGATGCCTTGGCTTTGAACACCTTGTCCACTTTGCCGTCATTGTAAAGTGAGTTGAGTATTTCTGCAATGAGAAGTTCAAATGCACTTGATGAGCTGACGCCACTGCCCTTTGGCACTGATGATGTTGTGTAGGCGTTGAAACCACCCACTTTTTTGCCTGCACCTTTGAAGTATGCAAGTATGCCTTTGATGATTGCAGTTGATGTGCCAACTTCCCCTATTTTGAAGTCAATATCGTCAACGGACACTTTGATAAGTGGATATCCCTTTGACTTGACCATAATCATGCCGTCATTTCTTTTTGAAACTGCGCCCAAAGTGTCAACAGTTATGCTTGCGCAAAGGACTTTGCCACCGTTGTGGTCTGTATGGTTGCCCACGATTTCAATTCTGCCTGATGCAGAATAAAACTGTTCCGGCTCAAATCCAAGACCTTTTTTGTGCATATCAAAAAGTGTAAGGTATGCGCTCTTTCTTTTATGGGAAAACTCACCGTATAACTCACGGCAAATGCCATCAAACTCACAACTTTCAAAAATATTGTCAAAAGCCATTGCAATTCTGTCCTTTGGGATTTATAATAACTTTGTTATTTATTTTAGCACAGAGCAATATTTATTGCAACAAAATTGTGCACAGCCTACCTTTTGGAGGTTTATATGCCCAGAAAATCAACTGAAGAACTTGTAAGGCGCAATCTCAAACGCCTTATTTCCTATGCAGAAAATCATCTTGAACTTGATGAATACGACACAATCTTTGTCGAAAATGAACTTTTGAATTTGTTTTCTGTCACCGAGCCATACACTGAGGATATTGGCGAATACGAACTTTATCAAGTGCTTGATGAACTTTTTGACGTGGCAGTCAAGCGCAAAATGTATTCAAGTGAAGATAGACTTCTCTTTGAAGGCAGAGTTATGGGTATGCTTATGCCTCGTCCCAATGCAGTCATTGAAAAGTTTGACAACCTTGCTGCATATCGTGGCACTGCCGTGGCATTAAAATGGTTGCAAAAGTTGGAAGAAAACAGCACCTACTTGCGCCGTCCTGACCTTGACAAGAATATCAAGTGGCAACACGACAACGAAAAGCGTGGCAATATTGTCATCACAATCAACCTTGCCAAGCCCGAAAAGACAAAGGAAGAAGTGGAAAGAGCCAAAAATGCAAAGACAGGCTATCCCAAATGTGTCCTTTGCCCCGAAAATATCGGTCACTTTGGCAATGCAGGTCAACCTGCAAGACAACACCTTCGCTTTATACCCATTGAACTTGATGAAGAAAATTGGTTTGTGCAGTTTTCTCCATACGAATACTTCGCCGAACATATTATCGCCATATCTTGCGAGCATCGTCCTATGAACCTTTCCATTGGCTCGTTTAGACGTATGGTAGATTTCGTTGATATGTTCCCCCACTACTTTATCGGCTCAAATGCACCTTTGCCCATTGTTGGTGGCTCTGTCCTTGCACACGACCACTATCAAGGTGGACAAAAGGAATTGCCCGTCATATCAAGACCTGCAAGAAAATACTATCTTGCAAAAGGCTACCCCGACTGCAACGTTTCAATCGTTGATTGGTACAACTCTGTCATACGTATTGAAGGAAAATACAAAAAGCAAGTGGTTGAACTTGCAGAAAAAATCCGTTGCGCTTGGGACAACTATGATGACACAGAAGTCGGCATTATCTCAAAGACAACTGAACAACACAACACCGTCACACCCTTTGTGTATATCAACAATGACGGTCACTACTCTGTCAACCTTATCTTGCGCAATAATCGAACTGACGACACTCACCCCCACGGCATATTCCACCCCACAAAAGATATGCACCATATCAAGCAAGAGTCAATCGGCATAATTGAAGCAATGGGATTGTTTATCTTGCCCGGAAGATTGGCCAAAGAATGCAATGACATCAAAGATATTCTCACAGGCAGAGCACCACTTGACTTCAAGATGTTGAGTGATGAAAGTCATCATCTTTCAAAGCACTTTGATATGATTGCACAACTGACTGCAATCCACGGCATAAACTTGAAAGAAGACAAAGCAGGGGATCTTATCACAAACTATATCAACACCACTTGCGAGCAAATCCTTGACTGCACTGCAGTGTTCAAAAATGATGAAATCGGTCAACAACACTTTGACAAATTCATCATGTCAGTCATTGGTTGATCACCCGGTGACGCTCCAATTTTTCATCACGCAGCAGCACTATAAACTGACCAACAAAATGTTGATAAAATGATAAAAAGCAGACTTGACGTCTGCTTTTTTGTTTTATAAAGTGGTTGTTTTGCGATTTTACGCAAATTAATTACAATTCAATTCTGCTTGACAATGCACGTGAAAGAGTGCTTTCATCAGCATATTCAATGACAGAGCCTTCGGGCAATCCTCTTGCAATTCTTGTGACCTTGATGCCAAGGGGTTTGACAAGTCTTGCAATGTACATTGCCGTGGCTTCCCCTTCAACGTCGGGGTTGGTGGCAAGGATGACTTCTTCAACTTCGGGGGTCAATCTTGCAATCAATTCCTTGATGCGAATATCGTTTGGGCCAATCTTTTCCATGGGGGAAATGACACCGTGAAGGACGTGATATACGCCCTTGTAGTCCTTGACTTTTTCAAGGGCTGTAATGTCCTTTGGCTCTTTGACAACACATATTGTTTTGGGTTGTCTTGACTTACAGATGTCGCACACGTCCCCTTCACAGAAGTTGCCACAGACAGAACAAAAATGCACACTGCCTTTGAGATTTGCAATGGCAGTGACAAGTTCTTCAACATCTTCATCTGCCCAGTTGAGCACTGCATAAGCATATCTTGCTGCAGTCTTTTCGCCAACGCCGGGCAACTTTGAAAATGCTGCTATAAGTCTTGAAAGTGGTTCAATATATTTCATAATTAGAACATTCCACCTGCGCCTGCGAGAGGTCCAAGCAATTCATTTGAAAGTTCTTCTGCTTGTTTCAAAGCATCTTGAAGTGCTGCAAGCACCATATCTTCAAGCATTTCAACGTCATCAGGATCAACTGCATCGGGATTGATTGACACTGCAACGGGTGTTTTGTCGCCCTTGAGTGTGACTTCAACCATACCACCACCTGCTGTGCCAGTGACTTCTTCTTCAGCAAGTTGTTCTTGTGCTTGTTGCAATTTTCTTTGCATTGCTTGTGCTTGTTTCATGATTTGTTGCATATTTCCGCCGCCAAATCCACCGAATCCCATATATTATCTCCTTTGAGCAGTGCTCTACTTATTTTATTTCCAATTTGTTGCCAAACATTGCTTTCACATAGGGCAACGACTTGTCTTCTTCAAACTTTGCCACGTGCTTGATTGTAAGAGGCAGGCTTGAGTGTGCGCTATACACTTGATTGAGTATATCGCGATTGTTCTTGTCGCAGAGCATATCGTATGTTGCCTTTGTGGAGAAAGCCATTGTAAACTCTTTCTCATCACAAGACACGTCTGCTTCAACTACTGCATGGACAAGAAGTTTGTGTCCTTTATTGTCAAGATCGGATGCCACCGCCTTCAACACCTGTCTGGCATCCGTTGTGACAGGTGCTGACTTAAAACCCGATTGTGAAAGGGCTTTGAGCCTTTTTTCAAGCATCAATACTTTTGCTTCAAGTTCCTTTATCTTTGCATTGTCATTGGCTTCTGGGCCTGCTGCACAACCGACGATTGCGCCTTCAAGCAAAATACGATGTTGTGTGCTGTATCTAAATTCCCCTTCAAGTGCGTTCATAGCCTTCATGATTGTCATACACTTGACCACACTATACTTGTCTGCAAGGTCAACAAGAAGTTTGTAGGTTGTGTCGGGGATTGAGAGAAGTTGCTTTGCGTTCTTGCAAGTCTTGATATAAAGCACATTTCTAAAGAAAGTTGCAAGGTCGCTTGCAAGGATAGGCACACTCTTTCCAAGTTCGCACATATTTGCGATCTCGTTGAGAGCACCGTCAACATCCCCTGATGCCACTGCATCTGCAAGATGAGCAATCTTTGCAGGGTCTGATGCGCCAAGAACGTCAAGGACTGATGCATAACTGACCTTTCCACCTGAATAACTGACACACATATCTGCAATGGACAATGCATCACGGACACTACCTTGTCCTGCATTGGCAATGAGATTGACGCCTTCTTCATCATAAGTATAGCCATTGTCATCAAAGATGAACTTCAATCTTTCTGCAATTCTCGTTGCAGGCACAAGACGGAAGTCAAAGCGCAAGCATCTTGAAAGTATGGTTGCAGGAATTTGATGCACTTCGGTTGTTGCAAGGATGAAGATTGCATGCTTGGGTGGTTCTTCAAGTGTCTTCAAAAATGCGTTATAGCCACTCTTTGTCAGCATGTGAACTTCGTCTATGATATAGACTTTGTACTTGCCAATGGTAGGGGGGAAACCGACCTTGTCAGTAAGTTCACGGATTTGCTCAACGCCGTTGTTGGATGCTGCGTCAATTTCAATAATGTCAAAATTGTCGCTTTGAGCAAGTTCATTGCATACTGCGCACTTTCCACAAGGGGAAGAATCCACGGGGGTTGCACAGTTGACTGCACGGGCAAAAATTCTTGCAACAGAAGTCTTACCTGTTCCACGAGTTCCGGTGAAAAGGTATGCATGCCCCACAGTGTCGGTTGCGATTTGATTTTTCAGTGTGCGCACAATATGGTCTTGACCAATGACGTCATCAAAGGTCTTAGGACGATATCTGCGATATAAAGATGTGTTTGCCATAGTGTATATATTATAATCTAATATAATAAATATTGCAAGAATAAAGTTTCAATCGGTTCAATTTTGTAAAATTATTGTAAGAATAAAGTCAAAGATAAGTCAATAGATTTTTGTAGGCCACACAATTAATAAGATGCAAGAGTGCTCGCCAATGCTTCATAGCAATAGACAAGTTGTACCGTCTGTCTTCGCAGTGATGACAGAGTGGGGGCAAGTTCACCTATTTCAACACCGTCAACAAGGGCAATACAAGTGACAAGTGCCACCTTTATTTCCGTGATTGATGCATGGGCGCTATCTTTTGCATTTTCATAGAATACGGACTTTATATCTTCAATTTGACTGCGTAAAACCGTAATTTGTGTTTTTACGTCGTCTATCGTTATTTTGTTATCGGCAAGAGCATTGGACAGATTGTATAGGGTGTCAAAGGTCGTATCAAAGTAGGTCAAGGCACTTGCAACATCATCTTTCAAGCCCCTTCCTGCCACGCTTGTATTGATTGATTTCACTGCCAATGATGACACCACAAGACTATTATCCCCCACTTTGTCACGGACTGTATTTGCCGATTGTTCATCTGGATAGACGGCAAGGATTATCTTGTTGTTATCCGTCAAATCAACGTAGCCTGCGCCACCACGATTGCGTATTATGTCGGCATTTTGCCTTGCCATTGTCACGTCATCAAAGCCATTGGTGGAAATGAAATAGAAGGCCTTTTCTTCTGTTTCTTTTTGTAGTAGTGTTGTGACAACGTTGTCCCCACCAATAAGATAGCCTGCCGATATGACAAACAAAACTGTTATGATGACGGTGGCAACAACCACACCATTATCCCCGTTTTTTCTCTTTTTTCTCATAATAGAATTTATGCAGATATAGGGGCAATTACAACTGAAAGCAACAAAAAAAGCAAGCCACGAAAGGCTTGCTTTTGCTTTGCAACAATTTGGTTATTTTGTTTCGAGTGCGTGTTCTTCTGTCAATTGAGAGAGATCTTCAATTGCCACGTCTTCCATGTTGCCATCAACTGCCACGTCTTCTGTTGTGACGGTTTCGTCAACGGTTTCGTCAACAACTTCTTCTGTGTGTTTATGTCCAAAGTGGGGCATGTGGATATGGGGGATATGGAAGTGATGATATTTTGCACCACGGTGTGACACTCTTTCTTCGGGGGTGATTTCCCCTGCTTTTTGCAGTGATATCTTTGTAAGGAAAGGTCCTATGATTTCCATGACAAGCACTGAGAAAAGGACGATATTTGACACCACTTCCCCTTGTTCGCCAATGGCAGATGCTTTCATTGCCATACCAAGAGCAACGCCTGCTTGGGGGAAAAGTGTGATGCCCAAATACTTGGTGACTGAGGGTTTGCATTTGGTTAGCTTTGCACTTGCAAATGAGCCGAGATATTTGCCTGCGCAACGGAAAATGATATACACCACGCCAATAATGACAATCATATAGTCCCCAAGGACTGCAAGATCAAGTTCTGCGCCGCTCAACACGAAGAAAAGGATAAACACGGGTGCTGTCCATCTGTCAAGACGATCCATAAGTTCGGCAGATATATCACTGATATTGCAGAATATTGTGCCGAGCATCATGCACGTGAGCAATGATGAAAAGCCAATATGCACTTCTCCTGCCTCGAACTTCATAAGGGAGATGCCCACTGTCAAAAGGACAAATGCAACGGATACGGAAAGTCGCTTTGAGCGTGAGTGGAAAAATCTTTCCACAAATGAGAACAGAAAACCAGACACTGTGCCGAGTGCAAGTGAGAGCACGATTTCAATAAGAGGCTCAACCACCACCGATATGACACTAATCTCGCCGGACAAAAGTGCTTTTGCCACGCCAAACGATACTGCAAAGAGCACAAGACCAACTGCATCATCAAGTGCAACAACGGGGAGCAACGTGTTTGTCAAAGGACCCTTTGCCTTGTATTGACGGACAACCATAAGTGTGGCTGCAGGGGCTGTTGCTGATGCGATTGCGCCAAGTATAATTGCAGATGACAAGGGCAATTTGTCGGGGATAAGATAATGCAATCCAATGAGTGCAGCGTCAACAAAGAGAGTTGCCATCACTGCTTGCACTATGCCTATGACTGTGGCTTGCTTGCCGATTGTCTTAAGTTGTGAAAGACGGAACTCGTTGCCGATTGAAAATGCGATAAAACCAAGAGCAACTTCGGAGATAATCTTCAAAGATTCAAGTTCGTCAAAACTTGTAAAACCAAGTCCTTTGACACCTGCCTTGCCAAGACAGAAAGGACCAATGAGTATGCCTGCCACCAAATATGCAGTGACTGCGGGCAACTTCAAGACTTTGGCAAGACGTGACAATCCAAGTCCAGCCAACAATGCTATGGATAGGCTCAATAAAACTTCCATATAACTACCTAAAAACTACCTTTTCTATAACTACTTCTTATAAAATCCAAAGCATTGTATTCCTTTTTGCAGACAAATGTCAACAAATTGACACAACTATTTATATAAAATATAAATTCCACTTTCCCCCAAAAGAAAAACCCCGCAATGAACGGGGCTAACATTTTTATAGCAAAACATTTAAAATGGTGGGGTGGGGTAAACTTATATTGATGAATCTTAACATGTCTATATCTTTACTTAATTTGATTTTATGAAAATTTTTATCTTTCTTTGCTATTTATTTTTCTTTTTTTTCAATATATTCTTATCGAAATAAAGTTTATCTATTATGGGTGTAATCTTAAATATATTCTCACGTTTTAGATTCAATTCACGATTGATTCTACTATATTCATCGTCAGTTAAGTTATTTTTCCACATATACATAATCAACTCTCTAAATTCTCCATACAGTTTCACCAGATCTCCCATATGTGTTTTATACTTTGCTAATACGACATCGCCAGTTTCAACCATATCGCTGCAACGTTGAAGTAGTGCTACAATCTCATTCAGTCTTTCTTGGTCTATATCCCCCCTACCTTCTTCGAGCATATGAAACATCTCACATAAGGCATATTTTGTTTCTCTAAAACATTCATAAAAGACATCTTCTTCTTTGCATAGTCGCTCATGCCATATGTTTGTTTTGCTTCTATTTTCTGCATACTTTGTTTGCAGAATCCAAAATGCACCGCCTGCAAGAACTACACCGGCTACGCCATTAAAAATACTAGATACAATCGTTAGTGTTTCAATTGTCATTTCAATTTTCTCCTCATTTATTTTGTTTAAAAATGTACATCAGTTTGATTTGGGGGATGGATTTGTCGGGGTGGTCGGGGTCGGTGGCGACAACTTGGCAACCCATTGCTTTGTAGAAGGCTTGGGCTTTTTCATTGTACTTGTTGCAATACACAACAAAGTGGTCTGCGGTTGGCTTTTTCAACAGTCCTTTTGCCATATTGAAAAACGTTGTGCCAATACCCTTGCCTTGATACTCCTTCAGTACGGACAAAAGGACAATTTCGTCGGTTGCAGAATTGGGGTGGCGAGGGTTTTTGCCGATTGCCATATATCCAACAATTTTGCCGTCAACTTGGGCAACGTAGAGATGGGTGTCGGCACTATCAATCAACTGCGCAAATTTTTCGCTTTCCTTTTCCAAGGAAAAATTGTCAAACTTGCAGTCTGGGTAGATGCCACGATAACTACTCTCCCACACCTGCCTTTTGACCCATGCAATATCCATGCACATATCAAATTCTGCCAAAACAATATCCACTGCTATATCCATACATATATTCTACCACACCCCACCAAAAACACAATACCCAAAATAAAAGACACATTTGACACATATTTTAATTTGGTTGCAAAAATTCTGTCATTGTTGTAAAATAGCACCGATGGAGACGTATCGAAGTGGTCATAACGGGGCTGACTCGAAATCAGTTAGGGAGCAATCCCCCGTGGGTTCGAATCCCACCGTTTCCGCCAAAGACACCCAATGCGGTGTCTTTTTTATTTGTGGGATTCACACAACCTTGTTGTGTTTGGCAACAAAAAAAGAGAGAACGGTTTGTTCTCTCTTTTTGATTGTTGATGTTTTGATTTTACAAAATGTAGAATTTTGTGTTGTTAAGACCGAGTCCACTGAGCCCTGTTGATGTGCTCTTGGGTGCTTCGTACTCTAATGCCTTGTCAAGATTCTTGTTGAAGATAACTTCAATTTTGTTGGTGAGTGTTGCAACGTCTTCTGTGTAGTCGCCACCTGTGGGAACATACTTGATTTTGGTCAAAATATTGATTGATGTGATTTGACCGTTTTGCATTTCAACCACTATTTCTGCATCTTCAATGGTATGATCTGATGAGTTAAAGTAGTTGTTTACGTCAAGAACTCCGTCTGCATCATTTGAATTGACAATGTCAAGAATACCATTTTGGATATTGATTGACTTGCTTGCCTTTGTGTAAATGTGATATGTTGTCACATCTTCATTTGTCACACGCAAAATGCTTGAAATATCGTTTGCAGAAAGGATTGCCAATGCAACAAGATAATCAAATTGACTGCCTGCAGAATATCCTGTGACTTCTGTGATGTCATTTGAGCCCTTACGAGAAACTATGTATGTTGAGCCATCTTGGATGTTGGCAAGAGTGTACTTGTATGTTTCTGCGCCGTCTTCTTCTGTGTGTGATTTGTATTCGTATGAGTGGTTGAAATCAACTCTGCCATCAACGGTGTTTTTGTACATTCTTGCAATATATTTGTCAACGATTGCAGTTGTTGTTGCACCGGGATCAAAGTCATTGATTGCGCTCATATCGATTGAATATGTATCGGCTGCTTTGATTGCATTGATTGCATTGTTGATTGTTGCGACACTGCTTGCAATATCATCTGCATCTGTAATGAAACCAGCATCGGGAATATCAACAACTTCATCATTGTCGTATTGTTTGTAGTTGATGATGAGTGTGACAGGAACGCCCTTGACGGGGAAAGAAACTTCTGCACTATATTGGAAAGCAGTGAGTTCTGTTCTGTCTTCGCTCATATTAAAGTAAAAGTCAATGCCTGCTGCAGGATTTGTAAATGATACGTCGCTGATTTCAACACTTGTACCGAGATCGCCAAGCACTTCAAAGAGTTTTTGTACGACTTCAGCATTTGATGCGAGAGCAATGTTTGCTTTGAATTCATATTCGCCATCTTCAAGTTTTTCAATTTGAGAGATGTTGTTTTCATCCATTGCATCAACGATTGCAGCAAAGGGGATATTCAAAAGGTTGAGTTCTTCTTCGCTTTGGGGAACAACAGAAACCTTTTTGACAATGCCGTCTTGATCTGCATTGAGTTTGATCTTTGATTCGCCATCATTGTAGATCCACTCGAAAGCATCATAAAGAAGTGAGCCACTTGTTATTCTCTTAAACTTCAAATCGTTGTCTTCTCTATCATATCTATATTGTGCATCATAATATCCATTGAGAGGGACACCTGCGACAACTGTTTGAAGATTGATGAGGAAGTCATAGTTTTGTTCATTTGCTTCAACTGAGTTTGCACGTGCAGCAACAACGCCTTCAGGTGACATGACGATTGTCATCTTTGCATTTAATGTCAAAGTTTCATAACCTTCTTTTGAGATGACTGCCTTTGCATTGTATTCGCCATCCAAAGTTGCTTTGTTGTTGGTGTAAACGACGGTTGCACCTTCAGGCACACCTTGACAAAGAAGTTCGTGTTCTTCTCCATCAAAATCAAATGTTGTGTCTGAAAAAGTGATTCCTGTAAATTTTTGCAAAGGTGCAGGTGTTGTACCACCATTATTGCCACCGTTATCGCTTGTTCCATCATCGGGTGTAGTATCAGGATCTTTTTCCCCACATGCCACAAGACAACATGCGACGAGAATCAAAGACAAAATCACTACAAAGATTTTCAACCAATGCTTTTTCATTTGTTCTCCTTTATAATTAACAAAGATAATCAACAATATGTCTATTTTGTTGTATTATAATTCTACCCCTCCCCCTAAAAAATGTCAACAGATTGCCAATATTTTTATAGGTGGGGGCAAAATGGTTTTAATCTTTGGATTAACTCACCAAATTTTCACTGCTGATACAACAAAAAAGAGAGAACGGTTTGTTCTCTCTTTTTGATTGTTGATTGTGATTATTTTAGTAGTCCATGCCACCTGCGGGGGGTGCCATCAAGGGTTGAGGCTCTTTGATGTCGGTGACAAGTGCCTCTGTTGTAAGGAGTGTTGATGCAACGCTTGTTGCGTTTTGAAGTGCGCATCTTGTGACCTTTGTAGGATCAAGAATACCTGATTCGATCATATCGCAATAGACATCTTTTGATGCATCATAGCCGTAGTTTGCCTTTTTCTTTGCGATAATATTTGCTGCCACGACACCACCGTCAACGCCTGCGTTGGTTGCGATTTGACGGATGGGTGCTTCAAGTGCTTTGATGACGACAGTTGCGCCTGTTTTGACGTCGCCTTCAAGTTTTGCACAAGCACTCTTGACTGCAGGAACGATTGAAAGGAGTGCCACACCACCACCGGGGACAATGCCTTCTTCCACTGCTGCACGAGTTGCATTGAGAGCGTCTTCGATACGCATTTTGCGTTCCTTCATTTCAACTTCTGTTGCTGCGCCTACGCCGATAACTGCAACGCCACCGGAGAGTTTTGCAACACGTTCTTGAAGTTTCTCTTTGTCATAATCGCTGGTTGAAAGTGCGATTTGGTTGTGTATACCCTTGATTCTGTCGGCAATAGCGTCTGTTGAGCCTGCGCCACCGACGATTGTTGTATTGTCTTTTGCCACCTTGACTGACTTGGCTCTGCCGAGCATATCAATGGTGACGTCCTTGAGTTCGTAGCCGAGTTCACTGCTGACAAATGTGCCACCTGTAAGGATTGCAATGTCTTCAAGATAACTCTTTCTTCTGTCGCCAAAACCGGGTGCTTTGACTGCCACAACATTGAATACGCCTTTGAGTTTGTTGACGATAATTGTTGTGAGTGCTTCGCCTTCGATATCATCACTGATGATGAGGAGTTTCAAGCCGTTTTTGAGGACTTGTTCAAGGATGGGAAGCAATTCTTGGATATTGCTGATTTTCTTGTCTGTGATAAGGATGACGGGGTTGTCAAGGTCTGCTTCCATCTTTTCGGTGTTTGTGACAAGATAGGGACTGACATAGCCACGGTCAAATTGCATACCTTCAACAACGTTGAGTTCGGTGTGCATTGCCTTGCCTTCTTCAATGGTGATGACACCGTCTTTGCCGACCTTTTCCATTGCCTCTGCAATAAGTGCGCCGATTGCTTCATCTCCTGCAGAGATTGCGCCAACTTGTGCGATTGCCTTGCTATCTGTGATGGGCTTTGAGATCTTCTTGAGTTCTTCAACTGCCACTTCTGTTGCAAAAGCGATACCCTTCTTGAGCACCATAGGGTTTGCACCTGCTGCCACGTTTTTGTGACCTTCTTTGACGATTGCTTGTGCAAGGACTGCTGCTGTTGTTGTGCCGTCGCCTGCCACGTCGTTGGTCTTTGTGGAAACTTCACGGATGATTGATGCGCCCATATTTTCAAATGGATCTTCAATTTGGACTTCTTTTGCGATTGTCACACCGTCATTGGTGATGAGAGGACCGCCGTAAGGTCTGTCGAGAACGACGTTTCTGCCCTTGGGACCAAGAGTAATTTTGACTGTATTGGCAAGAGTATCCACACCTTGTTCAAGTGCCTTTCTTGCGTCGTCGCCATATTTGAATTGCTTTGCCATATTGCCTCCTTATTCTACGATTGCGAGAATATCCGTTTGACGGATGATGATAACTTCTTTATTGTCAAGTTTGAATTCGCTGCCAGCGTACTTTGAGTACACAACTTTATCCCCCACTTTGACGACCATTTCAGCGTCTTCTGTGCCGGGGCCAACTGCGATAACTTCTGCAAGTTGGGGCTTTTCTTGTGCAGAGCCGGGGAGAACAATTCCACTTGCTGTTTTTTCTTCTGTTTCGATTGCCTTGATAACAACTTTGTCAAACAAGGGTTTGAGTGTCATAATATGCCTCCAATATTGATATTCCTGAATTTAGCACTCGAAGTGCGTGTCTGCTAAAATATTATAATCCACAAATCCAAAAGTCAATACTTTGTGCCAAAAACTTTTGCAATTTAATGAAAAAGATTGTTGAATCGCCTCTTATTATATGATATTATATAAAAAAATACAATCAAATCACACAATAGACTGCTCCCCGCAGTGATTTTTCGAGGAAATTATGGACAAATGGGATGTTAGATTTATGCAAATGGCAGAAGTTGTGGCAACTTGGTCAAGTTGTGCACGTGAAGGCAGAGCCATCGGCGCAGTTATCGTCAAAGATAAGCGCATACTCACAACGGGATACAACGGCGCACCCCAAGGCATACAAAGTTGCAAGGATAAGGGCTATTGTATGCGTGAAAAACTTGGCATTGCCAGTGGCACTATGCAAGAAAAGTGCTATGCCGTCCATGCAGAGCAAAATGCAATCGCACAAGCATCAAAACTTGGTGTGTCTGTTGAAGGTGCAACAATGTACGTCACACATCAGCCCTGCACAATCTGCACACGTATCATCATCAACAGCGGGATAAAGCGCATCATCTACAAGCACTCCTACCCCGACGAATTCTCCGTCCAACTCTTGAAAGACGCCGGCGTTGAACTCATCAAGTTTGAAGAATAACCACTTTGAGAGTGAATTGCAATCAAAGATTGCATGAATTGACACTGCGTGTCATTGTGTATGAAATAAAAATTAAAGGAACGGATTTGTCCGTTCCTTTTTTTGTTTTGTTCGTTGATATTAAAACTGCGATAAATACCCACAAAATGTGATTATCATTTGTTTTTCCTTTGTGGGTGGGTTAGTTTTCGTCGGAGACGTAATTGTAATGGATTGTGGCGTTGGTGAGATCGGTATTGTATGAACCTATTGAGATCTCATTCCATTGTTCTTCTGTGCCTGTGTAATAGACATCTGTCAAACTGTAGCAATAAAGGAAGGCATATGAGCCAATGGTGGTCACACTGTCACCTATTGTCACGCTTGTCAAACTGGTGCAATTATAGAAGGCCTGATCGCCAATGGTGGTCACACTGTCACCTATTGTCACGCTTGTCAAACTGTCGCAATAACGGAAGGCACCTTCGCCAATAGTGGTCACACTGTCGGGGATGACAAAAGATGTGGCTGTTTTGCCTATTGCATATTGAATGAGTGTTTTTCCATCCTTGCTATACAAATTCCCGTCTATTGACTTATAGTTAAGATTGTTTTCATCCACAGTTATGCTTGTCAAACTGGACCAACCAGCGAAGGCCCTCTCTCCAATGGTGGTCACACTGTCGCCTATTGTCACGCTTGTCAAACTGTCGCAATCATAGAAGGCCTTATCGCCAATGGTGGTCACGCTATCCGGTATAGTGATGCTTTTCAGACTGTCGCAATTATAGAAGGCATATGAGCCAATGGTGGTCACACTGTCGCCTATTGTCACGCTTGTCAAACTGATGCAACAATAGAAGGCCTTATCGCCAATGGTGGTCTCGCTATCCGGTATAGTGATGCTTTTCAGACTGTCGCAATTATAGAAGGCATCATCGCCAATGGTTGTCACACTGTTGCCTATTGTCACGCTTGTCAAACTGATGCAACAATAGAAGGCTTCATCGCAAATGGTGGTCACGCTGTCCGGAATGTCTATGCTTGTCAAACTGGTGCAAAAAGAGAAGGCTTCATCGCCAATGGTGGTCAGTTTGCTGTTTTCACCAAATGTCGCGCTTGTCAAACTGGTGCAAGAATAGAAGGCATCATCGCCAATGGTTGTCACACTGTCAGGTATGGTCACGCTTGTCAACTTGCCACAAGCATAGAAGGCACCGTCGCCAATGGTGGTCACACTGCCACCAACGATGACTTTTGTGATTTTTTGACCCTTGAAAGCGTATGTAGGGATTATTTTGACTCCATCAGGGATGACCAATTCTCCTTCAACAAGCTTGCCATCAAAATACAAATTGTCTGCGTAATACATAGGGTTTGAATATGCACTTCCAAATGATATACCACACCAACCTGCGATATCGCCTGTGTAATAGACATCTGTCAAACTGTCGCAACCATAGAAGGCACCTTCGCCAATGGTGGTCACGTTATTGCCTATGGTCACGCTTGGCAAACGGTCGCAACAATAGAAGGCCCTCTCTCCAATGATGTTCACGCTGTCGGGAATAATGACGCTTGTCAAACTGTAGCAATCATAGAAGGCGTTCTCTCCAATGGTGGTCACATTATCGGGGATGACTATGCTTGTCAAACTGGTGCAATCATAGAAGGCATCATCGCCAATACTTGTGACAGTATATCCGTCAATTTCTTCAGGAATTTTTAATGCCGTTTGGGTGCAAATGCCAATGCCTGTGATGGTGCAAGTTTCGCCATCATCATTGACTGAATATGCCAAACCATCTGCATATACTCCGGCATCAATGACGATGTTTTCATTTTGCTTTGCATGGCAAACGGAACATTCTTCATGCTTGAGGCCTGTTTCCGTGGCGGTTGGGTATTTATCAACCACCCATGTCCAACAGTGACCTGTTGCGGAAATCACTTTAGTTTCAATTGTCTCGTGGCAAACAGTACAATCCTTGCAACTGCTACCTGCCTCTGTGCAGGTGGCTTCTTTGTCTGTCTTCCACTCTGTTGAAGGGTGTGTGCAATCTGGTGTGGTGTCATTTGAATTGTTTGGATTTCCACCACCACTATTTGAAGTGTTGTTGCATGCTGTGAATAAGCATACACAGAAACAAATCACCATTGCCAATATCAACAATCTTTGTTTTTTCATAAATATTTCCTTGTTTTGCAATTTTGTGTTTTAACTTAATAGTTTGGTTAATATTTAACTATTTTACAAAATTATATAGCATTAAGTCATAAAAGGCAAGATATTTAGTTAAAAATACTATAATTATCACAAAGGAGAATGCTATATGACGTTGGGCACTAAAATTAGAAATGCAAGAGAGGATATGGACTTGTCACAAAGCGATGTGGCAAGTATGATTCCAATGAATCAATCCAATCACTCCAAAATAGAACGTGATGTACAAGAGCCAAATATCGAACAACTGAAAAGGATTTGCCAAATCTTGAAATTGGACCCAAGATACCTTCTCTCTCTTGATGAATTCGAATTTATTTCAGCCAAAGACTTACAACTGCTTTCAGACGTTAAAATATTGATAGCCAAAAATCAATAAGTGCACCAAATGTCGCACACAAATGAACGAAATTGTTTCGTTCTTTTTTTTATGCAAAAATACACAATTTATATTCTTGGGCGAAATATGTCGATATTGCTTGACATTGCATATTCATTATATATATAATGCTATCATTGAAATGTTTAGTTTTGCTAAACTTTTGACTTAAAATTGCGAAACTTAATAAACCTTCCGTAATTTTTGCCTAAACTGAGCCAAAAGTTTATAAATACTAAACGAAAAAGGACTACGTTATGGAATTAGGTATCAAGATCAAGCGTTTGCGTTTGCAAAACAATTTGACACAAGAAGAACTTGCCGACCGTTGCGAGTTGACAAAGGGGTATATATCTCAACTTGAAAACGAACTCACTTCCCCTTCCATCCAAACTCTTGAAGACATTTTGAATGCACTTGGCACAAACTTTGCAGATTTCTTCCGTGATGAGAAGGAAGAAAAGATTGTCTTCACTGACGCAGACTTCATTGAGAAGATTGCAGACGGACACAAAATTGAGTGGCTTGTGCCAAATGCACAAAAGAACGAAATGGAACCTATCCGTGTAACCATTGATCCCCACACTATACTCAGTGAGGATATGCCCCACGAAGGAGAGGAATTCGGCTACGTACTCAGTGGCAAGATACATCTCCACATTGGCGCAAACTCACAGACAGTGAAAAAGGGCGAAGCCTTCTACTTCTCTGCAGACAAGATGCACAAGATTGAAAACAGAACTGCTGAAAAGGCAGTGGTACTCTGGGTTGCATCTCCCCCTACTTTCTAAAAATACACCCGACAATATATTTGAGGTAAATCATGACAGCAAAAACTGACACCATTATCCAAATCAAGAACGTAACAAAATCATACGGCAACAAAGAGGCCGTCAAAAACTCAAGTTTGGTCATCAAACGTGGCGAGTTTGTCACATTGCTTGGACCTTCTGGCTGTGGCAAGACAACAACTCTCCGTATGATTGCAGGGTTTGAAATGCCCACAAGTGGACATATCATCTTCAATGGCGAAGATATTACAAACACACCTCCTCATCTTCGCAAAGTCAACACCGTATTCCAAAAGTACGCACTTTTCCCCCATCTCAACGTATTCAACAACGTTGCATTTGGTCTTAAGTTGAAGGTTATCCCCAACGGAACAAAGGTCAACAGAAAGGGCGAAACAGTGGAACTTTTCCGTAAATATACAAAGGCAGAAATCAAGGAAAAGGTTGACAATGCACTCAAGATGGTTGACCTTGAAGACTACGGCCACAGAAACGTATCTTCCCTTTCAGGTGGACAACAACAAAGAGTTGCAATCGCAAGAGCATTGGTCAACGAACCCGAAGTTTTGCTCCTTGACGAACCTCTTGGCGCACTTGACCTTAAGATGCGCAAGGATATGCAACTTGAACTTATGAATATGCACGAAAAGTTGGGCATCACTTTCATCTACGTCACCCACGACCAAGAAGAAGCATTGACAATGTCCGACAAGATCGTCATCATGCGTGACGGTGTCATACAACAAATCGCATCTCCTGAAAAGATCTATGATGAACCTGCCAACGCATTTGTTGCAGACTTCATTGGCGAAAGCACAATCCTTTCAGGCATTATGCTTGAAGACTACAAGGTTGAATTCTGCGACACAGTGTTTGAGTGTGTTGACAAGGGCTTCAAACTTGGCGAACCTATTGACGTTATCATCCGTCCTGAAGATCTCAAAATTCGCAAACCCGACGATAAGAAGACCATTTTGACTGCTGAAGTCCTTTCTTGTGTATTTAAGGGGGATCACTATCAAATCACAGTCCTTGCTGGTGGCAACGAACTTATCGCCCACGATACAGCATCATACGAAGTTGGCGAAACAGTTGGTCTTTACATCAAGCCCTTTGATCTTCACATCATGCGCAAGGCACGTATCATCAATGAAATTGAAACAACAATGGCAGATGAAAACCTTGTCAATATTGCAGACGGTCAATTTGAGTGCAACTGCTCTCTCCCTGCAGGCACACCTGTCAAGGTCACAGTTGACTTTGATGATGTTGAAATCACTGACGACGAAGAAGACGGCACAATTGGTGCAACAATCATAAGCAGTATCTACAAAGGCAGTTATTATCAATGTATCGTCCGTACAGACGACTACTACGATTTCTTTGTTGACACTGACGACGATTGGCTCAAGGGCGACCGTGTTGGCATCAAGATTGCAAAGGATAAGATCATCATTGAAAAGCGTGAAGTGGTTGATGATGAAGAAATCCTTGAAATCCCCGAAGTTGTCATTGACGAAGTTGATCCTGAACTTTCAAAGCAACTTGCAGAAGAAATCAAGACCGAAGTCATTGAACAAGCAATAGAAGAAGATGCAACAGTCATCTATCAGGGCGAAATTATTGAAACTCCCGACAAGGAGGATGACGCAGAGTGAAACAATTTCTCAAGAAATTCCGTATGACAAAAAGGGTGTTCAGTTATCCTTACATACTGTTTATGCTCATTTTTGTCGTTGTGCCGTTGGTGATGATATTCGCCTACGCCTTTATGGACAATGATCACAGTTTCACCTTTGAGAACTTCAAGATTTTCTTCACTTCTCAAAGTTCACTGTACGTCCTTGGCAACTCACTCTTTGTGGGCGTTGTGACAACGGCAATATGCTTGCTCCTTGGCTACCCTGTGGCATACATACTCTCAAAGAGCAAAAACGGGGGCAAGGTTATGGTGCTTTTGTTTGTCCTTCCTATGTGGGTCAACTTCCTCATTAGAACACTTGCAACAAAGGCAATCTTCATTGCAATGGGTGTTGAACTTGGCATGGGCACCGTGCTCTTTGGTATGGTGTACAACTACTTGCCTTTCATGATCCTTCCATTGCATACATCAATCTGCTCAATCGACAAAAGTTACGTTGAAGCAGCCAAAGATTTGGGCGCAGACGGAAGCACAATCTTCCTTAAGACAATCCTTCCTCTCTCAAAGAGTGGCATTATGTCAGGCATAACAATGGTGTTTATCCCCACCATCTCCACCTTTGCAATCTCACAACTGCTTTCAAACGGCAAAATCTTCCTTTTTGGTGATTCTATCGAACTCAAATTCTCACAAGATATGTATGGTGTTGGCGCAGTTATGTCACTTGTTATGCTCTTCTTTGTGTTGATTTCAAGCCTTATTATGAATCACTACAACAAGGACAACGCAAATATGGGGAGGTCATTATGGTAAAAAAATTACTTGAAAAAGGTTATCTTGCTATAATCCTTTGCGTGCTCTACGCACCCATTTTGTTTATTATCGTATATTCCTTCTCTGGCACATCAAACTTCAACTTTTCAAATGGTTTCACTTTTGCCAGTTATGAAGCAATATTCACTTCAGACAAAGCCCCTGCTCTTTGGGAAGCAATAGGCAACACCTTCCTTATTGCAATCGTATCCTCAGTGTGCGCAACCATCATGGGCACGTTTGCATCAATCGGCATCTTTGCACTCAACAAGAAAATCCGTAGAACTGTGGAATCTGTCAACCAATTTCCTATCATCAACAGTGAAATCGTCATGGCAGTTTCATTTATGATTTTCTTTGTCACTTGCCGTTTTGCAGAAGGATATACACGTCTTATCATTGCACATATCGCATTTTGCACTCCTTACGTTGTGCTTTCCGTCCTTCCCAAACTTGAAAGCCTTGATCCCAACGTATATGAAGCAGCACTTGACCTTGGTGCAAACCCCTTCAAAGCAATGATGAAAGTCATCTTCCCCATCATCTCTCCTGCAATTCTTTCAGGCTTTGTGATGGCATTTACAATCTCTCTTGACGACTTCATTATCACACAAATCAACAAAGGCGCAGCAACGGGCATTGACACCTTGTCCACATATATCTATTCGGACGCACGTGTGCAAGGTCTTGAGCCCTTCTGGTACGCCATATTCTCTATCATCTTCGTCCTTGTCCTTGGCATCATCCTTGTGACAAATATGGTTAGACAAAGAAAGGAAAAAAGGGAGGCTATAAAAAATGAATTCTAAACGTTTTATCTCTCTTATTTCAATATTGCTCGTTGTTGTGATGACCTTTGCTGTTGTGCTGACAGGTTGCGACAATGACGCTGAAAGCACATCTTCCGTTGAAACCCTTGTGGTTTACAACTGGGAAGACTATATTGACGAAAGTGAAGAAACAAGCCGTATTGACGCCTTTGTGGAATACTACAAGGCAGTCACAGGCAAGGAAATTGAGGTTGTCTATTCCACCTTTGACACCAACGAAACAATGATGACAAAGGTCTTGAACGACGACGCCAATTCAGTTGACCTTATTTGCCCCAGTGAATACGCCATACAAAAACTTATGGCAAACGGCAGACTTGCATCAATCACTGACCTTGTGGAAGAATACAAGGACCAATATGACTTTGTCAATCTTGGCAACGGCACAACATACAATGCAGATCAAACCTTTGTAAACGCCATTGAAAGAGAGTTTTCAAACATCTCAACAGGCGATGGTATGGGCAGCATGGCAGACTATATGGTGCCTTATATGATGGGTACAATCGGCATACTCTACAACGTCAAGTACGTCACAGAAGAAGATCTCGCAACAGGTTGGGGTATGCTCTGGAACGCATCAGGCAGTGAACTGCTTGAAAACAAAATTCTCGTCAAGGACTCCGTCCGTGATACATACGCTGCAGCAGTTATGTATATGCGTGAGTACGGTCTTCTCCCTAAAGGATATGAAGATATGCCCATTGCAAATCTCATCAACAACACCGACGATGCAATGCTCCAAGCAGCAATGAACGTCCTTACAGAACAACGTGAACATATCTCCGGCTACGAAGTTGACTTCGGCAAGGACGATATGCTCAACGAAATCGTGTATGTTGACCTTGCTTGGTCTGGCGATGCTCTTTGGGCAATCGAAGAAAGTTATGACGAAGAAAACGTATATCACAATCCTCGCACAGGGGAAGACGATTACGAATATACCCTTGACTACTACGTCCCCGTTGACGAAAACGGCAATGCAACAGGCAATATTTGGTTTGACGGTTGGGTTATCCCCAAAGCAGCCCCCAACAAACTCGCTGCCCTTATGTTCATTGACTTTATGAATATGCCTGAAAATGCAATCTACAACAGCATCTACATTGGCTACACCTCTGCAGTTGCTCGTGAAAAGATGATGTTCAACTACGTGGGCGAAGGTGGCACCTTTGATCTTGTGGACGGCGAATACGTCTATGCAGAAAACGGCGCATACACAGTCAATGAAGAAGTCTATTCTGCCCTTGTGGATAGCGAATATGCCCTCTCACTTGAAGACAACGAAGGCGAATATGATTTCAGTTTCTTTGAAGACGATCGTCGCTACCCCACAGAAACGTCACAACTTGGCGTCATGCGTGACTTTGGCGATAGACAAAAGAACGCAATCACCATGTGGGAAAACGCAAAGACAGGCATTGACGTACCTTGGGTGCTCATCTGGTGCACAATAACAATACTTGGTCTTGCATGCATCTTCTTTGCTTATTACTTCATCAAAGACGCCCTCAAACGCAAGCCCCGTAAAATCCAAAACACAGAAGAATAAAAGGTTTATCTCCATAAATCGCAGAAATAAACCCCGCAATTCAACAAAATACCCACAAAAAAAACACCGACTTCAATCGGTGTTTTTTATTGTCAACATACGGTCAAATCCACAGCACAACCGATAAAAAACGCACTCGTCTGAGTGCGCTTTTTGTTTGTTTTTATTTGTTAACAACAACTTCTATCGGCTTTTTATTGTTCTCCAGTACAACTTCCAAAAATGATACGACTGTTTGCAGTGATGACATCAAATTACTATATGCTTTTGAATTTTTTGAAAGTCCAATTCTAAATGGTCTGTCTGAAATAATATCATATACAAACTGCGAATTTTCAATGGCATTCATTCTTACAATTAATTTTAATTCATTACACATTTCTTGGCTTTTAGACGCAAACGAAGATACACCAATAATTGACTTTTTGCCCAAAATCCTACCTCCAGAAATTCCTGTGCCTTGAGTTATCACATTTCCATTTTCATATAATTCATAATTGACAACATCTTTGAAACTTGTTATTAATATATTCTCATTTTGGTAATCCACCCAGCAAATTTTCTCACCATTGCCGTCAATTGATATAAATTTTTCTAATTCCGACTCAAATCCTGATGACTCTTTGAAACACAATCTATTCGTTTCAGCAAAACAAATCTCTTGCAATTTATTATTAACAATGCCATTGAATTCTTTACGTTCTTTCTTCCTAATCTGAGACAACATTATTGCCACAAAAATAAAAACAAACTCAGCGGAAAAGAATATTAAGCTAAACTCATAAATTTCAACCGCTGGATTAGGGACTAAGTTGTACTCGCTCTTATCACTAACATTCCCATTGCTATCAAAATAGACTGTTATGCTTTTGGTTTTGTCGCTATCACTCCATTTGTAATATTCTCGTTCAATTGTTACAAATAACCAATCCGTCTCTGTTCCGTGAATACCTTTATGTCCATCAAGTATATTAACGACTTCTTGATATGTCATACCCTCTTGAATTTCAGAAAAATTTTCATAAGTGATGTATTCTTTTGATTTTGCTTTTGCAGCAGCATCGATACTTGCAGCAATGACGATTCCGATAATAAAAACCAATATCGCTGCACCGATAGAATACCATATTGTTTTTTTGAACGTAATTTTTTGAATTCGTTCCGAATTGTTACTAACACATATTCTTTGCACTATTTACAATCTCCAATATGTTTATTTGATGTGATGAAGAACACACAATTTAATTATATGCTAACCAACGGTTAGTTGTCAAGAATAAATCTAACCTTTGGTTATATACTAATGGCATGGAAAACTACTCTGTTATAAAAGAAAGATTGTGTGAAGAATTGAAAAATTGTGGGCTTTCTACTGTGGAAATCGCAAAGAAAGTTGGCATTTCGCCTGAAATGGTAACACAATATCGCACAACTAAAAAACTGCCAAAACTGGACACTTTTGCAAAGATTTGTAAAGAACTTGACCTTGACGCCAATCATATTCTTGGTATAAACGATTAATGACTGATTGACACAACCAATAAAAAGCGCACTCGTTGGGGTGCGTTTTGTTTTTTATAGAAAAAAGCCACATTTTGTAATGTGGCTTTTCTTTCGTAATGTTATTGTGGTTTTGTTATTGGTTGTCTTGTGATTGTGTTTGATTGTCGAGTTCTTCTTGAGAGAGTTTTTCAAGTTGATCCAAAAGTGAAAAACCATCATCTTCTAAGGGCATTGGATCGTTGGTTTGTTCAACGATGGCATAGTAGCCGGCCTTCTTCTTGAAGACTACGACCACTGCGCCTCCAACGGCGTACAACACGCCAAGAATCAACAACATAACTGCGGGAAACCAATCAATCATTTCTGCAGTGACAACGTCGGTGTTCTCGTTGTTGTAGCGCACCTCGACTTCTGCACCTTTTTCCAAACGGCTGGGCAATACGCCTGTCAACTTGTTTGCCTTTGTGCCGTCAGGTGTTTGATACGTGACGGTTGCACTTTTGACAATAACAGTATATTCCCCAGTGGTTTCTGTTTCAATCTCTGTAATTGTGCCCATAGTCTTTGTGTATCGACTGTTTTCAACGCCCAAGAGTGATGTATAAACAACGCCACCGACAGTGAGTATTGTTGAAATGACAACCACAAAGATTATGAATTTTTTAAGTTTTGAGTTCATAACAAGATTGTTGAGATTGAGTGCTTTTCAACGTTGAAATTGATATATTTGCCGTCAATATCAAACAAGCACATTTCATCTCTGTTATTTTCGTTCATGACAACCACAACTTTTTGTCCATCGGGATTTTGATATGCAACAGCATAAATGCCATCTTTGCCTGCTGTACACATAATCATCTTTGCTCCACTTCTAATAAAGCGTGAAAAGTGACCGATATACCAATAGGAAGGATTATAGACAATACCACCATCGCCATCAAGCATAATGGGTGCTTCACAGAAGTTGCCAACGTGGTTGGGTCCACCGTTTTCATCAAGCAACAAGTTCCAATCAATATAACCTTCAGAGCCATTGAGAAGGTCCTTGATGATTTGCTTGCCGTATCTTTCGCCATGTTCCCAGATGCCTGCCTTTGATGCAAGACCTGTTGTGGAATCGTGGGCTGTTTCAACGCAACATTCAGTAAGCAAAACGTGCTTGTCGGGGAACATTTGCCTGAATACACCAATATTTTCATGTTTTTCACAGCAATACCAGTGATAACCAAGACCCCAAACGTGTTCCGTGACGCCGTCTATTGACAATGTTTCAACTGCTCTTGCAACCATTCTGTCACGGTTGTGATCCCAAATGACAAACTTCACGTCAAGACCATATTTCTTAAATGCAGGCACAAGATAATCTCTGATTTCAAGACCTTCTTCCGTGCCGTCCATTTCACGAGATTCCCACGTTTGAATTGCCTCGGGCTCGTTTTGAACTGAAACGATTGAAACCTCTATACCTCTCTCTTTAAGACCTGCAAGTGACTTGGCATAATATTCTGCCCAAAGTCCTCTACACTCATCTTTGAGTTTTCCACCATGGCAAATGTCGCCATTTGTCTTCATATATGCAGGGGGCGACCAAGGTGCAGAGAAAAATACAAGACCACCGGCAACCTTTTCACATTCTTTTATGAGGGGGATTCTGCCTTCATCTTCCCAACTCATATCAAATGAATCAAGGGTGTAGTCATCTTCATCAACGTATGTGTGAATTTCGTGTGAGAAATCACATGAGTGGATGGGGATTCTGCCAAGATTATATCTCAAACCGTTGTCTGAGAAATATGCATTGATAAATTCCCTTCTCTTGTTTTCATCAAGGGAGTAGAAACATTGAGAAGTTGATTCTGTAAATGCGCCACCAAAACCAAAGTGTGTGTGGAATTGCTTGTCAGAACGGACTGTTATTGTGTTGAGATTGTAGTTGGGCGTAGCATAGTTCACTACGCCCTTTTTCATTTTCTCATTTTGTGTTGTTGTATAAATTGTTGCCATATTCTTAAAGTTCGAGTGCCTCAATGACCAATTGTGAGCCATCTCCGTTGTATGCTTGGATGGTGTATTGGACAGAATTAAATGTGAATGTTTGACCGATTGAAAGTGCAGATCCTCTGTTAAGGTCAATCTTTGCGCTTTCTACTGTTGCATTGCCTTTGTAAACGTAGATGTGGAACCAGCTCCAAGGTTGACCAGTAGAAGGAAGCTCTGAAAGTGCAACTTCAAAACGGAACTCGGAGGTTGTGCTTGAAACGTTTGTCCAGTAATAGTGATGCTTTGAGCCACTGAATTCTGCGTCTGCGTGGAGTTTGACTTCTCTTACGTCATTTGCCATAACGCCCGTGACGACAAGGACGGGGCCACGTGTAATATCGCTTTCATCAATTGTTACACTGCTGACTGCGACATCGTAGAATGCGTATGTCAACTTAAGGATGCCGTTCCATGACTTGAATTCGATTGTTGTACTGTCAATTTGGACAACGTTGGCTGTATTTGCAGCAGTTGCAGGGACTTCAAGGAGCAAGCCTGTTGATGTTGCAAGTTTGACGTCAAACCATACGCCTGCGCCTGATGCTTTGATGATATCTGTGAAGTCAAGTGTCACTCTAAATGTGTCACCTGCATTGCCACTGACAAATTCACCAGTGATTTCTGTGACGCTACCAAGTTTTTCATCTGCGCTGTAAACGTCAAGTGCCACGTCACCGTTGATCTTAAATGTGCCGGTTGCAACAAGGACTGCTCTGCCGTTGATGTTTTCAACTGAAACGTTGACGTCGCTAAATGCTGTATCGTAGTCAATGAGAGGTGCGCTGACGTATGTCACGACACCGTTCTTTGACGTGAGAACAACATAGTAGTAAGGCTTGCTTGCATCGGGACTGGGGTCTGTTGTTGAGTCAACGCCTGAGATTTGGACGTTTTGTGCAACAACTTCTGCAGTTTCGTCAAATTGACTGCTTGCACTACGATATACTGCCTTGCCTGCAGGGTCACAGAATGAGCTCCATGATGTACCTGCAACAAAGTTGTAAGTGACGATATTTGAACTTGTGCCCTTGCTGAGTGTAGGTGCGCACATAGGTCTTGCCATAGGCATCAAAGCAGTCTTGGTGCCATCGACGATATGGATGAAATAAGTATCGTAAGGCACTGTTGCTGTAAACACCAATGAATCATTTTCCTTTGTGTATTCAACAGGTTGTGCATTTGCAGAAAGTGTTGAATAAGGTGTGACGTACACTTTTGTGTTTGCTGTGACTGTGATGTCTGATTTTACTTTGTAAAGGAAAGTGTCAACTTTCTTTTGTTCAACGTACACGTCTGTCACGTCGTATGATTGATGGAATCCTGCATCTGCTGAGTCGCCGTTGGGATTATAAACGAATGTGACAATACTTTGAGGTTGAATTGTGTATGAGATGCTCTTGTCGCCAAGGACGATATCTGCTGTTACAGGATATGAGTCAAGGACGTTGCATGCAGTGATGACGATTGCGCCGTCTGCACGATAGAGTGCGCATGCAATGATTTCTGAGTCGTTTGAACTTTCAACACGGAGTGCTTTGGGCTCTTGTCCGTTGACGTTGTATGCAAACTTGCTGACGTGTGCCATTGAATAGTATGCAGAGTTCTTGCTGTAAACATATTCGCCGTCACTATAATCCATATCCATGACACCGTAGCAGATGCTGCCGTTGTGTGTGGGTGTACCGTCGCTACGGAGAACATAGTTCCAGAACATACCACCGTTTGAACCAAGGTTGACGGGAGAAACTGAAACTTGTTGTGCTGCATAAGCAAGGTTTCTTGCAAAGTCGTTACTTCCTGAGTGTTCTGTGATCTCTGTCATATAGAGTTCTTTTTCAGGATAGAGTTCTGACCATGTCATACATGCTTCAGTATAGTCACCACCATAGCCGTGGAATGCTGCGCCTGAAACGTATTTGCTTGCTTCTGCGTCATCGTAGACTTCGTAAAGATAGTCGCCAATGTTGTCAACGTTGTGATCCCATGCCAAGATCTTGACTTCGTGATCCAACTTTTCAAGTTTTGGACCGAGTTTCTTGATGATGCTTGCTGCTTGCAAGCCGTCCATACGCATTGTGGGGTATTTAAGGACGGGAACGAAAGGTTCGTTGACAAGTGACAAGTGTGTGATGTTGATGCCTTGCTTTTTGTATTCCTTGACAAATTTGACAAGGTAATCTGCAAAGACGCCTTCATATTGTTCATCAAGGCTACCACTGAGAAGGTTGCCTGTGTCCTTCATCCATGCAGGTGCTGACCAAGGAACTGCAATGATGTTGATATTGGGGTTGATTTCAATGATTTCCTTGAGGACTGCAATGATATTTTGGTCGTGATCAAGGTTAAATGTGAGCAAGCCCAAGTCTTCTTCGTCGGGGTTTGCAAGGTCGCAACATGTGAAGAATTTGTCTTCTTCAATATAGTCACTTGCACCGATAGGAACTCTGATAAAATTGAATCTTGCACCATCAGGTCCAAACAATTCATTGAGCATTTCCTTACGGACATCTTCTGCACCTTCTTGCATCAAAAGGTATGCTGATGAGTGAGTAAGTGATGCGCCGTAGCCATAGAAACTTTGGTGTGTGCCACCTTCCAAGTCAACGGTGATCATTGTGTTGTATGATGTGTCATCATAGTCGCCAAACTCAAGAGATGTATCTCTTGCCATGAGTTTTGACATTGTACCTGTTGTCACATAAACTTGTGCGTAATCATTGTCGCCAATGACAGGGGGTGTATAACCACCGTCGCCGTCGCCACCACCGTCGGGTGTGGGTTCGGGATCATCAGGGTTGCATGCGACAAGTGCCAGTGCACACATCATGAGCACGAGCAATATCACAAATACTCTGTAAACTTTGTTCATAATTTCCTCCATTAATCAAAGAGCAGATTTCCTTCACTGTCATAGACAGGCATATTGTCAAAGTCAAGTGCCAAAAGTTGTGTTTGGGCATCTCCCTCGCCTTCAACAAAAATGGTGTTGTCTGCTATTTTGAGTTTCATAAACTTCTTTCCTTCAAAGTCACAAATGCTTTCAAGGTTTGCGCTTATTGTGGGATATACCTCATCTTCCCTTGCAAGTCTAACTGTATTAAGTTTGACCCCAAGTTTGAATCGGTTTTCAAATATCTTTTTGCCAAGGCGATACATCTTGGTGTTGAAATCATAGAGAGTCTCAACACGGATATCGCCAAATACGGCATAGTGTTTTTTAATTTTCTTCCCTTCGACTTCTTCTTTGACGCGTTCAAACTTAAAGTCCACAAGTGATTGTGCTGGAATTGAATCCACCACTTCTTCTCCGTTGACAAAGGTCACTTTTGAAAGGTCAAGTGAGAAGGTGAATTTGTGTTCATAGTCGCCTATTGCAAAGAACACTGCGCCATTTGAATTGACAAAACAAAGTTTGCCGTCATCAATGTTTTCACTGGATTCAACAACACCAGAGAAATCGTTGCCGTGTATTATTGCTTCAATGGGAACTCTCATTGTAACGTCCCCATCTTTCAATGATGAAAGTGCAGAAGGCAATTTTACACTGCCATTGAATACTGATAAAGTGCCGTTTTTGATTGTTGCACCAATTTCAACGTATTCAGGGATTTCGGGTAAAAGTGTGTTTTCTGTTTCGTAGTCAAAGAGATTGATGAGATCAGTGTTGACGTAGGCGTACATTTCGCCATCATTGTAATAGACGTCAGATGAGCCATAGCCTGTAAATTCAATTTCTCTTGCGCCGTCACGGCTCAAAAGGTGAATCAAAGATTTAGGACCAAGGTCTTCTACACTGACGAGTTCACTCAAAACAGGTGCAAATCCTTCTTGTGCTTCGCCAACTGAAATGTGTTCAGGACGGATGCCAAGAGTTGCTCTGACACTTTCTCCAACTGCCACTTTGAGTTTGGCAAGTTGTTGCTTTGAAAGTGCAAATTTCACAAAATCTGCATCTACCACTGCACCATCATTGTCACGAGTGACTGTACAGTCAAAGAAGTTCATTTGGGGTGTTCCAATAAAGCCTGCTGTAAACTTGTTTGCAGGGTGGTTGAAAAGTTGACGAGGTGAGCCAGATTGCATGACAACACCGTCTTTCATGACAACAATTCTATCCCCCATTGTCATTGCTTCAACTTGGTCGTGAGTGACATAGATGAAGGTTGTGCCCAACTTTCTATGAAGTGCAGACAGTTCTGCTCTCATCTTTGCACGGAGTTTTGCATCAAGGTTGGAAAGGGGTTCATCAAGCAAGAACACGTCAGGTTCACGGACTATTGCTCTACCAAGAGCAACTCTTTGTCTTTGACCACCTGAAAGGTTGGAGGGTTTTGCTTTAAGATAGTCGCTGAGACCCAACATTTCTGCGATAGTCTCCACCTTTTCCTTGATGATTTCTTTGTCAACACCTTGCATACGAAGGCCAAAGGAAATATTGTCTGCAACAGACATATTGGGGAAAAGTGCATAGTTTTGGAAAACCATTGCAATATTTCTATCCTTTGGTTCGAGCAAGTTGACTCTACGATCTCCAATGAAAATATCTCCTGAAGAAATATCTTCAAGACCTGCTATCATTCTAAGAGTTGTTGACTTGCCACAGCCAGAAGGGCCGACAAGCACAACAAACTCTTTGTCTTTAATATTGATGCAAACATCTGAAACGGCTTTGACTTTGCCGTCATAGATTTTGCATACGTGGTTAAGTTTCAATCCTGCCATAATATTATCCCTTTACTGCTCCTGCCATTGTTCCACCAAGGATGTACTTCTGCAACAAGAAGAATACAAGCACCATAGGTGCAGACACCATAACTGCCCCTGCAAGCATGATAGGATACATTGTCACGTATGATCCACCGTTGTACATAAGCATACCAAGTGAAATTGCCAATGTATAGTTTTCTTCACTGTTCAAAACAATAAGTGGCCACAAGAAGTTGTTGTAGTTCCACATAAATGTTGTGATGCCTTGGACGATAAGCATAGGCTTTACGATAGGCATACAGATGCGTGTGAAGATCTTAAATCTGCCTGCGCCGTCAATGATTGCTGCTTCTTCAATTTCCTTTTCAACTGCCATAAATTGTTGACGCAAAAGGAATACGTTGTACACACTCATGATAAACGGGAACACCAATGCTGCCAAAGTATCCACCAATCCAAAATAGTTGATGATGAGGAAGTTGGGGATGAGCATAACACATCCGGGGATCATCATTGACGTAAGTGAAACCTTGAAAATCAAATCTCTGCCTGCAAACTTCATTCTTGCAAATGCATATGCAGCGATTGAGTTGAGGAACAAGTTCAATGCTGTGTTCAAAGCACAGACAATGAGTGTGTTGAGAAGAACTTGAGGGATGTTGAGTTCGTTCCATGCTTGTACGTAGTTGTCCCAGACAAATTCCAACTGGCCACTGCCATTGAGAGGCAAAAGGCTAAATGTAGGTGATGAGAAACCGTCCACTGTCTTCAGTGATGATGACAACAACCAAATGTAAGGAACGACAAAACATAAAGTGATGAAAATCAATACTGCATAGATTGATCCTCTTTTTGCCAATGTAAGGACGTTGAAACGTTTGGGGAAAGACAGTTTTCCGTATTTTTCTGGAGCAACAGGTGCAACACTATTGAAATTGTTGTTTTCCATTAGACTGTGCCCTCCTTATTCTTCTTCAAGCGTGCAAATATATTCTTCTTTGGTTTGTTCACGTCTGTGTCTTTGGGCAATGCTCTAAATTGAATCAATGTAAGGATAAGCAAGAATCCCAAAAGGATAAATGACATTGCAGAGCCAACACCCAATTCGCCAAAGGTCATTGATTGCTCATAGACACCGTACACAAACGTGTATGTACTGTGGTTTGTACCTGTGCCAGTCATAAGCAACATTTGTTCAAAGGCTTGGAATCCACCAATAACACCTGTGACAAGGAAGAAGAATACTGTGGGCATAACACCGGGCACTGTAATGTTCCAGAATTTTTGGAAAGCATTTGCGCTGTCGATTGATGCTGCCTCATACAAAGATCCGTCAATATTTTTCATTGCTGAGAGCATGATGAGGACATTGTAGCCAAGTCCACCCCACACACTCATAACTGCCAACGTGACAAGGTCCAATCCTTCTGTTCCGAGGAAGTTGATTTGCGTGCCAAGGAGTTGGTTGATCATACCAAAGGTAGGATCAAGCATAAATCTCCAAAGAGCCATAACTGCAACACCAACTGTGACTGAAGGGATATAAAATGCAGTCTTGAAGAATCTTTCTCCCTTTATCTTTGAGTTGAGAAGTGCTGACACTACAAGTGACAAAATGATATTGACAGGCACTGTGAGAAGAATGTACTCAACAGACACAAGAAGTGATTTCCAGAAATATGGATACATCAATCTGTCTGAAAATAGTGCCACGTAGTTGTCAACACCAACCCAACCTATTTCGCTCAATCCATCCCAATCTGAGAAACTTATGACAAGGGCTATAAGCATGGGCAACAACTGAAAGATCAAAAAGTATGCAATCAGTGGTGTCACAAACAAAAACCCTTGCAAGTTTCGTTTAATTGTGGTTTTAGTTTTTCTTTTCATTTTTACTTATAGAAATTAGATAGAAATTAGAACTCAAGGACGCCAGCGGCTTGTGCAGCGGCTTGGTCAAGTGCAGTTTTGGGATCTGTGCCGTTTTCAATGATGTCTGCAAGTGCGTTTGCAAGATACATATCGTTGACCTTTGCCCAGCCCTTGACTGCGGGACGTGCTGATGCTGTGTTGAGTTGTTCAAGAACAACTTGAAGTGCTGCTTTGACAACTGCTGAATATGCTTCGCCTGTTACGGGATCATTTGTGGGAACTTGTGCGATTGATTTTATTGCTGCAAAGTTTGTTCCAATGATCTTTGAAATGTTTTCTTGACGGAGCAAGAACTTGACAAGTTGTTTTGCTTGTTCTTCTTTGCCTGAATCCTTTCTAATTGCAAGGTTTTCGCCACCAATGTTTGAGCATGAAACTCCACCTTCTTCTTCAGGGATGAAGAGTGTTGCGCCCATGTTTTCAGCACACCATGTGGGGTTTGATGCATAAAGGTTGACGATGTCTGCACTGTGTGCAAGTTGGAACATCACTTTGCCATTTGCAAATGCATTGGTTGTTTCTCTAATTGATCGAGGTGATTTTGCATAAAGGTTGACAACCATTTGTGCTGCTTTGACACCTTCTGTGCTGTTGAATGCAGGTTGATTGTTCTTGACCATTTCGCCACCTGCGCTCTTCAAGAATGCTTGGAAGTACCATGATGCATAGCCACCTGCGCCAATACCGTTGAACAATGCTGTTTCTGAAGGAACATCCATGTTCACCCATTCATCCCAGTTGCTGGGGATATCTTTGACCAATGTCTTGTTGTAAAGCAAAACTGATGTTGTGAGTGAGAAAGGCACTGCATAAGTTGTTCCTTTGTACACTGCTGTATCCATTGCTGCTGAGAAGAAATCTGACTTTTTGAGTCCTTCTTCGCCTTCTGCTGCAAAGAAACCTTCATCAAGGCTCAAGCATTGATTGACAAAGTCTGCAAGGATGGGTTGGTCAAGATAGAATACGTCGGGTTTGTTATTCTTTGTCTTGAGGTTTTGAGACAACTTTGTGTTGTAGTTATCCTTGGGTACGAAGACAGGTTTAACCTTGATGCCTGTTTCAGCTGTGAAAGCCTCGAGAATTCCAATGTATATTGACTTTGCTTGTTCGTTGGCAGGTGCATATGCCATAAAGTTGAGGGTGACATCACCGTCTGCGCCACCATCGCCGTCACCATCTCCACCACCGAAGAAGTTGCATGCTGACAGCAATCCTGCACATGCTGACAACATCAATACTGCCATTACGACAAGTGCCAAAAATCTAATTTTTGTTGATCTCATATAAGTTTCCTCCATTACGCCGATTCGTTGACAACGAGTTCGGGCGATATTTTACTACATATAGGTTGTTGGCCATCAAGCATTGCAATCAAGTTGTCTGCAAGGCTCACACCAACTGCGTACAATGGTTGTTTGACTGTTGTAAGACGTGGGTTTGTCATATTTTCATACCCAAATCCGTCAAAACCGACCACTGCAATGTTTTTTGGGATTTCAAATCCCTGTTCTGTTAACAAATGTGTGCAACCGACGGCGATTGAGTCTGTCGCGCATACGATTCCGTCAACAGATCTACCCGTTGCAAGCAATGTCTTTGCCCCTTCATATCCGGCAGTAACGTTGTTGTCACTGCACTCTATGGCAACCACTTCCCTATGAAGTTGCACCATTTCGTCTTTATATCCTTGCAATCTTTCCTTTGCATAGTTCATATAAAGTGGGGCTGACAAGTAAGCAATGTTTTTGCATCCCTTTTTGATGAGATGTTCAACTGCCAATTTTTGACCTGCATAGTTGTCAACGTCAACCCAAGCAGGCACTTTTTCGTGGTTGCCGTATAGGACAACCGGTTTTTCAATCTGCAATGTAGAGATTTTGTCTTCAGTTTCCTTGTTGACACCCATGATGATAATTCCGTCACAAGTGACTTTGTGTGGAAACTCTCTGCCAAGCAAAAAGGAATATCCATTTTCGCCAAGTCTTTCCCCTATTGCTGCCACCGTTTGAGTGACAAAGGGCTCTGTTGCAGACAATTCCTTTGGAATATACACATAGACAATATTCGTGCGCTTCAATGCAAGAGATCGCGCCACTGGATTAGGATGAAAATCCAATTCCTCTGCCTTTTCAAGAATTTGAGCAAGGGTTTTTTTGCTGACCTTATCAGGATTGTTAAATGCACGAGATACGGTCATAATGGAATAACCCGTTTCCCTTGCAATATCAGTTATTGTCGCGTGCCGTTTTTCCATTTTTATACGTTGTGTTGGGCAGTGCAATTTACACTGCCCAACATTTTGCTGATTTGTGTTGTTAATACTTATGCTGCTTCCCAAACTATCTTAAGTGCTTGAGGTGCATCTTCACTGGGACCCCAGCTTGCAAAGAAGTATCTTCTGCCTTCATAAACAAGGCTTGCATCATAGTTGGTTGCATCAACCTTGTCAAGGTCAATGTAGCCATCTCCGCTGTAATAAAGCTTAAGGTCAAGCCAATCGCCAGCCTCTGCACTTGCGAGTGCTGTAACAAGATTGACTGAAATTACAAAATCTCTATTGCCTTCGCCACTGTATTCTGCTGTATATTGTCCGCAATTCTTGATGTCAAGCTTTGCTTCGGCTGCTGTACCCAATGTGCCTCTAATGACAAGAGTAGGAATACCGTCAACTTCTTCAAGGGTTGCGGTAAGTGTTTCGAAAAGACCTACTTCTGCCCAAACTATCTTGAGTGCTTGAGGTGCATCATCACTGGGACCCCAACTTGCAAAGAAGTACTTTCTGCCTTCATGAATAAAGCTTGCATTATAATTGGTTGCTTGTTCTTTGTAAAGGTCGGTATATGATTCGCCGTAGTAGAGCTTAAGGTCAAGCCAATCGCCTGCTTTTGAGCTTGCAAGTGCTGTTGCAAGGTTAACTGAGATTGTAAAGTCTTTGTTGCCTTCGCCACTGTATGTTGCTTCGTATTGACCACAGCCCTTGATGTCAAGTTTTGCATTGGGTGCTGTGCCAAGTGTGCCTGTGACCTTAAGTGTAGGAACGCCACCGACAACTTCGAGTGTTGTGCTGAGTGCCTTGAAAGGTTCTGCATCTTCCCAGACAATCTTGAGTGCGCTTTCATAACTTGCAAAGAAATATTTTCTGCCTTCATAGATAACTGTTGCACTCATATCTGTTGCTTGGCTGTCTGTAAGATCAATGTAATCACTTGCACTGTGGTAGAGTTGGAGGTCAAGCCAATCGCCACCCTTTGCGCCTGCGATTACTGTTGCAAGGTCAACTGTGATTGTGAAGTCTTTGCCGTTGAGTGTTGCATTGTGCTTGCCACAACCCTTGATTGCGAGTGATGCCATTGTTGCATCACCAAGTGTGCCTGTGACTGTAAGGACGGGTTTGCCTTCAACTGTTGTCAATGTGACTGCAACGTTTGTAAAAGGAACGTGGTCACGGACTGTCAAACCTGTCAATTCACATGTGAGTGAGCCCACTGCGATGGTGACTGCTGTGTCGCCTGTTGAAAGTGCTGTGCCGTATGCATATCTCACTTCATAGTCAGTGATTGCTCCGGTTACGCCATTGTTGTATGTTGCTGTGACAACCATGCCTGTCTTGTCAAGGGTGTCGCCTGCAAAGTATTCCATCTTTGTAGGTGCTGTTGTCACTTCAATGCTGACGACTGTGAGTTTTTGCACAAGTGCAGAAACTGTGATGTCATCATTGACAACAACTGTGTAAACACCGTTTTCGTCTGCTGTGAGTGTGTCATCTCCTGCCACGACTTTTGTGACGCCCATTGTGTTGTCGTTCACTGCAACCTTGAACTTGAGGCTGCTACCATTGTCAACTTCTTGAGTTGCAGGGAGTGCTTCGCCTGTTTCGGTTGTGAATGTGAAACTTGAACCACTTTGCCATGTCACTGTGTATTTTACTGGTGTGACAGGGTCGCTGGGATCACTGGGGTCTGCGGGATCACTGGGATCACTGGGGTCTGCAGGTGTGCTGGGACCTGTAGGATCTTCAGGATTTTCGGGTTCTGTGGGGTTGCAAGCAACTGCTGCCATTGCAACACATACTACCAAAAGAAAAATAAGCAAACATTTTGTGATTTTCATAATTTCCCTCCAAATGATATTACAAAGTGTTTTTTTGTTTTGCTTTTACTATTTTTTGTGCCAAAGGCACGTTTTTTCATTTGCTGTTCAATAGGGGCTATGGACTTTGCGATATTATATTGTTTATATACTATCTTTCACTCACTATTGATTAGAGTATTCTCACGTCGGTCTTGCTGTCATACACAACAACTTCATCCATGTTGAGTGCAAAGCCGAGTTTTTCCCCTTCAAAATCTACAGGCACTGCAAGTAAAATTTCTTCGCCTTCAAATGTGCATCTTGCATACTTTTCTGTGCCGTAGTCAAGGATTTCTTCCACTTGACACACAAATCCGTCTTCCTTGAGTTCTGTGCAAGCAGAGAATTCAAAGTTGTACGTCTTCTTGAAAATGTTGTCTTCGGTGCAGTCTTGCAATCTCTTGGCAAAGTCTTCGCCAATTTCTTGCTTTTGTGTGCCGATTGTGGCAAAGCGTCTTGTTATTGTTTGTTTTTTGCCGTTTTCGTCAACGCATTTTTCCTTTACCACTGACAACTGCACTGCAAGTGTATTCTTTGTGTTGAGAGGCAACTTTTCTTCAACGCCTTCAAGTTTAATTTGCTTGAGATCAATTGCGATTTGCTTGCAATCGTCAGGATTTTCTGCGTTCAAAGCAAAGATCTTATTGTCGCCGATTGCAAAGGTTGAAAGAGATTTTCCTTCAATGTCTTCTTCCTTTTCAAACTTGACTTTGATGCCGTCGCCAACACTAACTGCTCCAACGGGGACTCTCATGATATACTCGCCGTCTGCAACCATCATTGCAGGGGGAAGTTGGATCTTTTGTTTTGCCAAAATAATGTTGCCGTCTTGGACTTCGCAAGGCAAAACTGATTCTTCGGGTATTCTCAAGCAGATGTTCACTTCTGTTTCCTTGTCAAAGAAATGGAATTTTGTGCTGTCAAATGACACAGTGCACACTCTGCCCGTTTTAATTTCGGGGAGTGACGTGCAGATGGTCAAGCCTGTAGGGCTTTGTTCCATAGTTTCTTCTCTTTCGGTGTCAAGGTCAGCAATGACTTGATAGTCTGTGCCAAGGTTTTCCTTGCCGTACAATCTGCAAGTGAGTTTATTTGAATATTTGTTTTCGTCAAATGAAATATGCTCGCCACGGACACCCAATACCACAGGTTTTTCGCCATTAAGGTATGTGAAATCGCACTTTGCAAACATTGAATATGGCAAAGTCATGGTTTTGTCAACACCTGAAAAACGGAGTTCAACTGTGTCGCCGTTTCTCAAAAGCGTGCAATCAAAGAAGTTCATTTGGGGTGTGCCAATAAATCCTGCAACAAACTTGTTGTAGGGATAGCGATAAAGATTTCTGGGAGTGTCGATTTGTTGAATTCTGCCACCTCTCATGACAACAATGCGAGTGCCCATAGTCATTGCTTCAATTTGGTCGTGGGTGACGTAAATAAATGTTGTGCCCAACTTCTTGTGCAGTTTCAAAATTTCTGCACGCATTTCGCCACGAAGTTTTGCATCAAGGTTGGAAAGGGGTTCATCAAAAAGGAACACTTTGGGTTCTCTAACGATTGCTCTGCCGAGAGCAACTCTTTGTCTTTGACCACCGGAAAGTGCCTTGGGCTTTCTTTCAAGATATTGTGTTATGCCAAGAATTTCGGCTGCTTCTTTCACTTTTTCGGCAATTTCGGGTTTTTTCATCTTGCGAAGTTTCAATCCAAACGCCATATTGCCATATACTGACATGTTGGGATAAAGCGCATAGTTTTGGAAAACCATTGCGATATCTCTTTCTTTAGGCTCTGCATCATTGACCACTTCGCCATCAATACGAAGTTCGCCTGCAGATATTTCTTCAAGGCCTGCGATCATACGGAGTGTCGTTGATTTGCCACAGCCAGACGGCCCAACAAAAACGATAAACTCTTTGTCCTCGATTTCCATTGAAAAATCATTGACTGCCTTCACGCCGTTTGGATAAACCTTGTAGATATGACTTAATTTCAGTCCTGCCATAATTGTCCCCCTGTTTGTGTTCAATGCGCCATTTTACCGTCAAACGCTCATCTCAAACGCCGTCTAATTGTCGTTGAAAATGTTAGCGCTAACATCATTGCGCACGTAAAATACTTAACTATATTTTACAACAACACTTCCCCCTTGTCAATACACAATTTTTTCCACAATTTTCTCCCCTCCCTACCCCAAAAACCCAAATTATCAAAACCGATATTCTAACCAACTCTTTTCAATCTGCCCCTTCAAAAAAACATTACAAAAACCTCAATAAAAAAACGGACTGCATCTGCAATCCGTTTTATTTTATCCTTATCGCCTTTATGCCTTTCTGAAAACAGCCGTGACTGTAATCTTGTCAGCATCAATCGTTGCAAAAATCTCGCCATCCATTTTGAGCATAAGCTGTCTTGCAATATAGAGCCCGAGCCCGCTACCCTTTTGTCCTGCAACGTTTGAGCCTCTGAAAAAACTTTCAAATATATGTTCAAGCTCATTGTCCGAGAGGGTGCATCCACCATTGCTCACGCTCAAAAGCATACAATCTTCCTCTGAGGAAAAATCAAGTGAGATCTGTTTCCCATCACCATATTTGATGGCATTTTCAAAGAGATTCTGAATCACCTCAACGCTTCTGTCAAAATCCCCTTTCAAAAGGCAATTACTATATGTGCCCAATGAGAAATCAATCTTGGCAAGAGCAAGTTTTTCGCCATATTGTGCAGTGATTTTTTCTGCAAGTTGAGCGAGATAAAACTCTCCAACCTTCACATCAAAATTGAGAAAATCCTCTCTTGATGCTGTGATGATTTGGGATACATATCCCTCAATTTCATCCGTTTTTTCGCCTATGCGATTGGCAATTTCAATCTGCTTGTTTTTATCAGGATAAAGTTCCTTTGAAAGTGCTTGTGAATACAACTTAATTTCTGAAAGAGGGGTTTTAAGGTCGTGAGATAGTGCAAGCAACAGCGTTTTGCGATCTTTTTGCAAATTTAATTCACGCTCTTTTTGTTGCTCCATATTTTCCCTGAGCATATCAACTCCCCAAACAAATTTGCCAAAATATTTGCTCTTTGTTTCTTTGATAGGAGTGACAAGATTGCCCTTTGAAAGTTCATATGGCACGTCCTTCAACCGATCAAATGGTGACAATATTTTTCGCCTTACATAGACCAGTCCAATCACCACCAAAATCAGCACCAAAACAAACACAGTGTTGACTATGGCAATAGCCTTTACGTCTATGCCATTTGCCTCTACAGAATAATCAAACCTATACAGCTCTCCGTTTATTTCGCGCACTGCATAATCGCTTGTTGCATTATAAAATTTTTCTTCGTCAATGATCTCTTCTTTTTGTGCAATTCTGTCGTAATATGCATCACCCATTTTGACAACATTGGTGACATAGTTATAGTCATCCAATTTTGTCTTGTCAAAGGTGCCATTTTCAATGTCCATACAAATGCGAGACACCTCAACAAGATATGGTCTGCCACCATCCTCGCCATCAACAATAAGCACAGTGTTTGCCACGGCAAAAATGGCAACTATAAGCAAAATAGAGATGATAAAAATTCTATTAAATGCCTTCATACTTATATCCTACTCCCCATACTGTGAGAATCCTCTTCGGCTTTGTTGGATCGTCCTCTATCTTTTGACGGAGCCATCTTATATGTACCGTGAGTGTTTGTTGTTCAGATTCACTATATCCACCCCAAATCTCACTAAATAAATATTCCTTAGTCAAGGTTTTGCCGGGATTTTCAAGGAATAGTGTCAAAAGCTCAAGTTCCTTTGACGTAATTTCAATGGGAACACCATTTTTGCATACTGTCCTGCTTGCCTTGTTAATTGTGATATCTCCAAGAGATATCTCATCTCGAGAATATTTCCTCTTGAATATGCCTTGAATTTTGGCAAGCATAATGTCAATATCATATGGCTTTTCTATATAGTCGTCTGCACCAAGATTGAGTCCTTTCAGCTTGTCTTCCTTGCCCACTCTTGCACTGACAACCAAAATTGGCACGTCGGTTTTTTCACGGAGTTTTCTGCACACTGCAAATCCGTCAATGCCGGGGAGCATAATGTCAAGTACAACCAGCCTTGCTCCATGAATGGCAAAAAGCGACAAAGCCTCCTCGCCAGAGGAAGCTACATCTACGGTATAATTCTCATTTTCAAGAAAGTCTTTCAACAATCCTGAAAGAGCTATGTTATCCTCAACAATAAGAATATCTTTCATTACCAACCCATTTCAAGCAACCAAGAATTCAATGCTCTTTCACGCTCGCGCATTTGTGAGTTGCTTTCACACTTACCTAAATTGTATTCCCCTTTTATGTTTCCGTCAACAATATACATAACTCTTGTGCATTTTGATGCCACTTTTATATCGTGAGATACAAGCATAATGGTTGCGCCTGCATTGTTAAGTTTCACAAGTTCATCCATAACCTCCTCTGCAGACTGCTTGTTGAGTGCACCGGTAGGCTCATCAGCAAAAATCATCTTAGGATTGTTGATCAAGCTACGACAAATACACGCCCTTTGAAGTTGACCGCCTGACACCTCGTTTATGTCGTTGTCTGCAACGTCTATAATGCCAAGCTTGCGCATAATTTCGTGGCCACGTTCTACAATTTCTTTGCGCTTTGTTTCCTTGCTCTTTGCTTGCATTGCAGGGAGAATAATGTTGTCAAGGACTGTAAGATTTTTGAGCATATACATTTGTTGGAACACAAAACCCATTTCATTAAGTCGTATGTCTGAAAGCTCGTTATCGCTCATTTTGGACAATTCCTTGCCACAAAACAGCACTTCACCTGCCGTCATTTTGTCCATGCCTGACACGGTGTAAAGCAGTGTAGATTTGCCCGATCCGGAAGGACCCATAACGGCAATCATTTCACCTTCTTCCACTGAAAAGTTGACGTTTTTGAGCACGTTGTTTTGCCTTTTGTTGACGATATATGATTTGCTGAGATCTTTGACTTCAAGTATTTTCATAGTCTATTCTCCTTTTCTATTCAATGTTTGCCGTGTCTGCGGACTTGATATTTTTTGTGACAAGTGATGTCAAAAATGCACTTAGGGTTGTTGTTGCCAAAACGATTGCAGGATAGATGAGGAACATCTCCAATGGGTTGATGTGATAGTTGACTGCCAATTCCATACCCATCATTTTGAATATGGGGTCAATGCACAAATGTGTCATAGGCAACGCCAATATCCAAGCAACCAATACTGCAACTACTGTCACAAAGACAAATCTCATCACTTGTTGACCAATGATTGTTCCGTTCTTCATACCAGTTGCCTTCATAAGTGCAATCTCACTTTTTTCTTTGGTGATGAATGACATTTCCAAAAGAACTGTGAGCATAACAACCAACACAACCGTAAGTATGGTGATGAACATTTGCACATATTCAAGAGTGTCGACAACACCTATGTTATCCTCAGCAAATTCTGCAGCAGATTCTACCCCTTCTATATTAAGATTCAATGCCTTAATCTTCTCAATGCGGTCTGCAATCTCGCTCTTGCTTGGGTTGTCAGTAAACTTGACAAATATACAATTATACCAAGAGTTTACATCACTATAGTCCAAAACCTCATCTTGGTGGACACGAATATAAGCTCCACCACCACCATCCATAACTTGCATAAGTGCAGTGATGATGTATTTCCTATCCCCGTCAGGCATTTGAATTGTGATGGTATCCCCAATGTCCAAATTCCTTTCTTTTGCGGCATTCATGGTGATTGCCACTTCGTTGATATTTTTAGGTGCCTCTCCTCTGATGTATTCGTACTCATCTGTGGTTGTGCCTGTACCTTGTTGCATCGAAAAACCGTATGTTATGCCCTGCGTCTCGCCTTCTCCAAAAACAAGGGGGTATGATACAGACAATTCATAGGAGCATTTTGCTGGCATTCCGTTTTCTGCAAGAATCATCTCTAATTCTTTAAGGTCCGCTTCGAGAATTTCCCTACCGCCGGTCTGCGCATATTTTGAGCCATAATCCATATCCAAGGATGCGTCTATATCTGGCAAGCCAAAGCAAGTAACCAAACTGCCGTCTTTCATTGTGTTGACAACCGTTGACATCATCATGGCAAGCAAGGCACAAAGGAAGAATGTTATTGTTATGGTCACATATCGCTTTGGACTGCTGACAACGTCATTGATGGCAAGGAATGCCGTCGAGTTCAATTTGGTTTTTGCAAGACTCATCACACTCTTCTTTCTAAATCTTTCACCTGTTTGTCCATTGCGGATTGCATCAATAGGAGAGAGTTTGCGGACTTTGTTGGTGCAGAGATAGCAGAACAACACTATAATCCCTACCACAAAAAGCGCACACACTCCGTTGATATACACAGGATTTGTGCCACCAAGAACAATTGATTGAGATGCCATGGTTGCAAGCATATCGCTAAAGGGGAAACTGAGTCCAAAGCCAACAAGTGCTCCTACAATTGCCATAGCAACATATTTGACAATGTATAACCCACGGATTCTGTTGTTTGACACACCAATAGCCTTCATGATGCCAATCTCACGATATTCTTCTGTCAATGTGTAGGTTATTGAGAATCTCAAAACCATAAATGCTACAGCAATGAGTACAACGCTGACCACAAGTATGATGCCCGTGACAATCATGTCAAAGATATAAGTTCCCTTTATACTCTCTTGCACAACCGTTAATCCTACATCTTTGCCAAATTTAGTAAAATTTTCATCTACAAACTCTTGATAATCATCTGTCTCAATGTTGTACATCTTGCCAGCGGTTGTAAGCTTCACAAACTCATTTTGAGCAAATTTTTGAAAGGCCTCATCATCCAGCAAGCATCTAAGTGCGCCTGATCCATTAGAACCGAACATTGCATCTTTGACGATGCCTGCACAGACAAACTCGTATGACATGCCTGCCTTCTCGAGGGTGAGGGTGTCTCCCTTTTTTATGCCCAATTCTTTGACGCAACTTGTGTTAATATAAAACTCCCCTTGCTTTACGTCTTCAAGAATACTTCCGTCCTCAAGGAAAAAGTTCATATACATGTTTTTGTCACTTTGTGCAATGAACGTTCCAAAGGGGGCATCTTCAGTACAGCTGAAGTCAACCTCATCATCCATAAATAGAACGAAATCTTCAACACTATAACTTTTGACGGTAGTGGCTGAAGACAGAACTTCATCAAAAAGTTGGTAGTCTGATTTACCATAAGCCCCAATTAACACGTCGGGCACATTTGCCATTTCCATAAAATTGTCAAGGGCTGATGTAACCATCACGATATTGTTGACACTTGATGCCACAAACATTGTTGCAAGGATGATAAACACCAGCAAAATGATGTTCATCACCTTTTTATTTTTCAAATCTTTTTTGAGAATGTTGAGATACATTTCTTGCTCCTACTTCACACTTTATGACAATGTTTTATCATACACTTTCTTAAATAATCCTTAAATGTAAAATATTTTAAAAAAATAATGCAAGCGCCATGATTTTATCACGCGCCTGTAGATATTTGTATCATGATATAAATGTATAAAAATCTATAGATATTACATTTTAGCTCAGAGCAATTAGATTGCGACTCGTAGGAGCGAAACTCCGTAATAGTGGAGCGAGTGAGTTTACTCGCACAAGCGAAACGCCAGCAGTGACTTGTCACTGGTTTAGGCACGATAGTGCCACGGCAGTTATGCCGTTGAGTCCAGTGTCCAAACAAAAAAATAACCACCCTAAAGGGTGGTTAACAGATGCTGGTGGAAACTACTGACTCGTAGGAGTGAAGCTCCGTAATAGTGAAGCGAGTGAGTTTACTCACAAGAGCGCAACGCAAGCAGTGAGCATCACTGGTTCGTGGATGCAACGCATCCTTCATTGACAAAGTCAATGGAAGTCCAGTAAAACAACATAAAAAAACCTGAAACTTGTGTTTCAGGTGTTGTTGGTGGAAACTACTGGACTCGAACCAGTGACCCCCTGCTTGTAAGGCAGGTGCTCTAACCAACTGAGCTAAGCTTCCTTATGATAAGAGCCACTAAAAATTAGTGGCTCTTTGGTGACCCTACCGAGGTTCGAACTCGGGTTACCGCCGTGAAAGGGCGATGTCTTAACCGCTTGACCATAGGGCCTCATTATACACCCGAAGGTGATTTTTGTCATTTGTGATGGCGTTGCCATCTATATTTCCTCACCCGACCATCCCAAGTGGTACTCAATTCCTCACTTGCCATCATGAATTACAGGTGGTACTTACATCTGGTAGCGGCGGTCGGATTCGAACCAACGACCTGCCGGGTATGAACCGGCCGCTATAACCATCTAAGCTACGCCGCCATAGCACCTAACAGATTGATGCTCGTATATAATATCAACAAAGCCTCGTTCTGTCAACTAAACTGAAACAATTTTGCCAAAATTTTTTTACATTTTTTGCAAAATGGTGCGTTTGACGGCATTTACGCTTGTTTTTTTGGCTATTTTACACTATTCCAATCGATTTTTTTGTCCTTGAAATAGTAGATATTATCCTTTTCGCCTACGGGACGAAGGACTCTACAGGGATTGCCGACTGCCACCACGTTGGACGGAATATCCTTTGTGACAACACTGCCTGCCCCGATCACCACGTTATCTCCAATGGTGACACCGGGCAAAATCAAAGCACCTGCCCCGATCCAACAATTCTTGCCTATACGCACGGGCGCATTGTATTGATAACCTTGCTCACGAAGTTCAGCATTGATGGGATGCCCTGCCGTTGCCACCGTGACGTTTGGGCCAAACATGGTGTTGTCCCCCACATAAATATGGGTGTCATCAACCAACGTAAGATTGAAATTGCCATATACGTTGTTTCCAAAATGGATATTACGTCCACCCCAGTTTGAGTGAAAAGGCGGCTCAATATAGCAGTTTTCCCCTATCTCTGCAAACATATCCTTGAGCAATGCTTGGCGCTTTTCTTGCTCCAGTGGTCTTGTGTGGTTGTAATCGTACAACTTTTCAAGATACACCAACTGCTCTTTCATTATACTTTCATCAGTGGGCAAATACAACTCTCCACTGTGCAACACTTTATCCAAATCCATAATGCCCTATACTCTTATTTGATTTCAAGGACGGAGTATCCTTGTTGGACGATAACGGACTTCAACGTGTCATCACTGACGTCCTTTGAAAGGGTGACGACTGCAGTGCCGTCTACGTGTGATACAACCACTTCTTGAACTCCTTCAACTGCCTCGAGAGTTTTGCGAACTCTGTTTTCACAATGCATACACATCATGCCTTCGATTACCATAGTTTTTGTCATAAATATATCCTCATTTTCTTGATGATCTTCTTGGTGACAATGGTGGTGCAAATCACAACAACAGCATTTTTCATTGTCATTTTCGTGTGATAAACCATATGTATTGTCATTTTGAACAGTTTTGTTTACTTTGCCCATAAGGTTAAGACGCAGTGCATTTCCAACCACACAAACATCCGACAAACTCATTGCGAGTGCGCCAATCATAGGGCTCAATGCAAGGCCGAAAGGCACAAGAACGCCGGCTGCAATAGGTATGCTGATTACGTTGTAGAAGAACGCCCAAAAGAGATTTTGTTTGATGACTTTGAGAGTATCTCTTGACAACTGAATTGCAGATGCAACGCTCATAAGTTTGTCGCCTACAACAACCACGTCTGCTGCATCAATAGCTATATCTGCACCTGCGCCAATGGCTATGCCAACGTCTGCAACCGTAAGAGCAAGGGCGTCATTGACACCATCTCCAACCATTGCAACTTTGCCCTTTTCCTGCAAAGATTTGATGACTTGTTCTTTGCCGTCGGGAAGAACGCCAGCCACAACTTCGTCTATGCCGACTTCTTTGGCAATGGCATTTGCAGTGACTTCATTGTCCCCTGTGAGCATGACCACTTTCAAGCCCATTTTGTGCAATGTTTCAACTGTGGCGACTGCATCTTTTTTGATGATGTCTGCAACTGCAATTATGCCTTGCGACTTGCCGTCACTGACAAAGTACAAAGGTGTTTTGCCTTCCTTTGCAAGACCTTCTGCCACTTCCACCATATCGGCATCAATTTCTGCATAGTTGGATACGAACTTACGGTTTCCACCATACAGTTTACCCCCATTGACACTTGCCGTCAAGCCGTGTCCGGGCATTATTTCAAAATCAGTAATTTCAAAAGGTGCAACCTTTTCTTCTTGGCCCTTTTTGACGATTGCTTGAGCAAGGGGATGCTCGCTCATTTGTTCAAGAGAATATGCAAGGGCGAGCAAATCATTTTCTGCCACGTCTTTGGCAGGATATATGCCAACCACTTGAAACTTGCCTTCTGTGATTGTGCCGGTTTTGTCAAGGGCAACCATTTGCACCTTGCCTGTTTGCTCAAGAGATGTTGCAGTCTTGAAAAGGATATTCATCTTTGCGCCTTTGCCTGTTCCAACCATAATTGCAACGGGTGTTGCAAGCCCAAGAGCGCAAGGGCAAGATATGACAAGGACGGATATTGCACGGATGAGAGCAAATCCAAAGCCTTTGCCCACTGCGAGCCATACAATAAGTGTCACAAGTGCGATGCCAAGGACAACGGGTATAAACACACCTGCCACCTTGTCTGCAAGTTTTGCTATAGGTGCTTTTGATGCCCCTGCATCACTGACCATACGAATGATTTGTGAAAGTGCCGTATCTTCGCCAACACGAGTTGCCTCGCACTTGAGATAACCAGACGTATTCAAAGTGCCTGCCGAAACACCATCCCCCACTTCCTTTTCTGCAGGAATACTCTCCCCTGTAAGTGCAGACTCGTTGACTGCGCTGTGACCATCTATAACTTTGCCGTCAACAGGGATTTGATCGCCGGGACGGACGATAAAGATATCGCCAACCACAACGGCGCTGACGTCAACGATCACTTCTTCTCCGTCACGAAGTATTGTTGCAGTTTTGGGCGCAAGGCTCAAAAGTCCTTCAAGTGCGCTTGTTGTCTTGCCTTTGGCTCGTGCTTCAAGCATTTTGCCTATTGTGATGAGCGCAAGAATCATACCTGCCGACTCAAAATACAACTCGTGAAGGTTGGCATTTGCCGTGGCAAGATCGCCACCCTTTTGAGCAATGCCAATGACAACGGTGATATATATGCTATATCCAAATGATGCGCCTGAGCCAAGTGCCACAAGTGCATCCATATTGGGCGCGCCGTGAAGTATGCCTTTGACACCATTGACAAAAAATCTGCCATTGAGCACCATAACCACAAGGGCAAGGGACATTTGTATGCAGGCAATTGCAAGAGGATTGCTTTCAAGTGCTTGAGGCAAAGGGAAATTCCACATATTATGCCCCATAGACAAATACATAAGTACAACAAGTATGACGGCAGACACAACGACTCTTGTGATGAGCCACTTTGCATTGCGATCAATCTTGCCCCTTTCCTTTTGTGCAATGGTTGATGAATTGTCAGTGATTTCCTTTGCAGAATATCCAATCTTCTCCACTGCCTTTATGATTTCACTTGAAGGTGTATCCCCCGTGACAGTCATAGAATTGGTGAGCAAACTGACGGCACAAATCTCAACGCCTTTCAGTTGAGATACCGTCTTTTCTACACGTGCGCTACATGACGCACAATCCATACCATATACAGCAAATTTTCTCATACTCACCTATTTCATCAACTTTTGGAGAGTTGTCACAAGTTCTTCAACGAGAGCAGTACTGCCCGATCTAATATCTTCTGCCACACAAGTGCGAATATGCTCGGCAAGGAGCTCCTTATTGAAGGAATTGAGTGCAGATGTGATTGCACTGACTTGCACAAGAATATCTGTGCAGTAAGCGTTGCTTTCAACCATATTCTTCACGCCACGAACTTGTCCTTCAATGCGACTAAGTCTGTTGACAAGAGATTTGACTTCATCATTTTCTCTATGTTTAAGTTTGCAATTTTCACAATGTTCCATATATCTTTCCTTAAAAGTTTAATCGATTTTTTTATACCCATAGGGGGTATTTCTATTGTAAAACCAAATTTCGATTTTTGTCAAGATATTTTTTATATTTGTATTAATAAAAAGTACAAGTTGCAGAGATTTTTAAGCAGTAACCATCATCAATTCAACAACGAAAAAATCCGTCTATCTTGACGGATTTCAATGTTTATAATACTGTTTTCTATATTTTAAGTGCCTTTAGTGTAATTGTACAATGTTTTGTACTTGCTCAAACACCACCCTTGATTATGTCAAAAATTCAGTTCAATATTGATGCGAAAACTTGGCATATTGCATCTCACGTTTAGTATGCAATCATTATATCAAAAAAAATCCTACCTTTCAAGTGCCAACAGGGCAAAATATAGATTTGCATCTTGCTTTCAAAAGTGGGATTGAAAATTGAGAAAATTATGTTATAATAGAAAAGTACAGGAGGTTATATTTATGAACAACTTCAATTTTTACGCACCAACTTATTTTGCTTTTGGCAAAGGCAAAGAAGCCGAAGTGGGCGCTCTTGTAAAGCGTTTTGGTGGCACTAAGGTTTTGATCCACTACGGTGGTGGCTCTGTGAAGAAAAACGGTGTTTTTGACAAGGTTGTCAAAGCACTTGACGATATGCAAATCCCCTACGTTGAACTTGGTGGCGTCAAGCCAAATCCAAGAAGTGGGCTTGTCTATGAAGGCATTGAACTTTGCAGAAAGGAAAACGTGGACTTTATACTTGCCATAGGTGGTGGCAGTGCCATTGACTCGGCAAAAGCAATCGCTATGGGCGTGCCCTATGATGGCGATTTTTGGGATTTCTATAGCAAGGGTATTCCCGTGGAAAAATCTCTCCCCGTTGGCACAGTATTGACCATTTCAGCAGCAGGCAGTGAAGGTTCAAGTGGTTCTGTCATAACCCACGAAGAAAGTATGCTCAAATGGTCGGCAGGTGGCGACGTGGTACGTCCCAAGTTCTCTATCCTCAACCCCGAATTTACTTCAACAGTGTCTGCATATCAAACGGCTTGTGGCATAACGGATATTATGATCCACGTGTTTGAACGCTACTTCACCAACACCACAGACGTTGAAACCACAGATAGACTTTGCGAAGGCTTGCTCAAGGCAATGATTGAAGAAGGCCCTAAAGTTATGAAGGATCTCACCAACTACGAGGCTCGCGCAAATATTATGTGGGCAGGCATGATTGCGCACAACAATATTCTCGGCGTAGGCAGAGATCAAGATTGGGCAACTCACAATATCGAGCACGAACTCTCTGCTCTCTATGATTGCGCACACGGTGCAGGACTTGCAGTCATATCCCCCGCTTGGATGAAATATGTCTATAAGCACGACGTCAACAGATTTGCACAATTTGCAGTGCGTGTGTGGGGTTGTGAAATGAATTTTGCCAACCCTGAGGCTACTGCCCTTGAGGGAATTGCACGTTTTGAAAGTTTCTTGAAATCACTCGGTATGCCCACCAATTTCAAAGAACTGGGCGCAAAGGAAGAAGATATACCTGCAATGGTAAAGCAACTCTGCAAACGCCCCAGCGTCGGCAGTTTTGTAAAACTCGGCGCAAAGGATTTTGAAAAAATCTACAGATTGGCATTGTAAGGCTGCAAATCAAACATTTTATCCTATCTTTTAGACAAAAAGGACGAAGAATCTTAGAAATTCTTCGTCCTTTTTCTGTCGGTAGGTAACGTATTCTATTGAATTCCAAAAACTGTCCTTAAGAGCATGTCCCTTTAGTGTACGACTTTTTTGCAAACATAGCATACCCCACTCTGCTCGCCCAAAAAAGTACATCATCAAAAAACCTGCAAAAATCTGTCAATCGCAATCTAAACCTATGCCCTACTTTTATATTCAATTTCTCAATTTGTGAGCAAATGGGTATAAATTCCTATTTTGTGAATATAAATTATTATCAAATGAATTTTCAACTTTATATGAAATCTGCTTGACAAAAAGTTTTTTATGTCTTATTATAAGCAAGCATCTCGTCGCGGGGTAGAGCAGTCGGTAGCTCGTCGG
>JAZLBO010000016.1:0-115010 GCA_045613765.1 Clostridia bacterium | reverse complement strand
TATTCTTATATACGTAGTATATTAGGAGAAAAACAGTTATGGATATTTCATCCGTCAATTCCGACCTTATTCGTGGTAATTCAACCACTATTATCCTCGGTTCATTGTGGAATCGTGACCGTTACGGCTACGAAATCATCCAAGAAATTGAAGAAAAGACTGAAGGTCAATACAAAGTCAAACAAGCAACTTTGTACAATCAGTTGAAGAAACTTGAAAAAGCAGGTTTGATTTCTTCATACGAAGGAGATCCCGATGATACAGGTGGTGGCAGACGCCGTTATTACAGTTTGACTGAAGACGGCAGACAAATGCTCACAAAAGAAAAGAGTGAGTACGTATTTTCACGTACAATCCTTGACAAGTTGATTTCCGAAGAAGAATTTGACTTTTCAACCCCTGCCCCATTTGACACCGATACACTTCGTCCCTATACAAAGACAGGCGAAGAAGTCAAACCCAAAATCGTTTACAAAGAAAAGATTGTGGAAAAAGAAATCCCCGTCGAAGTTGTAAAAGAGGTTGAAGTTGAAGTCATCAAGGAAATTCCTGTTGAAATAGTCAAGGAGGTAGAAAAAGAGGTTGTAAAACACGTCTTTATTGATGCAAATGGCAACGAAATCACTGAAAATGAGGCAATTCTTCTTCAAGAAGAGGCTCGCCAACGTGAAGAAGAAAGAGTTCGCACCCAACATCAACCTGCCAAGAACCTTGCAGAGATGTTTGCAAGACTGAATTCACAAAGTGAATATACTGAACAACAAGAAGGATATTCCGTTGCGCCCACTCCCCTTTCTTACGTCCGTGAAGAACCCCAACAACACACATATTTCACTGCATATACAAGCGAAAATGAGTCCAGAACTCGTTCTCAAGCCACATTGAAAGAGATTTTTGACAGACTTGAAGAAAAAGAGGCTCAAATTGATGAAAACAATCGTATTCAAAATCAACCTGAAACCGAATACGACGTGCAAGAGGCATATTTTGAACCCGTTCAATACACAGAAACCTATGCAGAAAGCGAAGTTTACTATTCAAGACCTCAGCAAGTTGAAGAAAAAACTTATGCAACTTCTGCAGTCATTGGAAAACGTGATGAAACATTTGAATATGAGTGCAATGACGTAAACTACCGTGATTTCTTCTCATCAATCGTGTCTGCTCCTCAAGAGAAAAAACCCGAACCCGAAGAAAAAGTTTTCACACCCGACCGAGATTTGAAGAGTCGTTTGTACTCCGAAGGATTTAAGATACGCCCCTACAACCGTGCAAACACAAGCGAGTTCTATACATTTAATTTTGTGAGTTCTAACCGCCTCAATCGAGATAGTTGGCTTATCGTAATGGCATTATTCCTTGTGGAAATCGCAATTATGTGGGTGTCACTCTTTACAAAAATTACATACGGATATTTCCTCGGATTTATGATCGGTGGCACTGCACTCATGCTCATCCCAACAGTGATCTATATGTGCAATCCGTCAAAGAGATCACGTGCAAATTTCAATTTCAAATTGTCTATTATTAACAGAAGTATGATATTTATTGAATTGCTTTTTGTTTGCATACTCATAGGTTTCTTTGCAGTAGGTGCAAGCATAGACGACATGGATATGTTGTTGCAGACAATCGTCTTGCCCGGTATAATGCTCACAAATATTCCCATCAGTTCAATCATCTACTACCTTCTCTACAATAGCAAAAAATATCACACTGCTTAATTACATAGTAATTAAAATAAAAAATTGCCGATCAACTCGGCAATTTTTTTATGTTTCAATTTTTATTATAAATCTTCTTCTCTAATTAAGATATCATCTTGGTATATTGACAAAAAGTTTACTGCATTATCTTCGGGATTTCCAACATCTATCCGGGTATTATCGGTTGAAACGGGGGATTTGATTGCCCATCCGTTTGGATTTTCAAATATAACATTTTGCAAATTATAGCAATTCCTAAATACTTCACTTCCCATTTTGACAACCTTTGCAGGCACTGTAAATGATGCTATATTTTCGCAGTGCATAAATGCTTGACTATTGATCATTTCAAGCGAACTATCTTCTCACAAATTTACGTTTGTTATATTTACGCAGTTTGCAAACGCTTTTTCGCCAATTTCTTTTACACTATCGGGTATATATATGCTCAGTAAACTATTACAGCCATAGAATAATTGACTGCTTATGGCCTCAAGTGCGCTATTTTCGCCGAACGTGACGCTTTCTAATGAACTGCAATAAGCAAATGCCCCATTTCCAATCTCTACAACAGTGTCGGCAATTTCAACGCTTTTGATTTCATCACAATACTTAAACGCGCCATTTCCTATGCCTATAACCTTAAACCCTTTGTATTCGGCAGGTATAACAACTTTATCTCCTGAAAAGTCCGGTCCCAAGCCCGTTATTATACCAGTATTTGTTTCACTATTGACCTTAAAACGAAACTCATGGGAATCGCAAGCAGTACATTGTTCAACACTGACGCATGGGGTTGGGCTTCCGGGGAATTTAAATATATCTCCACATTTTGTGCAATATTGTTCGCTCGAAAATCCTTTTGTAACGCAAGTGGCTGCAATATAGCCTCTATGAGCCCAAGTATGATGACAACGAATAATATCCGTCCATTCTAATAATGCCACAAAAACGAATATTACAAGAGCAAAAATTGCCAATGTAATGGCACACGAACCCAATATTTTCTTTCTTTTAATCTTACTCTCGCATTCAGCCATACTGCACGTCCCCCTATATTTATTGTAATATATACATTATATATACAAATATATTATAAGCACACCCCCTCCCGTCTTGTCAATAAGCATTTTACTTTTGATGCATAAAGTTGCAATAAAAAAGCCACTCGGCTGAGTGGCTTTTATTGTTTAGTTCAGATTATTCTGCAACTTCTTCAACTTTCTTTTTGCGTGTTGTCTTTTTCTTGGGTGCTTCTTCTGCGACTGCTTCTTCTGCTTCGAGATCGAGCTTCAAACCCTTGAACAAGTCACCGAGTGATGCGCTTGAGCTGCCTGAGATGAATTCCTTAGGTTCTGCAGTTGTGTCTGCTGCCTTTCTTGAACGACGTTCTCTCTTTTCTTCGCCTTCTGCGACCTTTTCTTCGAACTTCTTAATGCGTGCGTTCTTCTTGGGCTTTTCTGCAGGTGCTTCTTCTGTTTCTGCTGCAGGTGCTTCTTCGACTACTTCGGGTGCGGGGAGCAATTCCTTGATTGAAAGTGTGATACGGTTGTCTTCGAAACCAATGATCTTTGCTTCGATTTCTTCGCCTGCTTTCAAGATTTCGTTTGCATCCTTAATCCAGTTGTGTGAGATTTGTGAAACGTGGACAAGACCATCAACGCCTTCACAGATTGAAATAAATGCGCCGTATGAGAAGATTCTTTCAACTTTGCCCTTGATAATTGTGCCAACGGGGAATTTTTCTGCTGCGACTTCATAGGGCTTCTTTTGGAGTTGCTTGTAGCCGAGAGAAATCTTGCCTGTTGCTCTGTCCATCTTGAGAACGACGAAGTCATAGCTTTCGCCGATTGTGAGGACTGTGCTAGGATCTGTGATCTTGTTCCAGCTGAGTTCTGAGATGTGTGCGAGGCAATCAAAGCCCTTAACGCTTACGAATGCGCCGAATTGTGTAAATCTCTTAACTTTGCCGTTGACGATATCGTGAACGTGGATGTTGTTCCAGAATTCGTCTTCTTTTGCTTGTTTTTCTCTTTCAAGATATTTCTTTGCAGATGCGACGATGAACTTTGACTTCTTGTTTGCCTTTTCTTCTTCGCCTTCTTCTGCTTCTTCGTTGAGTTGGACAACGTGGAGTGTCTTGCCTTTGTAATCTTCAAGGTTCTTGACATAACCCATCTTTACATGGCTTGCAGGAACGAACACTGTGTATGAACCGAGTCTGCCACGGAGACCGCCCTTGACAACTTCACTGATTGTGAGATCAAATTCGCCACCAGCAAGTGCCTTTTCTGCTTCTGCGTCTTCAAGGATCTTAAGGTCAACTTCTTTCTTTGAGAGGATGATGTAATCCTTGTTGCTTTCGCCGGTGTAAACTGCGGAGATGCTGTCGCCTTTCTTGTAGTTTGCGGGATCGTATGTGCCGTCAACTTCTGCGTCAGCCTTATCAATGAAACCGTCTTTTTTGCCGATTTGCATTCCGACATAGATACCGTTTTCGTCTGCGTTGAGGACGATGCCGTCATACTTTCTGCCTTTCTTGTAGTTGGCATAACCCATGGCTCGGTCTGATTTGACTATGTCTTCCATTGTGAGCTCTTTTTCTGCTCCTGTTTCTGCGGCGTTTGCTTGTGCTTGAAGTGTTGCTTCTTCTTTCACTTCAACTGTGTTGTTGAGAGTTTCACTCATAAGTTTTGTTACCTCCTGAATCAACCACGGTGGAGTTGATGCTCCAGCCACGATTGAAATGCTATAAAATTCTTTGTTTCGTATTTGATTTAATTGGGACGGATTTTCAACAAAGAACACGTTTTTGTTGACTTCCTTGGCGACCTCGAAGAGCCTTCTCGTGTTGGCACTTGTCTTGCTTCCAAGAACAATAACTGCGTCGTATTCACTTGCGAGCGCACGCGCTTCATCCTGTCTTGCTTTTGTAGTATAACAAATTGTATCAAAAATTCCAAACGATTTATCGTTGTTTTTTTGCAAATTTGCAACAAAATCGCAAAATTTTTGGTATTTTTCTGCAAGAATTGTTGTTTGGAACACAATTGACGTTGGATTTTCACTAATTTCCACTTCTTCGACGTCAGTGATGACCTTTCCGTTTCCACGGGCACGACTAAATGCACCGACCACTTCATCATGGTTTTTGTCCCCTACAAAATAGACAAAATCACCGACATTGTGTCTTTCATCAACTATGTTGTGGATACGCTTTACAACCTTGCAAGTTGCGTCATGAAGGATGACTCCTCTTGACAACAAATCTTGTTCTACTTCAACGGGGATACCGTGTGCTCTTATGAGTGCAACGTCCCCAGATTTGAGGATATGCCACTGATCTTCAGGCAGTGCATACACACCTCTTTCTTTCAAATATTCCGTGACCAATTCATTATGCACAAGTTCCCCAAGTGTATAAACCTTGGGGTGATTTTCGGCAAGAGTAAGGGCTTTTGACACTGCCCCTTGCACCCCACCACAAAAACCTGCGCTTTTGGCCACATAGATATTCATTTTATGCGTTTTCTTCTACTTTAGATTCTGCTTTTTTGCTCTTTTTCTTCTTGTTTTTCTTTGCAAGAATTGCATCTACTGCTTCGTTGCAGAGACGTCTTGTTTCGAGCATCTTTTCATATACGTATTGAGTTGCTCTTTCCTTGTTTTCATCAGTGGGCTTATCGTTGAAGAATTGGCTCATATCGATGGGCTCGCCAATGTAAAGGTATGTGCGCTTGAATTTCTTCAAACTGTGATGGTAAATCATGGGCAAAATATTTCTCTTTGCCTTGATTGCAAATCTTGCAGGACCATGCTTGAAAGGAAGCAACTTTTCATCATAGTCACGATTACGTGTTCCTTCGGGGAAGATGAGCAATTTTCTGTTTTCGTCCTTAAGGACGTTCATGATTGCTTTCATTGCTTGGATGTCTGCCTCGCCTCTGTTTACAGGGATGCAACCAACCTTTTTAAGATACCAACCACCAAACTTCTTTTCAAATGCTTCTTGCTTTGCAACAACGTTGAGTTCGTCTTTCATAAGAAGTGCGCCCATAACAACGCCATCAAGTGATGTGTAGTGGTTGCAAATGATCATGCCACCTTTGAAGTTTTCAAAGTTTTCCTTGTTGATAACTGTTGTAGGCCAAACCATTTTTGAAATAGGGTTCAAAAAGAATCTGGAAAATCTGTACATTCTGCTCATTTAGATTTTCTCCTTTACGATTTTTATTACTGCATCCACAACTTCGGCTATTGACATTGTGGTTGTTTCGAGTTCTATCGCATCATCTGCCTTCTTCAAAGGAGCAACTTCACGATGAGAATCGTTGTAATCTCTTTGTTTAATGTCTGCAAGGACTGTTTCGTAATCGCTTTCTTGTCCTTTCAATTTGTTTTCTTCCACTCTGCGTCTTGCTCTTTCTTCAGGAGAGGCAACAAGGAAGATTTTACAGTTGGCATCAGGCAACACAAATGTGCCAATATCTCTGCCATCAAGGATTAGATCATAGGTTTTTGCAAGTTCTCTTTGGATTTCCACCATCTTGTATCTCACGCAGGGGTGTGCAGAAATGTCACTTGCAGCCCTTGACATATAGTGCTCACGAAGATATGGAGTTGTATTAAAACCGTTGACAATTATTTGTTGAACACCGTTGTCATAGACAACGTCCATTGTCAATGTTTCAAGCATCAATTTGATCTTGCCTTCGTCTTTGACGTCAATACCATTTTTGATGGCTGTATATGCAGTTGCACGATACATTGCACCTGTGTCAAGATAGACGATATTAAGTTCCTTTGCCACGGCTTTGGCAACCGTACTTTTGCCTGCGCCTGCAGGACCGTCAATTGCGATGTTTATCATTGTTGATCTCCAATATCTTTTGTGGCATGTTTTGCAGCCATATATCCTGTTGCAAATGCAATTTGCAAGTTGAATCCACCAGTCAGTGCATCAACGTCAAGGACTTCGCCGACAAAATATAATCCTTTGTGTTTTTTGCTTTCCATTTGTGGTGTGACATCTTTGATGTCAACTCCACCTGCAGTGACAATTGCTTCTTCAAAAGGTGCAAGTCTTTTCAATGTGAAAGGCAGGTTTTTGAGTGCACCAAGAAGTCTATTTCTTTCTTCCTTTGTCACTGAATTAACCTTTTTGTTTTCAGGTATCTTTGCAACCTTTAGAACGTATGAATTGAGCCTATCCGGCAATAATGCTCTCGTTGCATTTTTTATGTCAAAATTCTTTCTTTCTTCAAAATCTCTCAAAAGCCTTGCTTCCAACTTCTCCATATCAAGTGCAGGCTTCAAATCAAGAGTAAATCTCACCTTTTCTGCTCTGTTTATGTATGATGATGAAGTCAATGCAATAGGACCACTGAGACCTCTGCCCGTAAAGAGCATTTCTCCAAATTCTTCAGCAAGAATTTTACCATTGCCATCATAAGATGTCAACGTGACATTTTTCAAAGACAATCCTTCAAGACATTTGACGTCTTCAATGGTTTGCAACGGTGCCAGTGCAGGCACAACGCCAACAACCTTGTGACCAAGTGCCGATGCAAATCTATGACCATCACCCGTTGAGCCTGTTGATGGATAACTGACACCACCTGTTGCAACAATAACTTTGTCGCATACTATGCTTTCCCAAGGTGTACAAACTCTAAAAGAGTTTCCGTCCGCTTTGATTTCCTTGACTTCTGTCTTCAAACGGACGTCAACGCCTGCTCTTTGCATTTCTGTAGCGAGGGTTTTGATGACGTCATTTGACTTTTGTGACAAAGGAAAAACTCTGTTTCCTCTCTCTGTCACAAGAGGCAACCCTGCATCTTCAAAGAATTCCATTGTGTTTGCAGGGGTAAATGTATATAGTGCCGAACGCAAAAATTTGCTTCCGTGGACTACGTTGCCCAAAAAATCGTCAACTTCACAATCATTGGTGACGTTGCATCTGCCTTTGCCGGTGATGTAGATCTTTTTGCCCAATTTTTCATTTTTTTCAAGCAAAATAACATCTACACCTACTCTTGCAGAATAGATTGCACTGATCATTCCACTTGCGCCACCACCGATTACGACGATTTTCATACTTGCCGCCAAAAATTAAAGTTTTTGAAGGTATGCCACTTCAAAATCATTGAGTTCTCTATTTCCACCACGAGAAATACCACCCAATCTCAAATCGCCGATTGCAACACGTTTGAGAAAAACTACGTTTTTTTCAACTGCTTCAAACATACGACGAACTTCTCTGTTTTTGCCTTCTGTGATGATGACTTCAAGACGTGTGAGAGTTCTTTCGCCGTCATTGGTCATAATCTTTTCTGTTGCAAGTGCCTTGACTTTGCTCTTGCCAAAACGGACGCCATCAACAACAACGCCCTTTCTCAAGATTGCCAAATCACTTTCAACGATTTCGCCTTCAATTTTTACAATGTAAGTTTTGGGGATTTCACTCGACGGGTGTGTAAGTTTGTGCACCAATGCTCCGTCATTTGTAAAAAGCAAAAGACCCTCGCTGTCGTAGTCAAGTCTGCCGACGGGGACGAGTCTTTTTGCTTTGAATTCTTCATCAAAATAATCGTAAACCGTTTTTCTTCCCTTTTCGTCACTTGTTGACGTGATGCAACCCTTTGGCTTGTTGAACATCACATATTCATAGTGCGTGACAGGAAGGATCTTTTTTCCGTCAACAAAGACAACGTCTTTTGTTTCATCAACTGTTGCGCCAAGTTCTTTGACAACTTTTTTGTTTACGGAAACTTTGCCAGATGAGATGAGTTCATCTGCTTTACGGCGTGAACATACGCCACATTCTGCAAGATATTTGTTAAGTCGCATAACGCTACCACCTAAATTATTAATAGCATTATACATTTTTTTTCTGCTACGTGCAAGCAATTACACGCACGAAGGCAATTTTGCTATCGAGATTTTTCGTACAGAGCAATTTTTGGCACGGGATATCTTGTCAATTCCTTTGAAAATTTACTGCTTTCAAGTTCCTGCAACGCCTTTTGTCCGTACTGCCCAAACAAGTGCAACATTTCTTTGTCAACCATGGCAAAATTGTCAAATCCGTAGTCCAAAATATTCATACTATCCCCCCACATATCCCCGTGATTTAATACCACTGCAATTAGTTGCATACCATCACGTTTTGCAGAAGAAACCAAGCATCTACCACTACTTTTTGTATATCCAGTCTTGACACCATTTGCCCCTTCATAAAGCCACAACATCTTGTTTTTGTTGGCAATCACCCTTGCACTTTCGCCACTGCCAATCCTTGCTTTTTGTGACATAATTATTTCTCTAAAATATGGATTTTTCATCCCTTCGGCAGTTATCAAAGCAAGGTCGTATGCCGTAGTATAGTGGTCCTTATGATGAAGTCCGTGGGGATTGACAAAATTTGAATTTTTTGCGCCACATTTTCTTGCTCTTTCGTTCATTTGCTTTGCAAAATCAACAATATTGCCAGAAACTGCAATGGCAAGGGCTGTTGCTGCATCATTTCCACTGCGTAGCATCATGCCATAGAGCAAGTCTTCAACGGTCAACACTTCCCCTTCTTTTAGGTATAACGAACTACCTTCAATTCCAACTGCTTCCTTGGGTATAGTGATTTCTTCTTTAAGTTGCAAATTGTCCAAAACCACAAGTGCAGTCAATATCTTTGTTGTGCTTGCAGGATAGGTTTTATTATGTTCGCCTTCTCCATACAACACCTTTCTTGAAGTCCACTCTATGCAAACTGCACCACGACTTGCTTTGTCAAGAGCAACTGCCACTTGATTGCCACTTACACTTTTTTCAAAGAAAAAAGTTGAAATTGACAAAATCAAGGTCACAACTGCAAACAACACTGCGCCCAATTTTACACAAAATTCTGCATTTATTTTCTTGTTTGACATTGCAAAATTCAATCTTGAGTTCATCATCATTTCAGTGTGCCAATGGCAGTCTTTATAAGTTCTGCAAACTTGCTATCCGTTGTTTTGTCAACGGATATAAATCTCTTTTCCTTGCCACAAATGAGAAAGCCCACCGGATTGACGGTCACGCCACCACCACCGATACCTGCAGAGATGGTTTTCAATGCTTTTTCGTCACGTTTACCATCGCCACCACCTCCAAGAATATAGCCTGCACTCAATTTCATAATTGGCAAAATTACAGTACCATCATCAGCAATTATAGGCTTTCCTACAATTCCATCTGCATCTGTGACTTCTTTCAAATTGTCAATGGTTTGTCGCAAAATTTCGTTTATTTCCATATACTCTCACCATTTCAAGAACATCAAAAGCCGATATTCTTATTGTAATTTTTCCGTCAAAAATAAATCTATTGTTTTGAAAATCTGGCACAAAAAAGCATCTTTTCAACTTGTTTTTCATAGTGCTAAAAAATACCGTAAAAAGCGCATTATTCAAAGCAGTTTGAAAGGCATCTTTTCCACCCACAATTCCCATGATTTCAACGCTTTCAATAAGGGCGAAACTATCCCTTATCAAATCAAGCCAGGGCAAGTTGATTTTGACACTTTTCTCAACGTCTTTTTCAATGTTTTCTTCAACTTTCTTGTCGTCTTCCTTAATTTTGATTTCTTTGCCATTAATCGATATTCTAAACCGTTCTTTTAGCGTATCAACCTTTGTTTTTATAGGCAAAATATCAAAGATTTTCACAATGATTATACCCTTTTCTTCTGTTGATGATAGATTGAATTTCATTGTTATTTTCACTGGCAATACCAATGCCAAAACTATGATTTCAACCACAAGAAAAGAGATCAAAATTGCCATACTTTTAGGATGTGGAAATTGTGTGTTTTTTATGTATAAAATCGAAAAAATTTTTAACTATTTTACTCTCAAATTTGCCCAAAAATAAAACTCGCTGTACTGTTATACAGCGAGTTTTTATCTTTACGTTTTTGTTGGTTCAATTACAAATATTGTGCATAATCATTTTTCAAGAAATTTACTGATGCGAGCAACCAGTCTTTCAAGTTGTTGACTTCTGCATTCCAACCTATTGAACTTTGTTCCCAAACCATAAATTCATTTACAAAAGATGATTCGAGTGACAACACAAGTGTTGTAAGTTCGTTGATCTTTTCTGCAATTTCTTCTGCTTTTTCATCCAAGATCTGTGCAACAAGTTGCTTGAATTCATCATACTTCATCAAGCCTTCATACCAAACATTGACTTTGCAAGCATAGTGTGCTTCAGCATTGTAGTAATAATCGGGTATATCATACATATAGAAGCCAGAACTCAAATCAAAGTCCCACACAGGTCCTGCATACAACTTGCCTTGTGCCTCTTTGTACATATAGAAACTTGAGAAACGAACGTCTGCATTGTGGAAAACTTCTTCTACAATATAGTTTTCTGCAAATGATCTCACATCTATAAGTTGGCAAAGTTCATCCCAGTCTTTGTCTTCGCCAAACAGTTCCATGACGTCTGCCATGTATGATTTTATAAAGTTGACATGTTCAACAGTAAAGTCCTCGTCTTCTGTGTCGGGTGACTTAATTGCGTAATCTAAGCCGTTCAAATTGAAATAATCCTTGTCCAACACACCTTCTTCTCTTGCTCTGCCGTCCAACTCAACCAAGTAGCCGGTGTCAATGGTAGAATAACTTTCATCAACATCTATTCTGGTGTCATCAACTTCAATTTGCTCTGCAATCAAGTAAACACCGTAGAACTCATTGTTGACAAACAAGTTGACAAAATGTGTTGCCGTGCAAGCGCTTTGGCTGTCAAACAAACTTGCCACACCAAATGCAAGATAATTTCTTATTTGGCTCTTATCGTAATAATTTGCAAGGATTGTCCATGTTTTTGCAGCACCATTGCCAAACAAATCAACCTTTTTATCAAACTTGAGTTTATAGGGCTTTTTAGGTGCTCTCCAAGTGCTATTGCCTCTACCCTTGATTTTTGCCTCAAGGTCTGTAAAAGCAAACTCATAATCTGTATTTGACAGACTTACACTGCACTTTACATAGTCATCTTTTGATGTAATACCCACACTTCCTTCAGTATTAATACTGAAAATGGGCAATTCAGTCATAATTTGTGAGCCTTCGTCAACACGTGTATCGAGTGCATCGCAATCTTCAAACTCACATTTTGCAGTCTTTGATCCATCCTTAAAAAATGTTGCATCATTGTTGGATACATATTCTGCAAAAATATGCTCATGTCCGTTTCGGTCACAACCTACAAACAAGGCACAGCATGACAAACACGTGACTGTAACCACCAAAATTGTTGTTATAAATGATGGGAAAAATTTACGTTTCATAAACTTACTCCATTTGAATGATGATTTTGAAAAACAAATCAACATACAATAAGTATTTCATATTATAAAAATTGGGACATCGGTCCCAATTTTTTGCAACGACAAATGCTCATTATTCAAAGACAGTGAATTCTTCTCCTTCAAGGAATTCAGGAAGTTCTTCATCAAATGCGTCTTCCATATCTTCATTGTCTGTGGCGATTTCTTCGATAATTTCAATTTCTTCTCCGTCTTCGCCAATGATTGTACGTGTTGAGAACAATGATTCTTGAGGGGGTGCATAGATGAGTTGGATTTTTTCCATAACTTCAACAAGATCGGGAAGATCTTCAAGTGAAGTGATTTCAAATTTCTTCAAAAACTCGTCTGTTGTGCCGTACAAGATAGGATTGCCCACTGCTTTCTTTCTGCCAACTGCTTCAATAAGACCTGCTTTCAAAAGTCCTGTGATGGCGTATTCACTGTTGACACCACCACGCATATCTTCTATCTCAAGTTTTGTGATAGGTTGCTTGTATGCGATTGTGGCAAGAACTTCGAGAAGTGTCTTGGTCAAAGATTTTTCTTTGAGAGGTGTAAGAATATCTGCAACCACGTCGCCGTAGCGAGGATTTGACGTAAATTGAAGTTTGCCGTTGAATTCAACAAGCAAAATACCACATTCTTCACTGTACTTCTTTTGAAGTTCCTTGACTATTTTATTGAGTTCTTGTGTGGTGAGTTCGGGGATTTTTTCGCACAAATCTTTCTTTGCGATAGGTTGACCGCTTGAAAAAATTATTGCCTCAACAACATTATTTATATTCTCCATCTTGGCTCTCCTCGATTGCTATATCTTCGTTTCCCTCTACTTTGTAGAGAATTATCTTTCCAAATGCTTCGTCTTGTGTTGCAGTGATTATGCCGTACTTCATAAGTTCAAGGACTGCAAGGAAGGTTATGACAATGTCCCCCCTGTCAAAATCAGGCTCAAACAAGAATTCAAAATCAAATGAGCCGTGATAGTAAATGAGTTCCTTGATGTTGTTCATTTGCTCATTGACCGAGAACCTATCTTTGACAACCTTTTTGGGAAGGGCGTCACGGACTGCTCTTTCAGAGTTGGCAAGGACTCTTGCAAATGCTTCGACCAGTTTTGGCAGTGAGAAGTTTGTAAGACAAACCCTATAATCCTTGTCGGTGAACACAGGCTCACGGACGAAACGGTTGATTGTTTCCATATCGCGCATCTTGTCTGCCTGCTCTTTGAGAAGCGCATATTCCTTGATCTTGTTGATAAATGCTGTTCTTTCATCACATTCATCTTCAACGGCATCATCTTCTTCTTTGGGCAATGTTCTCAATGACTTGAGATAGACGAGTTCTGCAGCAAAAGTGATAAACTCCCCTGCGTATTCATAGTCAAGTTCTTCTCTTGGGGTTGCTTTGATGATTTCAACGTATTGCTTGGTGACTTCACTGATGAAAATATCTTCAATACGAATTTTTGCGCTCTTGACAAGTTCAAGAAGCATATCAATAGGGCCATCGAAGTCGCTGATATGATAGACAACTGTTGAGTGTACAGTAAAAAACTCTGCATCGGTGACAGGATTTTCTGTAGGCAAAATAACTTGAGTGCTTTGCTCAGTTACGTTGTCTTCCTTGATTATTTCTTGACCGTCGTTGACAGTCAAATCACTAGTGATTTGGTTTTCAATATTTTCCATTTGTCCACTCTGGAAGAAGATTTTATCTTTTGCCTTGCCGTATGTTTCGTGCAAGCAAGCACATGCACGTTTTTACGCTCACACACGCATAGGTAGAGATATTTTAGCACACTTTTTTCACAAAGTCAAAATAAAAATGCCCAAAGGGGGATTATATCCCACTTTGAGCACATTTGATTATATCGTTCAGTCTATATTACCACTTTTCGCCAAGACCTTTCAAAAGGTCAAAGAAATTGCCCTTTTCAACATCCTTGTTGCATACGACAGAATATTCTTTTACAACTTCGCCGTTTCTTGTCAAGTACGCCTTGCCAACTTCATCCCCAACCTTGATGGGTGCTTTGACTTTGTCGGGCAATTTGTAGTGCAATTCATACTCGCCGTCATCTCCCCTTTTTACAAGTGTTTTGACATCTTCCTGCATTGCAATGGATATTGTCTTTTCCTTGCCACCAACAACTCTTATAGAGTTTTCAATATCTTGTCCTTTGGGTTGAATAACCGTTGATGTGTAGTTTGAAAATGCGTAGCCAAATAGGTTGCTCACTGCGCTAAATCTTTCCTTTGAACTATCTGCACCAATGACAACTGCCACCACTCGCAAACCATTGCGCTCTGCCGTTGCAGACAAGCAGAATTTTGCCTCGCTTGTAAACCCTGTTTTGCCACCGTCACAACCGTCATAAAACTTGACAAGTTTGTTGGTGTTTGTCATTGACGTTGTACGGCCATCTGGATGAACAAAATCTTCAAGCCATATTCCTGCAAATTGGAAATATACAGGGTGCTTTATCAGTTGTCTAAACATAATTGAAACGTCTTTTGCGCTTGAATAGTTTTCCGGAGCAGGCAAACCTGTGCAGTTTGCAAAATGAGTGTTTGTCATACCAAGTTCCTTGGCTCTTTTGTTCATATCATTTACAAAACCGTCAACACTGCCCGACAACCTTTCTGCAATAGCCACACAACTGTCATTTGCAGATGCAACAACAATGGATTTCAGCAATTCTCTTGCCTTATATTTCTTTCCTGCATCAAGAAAAACTTGTGATCCACCCATACTGGCAGATTCCTCGCTAACTGACACCATTTCATCAAGGGAAAGATCCCCTCTTTCTACTGCTTCAAAAGCAATAAGTGATGTCATAATTTTGACCATACTTGCAATGGGCAATCTTTTGTCTGCATCCTTTTGATACATCTCTGTCCCTGTGACTGTGTCAACAAGATAACAAGCCTTACCAGACACTGAAATTTCATCTGCACAAGCGATATTTTTACCTATAGGTAAAACATTGACAAAAATCACTGCGCAAAATACAAGTATCATTGCGCAAACCAACGTGATTTTGATTAAATTTTGATGGGGATTTTTGTTATTATTTTTGAAAAATCTGCAATTCAAATTAAGTCGATTTTGTGTTTTCATATTGCACCTCTCGTGTATTTTGTGCAAGGAGAAATTTATTATTCAAACCACAACAACAATGACTTTTGTCAAACTGCCAATGAGCAAAAATATAATGAAATTTGCAAGTATATTTATGGCAAAAACCTTCAAAAGTGTGGATATTGACGGGCGCAAAAGTGCATCACTGCTCGCACACATATTGCACTGTCGCAGTGCAACAGATCCACCCACAAGCAATAGACAAAACGTCAACAAGTAAAATGGCAAATATACAAAAATCAAATTCATAATCCCCGTGCCACCATACACTGCCACAAGAATACAAATGTATTTGCCAAACATAAATCCAAGGACTATAAATGGCAAAACTGCAAGAAATGACGTGCCTTTGACACAAGATGCCACTGCCACAACAAAATATCCAACCAACAAAAACAATGCAGAGTAAAAGAATACCTTGACTGCTCCAAAGGTCATATCTTTCTGCAATATTTTTTCAAACTCGCCACCGACTGCATTTACGGCAGACACAATTCCAACAATAATTCCAATGAAAAATAGCAATGAAAAGCACAAAACGGACTTCTTGTGCAAATTCAAGAAGTCTTTTATCATATACACCCATCTGCTTTTCACTGCTCGCATACCAAATAATACTTGTTTTTCCTATCAGTTATGACAAAAATTCTACTTTTCTACACTTTGAAAAATGATATTATCAACACATGGAAAAAGACGAAGTGAAAATCAAAAAATATTTGCTTGAGATGGGCTTTCAACCCAACCTAAAAGGTTATCATTTGTTGGCATCTCTAATTGAGTATGCTCAAAACGGCACAAAAGTGATGCCACTGAAATATTTTGGCTATGTTGAGCTGTCAAAAAAGTTTGGTGTCAGCACTGCAAGCATTGAAAAGGATATTCAAAATGCCATATCATCTGCTTGGCTGCGTGGCAATGTTGACATACTGTATAGAGAGTTTGGCGAAACCCTTGACGAAGACAAAGGCAAGCCCACTAACAAGCAGTTTTTGTTGACAGCCCTTGAACGCCTTGCAATGAAAACATAGGTTTAGAATATCGATTTTAATAAATTTCCAAGCCAAAAAAAGTAAAAGGCGCAGATTTTCTGCGTCCTTTTACTTATAAAATATTCATGAAAACTATGCGACTTTTTGTTGTTGAAACCCTATGTTTTCTGTTGCCATTTGATACATAAATCGAGCGTGCACACCATATCCACGAGTTGCATCATCAATGAAGACGTGGGTGACTGCACCAACAAGTTTTCCATTTTGAATTATCGGGCTACCACTCATACCTTGCACAATTCCACCTGTTTTTTCAATAAGTTTTTCATCACAAACGTGTATCACAAGCCCTTTTTCTTTGGGTGTCGATTGCTCGACCACTTTCACTATTTCTATATCGTAAAATTGTGGCTTATTTCCATCTACCGTTGTATAAATTTGTGCTTTTCCAATGGTTGCACACCCCTTTTGTGCAACTTCAATCAGTTGCCCGTAGGGTGTGACATTGTACCTACCATATATGCCAATATTCGTATTCCTTTCTATTTCCCCTATTGGCGCAGATGTTTTGTTCAATGATGCAACAAGCCCACCTGCTTTGCCATTTTGCCCACGGACAACGTTATTTATGCTTGTATTGAAGATTTTGCCCGTGTTGAGTTGTTGACACAATCCACTTTCACTATCAAGGATATAGTGCCCAAGTGCGCCAAATCTCTTGTCAAGAGTGACAAAGGTCACCGTGCCTATTCCACTGACATCTTCTTTCAAGATTACACCAAGTTTTTTCTCGTTTGTCTTACAAACAGCAGGGGTGGTTGTCACTTTTTCAAGTACACCATTTTTGTGGCGAACAGTCAAAGTCACTTCCCCATCACTATTGTCTAAAACCTTCTTCAAAAGGTAAATGTTTGAAAGGGGCACACCGTTGATATCTTGTAGGATATCCCCTTTTACTACGCCCTTATTTTCAAGTGGTTTTACCACGCCATTTTCAGTTTGAACGTCTGTCACTTCTACCACAATAAGTCCATTTGCAGTTGCACTTATCCCTATGGGATAACCACCCAAATATACATAACTCCCCTGTGCATCTGCCACCATATTTTCGCCACAACAAAAAGTTGCGCCTACAACAAGGCAAAACAAGATCACGGAAAATATAGCCAATTTATTTTTTCTCATAGCATTAGTATGGAATTATTGTGGACATATTATTTAGATAATTTTTGGAAAGTGCTTTTTGTCAATAAAAACCCAAATCAATCATAAAAAAAGCCCCACACTATGTGGGGCGTTTATTTGCAAATTCAAATTTATTTTTCAAGTTGTCTTGCCATAAGGACACCCATGATTGATGCCATCATAAGACCTCTTGTCCAACCACTTGAATCGCCAAGGCAATGAAGACCTGCAATTGAAGTATTTAATAAACTATCCATCTTAATTCTATTGGAATAGAACTTTAATTCAGGCGAATACAAGAGAGTTTCATATCCTGCAAATCCGGGAACAACTTGGTCAACTGCTTGGATAAATCCAAGGATGTTTGTAAGGCTTCTATACGGCATTGCTGCAGTGATATCCCCTGCAACAGCATCTTTCAACGTGGGCTTGACGTTTGAAAAGTCAAGTTCTTTAGGCCATGTGCGTTTGCCTGCCAAAATATCGCCATATCTTTGAACAAGAATCTTGCCTGCGCCAAGCATATTTGTCAATTCGCCAATCTTGATTGCATATTCAATAGGTTGCTTGAAAGGCTCTGTAAATGAGTGTGAGCAAAGTATTGCAAGGTTGGTATTTTGACTCTTGAGTTCTTTATAACTGTGTCCGTTGACGACTGCAAGTGCATTGTCATAGTTTTCTTGAGAAACAAATCCACCGGGATTTTGGCAGAAAATACGGACTTTATTTTTGAAGGGTGCAGGATAGCCTATGAGTTTACTTTCATAAAGCACTTCATTGACTTCTTCCATAATTTCATTGCGCACTTCAACTCTAACACCAATGTCAACAACACCGGGAGCGTGGGCGATATTGTGCTCTGCACACATCTTTTCAAGCCACTCTGCACCACGTCTGCCTGTTGCAATGATAGTTTTGTCGGCATAGACTGCTTGTCTTTCGCCATCAATGGTCACGTATACGCCACGGCATACGTCATCTTCAAGGATAATATTGTCACACTCTGCGCCAAAATACATTTCCACGCCATTGTTGAGAAGGTATTGTTCAAGTCCGTAATAGATTTGTTGTGCCTTTTCTGTGCCCATGTGACGGATGGGACAATCAACAAGTTTCAAGCCTGCTTTGATGGCTTTTTTACGGATTTCTTTTACCTTGTCTTCGTTGCCAATGCCTTCGATATGCTCATCTGCGCCAAATTCAAGATAAATCTTGTCGGTATAGTCAATGAGTTCTTGGGCAAAATCCTTGCCAATAAGATCGGGCAATGCGCCACCTACTTCTTGTGACAATGACAATTTCCCGTCAGAAAATGCACCTGCTCCAGAAAAGCCGGTTGTAATATGACAGTAAGGCTTGCATTGAACGCATGCGCCTGTCTTATCCTTGGGACATCTTCTCTTTTCTACAGGCTGACCTTTTTCAAGAATAACAATCTTTTTTGTACTGCCAAGACGGACAAGTTCGATTGCCGTAAAAATTCCTGAAGGGCCTGCGCCGACTATACAAACGTCATATTTGTTTTTCATAATTACCTCTCAAGTGTTTTATGACCTATGTGAAAGTATCACGGAAAGTCGATTTTGTCAAGATATTCTGACATTTTTGATGAAATCAAAATTTACAAGAACTAAATATCAATAGAGTTCCTCCCTTGACACGTGCTCTCGTATCTTTTCAAGTGCTTTCTTTTCAATGCGACTGATATAACTCCTTGAAATCCCAAACATAGTGGCAACTTCTCGCTGAGTCAATGCGCCATTGCCTTCAAGCCCATATCTATGCTTAATAATGTCGTATTCTCGCTCATCAAGACATTGTTTTGTGATTTCTTTAAGTCGATCCATCAAAATACCACGCTCAACGTCCTCTATCACGTCTTTGTCGTCGGCAATCATATCTATGACCGTCAACTCGTTTCCGTCCTTATCAACGCCAATAGGCTCGTATAATGACACGTTGTTTTTGTGCTTTTTTGTTGCACGTAAAGTCATCAATATCTCATTCTCTATGCATCTTGATGCATAAGTGGCAAGCCCGGTGCCCTTATTTTGCCGATATGTGGACACTGCTTTGATAAGCCCAATAGATCCAACCGAAATTAGTTCATCATTGTCGCCATAATTCGCATACTTCTTGGCAACGTGAGCAACCAATCGCAGATTATGCTTTATAAGTATCTCTTTTGCATTTTCATCTCCATTTTCTGCCTTGTCAAGATAATACTTTTCCTTCTCCTTTGTGAGAGGCATAGGAAAAGAACTTTTTTCCATGACGTAGGAAGAAAAAATAAATAGATTTTTCAGCAGTGAAATCAAAGCCTCGATCGCCATATAACCCCCAATGTTGTACACTATATGTTTTAGGGTGGCAACCTTTGACAAATTTTGCCAAAAAACCAATATATTTTTCAATTTCTACACAGCAAAATTGTGATGAAAATTTCTCAAAAAAATACTATATCAAAATAAGCAAAAAAATAAACCCGACAAAGTCGGGTTTTAGGTTACTTTTTCTTTTGCTCGTATGATGCAAGTGAATCCTTGAGTTTGACAAGTTCTTCAATCTCGTTGAGCAATGTATTGATGTCCTTAAATTGACGGTGGACAGATGCGTATCTTACGTATGCAACGTCATCAACGTCCTTGAGCCCTTCCATAACCAACTCGCCAATTTGGGTTGAAGGAATTTCTTGTTCAAGACTGTTGAGAATTTTACGTTGAATATCTGTGAGAAGTCTGTCGATTGCAGTCATTGAGATGGGACGCTTTTCGCAAGCCTTCATAATGCCCAACTTGACCTTGTTGATGTCAAAAATTTGACGGCTACCGTCTTTTTTTACAACCAAAACGGGTGTATTTTCGATTGTTTCATAAGTTGTAAATCTTTTTCCACAACCAATACACTCTCTGCGACGACGGATTGAAGTGCCGTCTTCATTTTGTCTGCTGTCAACAACTTTACTGTCCAAACATCCACAATAAATACATTTCATACTGCATCACCTTGTATATTATTCTCTACGATTATACAACATATTGGGCAGTTTGTAAAGATTTATCGAAAAAAAACAATATTTAGTATATTGCCGACAGTCATATTCATAAGTTTTGGTATGAACAACAAGCAATACTCTTTTCAAGAAATAGCGTCACGCCGTGTAATCAATATGGCAGACGGCAAAGAACTTGGTCACGTCTGTGACATGGTTTTCACTGCATCAGGGCGTATTATGGGGCTTGTCGTCCCCGGGAAAAAGAATTTCTTTAAGTCTTTTACCAACAATGACAACATCTTTATCCCGTGGAACAACATAATAAAGATCGGCAGCGACGTTATTTTGGTTGAACTTATCGGTTGCACCGGTGTTTGTTCAGTTGAAGACAATATAGACAACTGATCAATCGTTTGACAAACACTTTTTCAACTTGCTTATGGCAGACTTTTCAAGTCTGCTTACTTGTGCTTGGCTTATTCCTGTAATTTGACTTATTTCAACTTGGGTTTTTCCTTCAAAATATCGCATACGAACAACACTCATTTCTCTTTCTGGCACTAATTTAAGTGCTTCTGACAAAGCAATGTGTTCCGTCCATCTTTCACTATTCTCTTTTTGGTCTGCAAGTTGGTCAAGAAGCAACATTCCTTCTCCATCGTCATCACCAAAAACAGGGTCATAAAATGACATAGTGTCACTGACGGCATCAAGCGCACAAGCAACTTCCTTCAATGAAACACCTATTTCTTCTGCAATTTCAACAAGTTCAGGCTGGCGATTATTTTCTTCAAGCATTTCTCTTGCTTTCAATGCCTTATAGGCAGTATCTCGCATACTTCTTGAAACTTTGATGCCACTTCTATCTCTCAAACAACGCTTGATCTCGCCAATAATCATAGGCACTGCATAGGTTGAAAAGCATACACCGAGATTACAATCAAAATTGTTGAGTGCTTTGATAAGCCCAACCATGCCCACTTGAAACATATCATCTGCATTTTCTTGGGCTCTTGGAAACCGTCCAATGATTGACAAAACAAGGCGCATATTGGCTCTCACAAAAAGTTCTCGTGCCTCGCTATCCCCCACTGAAATTCTTTTGAGAAGTTCATTTGATTCTTTGATTGTCAACTTTGGCAGAGTTGACGTGTCAATTCCTGTGATACATACACGATTCATAAAAAAACTCCTTACACAGCAAAATTTGCTATGTAAAGAGTGATATTATTCTATATTTTGAGCATTTTTAGAATAGTTATGTGCCTAATTTCAAAATTTCCTTCTTAAGTTGTGTCAAAATCTTCTTTTCAAGACGAGATATATATGACTGCGAAATCCCCATCATATCGGCAATTTCCTTCTGTGTCATTTCTTCTTGTCCACCAAGTCCAAAACGCTTTTCAACTATTTCTCTATCACGTTTTCCAAGTTTAGAAAACGTTTCAAGCAACATATCCTTTTCGTCTTGTTCTTCAATGCCGTGATAAATCTCATCAGGGTCACTGCCAAGAACATCACTGAGCATCAACACGTTACCTTCAAAGTCAACGTTCAATGGCTCGTAAAGCGAAACTTCAACCTTCATCCTACTTGTCTTTCTTAAATGCATCAAAATTTCATTTTCAATGCAGCGAGATGCAAAAGTGGCAAGTTTTATATTCTTGGTTGGATCAAAGCCTGATATTGACTTTATAAGCCCTATCGTGCCGATTGACACCAAGTCATCAAGTTCAACCCTTGTATTGTCAAACTTCTTGGCAATATACACAACAAGACGCAAATTCCTTTCAATGAGTGTTAGTCTTGCATTTTCATCACCTGCCAACATCTTCGAAACCACTTCTTGTTCTTCTTCAGGGGTCAATGGTGTGGGCAAACTTTCCCCTAAAGATATGTAATCCACTGTATTAGATGCACCAATTCCAAATAATTTCAGTATTTTTTTGATCAAATCTTTCAACATAATCATTACCCTTTCCAAATCATTTATACTTCAACGTGTTTTGCAATATCAAGTCACAATCTTTTATATTTTGGTCAGTGATTGCTCCAAACCCGTGATAAGTAGATTTTCCACACTTGATTTCATCAAGTTCAACAATTGGCACGGTGCTTTCTCCGTTGACAGTTTTGATTTCAACAAATCCGTCATATATGATTTGTTGTTGCGCCTTGAAACTGTCAACAACAGATTTTGACAATAATACAATGGGTTTTCCTGTCAAAGTATCTGTCAAAGTATTGCCTGTGTCATAAAAGCCTTTGAGCCAATATATTTTGCCTTTATACTTGACAGATACATCAAAATACTCCTTTGATTGATCGGCTTTTTTGAATACAACAAACCAAACAACCAGTTCAAGTATTGCAATCGACATTGTTAGAACGCCTAAAACAGCATAGCCTTTGATGTCAACGCCAATTAAATAACTTATGCCGTAAACTATGCCACCAAGGGCGTATGTAAGCAACACGTAGATGGCAACCGACGTCATATAATCCTTGAAAGACATATATTTGTCCAAAATTCCAACAAGAACAAATGCAAGAAGGATTTTTGTGATAATCTGCCAAACAGTCGGCATCAATAGATAACACACTGCAACAATCGACCCCAACATTGCCGACAAAATTTGTTGCAACTTTTTTACTTTTCGCCTGCGACATAGACAAGTTGTCAAGCCCAACAAAAAGTCAATGCACAAATTATTGAATATTACAACTTCAACATACACCGTCACGAGTTGATCATACTTGAAATAGATCAAAAAATCTTTCCGTTGGTGTCATCTTCGGCACAAAACTTCATTGCAATTTGACTAAAACAAAAGCAAATTAATATAAATCTTTCACAGAATAATCATCTTTCATATAAAATAGAATTTCGTTGAAACTTTATTGTAAAAACAAATATTTCGGTATTCTAACCATATTTTTTATAAAAAAAGGAAGCCCTATTGGACTTCCTTTGTGTATTTACAGGATTAGATTATTGACGGTCGCCTCTTATTCTACGAAGGAAAGCAGGAACTTGTCTGCCACTTCTTGTGTAGTCAATGCGTGATGATTGGATTTCTTCTTCACGTGCAGGTTCGCTTACGGGTGCAGGTGCAGGAGCAGGTGCAACGACGGGTTCGGGACGTGTGAAGACAGGACGTTGGATGACAACTTCTTCATGCACGATTTCAGGTGCAACTTCTTCTTCAACTGTTGCTGCAACTTCTTCTGCTGTTGAGAGTGCTGCTGCCACAGGTTTGCCACTGACTATAGGTGTTGAGCCTACGCTACGTGCAGGTGCTGCGTTTTTATCCATAAAGCCTGTTGCGATAATTGTGATTTCGATATCTTTCTTGTCGGGGATAAATGCAGTACCGAGAATAATGTTTGCAGTGGGATCAACAACTTGTTTGACGATATCACATGCTTCAGTGACTTCGCTAAGAAGCATATCTTCGCCACCACTGATGTTGACGATAATACCTGTTGCGCCTTCGATATCTGTTTCGAGCAAGGGTGAGAAAACTGCACCACGAACTGCTTCGATAACTCTCTTTTCGCCTTTGCCGTAGCCGATACCCATGTGTGCAAGACCTTTGTTGCGAAGAACTGTTCTTACGTCTGCAAAGTCAAGGTTGATGAGTTCGGGATTTGCGATAACGTCACTGACGCCTTGGACACCTTGACGGAGAACGTCATCTGCGATTTCAAATGCACGCTTAAATGAAACGTTTTTGTCAAGAACTTCAATAAGTTTTTGGTTGGGGATAACAAGCAATGTATCCACAAAGTTTTGAAGGTTTCTAATGCCCATTTCTGCATTTTTCATACGAAGTGCGCCTTCAAAATTGAAGGGTTTTGTGACAACTGCAACTGTCAAAATACCCATTGATTTTGCGATTTCTGCAATAACAGGTGCTGCGCCTGTGCCTGTGCCACCACCCATGCCTGCAGTGATAAACAAAAGGTCAATACCTTTGAGTGCTGCTTTGATGGTTTCACGAGATTCTTCTGCTGCAAGTCTGCCAACTTCAGGATCTGAGCCTGCGCCAAGACCACCGGTGTGTGAGTTGCCAAGTTGAATTTTGCATTGAGGGGGTACAAGTGACATGTTGAGTGCTTGAAGGTCTGTGTTCATAACAACAAAACTTGCACTCTTGATGCCTGCACGCACCATATTGTTGACTGCGTTGTTTCCACCACCGCCAACACCGACGACTACGATATTTGCCTTGCCGGGTGTCTTTCTTGAAACAGGTTCTTGATGGACAACGGGCTTTTCTTCCTTGAAACTTTGCACTTCTTCAACTACGTCATCAAAAGTTTGTTCAAGAATACCGTCATCTTCTTGTTCAATTTCATTGGTTTCGGGAATATCATTGAGACCGAATTTGTCAAAATCTATCATAAGTTACCTCCGTTTAATATACGTTTAAAAAATCCACCAACTTTAGAGTTGGAAAGTGTTTCTGCAATTACCAACAGTGAAATCTTTGTTGAGTTGCAAGGCTTTGCATAGCCGGGCAATTTGGGCATCACGATATCTACGTTCATACCGAGAGTTGAACTGAGATATTTCTTGACTCCACGGATTGATGCCACGCCTTCCCCTGTCAAATACAAAGGTGCATAAGGTGGCAATTTGACGTTTGATTCTTCAAGTATGCCATAGATGATCTCTGCAAACAAATCAAGTTTTGCCTTGACAACTTCGCTTGCTTCAACACCATAAATGACTTGCTCGCCGTCGCCAACCAAAATTTCATTGTCTTGATAGTTGAGATTGAGATCAACAAGTTCTCTTGCCTTTTCTGCCAACTCGAAGTCAATATCGATTGCTTCGCACATATCTGCAGATATGTGTCCACCACCGAGAGAGAAAGATTTCATCACTTCAACGCCTTCTCCTCTGCCGATAATCATTGATGATGAGATATAGCCAATGTCAACCAATGCATAAGGCTCATCTCGTTCTTCTTTTTCAAAAAGTGTGATGCCTTCTGCCCAAGCAGTTGAAATATATTTGACATCTTTGAATCCAAGAGATGCAACGATCTCATCAAAAAATCTCACAAAACCTTTCTCGCAAAGGATGTAGGATATTGTGCCAACAACCTTTGAGGCAACAAGCCCTCTTACGTCACGATAAAGTTTGTCTGAAGTGTTGATTGAAAATGAAATTGCTGAACTGTTGATAAGAGCGTAATTGCTACCTTCAAAAGTGTCCCCTTTCTTCAAAAGAAAATCTATATCTGCATCAATAATTCTGCGTTCTCTATCCAAGGTGATTGCCACATCTTTTTTCACGACTGTAGTAAACTCTGCAGGCACACCGATAAAAATTCTCTTTGAGCGAGATTCGGCATTGCGCATTGCTTCTTTCAAGACTGATATGGCAACACTTCTTGTATCATCTGCATCAAACCATTCGCCTTGCTCATAACCGGCGTGTTCTCTTTCAGCAACAGACTTTATGCAAAAGACACTTTGAGCCTTTTTCATACCGACCATTGCGCTGATAAGACGAGAACTTACGTCAAGCACGACGATGTCTTTGGTAAAAATATTTGCCATAAATCCCCTTGTTTTCGTGTACGCGCTACGCACATACACGCATACGTTATATTATTCTATTACTTATTATATATTATAATAGAAATAAGTCAAGGATTTTTTGATAAATTTTTATCTTTTTTTGATATTTTTAATTTACAAAGTAAATTAAAGTACTTTTCTAACTATTTTTGCACCCAATGATGAAAAGATTTTTTCGATATTTTCATAGCCCCTGTCTATATGTTCCACTCCAGACACACAAGTTGTGCCATTTGCTTTGAGAGATGCAACAACAAGACCTGCTCCACCACGAAGATCTTTGGCGACCACGTTTCTGCCAACAAGAGATGTCCCATCTATAATTGCTTTGTCTTCAATCAAAGATATTTTTGCACCCATTTTGACAAGTTCATCTGTGTATGAAAATCTATTTTCAAACACGTTTTCTTCAACAATGCTATGACCTTTCATTTGGCAAAGCACAGACACTGCAATAGGTTGCAAGTCTGTGGGAAATTTGGGATATGGGCCACTGGACAAATCAAATGCGCTCACTTCTCCATCACTCTCAATTATGATGCCGTCATGAAATTCTACAATCTCGCAATTTTTTGACACGAGTTTTGTTGCGAGTGCACCAATATGACGGATATTGCCTCCGTCAATAAACACCCTACCACCGACAAGCGCAGTGGCAAAAATAACTGTGCCCGTGACAATTCTGTCCATTACAGGTTTAATGGTTGTACCGTACAAACAGTCAACACCTTTGATTTTTACAACAGGCGTGCCAATACCACTGATTTTTGCCCCCATGGATACAAGCATTTCTGCAAAAGACACCACTTCCGGTTCTCTTGCAACACCAATCAAAGTCGTTTCGCCCCTTGCCTTCACTGCTGCAGAAATCAAGTTTTCCGTTGCACCCACACTTGGATATCGCAAGATAATTTCTGCCCCCTGAAGTCTATCTGCCTCACATTGAACACCATTGTCAAAAACTTCAATCTTTGCACCCATTTTTGAAAGCCCGTCAAGGTGTATATCAATTGGTCTTGCCCCAATTTTGCAACCGCCGGGCAAATGCAATCTAACCTTGTCCGCTTCAACAAGCAAAGGGCCAAGCATAAAAATTGATGATCTCATCACCCCTGCAAGACTTTCTGGAATATGATTGTTTTCAACACCACCGGATGCCACAATATTTCTCCCCTCCCAAACAGTTGAAAGAGAAAGACAATCACGAATTTTGAACATATTGTCAATATCTGTGATAAAAGGACAATCTTTGATTGTCACTTTTTCCTTTGTGAGCATTGCCCCTGCGAGCATAGGCAAAACTGCATTTTTGGCAGAATACACCTTTGTTGTGCCACCAAGTTTTGATCCACCTATTATTTCAAAGATTTCATTTTGCATAATCAATCTCCACCTTGTTTATTGAATCCAAAACACCACTTCTCGATTGACGAGATATATTCATAAGTATCCCAACTGCAACCATATATGCCACAAGCGAACTGCCACCTGCACTTATAAAAGGCAACGGCAAGCCCGTGGGTGGAATTGCACCACAAACAACTGCGATATTCAGTGCCGTCTGCACTGCAATCACTGCACTAATGCCTGTTGCAACATAGCAAGAAAATCTGTCCTTTGCCCGTTTGGCAACCATCCAACCTTTGATGACTATGAAAAGGAATATGCCGACCAAAAGCATAATGCCAACAAGCCCTGCTTCTTCCCCTATAACCGACAATATAAAATCGCTTTCTGCAAAAGGCAAAAATAAATATTTTTGTCTTGAATTGCCAATGCCAATTCCAAACAGTCCCCCTGACCCAAGGGCATAATATGATTGAATCAACTGATAACCTTCATCAAGTGGCGACGCCCAAGGATCAATAAATGCAAAAAGCCGTCTAACCCTATATGGCTCTGCAAGAATAAGTCCAACACCTGCCCCAAGCAACGGAACTCCCAATGTCACAAGATGTTTAATTTTTGCGCCACCGGCAAAAATCATAATAATGGTGACAAGAAGGACGCAGATTGTAATTGACATATTTGGTTCAAGCAGTAGCAAAACTGCCACCACCCCACCAATCAAAAACATAAGCAACAATTTAGGAAACGTGCCGACGCCCTTGTCTGCCAAAAGTTTTGCAAGGAAAATCACAAGTCCAAATTTTGCATATTCACTGGGTTGAATTGTAAAAAAGCCAAGATTAAGCCACCGTTTTGCCCCGTAACTTTCAACCCCAAGGACAGGCACAAATACAAGCGCCAACAAAATCAAAGATACTATGTAAATCCACAACGCATACTTCTTGATATTACGCATATCAACAAGGGTTATGGCAACCATCAAAACAAGACCGATGACAAGTGCAACAGCCTGCGTTTTCACATAGTGAAAGGCGTCGCCGAGTTGGACTTCTGCCGAGTATGACGATGCATCATATATGAACAAAAGCCCAAGCAAAGACAAAACCAATGCACCTATGCCTATTGATATGTCAAAATCAAAGATTTTGCGTTTCATTTTAGAGTTTTGACCACCTTGTCAAAAAAGCGACCACGTTCTTCATAGTTTGAAAACGCATCAAAACTTTTGCTTGCAGGGGAAAACAACAAATTCTTTGCGCCAATCATCTTGGCAAAATCAAAGCCCTTTCTCGTTGCATCTTCAAGGTCGCCTGCAACAGTCAAGTCAACGTCAAATTTCTTTGCAGAAAGTGCAATTTCTTCTCTATTTTCGCCATAGGCAAATACGCTTATGACTTTTTTGTCAATAGCCGAAAACAAGTCATCAAAGTTTTCCATTTTCTTTGAGCCACCAACAAGCAAGACAGTATCGCCGTCCATTGCCGATATGGCAGAAACCGTTGATGCAATATTGGTCGCCTTGCTATCGTTGAAGATTTCAACACCACAAATTTGAGCAACCTTTCCACGTCTAAATTGTGGTCTTGTAAATGAACAAAGCGCTGTTGATACAGTATATTTGCTTATTCCCTTGTGCATTGTCACTGCCACTGCAGCAAGGACGTTTTCTATCTCTGCACCTTTGGCGTCAAGATCTGCAACTTCAATTATTGGCAAACCTTTGTAGCAGACAAACCCTGATGAAATATATGCACCATCAACAGGGTGAGTCATACTAAAAGGCACTCTTTGCCCTTTCATATATGGCACTAATCCAGTTATGGCATCATCATCGTCATTGTAAACCACAACGTCACACTCACATTGGTGCATAAAAATATTTGACTTGGCAGAAACATATCTTTCAAAGGTTTCATGTCTGTCAATATGGTCATTTTTGATATTCAACAAAACTGCATAATCTGGAGAAAAGTTTTTGACACTTTCAAGTTGAAAACTTGACACTTCTACCACTGCTATATCCATTGAATCAAGTCTGTCGCAAATAGATGAAAATGCCACACCAATATTGCCCACTGCATGAGAATTTTGATGTGCGCACTTCAATATGTGATCTATAAGTTTGACCGTTGTAGTTTTTCCGTTTGTCCCTGTGACTGCAATTTGCTCTGCTTGGCAAAAACTTGATGCAAGTTCAATTTCACTTACAACAATCTTGCCTTCAAGTCTTGCATCAAGAACGTAAGGATTTCCACTGGGTATGCCGGGGCTTAATACAATGATGTCTGCCATGGCAAATACCCCTGTTGATGACGTTGTGTGTGGACGGTTGTTGTCGTCATAGATCATCACTCGTCCACCTTTTTCTTTGATGAGTTCATAAGCAGACAATCCACTTATGCCACCGCCGTAAACCACTACATTTTTTCCACGAATATTCATATTCCCCCTGCAAGTACAATACTCAATGCGCCACCAACGAGAGTTATGGCAAAATACAAAATGCCAATTCTACTCTCGCTCATCCCTTTCATCTCAAGATGGTGATGAAAGGGCGCCATCAAAAACACTCTTTTCTTTGTGAGTTTGAAGGATAAAACTTGTACTATAACAGATATGCTCGACCACACAAACATTATGCCTGAAGTGGCAATAAACAATGGATTTTTGCTCATAATTGCAACACTTGCAACCGTTGCGCCAAGAGCAAGTGAGCCGGTGTCCCCCATAAAGATTTTGGCTGGAGATATGTTGAAAATTAAATACGCCAAAAGTCCACCAACTGCCGATACGGATATTGCAGTCAAAGAAAATAATTGCTCTGCCATTTCTGGACTTTGCTCAAGGGTGTTAAAATACTGAAAAATCAATATAACTGAAAGCCCGATAAAATATCCCACCGATGTCAACCCTGCAAGTCCGTCAATTCCGTCAGTCAAGTTGACGGAATTTGTTGTGGCGAGATACAAAAATATAACAAAAGGAATTATCCCCCAGTTTAAGTCCAACTGACCGACGTAGGGGAAATTGATTGAAGTGCCAATATATTTTGATGCAAAGACAAAATATGCACCTATTGCACTGAGCCCAAGTTGTGCAATGATTTTTTGGTAGGCTTTTAGCCCAAGATTTCTGCCAAATTTGATTTTGATGAAGTCATCAAGAAAACCCACCAAGCCAAAGCCAAGTGTCAAACTCATTGCAACGAGTGATACAGGTGTAAACTCAATAAGACACACAATCACTATGGGGATAATAAATATCACTCCCCCCATAGTCGGCGTGCCTGCTTTTGCCTCGTGTTGCACAACATATTCCAATATGTTTTGCCCTGCACGAAGGCGTTTCAGTCCTTTGATTATGGGCATACCCACAGAAACCGAAAGAACAAACGCCCCCACAAAATACAAAAATAGTGTCAAAGAAGGTGTCATCTTGCTTGTCCCCACCTTCTTGCAATCTCAAAGTCGCTATATGGAATTTTTTTGCCTTTTACTTCAAGATATTCCTCATTTCCCTTGCCTGCAATAACAACGGTATCCCCTTCAACCATTTCGCCGATTGCGTGGATAATTGCCTCCGTTCTATCGGCGATACATTTATAATTGCGCCCTGCAAATCCCATTTCTATATCGTGAAGTATGCTTTCTGCATTTTCCCCACGGGGATTATCCGTTGTCACAACAACATAGTCGCTGTAATTTTCGGCAATTTCACCCATAAGCGCACGCTTGGCAGTATCCCTTTCGCCACCACAACCGAAGACAGTTATAAGGCGAGATTTTGTGATTGTTCGTGCAGTTTTGAGTAGTTGTTGCAGTCCGTCAGGCGTGTGAGCATAATCTATGATTATAGTTCCCTTTTCTGCTCGCAAAACACTAAATCTACCTTTGACATTTTTCACTTTGCGCACTGCCTTTGCAAGAGTTTCGCCACAGACACCAAGTTCGGCACACACAGAAATTGATGCCAGCAAATTATAGACATTAAATTCCCCATAAAGTGAAGATCTAATATCCACCAAGTCATCACACAAATTGGCAACAAAATGAATCCCGTCTATGCCTTCATATATATCTATTGCAAAGCAATCTGCAGGATTGTTTAGACCAAAAGTGACAAGTTCCACATTTGATTTTTCAAGGCGAGATGCAAGTCTTTTGCCTGCATTATCGTCAATATTGACAATGGCTTTTTTTACGTTTTCTTCGGTAAAGTAGTCAAGTTTGACCCTTTCATATTCCTTGTAATCTTTGAAAAAATCAAGATGATCTTGAGATATGTTTGTAAGCACTGCCATATCTGCTTTCAAGCCTACAACTTTCTTAAGATATATGGCGTGAGCGCTCACTTCACTTATGACAACTTCAACACCCTTTGCTCTCATCTTAAAAAGCAAAGAGTTCAACTCGTAAGGATCAGGGGTTGTCAAATTGTGAGCAACCTTTTCTCCAAGGATATAATGCCCTTCTGTGCCAATAAGACCCGTTTTGAATCCACAATTTGTCAAAATAGAATTGATATAATGTGCCGTGGAAGTTTTTCCATTTGTGCCAACGATTGCAACAAACTTCATGCCTTCCAATGGGTGTGCAAAAAAGTTTGACGAAATGAGCGCATAGGCTTTGCGCACGTCATCAACTTGAACGTATTTAATTTCTTGGTTTTGAGGTTTTATTTCTGTGATGGCAACAAAATCTTTCTTGATTTGATCAAGATACTTGTTTCCATCATCTTTCAGTCCCTTCATGGAAACAAAAATATCCCCATCTTCCACTGTCTGCGAATTGATTTTTATATCTTTAATGTCTTTTTCGAGGTTTACATTTGTGCTTAAAACTTTTAATCCGTCAAGTAATTTTTCCAGTGTCATATTTTGCCTCCAAAGTGTTTTGTACACTTATTTTAATAAGTGTATATTCCACGGTCAATAGGATCGCAAAAGTAGTCACAAACGGAAAATTTTTGCAAAATTATTTCAACAATTTTCTTGCAAATTTCACTCCAAATATTCAACGTAATCTATATATTCTTCAACATCATCAGGGTTGAAACTACTTTCAATGTCAAGATTGTTTGATGCTGGGATTTCAAGAAGGTCAAATACACTTCTAAATATATCCCCAACCAATGGTGCAGCAACAAGCGAGCCGTAATAGACATATCCTTGTGGCTCGTCAACAATCAAAAGAACACCGTATGGCGCACCACTTTCAAGGGAAAATCCCAAAAATGATGAGATATACTTGCCTTGTGCGATTGCGCCATTTTCGTATTTTTGTGCAGTGCCCGTCTTTCCTGCAATAGAATATCCATTGACACCTGCCCCTTTTCCACTGCCGTTGCTTACAACTCTTTCCAAAAGTTCTCGCATTGTATTGGAGGTTGACTCTTTGATGACACGCTTGCTTTCTCTAATTGTATAAACATTGTCTATTGAATTGCCTTTGTCATCAACCACTTGTTTTACAAGATGTGGATACACTGTTGTGCCACCATTGACCACTGCCGAGCAAGCACTCATCATACCGATAGGCGTCACTGCCACTGCTTGCCCAAATCCTATGCGAGCAAGGTCAACAGTTTTCACCAAATTCTCTGCGATAAACAATCCACTCGTTTCCCCTGTCATATCAATGCCAGTCTTTGACTTCAATCCAAAATCTTGCAAGTAGTCATAAAACTTTTCAGTGCCCATTGCCAAAGCACTGTCCATAAACACGCAGTTGCAACTGCTCTCCACCCCTTGACCATAGTCGATTGAGCCGTGACCTTTCGTCTTCCAACAGCGTATTTTTTTGCCGTCAACCACCCTCGATCCAGAGCAATAAAACCTATTAGATGTTGACATAACACCCATATCAAGAGCAGATGCAGCAGTTAAAATCTTAAACGTTGAGCCGGGCTCATACACCGAAGACACAAGCATACTTTTTGACGATGCAAAAAGTTTTTGAAGGTCATCACGAGGCACATTATTTAAGTCAAAGGACGGATATTCTGCAAGGGATATGATTTCGCCATTTGTATAGTCCATCACAAGACAAGCCACTGCTTTGGGATTGTACAAAGCCACTGCTTTTTCAACAACGCCTTCAACAATTCTTTGTATGCGCCCATCTAATGTGGTCTGCAAATTCAGTCCACTTATAGATGGCAAATAATAACTTTTTCCACTTTCCAACTCTCTGCCAATCAAGTCAGTTTCAGTGATAATTGAACCATTAATACCTGTAAGGTATTTATCGTAATAACTTTCAAGCCCCGTTTGTCCGTTGCCATCTGCGCCGGTAAACCCCAAAACTTGTGTCATAAAATTCCCGTTTGGATAATAACGAAAGTTGTCTTCTGTGTAATAAACCCCTTCAACCCCACTTTCAAAAAGCAATGTCATCTGCTCCTTTGTCACTTTTGTTGCAATGGTGACTTCGGATACTTTTTTTGATATTTTTTCAAGGACTTTTTCTCTTTCGAAACCCAAAACTTCTGCTATAACTGATGCAACCTTCTCTTTGTCCCCCACAGAATTTGGACGGACGTAAATATTGTATCTTGTCGTAGTGCCTGCAAGGATTTCTCCGTTTCTATCAAGTATTTGCCCACGGGGAGCATCAGTTGGAAGATCTCTTGTCCATTGGTCAAGTGCCCTAACTTGCAGTTCTTCCCCTTCAACGATCATCACATATATGAGTTTTGCAAAAATAAGTGCAAAGAAAAAAACTGCCAACAGGATTATAGTGGGCAGTCTTTTCATTGGAAGATAGGATTGAAATTTGTTATTGAAATTTTTATTGGATTTGGATTGTATGTGTGCCATAGTTAAAGTTTATTGCCGGCACGTCTGCAATATTACTTGAATTTGCGTCCGCAGACACCACACCAGAGATGGAGGAGGAAGGCGTGGTGGCGGAACCATTATTAAGTGCGCCTGCGTTGACAATAATCAACACGGCAACTAGTATAATCACTGCAACGTAAACACCAAGAAGAATTTTGCCCTTTGTGTTGAGGCGTGCTTTCTTTTCTGTGTCGTTGTGTTGTCTTGTTTTAACATGTGTAAAGATGCTTGTTTTTTGTGCTGTTGCCTTTTCTTCTCTGACAGTTTCAACGGGACGCACTGCTGTGCCTGTTGATGCAAGTCTGTCATAGAGTTCACGATCAGAAGGTCTGTCTTTATCTGCACGTGCATAGCCGTAAAGTGTGTCAACACTTTCTTCAACTTGGACAGGCTCTACGTATGTTGCAACAGGTGCTTCTCTACGAGTGCGAAGGTTTTCAAAACTATAGTCGAAATTTTGATATTCATTTTGTGTAGGACGAGCATAAGGACGTGCTGCTTCATGTTCTCTCATGAATTCAACACTGCGACCACTACTTGATTGAGGCACAGATGTAAATCCGTTGTATGAAGAACGTTCTTCATTTGAGTATGAACGTGTTCTTCTTGCAAAATCATCATATGACGGAAAACGATCAATAGGTTGCTCGTCGTTTCTCGTTTTTGTATTCATGCCAAGCAATTCATCAAGTGTGATGGCCATAATTTATCTCCTCTTATACTCTTTCGACTATGCGCAGTTTTGCACTTTCTGCACGTGAATTTCTTTTAAGTTCTTCTTCGGAGGCAACAATGGGTTTCTTTGTGACAAGTTCCACTTCTTTGACCTTTCCACATACACACACGGGGAAATTTGGTGGGCATGTGCAGGTTGCTGCCATATCCTTAAATGCTGTTTTTACAATTCTGTCTTCAAGTGAGTGGAAGGTGATGACAGCCATTCTTCCCCCTTTCTTAAGACGTCTTGCCATGTTTGTTACGGTTTCGCCAAGACCAGTCAATTCGTTGTTAACATATATTCTAACGGCTTGAAATGTTCTTTTTGCTGGATGTCCGTATTTCCATCTTGTCTTTGCAGGATAACTTTCTTCAACAATCTTTGCAAGTTGCAATGTGGTTGAAATTGTTTGTTTATCTCTGTATGCTGCAATTCTTTCTGCAATCCTTGGAGCAAGTTTTTCCTCGCCATATTCATACAGTATCTTTGTCAACTGGCTCACTGTAAATTCGTTTACAACATTGAATGCTGTGAGATATTGACTTTGATCCATTCTCATATCGAGGGGGGCATCCTTCATATAACTGAAACCACGTTCTGCGTTGTCAAGTTGATATGAACTGACACCAAGGTCAAGGAGTATTCCGTCAACTTCTTCTATTCCCAGTTCATCAAGGACTGAACAACAGTTTTTGAAGTCGTCGTGCACGTATGTTATTTTTGACGCGTGTGCGTGAAGTCTTTCTCCTGCTGCCATCAATGCATCTGCATCTCTGTCGATTGCAATGTGTCTTCCATTTTCACCGAGTCGTTTGACTATTTCAAGTGAATGGCCACCACCACCAAGAGTTCCATCAACGTAAATGCCGTCACTTTTAATTTTCAGTCCGTCAATGCATTCATCAAGCAGAACGGATACGTGAGAGAATTCCATTTTACACTCCGTGCTTCTTCAAGTTGTCAAGGACTTTGTCAAGATTTGACTTGTTGAGGATGCTGTATCTTTCGTCCCAGACTTCTGCCGACCAAAGTTCAAGGTATGTACCCTTTCCAACGAAGACCATGTCCTTTTCGATTGATGCACAAGAACAAAGTTCCTTTGACAATCTCACACGGCCTTGACCGTCTTCAGTCAACTTCTCTGCTGCACCCAAGATTGTGGTTGCTGCGTCAACTCTTTCGTCACCGCCATAAAGTTCATCACTGTCAAGTTTTGCAAAGACCTTTTCAAACTTGTCATAGGGAATGACGTACAAGCAACAGTGATTGCCGTCCACTTTTCTGCCGGGAAGAATATAAGAAGTGCCACCAAGTGCCTCACGGTACTTGGCAGGGATTCTCATTCTATCTTTTTCGTCAAGTTGATGACGAACATTTCCGAGCATAAAATCGAACATAAATCACCTGTTTCCTTTATTCGAGAGTATTGTATCATAGATACCGACCACTGTCAACCACTATTTTGTCTGATTTTCAACTTTTTTTTGGTTTACTTGTAAACTATATGCAAAATACCGTTTTTGCGCTATTTTTTTGCGAATTTTTGGTCGCAAAAGATAAAAACTGCAGGATGCGACGTTTCAAAATTTTTCAACTATCAATCATTGAAATGATTATTTTGACAAAAAGATCTTGCTCTATCACAAAATTTTTCACAAAAGCATATTGTGTAGCGTCAATAAAAAGGAGGTAAAAAGATGTCTTTTTGCAACAACAACGGCGCTGATAGATGCCCCGGGAATATCAGCGGAAACCCAATCAATGGACTGTGTGAAAAAGTGTGCGTGACTGTACGTAAAGTCTTTGACGCTTGCATGACCCAGTCAACCCTTGAAACAACAAGTGTAACTTTGACAAATCTTACACCTGCAGATCCCACTCTGCCCTTGACTTTTGTCAGTGGTCAGTCAACAAGCAGCAACGGCACAATCACTTCTCTCACAGTGACACCTCTTGCCGATAGGCAAGGTCTATCAAGAGTTCAAGCCACAGTGTCAATCCCAGTTGTCATCAACTACACCGACGCAAACGGCGTTGCAGGCAGTGGCACAGGCACTGTTTCCTACCCACTTGACGTGGTCATGTGTGTACCCACAGGCAGTGTGTTCCCCGTTGAATTGAGCGCAAGGGTCAATATGGCAAGCCCCAACGGCACTTACACAGGCAACAACACCTTCTCAATCACTGCTTGTGTGACAGTTGTACTTAAAGTTGAGGCAGATGTAGAATTGCTTATACCCTCTTACGGCTATTGCCGTATCCCAGAGTGCACGCCTTTCACTCAAGAGGCATGCCAAGGGGTATTTGATCTACCACTCTTCCCCACCTGCAACCAATAGTCAAAACTCGAAAAAGGACGGCAAAACGCCGTCCTTTTTCCAAGCATTTACCTGCCTTAAATTGCTTTCTTTCGTTCTTTGTCATAGGACTGCCTCCTTTGTTAGTGTTGTTTGCCGTCTTTCCGTGCTGTCACAGGCCTGCCCAAGCAATGGCAGTCTCCACCATTTTAATTATTTACAATTATAATATTTGAAATTGTTGAAATATTGTGTTAATATATTGGTATGAAAGTTTTTGCAATCAGTGATTTACATTTGTCATCTGCAGTCAACAAGCCTATGGATATTTTTGGGCCGGGTTGGGACAATTATTTTGAAAAAATAACTGCCGACTGGACTGCGAAAGTGCAAAATGATGACATAGTCCTTATTGGTGGGGACATTTCTTGGGGAATTTCCATAGAGGAGGCAGCCCCCGATTTTGCATTGCTTTCTGCTCTACCCGGGAAAAAAGTTGTACTCCGTGGCAATCATGACTACTATTGGAACTCTCTTGGAAAAATGCGTACAGCGTTTCCTGACTTCTTGTTCTTACAGAACAACTGCATACGCCTTGGCAACGTTCTCATTGTAGGCTCAAGAGGCTGGACAATCCCTACAAACGAAACAACCGAAGAAGACAACAAAATATACCAACGTGAACTTATACGCCTTAAAATGAGCCTTGACGCCATGAAGGATCAACGCACAGATGAAGACGTTGTCATTGCTCTCCTTCACTTCCCACCATTTGACGTTTTATTCAACGAAAGCGAAGTCACTACACTCCTTGAAGAATATAAGGTTGACAAAGTGCTGTACGGCCATTTACACGGCAAAAACGCAAGGGTTAATCCAATCATTGAAAAGAACAGCATCCCCTATCATTTGACTTCCTGCGACCTTGTCGGCAACAAGCTTGTCGAAGTTTTATAACAAAATCAAGAACAAAAAAACTTAATTGAAAAACAAAACTCGCAACCCTTGAAAATACAAGTTGTTGCGAGTTTTTAATTTTGCTTATTTCAGTAAATTTTTGCCAAAATTTGCCAAAGTATTCTAAATTTTCACATATTTTAGAGTAATTTAGCCCAAAATTTGACCAATTCTATCAAAAATTGCCTCTTTTCCAGTTTTATTCAAAGACGACGTAAGATAGACGTTGTCCACCCCTACTCCCATTTCAGAGGCAAGCATTTGTCTGTTTTTCATTTGTTGCATACGGCTCAATTTGTCTGCTTTTGTTGCAATAAGAGTGAAAGGAATATTGTAATGAAACAAGAAGTTTACCATCATCTTGTCGTCGTCTGTGGGCTTGTGACGGATGTCAAGAAGGACAAAGACGTTCTTCAATCTTTCACTGCCTGTCAAATACCCTTCTATCATTGCACCCCACTTTGCCTTTTCATCTTTGGCAACTTTTGCATAGCCGTAACCGGGCAAATCTACAAAGTAAAATTCGCCATTGTTGACTTCAAAGTAATTGAGCAATCTTGTTCTACCGGGATCGCCAGACGTTCTTGCAAGTTTTCCGTTGTTGCAAATATAGTTGATGAAAGATGACTTGCCAACATTAGACTTGCCTGCAATGGCAATCTCGCTCGTTTGTGTGTCGTAAAGTGATTTTGCATCTGCCACAGAGGTGACAAACTTTGCATTTTTGATGATCATAAAATTTACCTTTTGTGAAAAACAGCACGTTAGAGTGCTGTTTTTTGTCGTTGTTATGCTGTTTCTGCTTGAGTTTTGCTCTTGCGTATAATTTGTGGTTTTGCCTTTGAAGTTATACAATCTGCATTGACCACAACTCTTTCAATGGACTTGTCGCTGGGGATGTCATACATCATATCAAGGAGCAAGTCTTCAAGGATTGCACGAAGTCCACGTGCGCCTGTGTTGAGTTGGATTGCCTTATTTGCAACTGCCTTCAAGGCATCTTCTTCAAATTCAAGGTCAACATCATCAATCTTGAATTGTGTTTTGTATTGTTTAGTGAGAGCATTTTTGGGTTCTGACAAAATCTTGACAAGTGCCGTTTCATCAAGAGCGTTCAAACCTACAACAATAGGCACTCTGCCAACAAATTCAGGGATAAGACCGAATTTGATAAGGTCAGAAGGTTGAAGTGCTGCAATAAGCTCATCATAGTGATAGTCAAGTGTACCCTTCACTGAACTGCCAAATCCCAGTTTAGAACTATCTTTTCTTTGGTCAATGATCTTGTCAAGGTCAACAAATGCACCACCACAGATAAACAAGATATTTGTTGTATCAAGAAGATAGCACTCTTGATTTGGGTGCTTTCTGCCACCTTGAGGGGGCACGCTTGCCACCGTGCCTTCAATGATCTTAAGAAGTGCTTGTTGGACACCTTCGCCACTGACGTCACGTGTAATTGACACATTTTCACTCTTGCGAGCAATTTTGTCGATTTCGTCAATGTAGATTATGCCAACTTCTGCCTTCTTAATATCTCCGTTTGCTGCTTGGATGAGTTTCAACAAGATGTTTTCAACATCTTCGCCAACATAACCTGCTTCGGTCAATGTGGTTGCATCTGCAACTGCAAAAGGAACATTAAGGATTTGTGCCAACGTCTTTGCAAGCAAAGTTTTACCACTGCCTGTAGGGCCAAGAAGAAGGACGTTGCTCTTTTCAAGCACTACGCCATCAACGTTGTGCTTCTTTGCGTGGTTAACTCTCTTATAATGATTGTACACGGCAACGGACAGAACCTTTTTGGCGCTGTCTTGACCGATGATATATTCATCCAGTTTTGCCTTGATTTGTTGGGGGGTGTAGAGTGAAACGACATCTCCTGTGTTGCCATTTTTTCTTTCAAGGACAAAAGATGCTTGTTCAATACATTCATTACAAATGAACAAGTCATTTGGTCCTGCAACGAGATCTGCCACCTCATCGCCACTACGTCCACAAAAACAACAGTGTACTATTTTTTGATAATCCATTTCTACTCCAAACTGTTCAAGGGCAAAAATTTTGCCCTTGAAACGTTATGCTAAATTTTGCTTGGATATGCCAAGGCTCTCATCAAATTCAAATCGTAGATTTGAACTTGCAGTCAAATTACAGACGATTTGTGAAAATTCTGTCAACAATACCGTAACTTTGTGCTTCGTCAGCAGTCATATAATAGTCACGGTCTGTGTCTATTTCCACCTTTTCAAGTGATTGTCCTGTGTTGGATGCAAGGATTGTGTTGAGTTTCTTCTTTGTCTTAAGAATCTCTTCTGCAACGATTGCGATATCACTTGCTTGACCTTGTGCGCCACCCAAAGGTTGGTGAATCATAATCTTTGAGTTGGGCAATGAGTATCTCTTGCCCTTTGCACCACTTGAAAGAAGAAATGCGCCCATTGATGCTGCCATACCGATACAGATTGTTGACACGTCACACTTGATATAGTTCATTGTGTCATAGATTGCCATACCTGCAGACACTGAACCACCGGGGCTGTTGATATAAAGACTGATGTCTTTGCCTGCATCTTTTCCTTCAAGATAAATAAGTTGTGCAACAACCGTATTTGCAACTGCATCATTGATTTCGCCAGTAAGGAAGATAATTCTATCTTCCAACAAGCGTGAATAGATGTCGTAGGAACGTTCGCCACGTCCCGTTTGCTCTACAATATACGGAATAAGTGTGTTGTTCATATTATTCTCCAACTTCACCCAAAATTATGCTTCGGGTTGTTCTGCTTTTTTTGTTGTTTTCTTTGCAGGTGCTTTCTTGGGTGCAGGTGCTGTTTCTGTTGTTTCTTCTGCTGCCTTCTTTGCACTTGCCTTTGAAACTGCACTATTTTCCTTCTTAAGAAGTGCCATCAATTTGTCTGAAAGAATTTGGTTGACAATATAGTCGATTTGTTCTTTACGGAGTGACTTTCTGTATGTATCGAGATCCTTGCCTGCGTCTGCTGCCATCTTTGAAAGTTTTTCGTCGATTTCTTCGTCGCTGAACTTGAGATCTTCTGTTCTTACGATTTGTTCCATGACAAGACGGACTTTGACACTGTTTTCTGCTTGTGCCTTGTATTCCTTCTTGAGTGCATCCTTGTCCATGCCGACGTATGAGAGATAGTCGTCAAGTTTGATGCCTTGGTACATAAGACGATATTCGAATTCTGCAACCATATCTTCTGCTTCGTTGTCAATCATAACTTCGGGGATTTCAACTGTTGCATTTTTGACGATTGCTTCAACAAGTGCGTCTTCGTATGCACGTTCTGCACGGAGTTCTGCATCTTCTTTCATTTTATTTTTGATGTCGTTCTTATATTCTGCAAGAGTGTCAAATTCTGAAACGTCTTTTGCAAAATCGTCATCAAGTGCAGGGAGTTCCTTGACTTTCACTGCGTGAACTGTACATTCAAATACTGCATCTTGACCTTTGAGGTTTTCTGCATGGTATTCTTCGGGGAATTTGACGTTGACTGCTTTGTTGTCGCCTGCTTTTACGCCAACGAGTTGTTCTTCAAAGCCGGGGATAAATTGACCACTGCCAAGTTCGAGTTCATAATGTTCTGCTGCGCCACCTTCAAATTTGACGCCATCAACTGAACCAACAAAGTCGATATCAACGATATCGCCCATTTCTGCTGCCTTGTCTGTGTCAACAAGACGTGCTTGCTTTTGACGATTTTGTTCAACTGCTTCGTCAACTTGCTTTGCTGTGATTCTGTCAACTTTCTTTGCGATTTCAAGACCTTTGTATTGTCCAAGTGCCACTTCAGGCTTTACTGTGACGATAAGTTCAAATGTTGCGCCACCATCTTCTTTGAAATCAAATGCTGTGAGTTCGGGTTGTGAAACGACGTCGAGATTTTCTTTTGAAAGTGCTTCGCCGTATGCTCTGGGTATAACGATATCCATTGCATCTTCATAAAATACTTCCTTGCCATAAATTCCTACGATAACATTCATAGGAACGTGACCTTTGCGGAAGCCTTGAATTTGGAATTTGTGCTTTGTCTTTTGGTATGCTTCTTTGATTGCATCTGCAAAAGTGGTTGAATCGATATCAAATTGGAATTTGACTTGACTCTTTTCAAGTTTTTCGAATGTGTAACTCATTATGTCCTCCATATTGCCGAATTTGTACGGCATATAAATATTTTCATAAAGTATGAAAGAGTATATCACAAACAAGCGCAAAAAGCAAACAAAAAAACCTTGCTTTCAAAGGTATTTTCCTTCAATTATCGTTGAAAACAGAAAAAATTTGTGTATAATAAAAGCATGGGAAGCGATTTGGTGGCATTATCTGCCCTTTCAAACGAATTGAATACTGCGCTTTCGGGAGCAAGAGTTGACAAAATTGTGCAACCCGACCCCGATGAATTGAGATTTTTCCTTCGCAACAACGGGAAAAACCTCTGCCTTTGCGTGTCCTGTAATGCAGGTGCGCCACGTATTCACATCACAAATAGCAAAAAGCAAAATCCCATCAACGCTCCTTCTCTTTGCATGCTCCTTCGCAAACACTTGCAAGTAAGCAACATTGAAAGCGTCAGCGTATTCAACAATGATCGTATCATACAAGTCAAGTTCAAGGCTCGCACAGAAATGAAAGATGATGCCATCTATTATCTCTTTGCAGAAATTATGAACAGATATTCAAACATTGTTTTCACTGACGAAAATTTGACAATTTTGGATGCCGTCAAGCATCTGCCCCTTGATGCAACAAGAGATCACGTTGTGCTCCGTGGCGTCAAGTATGAGCCTGTTGCTCAAAAGAAAACCAGCTATCTAACCAACTGTAATGATGTCTTTGACACTTTCAATGGTGGGGATTTGCACAAATATATCATTGAAAATATTTCAGGTTTTTCGGGGGTGACGGTGTCAGAAATTCTCCACAAATGTGGATTGGAAACAAACACAGTTTCCGCACTTTCAACCACGGAAAAAGACAAACTTTTGTCTGTCATTGATGAGTTTAGAAATATAACCGAAAAGGACTTTTATTCCCCTGCTTTGCTCAATGGAAAAGATGTCCTTCCATATCACTATGATGTACTGAAAGACAAGGATTCTTGCACCTTTACAACAATGAGCGAGGCTTATGATGCCCTATTTTCAGTGACTGACACTGAAATACGAAATAAGGCAAGACTCAAAACCTTGAATACCACTGTAAAACACCTCAAAAACAAGGTTGAAAAAAATATTAGCATTGACCTTGATCGCCTTGAAGAATGTAAGAATATGGAAGAATATCGCCTGTGTGGTGAAATGATTGTTTCAAACATATATCGCATCAAAAAAGGAGATAAACAACTTGTCTGCGAAAACTATTACACAGGGGAAGAAATGATTGTCAAACTTGATGAAACGTTGACACCTTCTGGAAATAGCAAATACTATTATACAAAGTATAATAAACTCAAAAGACAACAAGAGTTTACAGAGAAAAAGCTTGTCAATGACCAAAATCTTTTGGACTATGTTCTGTCAATAGAAAACGAACTTGCAACACTCCCCTACGATAGTAGCACCGTTGCCATAGAAGAAGAACTTGAAAAACTTGGTGTCTTGAGAAAGAAATCGTCAAAAGGCAAAGTTCGTAAAGAAAAGAGTGAGCCACCCCACAAATATCAATACGGTGGATTTACAATCTTGAAAGGCAAAAATAACTTGCAAAATGATGAACTTACCTTCCGTGTTGCTTCTGGCAGTGATCTTTGGTTGCACGTCAAAAACGGACACGGCGCACACGTCATAATTTTGACAGAAGGCAAGAAAGTTCCTGATGAAACAATCAAAATCGCAGCCGAAATCGCTTGCTCCGACTTCAAGGGAAGTCAAAATGTGGATTATACTGAAAGACGCAATGTAAAACGTATGCCAAATGGACATCCCGGTCAAGTGATATATGTAAACTATAAGACTGCCCTTGCCGTCCCCAACGACCACACGGAACTCAAAGCATAATAACAATAATCAAACAAAAAACCCTCGATCATCTCGAGGGTTATTTTTATTCTTGTTCTCTTTCCATAAATTCTTCCAAGTTGATTGTGTGATTATATTTTACAGATGCAACTTTATCTTTTTCCAAAATTATAGAATTCAAATCTATGTCATTTAATGCAGCGATTGCAACAATATAGTGGATCATATCGGCAAGTTCAATGCCCAATTCTCTGTCCAAATTTTCTTTGTCACAAGACTTAATGCCTGCTTTCATATTGATGATTTCTGAAACCTCGCCAAGTTCTTCCACAAGTTTCAAGAACATCCTTTGATCAGTTGCCCAACCCTTGTATCTGTCGGCTAAATATTTTTCCAAATTTCTATCGTGACTTTCTTCATTATACACCTAAAAACCTGTAGATTTTGCCAAACTATTACACAAAATATGATTTTTTAGAATAATTTGGCTTGATTTTCATTGATTTTGACTAATTTTGATCAATTTCTCTATTTTTGCAATTTGCGAAGTTTTTCCAAAACTGAAACGTAATATTCGGGCAAATCTGCCTCAAATTCCATTGTTTCTTTTGTGATTGGATGGGATAAAACAAGGCGTTTTGCGTGCAACAACTGACCGTTTTTGTAGAGTGCAGTCGAGCCACCGTAAACCTCATCCCCCACTATTGGATGGTGTATATGAGATGAATGCACACGGATTTGATGGGTGCGTCCCGTTTCAAGTTCAAAACGAACGAGAGTGTACTTGCCAAATCGTTCAAGAACTTGATAGTGAGTGACTGCTCTTCTTCCATCAGGGTCTATACCCATTTTCTTTCTATCTCTTTTGTTTCTTGCAATGGGGGCATCAATCGTGCCGCTGTCTTCCTTGAAATTGCCGTCACAAAGGCCATAGTAAATTCTTCGTGCAGTTTTCTTTTCAATCTGTGATGCAAGGGATTTGTGTGCTTCATCAGTTTTGGCAACAACGATAAGCCCAGAAGTGTCTTTGTCAAGTCTATGGACAATTCCCGGACGGATTACACCATTGATTGAACTCAACTTGTCAAGATCTGCAAGAAGTGCATTGACAAGGGTATCATTTTTTGTATAACTGCTTGCAGGGTGCACAACCATGCCTTGAGGCTTATTTATAACTGCAAAATGCTCGTCTTCAAAGACAATATCCAATTTTATGTCGCTATTTGGCTCTACGTCAAGGGTTTTAGGCTCTGGCAAGACCAAATCTATCTCGTCGCCTTCCTTGACTTCAAAGCCACTCTTTTTACGCAAAATACCATTGATTAAAACGCCGTCACTTTCAATGACGGTTTTAAGATTAGAGCGTGAAAGCCCTGTTTCTTTGGCAAGGAAAATATCAACCCTTGACTGCTCGTTTACAATGTATTTTGCCATAATTCTGTTGATTATTTTTCTTCGGTTATTGTGCCTATTTCTTGCTCTGCAACTTCTTCGGCTTCGTCGTTATCTACGATATTTTCACAGTTTTCTACGCTTTCATCACAAGAACTTTTTTCAATATTTTCTTGATTTTGATCGGTTAGATTGCCATTTTCGTCTATATTTGCATTGATGTCATCATTTTTCTTTTTGTTTGACATAAATTCTTCGATTACCATATAAATGAGATAACCAACCATCATCACTGCACCGACGGTGACAAAGCAATCTGCCACGTTGAATATTGCCCATTTGTCTGTAAACGTGAATTCCAAGAAGTCACGAACATACCCAAGTTGTGTTCTATCAACAAGGTTGCCAATTCCACCACCGGCAATAAATACAAGTGCCAAGCGCAACCAAACTTCTTTTCTTGGATACAAAAGCAAGAAGATAAATATGAGTGAAATTACTATTGAAGTGATGACTGTAAGGGCAAGTGTGCCGTCTTTGAACATGCCAAAACCTGCCCCTGTGTTTTGGGAGTAGGTAAAGTCAAGAAAACCTTTGATTGCGACGCTATTCCAACCGGGTTGGGTTGCAAGAAAATCCACTGCCCATTTCTTCGAAATGAGATCAAGTACGATGGTGAGAGCAAGAAGGATAACTTCTACGCAAGTGATTATGATAAAATTGCGCAATGCCTTCTTGTCAGTTTTCAGTTGATTGATTGAATTTTTGAAGTAGTCTTTGACTTTGTCAAAGTCCAAAATCTTTTTCATATGTATCCTTCTATTATTTTCCTATACTGCCTGCACTGGAAACAGTGACAAATCCGGGTGCAAACAAGAATATGTCTTGTGTAATTTTTCTAACCGAGCCACCGAGAGCATATATCGCACCACTCATAAAGTCAAGTATTCTTGCAACAACACCTTGATTTGTTGTAGAAAAATCTACAATAAGTTGTTCTCCCCGCTTCAAATGGTCAATAAGTCTGCCCACATCATCATAGGACTTGGGTGTGAATATGACCGTGCCTTGAGATATGTATTGCTCGTTGCTTTGCTCCTTGAGTAGCCACCCCATACGTGAGCCTGCCGTGTTTTCAGAGCGATATTTTGATCGTGGCAATTCCTTAAATGAATCGTTGTAATTTCTTTGAAATTTATCCATAGTCCCCTACACGCTCGGCGTATAGTTTCTTTCGCCAAATATAAGTTTGCCGAGCCTTAAAACATTTGATTTGTGGTGGAGAGCGATTTCATAATCTCCACTCATACCAGCAGACAAATGCTTCACTTCTACATTTGACTGCTCAATCTTTTTGACTTTGTCAAAAACATCATCAAGTTTGTCGTAAAGTGTTTCAAGTTCGGTTGTATTTACATTTGGAAGGACGGACATAATTCCTTCGATTTTTATGTGTGTATGATTTGCAAGTGAACGGATAAATCCTTCCACTTCTTCGGGGGCAATGCCACCTTTACTTTCTTCGCCACCAATGTTGATTTCAACAAGGCAACTTTGCACTTTTGAGTGCTTTTGGGCTTGCTTTTCAATTTCGTCTGCAAGGGAAATGCTGTCAAGAGAGTGGATAAGTTCCACTTTGTCAATGATGTACTTGACCTTGTTTCTTTGCAGTCTTCCAATAAAATGCCACTTATATGCACTGTCATACTTTTCCAAAAGTTCTTGAACACGGTTTTCGCCCAAAACAAAATCGGGGGCAATCCTCATAAATTCGTCGATTATGGTTTTGTCCTGTGTTTTGGTTGCACCAACAAGAGTGATTTCTCTCCCTTGCTCTGCCACCTGCTCTCTAACTTTTTTGAGTGCATCAAGGTCTATCATCTATTTTACTGGATAATCGGTATTTTTGCCAGTGAGTGTGTTGTACATAAGGCATCTCTTTTCATCATTTTCTTGATAAATGATGACGATAAATTCTTCGCCACTTGCCTTGTTGGTGACGTATTCTGCTGAAAGCACTTTGCCTTCAAACTTCTTGAAGGAATTATGAAGCACTTCCACTTTGTCGTCATTATATTCCCCTGCATTGTCACTGACAAACAACACAGAGCCAAACATATTGTTTATGCGAGCAAGAAGTTTCTTTTGTCCCCAAGTGTATTCGGCAGGTTTCATGCCGTCATCACGAAGGAAGAAAACGTCAGGATCGTTGGCGAATATTCTGCCGTTTAAGTGCCTACGGAAAATACTATTGTTCATTGCCATCTTGGCAGATATGATTTCGGGATTGGTTATCTTTGTGTAGAATTTGTCCTTGAAAGAAAGTTCCACGTCACAACTTATTCTACAAGCGTCAACCACGCCAAAACTTGCACTCAAAGGCACGCCACAGCCAAGTATAATCTTATCTCCACAACACTCACGAAGGAAGTCCATTGCCTCGTGCATAAGTTGGCCACGAGATTTGTTCAAACGAGGTTGAATTGACGCTGCATACAAGAAGTCAAGTTTGACCATATCATAGTGCCACTCATTGAACACAACGTCAAATACGTGCTTGATATATTCTCTCACTTCTTGTTTCTCTATGTCTAAGACATAGAACCCGTTCCAAGCAAAACCGCCAATGAGCATCTTGCCTCTTTCATCTCTCAAGAACCAGTCGGGATGATCCTTGACAAGTTGTGCCTTGAATTGCGCTGCAAAAGGTGCAAGCCAGATGCCTGCCTTGTATCCTTTTTTGTGGATTTCGTCGGCAATATAACCCATACCATTGGGGAATTCGGGCTTGAGTGTGAGCCAATCGCCCACCATACTTTCATAGCCGTCATCAATTTGGAAAATATTTGCTTTGTCCCCTGCCTTTTCGTAAAGTCCGTTAAGGTCACGGATAATAATATCTTCGGTTATGTTTTGGAAATAATTGTACCAAGATGTATAGCCGGCAAGATGATCAACTCTACCTGTTGCTTTTCTTGGGTATTCTTCAAAGTACTTGTCAAATACTTGGTCATAAGTGCCATTGCAGTACATTATGTCAAAGAGTTCATATTCCCCTTGAATTGTGACACCTTCAACGTCCTTTTCAATGGCGAAAATGTTTTCTCTCATATCGGCATAGAACACTGTGTATCCAGTTCTATCATTGAGAGTGCCAAAGAAGTCCAAGTGCTCCCCTTTGCGCAAATATGTGTATGTATTTGAGTGGTACAAATCCTTGCCATACTCTGCAAAGTATGAATCGCCAGATGCTGCTGCATACGTCTTGGCAAGGGGGATAAAGTTGCAAGGGAAACGCAAGCCATATTGTCTATCTCCCCTTTTGTACTCTCTTGACGTTGACCAACTTTGATATCCGCCGCCATAAAACCATTCTTCGCTTTCAAAGTGATGGTCATAAATAAGTTCTGCACGTTGTATCTTGACAGGTGCTGTTGCGTGTACGGTCAGTTTTATATGACTTTCATCCCCCGTTTCAGCAAAAGAAAGGATTTCGTCATTTTCGTCAATCAACCATCTTGTCTGTCCATCATACTCATATATGACTTTGAGCACATAATCTTTTACGTTCATAATTCCCCCTTTCGTACGTACACACACGGCGTGCGCATAATAGCATACGAACATTATACACGACTTTCTGCTGATTGTAAATACCACATTTTGCAAGAAAGTGGGATAATTTGTTTCCATATTGCATTTTTTGTGCAGATATGTAGATCCCCCCTATGTGTAAATTGTCTTGTGCTTATGTGTCTTTTGCATTATAAGTGCTACAAGGTCTTTTCTATTTTGTTGATTGACACCTCGTAGGCAACACGGCTTTCATAAGATCCGTCTTCAAGTGCCTTTTGGTATTCTCTTGATTGGATGCGCCCAGACACAAGAACTCTGTCCCCCACTTCAAAGGACTCTGCATATCTTGCATTTCTTCCCCAAGCAATACAGGGGATATAGTCTGATTTGTTGTAGGCTCGGTTGACTGCAAGAAGAACGTCGCATATCTCTCTGCCAAAGGGCGTTGTTCTATATACGGTGGGTTTGCACACGTATCCTTCGATTTCTATATAGTTGGGGTTTTGCTCATCTCCTTCGCCAAGTTCACGGACAAACACTTTGAGCACAAGTTTACTTCTATCCCCAACCACTTTGTTATAACTGCGCAGTTGACCATATACTCCCAGTTTCTCCCCGCAATCAAGGGGGATATCTCCCATAAGTCGCTCGGATATTGTCAAAGGAATTTTGTCGTATTGACCACTGAGCCTTTGCACGTCAAGTGTAAGGTCGTAGAAACCTTCTCCCATAACTTCGTGGGAAAACTCGGGGGCATCTGCCACTGTGCCACATAGATAGACTTTGTTGTTTTCAAGTTGATCGTAACTCATTTATTTCTCCTTGTATGTTGAATTGTATTTTCCGTTTATCTTTTTCGCTGGACGCCTTGTGAGTCCACATAATAGTTGTCCGTCATCACCATTTCACTTAATGCCACAAACTTGAAACCCTTGTTTTTCAGTGCCTCCAATACCACCGGCAACGCCTCAAGGATATGGTCGCTATTGTTGTGGAATAAGACTATATCCCCACTCTTTGCCTTGGGCACTATCCTTTCAGCAATTTCTTTGACACCCAGTCCTTTCCAGTCCAGACTGTCTATAGACCACTGTATGCCCACCATGCCGAGATCTTCGATGCAAGTCATAAGATTGTTGGCATAGTCGCCAAACGGGGCTCTAAAATAGACGGGGGATTTGCCTGTAAGGTTGTATATCTTCTTGTTGACGGAAGTAATTTCTTCTGCCATCTTGCTTGAAGATAATCGTGGCATATTAAGATGATTTTCAGAGTGATTGCCAATGTCAAAACCTGCTTGGGAAATTGCTTTTGTTTCTTCGGGGTATTTGTCAATCCAAAACCCAACCAAAAAGAATGTGGCATTTGCACCATACTCTTTGAGTATTTCTATGATTTTCAGCGTTTTGTCTGCACCCCAAGCAGCGTCAAAGGTTAGGGCTATGACTTTGTCTTCTTCTGCCATATCCACTCGGTACACTGGGATTTTGCGAGTTGTTTCGCCAAAATAGACACCTGCAACTGATGAAAAAGATATGCACAGACAAAGGACAACCACTGCCACTACTACGGCACAATAGAAAAGTATGTTTTGCCTTTTTACAACAAGAAACATCTTCACCCCCATATTAGACCAACTGCTTTGACAAAAAATGAAATATAATGTCGTAAAAGTTCGCACTTCGTCTATAGAGATAAATTACGCATGTACAAAACGGTTTAGAACACGGCAGATTTCTTTTGACAAAAATACACTCCAAAAGAAAATATAAATGAAAAGATTTTGCAAGCCAAAGTGGTTGATGAAAGTGTTTGACACAAAGTGTCATGTTATTGTAAAATGAAAATATGGAAAAGAAGAAGGTCACAAAAGATGAATTTTTGAAGGGATTGTCATACGTCCCCTTCCCTTTGCTCATAATCCTTATGATTGGATTGTTTGCATTTGGGATTTTTGCCACAGTGTATGCATCTGTTGGATACATTGCTCTTGAGTCTGCAATGATTTTCCTTATTATGTTTGGCGTGGCAGTTTTGTCCATCGGTGTGGGGCTTTTGCTCATTGACGTATATCTCAAGTATGCAAAACGCTTTGCAAAGTCCGTTGATGAAACTCCTGCTCCTGCAAAAACCACCGTTGCCACAGAAAAAAAGATGAGCATTTCATATCAAAACATTTGCTTGATAGTTATGGCAGTTGGCACAGTGTTTATCCTTATATCTGCAGGGCTTGGCGCAATATCCCCTGATGATTGGCGCAGTGAAATTGGGGAATATCGTGTGTCGCACGGCTACAATGCTCAAGCAAAGACCTATGACGTAAAATATGACACAACCAACCCCGACAAGCCCATAGAAAGAATTTCACTTAATTTGGACGGCAAAAACGTGGTGGTTATCTACACCGAAGATGATGATTTTGTGTCCGTCAAAGGATATGAAACTTTTTCTGGTCAGTTGACAATCAATTATATTGGCGGCACAGTGAAGATCACAGAAAATGCAAAGCCCACCATTGATGCTGATGATAGTGTGGCAAAAATGTTGTTCTTCCTGATGGAAGAAAACACCATTGAAGCCCAAATAAGATTGTATATTCCTGTTGAACTTAAGGACACTATTGAGATTGACGGCGAATATGTTGTGGCACAAGAATAACCAAACAAAACAAACAAAAAAAGCACTCGATTGAGTGCTTTTTCTTTTCCCTTATCCTTTCAAATTTTGAGATTTTGTTCCACCCTTGAAGTTGTCAAGAACACCTGTTGAAAAACTGCGAATCCGTGATTTTTTGTCAAGGTACTCCCTTTCAACATATTCAATTATGTCGTCAAGCATATCTCCAAAGGATATACCCTTTCTTTCAAAGAGATAATGTGCAAGAGATCCCGGCACGGTGTTGATTTCATTGACGTATATCTTCTCCCTTTCAATGTCAACAAGATAGTCAATGCGCACAACACCTTTCAATCCTAATTTGTCATAAATATTTGCCGTGATTTCTTCAATTTGCCCGTTTAGATTGCCGATTGGTGCAGGTATTATATGTCCACCACCACTCATTTTGCCCGTTGAATATTTGTCTTCAAAGGACAAAAAATCACTCTTTGACAAAGGTTGCTCTGTTGTTGACACAACAATCCCGTTCACACCCCTATACACTGCGCAATTTACTTCAACAAAGTCAGTCAGTTTGTGCTCTACAAGTATTTTTTCATCAAACTCAACGGCAACGGCAATGGCACTTTTCAGTTGATCTTGGTTGGTGGCAATGCCAATTCCAATACTACTGCCCAAATGAGATGGTTTGACTATCATAGGATATTCTATCCTACTTTCAATTTTTTCAAGAATAGCATCAACATTATTTTCATATTGGTGACGGAAAAACGATATTGATTTTGCAGTGTTAAGAAACATACTGTCAAAAATCACCTTGCTTTCTGTCTTGTCCATACAAAGAGCCGATTGAAATAGATCAGGGCTTGTGTGAGGAAATCCATTATACTCCAAAATACCTGCAATCGTCCCATTTTCTCCTTCTCCACCATGGCAACAATTTACAACCACATCAGGCTTGAAAAGTGGTGTCAATTTGTTCTTTTTCAAAAGGCAAAATACACCACTGAATAGCACCAATTTTTTGTTTGCAGAAGGCAAAAATGAAGCAAAATCCTTGATGCTTTTCATATCCCCCGTGTAAAAATCCCCTTCATACAAATATATAGGCAAAACATTGTATTTTTGGTTATCTAACGCAGTTTTTGTTTGAAATGCAGTGATGATTGATATATCTCTTTCAACTGATCTGCCACCAAATATAAGTGCAATTTTCTTTTTCATACTCCCCCTATTCTTCATACACGTCTGGCAAGTCATTGAGCAGTAAAATGGTGTCGCCAATTCGTATAAAATCCTTGAATGACTGCTCTGCCAATTTCAAGGTTTGAAAGTGCAATACTTCCCCTTGAAAATCTCGTAGTCCGTGTTTTAGTTGCTCACTTCGTTTGCCACCAATAAGCACAACAACGTCTGCCACTTTGCCTATCCTTTCCCCAAGCAAAATGTTTTCATCTTTTTCTCTGTCCCCCAATTCAACAAGCCCCGGGGTTATGACAACCTTTCTCCCTTTGAAGCAATCAAGGGTTTCAAGTGCCACACGTGCGCCGTCAGGGTTGCCGTTGAAAGTGTCATCAATTATGTTGATAACATCCCTTTGTATCAGTTGCAATCGGTGTGGCACAGGTTCTATGGTTGCAATTCTTTCCACTATATGCTTTGGAGATATTCCAAGTGCATAAGCCACCGAAGATGCCACTGCAATATTTTCAACATTATGCGAACCGATAAGTTGTGTCGTGGCACTATACACTTCATCTCCAAAGTGAAGATTGAAGGTGCAACCATCATCTGTCAGCAGTATATCACTTGCAAAAACTTGATCGCTCTCTCTTCCTGCATAGACAATTTGCGCAGATATTTGAGGGGCAAAATCTTCAATTAACCCTTTTAGATTGCCGTTTATCATAACTTTTCCATTTTCTTGCAACATTGTGGCAACCTGCAGTTTTTCTTTGATGATATTGTCTTGAGTTTTGAAAGTTTCAAGGTGTTGAGAGTTGATGCCTGTAAGGACAGATATGTCCGGTTGCACAATTTTCATCAACCTTTTGATATCTCCAACTCGTCTTGCACCCATCTCTGCTATGAAAATTTGATGAGTCAAATCGAGCCCTTTCACTGTTTTGGATATTCCCATTGGTGTGTTGTAACTTTCTGGGGTTGCCAACACGTGATATTTGACTGCAAGGATGTGTTTCAAGAAGTTTTTGACACTTGTCTTTCCATAACTTCCCGTGATGGCGATTTTCAGTGTGTCGCTTTTTTCAAGTGCCTTTTTTGTCTTTGTTTCATATCTGCGATTATTTAGACCTTCAAACAGGTTGACAACACTCATTGTCAAGAGCAAAACAAGTGGATAGAATACTGGAATTATCAAAAATCCTACATATCTAAAGAAGGCGTTGTCATCATCAAATATGCCACTTAAATGAAACAATATTGCAGTTATCACTGCCGTTTCAGTGAGTATAATCGCACCAAAGCCACGGACTGCCCTTTTGGTGTATTTCAATGGTTTCTTTTTGTCGCCATCTTCTGCAAAATATAGCACCGTTTCTGCCACGAAGAAAAACATTGCCACCAAAAATCCCCAAAAGGCTCTTGAGTGAAGATAACTGACACCAATATATATGCCAATAAATACAAGCATTGCCATCATATCCACAAGGAATATTCGCCTTATAGTTTTGCTCTTGAACACACATTGCAGACGATAATTGTCTTGTTGCATGGCGTATATGTAGGGCTTTGCCATAAAGGCAGTTGTAAGCAAGGATAACAAAACAAAAAACCAATCTCCACGTATAAACATTATTCCCCCACTTGTTGCACAAAGGCAGTCAAAATACTGACAAATTTCTCAAGATCATCAACGTATGCATAGTGTCCACCGTCAAGCAAAAATAGACTGCTATCTTTGATGTTTTTAGACAGTTTTCTTGCCATATAAAGTGGGGTATCCTTGTCCTTTTTACCCCAAAATATAGCAGTGGGCACGGATATGTCTTTCAACAGATAACTCTGGTCGTACGACACTACTTTTTTGAAAGTTTCTTTCATTATTAATGAAAGAACTCGGTAATCATTTGAACCTTTTAGTCCCTTCATACCGAGTTTCTTCATTAGTTTGTGTATTGCAATTTTGATATAATAGAAAAGATTGTGCCGTGGTTTTATGCCTGCACTGTCCACAAGGACAAGTCCACTGGCAACGTCGGGGAATTTGGCGGCAATTTCCATTGCCACTCTGCCACCAAATGAGTGCCCTACGATTATCGCTTTTTCCACCCCTTCTTTTTCAATGACGGACAGAACTTCCCCTGCATAATCTCCAACCGAATAAGGTCTATCTGGCTCTGGTGTTTTGCCAAATCCGTTGAAATCTACAACTATGCTTTTTGCAAATGTTTTGAGCCGTTCTGCGACAAATAAAAAGGCAGAAGCGTCACCGCCCCAGCCATGTAAAAATACTACGTTTATGCCGTCGCCTAAAACTGTATAGTTTATTGTCCCCCTCCTACACGTCAAGCCACATTATAAGGGCATCGTCACGTCCGTTGTAATACTTCTTACGTACGCCTACCCCTTTGAAACCGTAACTTTCATATAGGTGTATTGCTCTTGCATTGTTGACATTGACTTCAAGAGTCATTTGGGTTATGCCTTGCTCTCTTGCCTTGCTTATGAGAGTTGCCATCAAAAACTTGCCGATACCCTTGCCTCTTTCGGTGCTCTTGACTGCTATATTAGTTATATGCCCTTCGTCAAGAACTTTGTGAAAGCCACCGTACCCCAAAACCTCGTCCCCACGGACTGCAACAGTGTAAAAGGCATCTGCCGAACATAGTTCGGGGATGAACATTGCCACTGTCCAAGGCGTGTCAAAAGCCTCTCTTTCAATCTCTGCCATTTGGGCGAGATGCTCGTATTTCAAGGGTTCAAATCTCATTGTTTCTCTCTGCTTGTGACTTGCGCATATAGTATGGTTCAAAGACGTTTACAAAGTCGCCATTTTCCCACTTATTGCGCACAACCTTGTCGAGTGCTTCCACTGCACTACAACTTGTTGTAGTGACCATATCTTTGGGCAAGGTGTCTTTGTCCTTTTCTTCAACAAAATCCGTGGATATAATCTTGCCGTCTTCAACCTTTGCAACGTATGTGTGTCCGTGTCCTGCATCAATGGCACACAGCGCATTTTCTCTATTGTATGCAAGAAGTTCAAATGAGTTGACTGCAATCCTTTTTGCACCTGTGCCGTAGGCAATAGCCGTCATTGCAGACACGCCAATACGGATGCCAGTAAATGAGCCGGGGCCGACCACAACTGCAACACCATCAAGATCTTCAGACTTGGTGTCGGCAATATCCATAAGTTCACTTATGGTGGGCAAAATGAGAGATGAGTGACCTGACTTTCCCACTTCAAATGATGTGGAAAGTGTCTTCTCTCCATCTACGAGCACTGCCGTAAAGATTGTTGATGTTGTGTCAACTGCAAGTATTTTCATGTTTTACTGTGAATATCCTTTTGTTTTTGTCTGTTGTGATATTGATTTTGATGACTTTTTTGCCTTCAAGTGCCAACTTGTTCCACTCAATAACTGTAATGGTATCCTCGGTCATGGCATCTTCTACGCCCAATTCGTACAACTCGTCTTCACTTTCAATGCGATACATATCAAGATGATTGAGTTTGAATTTGCCGTCTTCATAGACGTTCATTATGGTGAAAGTGGGGCTTGTCACTTGATCTTTGATCCCCAAAGCCTCTGCCAAACCTTTTGTAAAGGTTGTTTTGCCTGCTCCAAGGTCGCCATCAAGCACAATTACTTCGCCACCTTCAAGAGTGTCTGCAATGCGTGTGGCGAGTTTTGTTGTGTCCTCTACACTGCGTGATGTATGCTTGCCTTCAATGGTATCTTCGTCCACCGTCTTGTCTGGCACGTTTTTGAAAGCCATTTTGAAAAATTTGCCTGTTGCCTTATAAAGCGAGAAGGTCATTGCGCCGTTGGCTGCATATTTCAACAGGTTGAAAGGCAAAAATGCTGTGGGTATCATTGCTATGACAACTTCTCTTGTGACACCCATATAAAGAGGTGTGATGAGAATATTCCAAAGTATCATTGTCACAACACCACTAACAAAACCGACCACAATACCTATTGTTGCTCCTTTGATGTCATGCTTGAATTTGTAGATGAGCCCTGCGCTCAACACGAATACGCCCGTTGAAAGGAAGTTCATTGCAATGCCAATCCAACCACTTGCTGCACTGACCGTCAAGCCTTGTATAAGTGATACGATTGCAGTGATAACCAATCCCCACACAGGACCATACATAAATGATGCAATAAGCACTGGTACGTCACTTGGAGAATACTCCAAGAAAGGTGCAGATGGGAGAACTGGTATATGCAACGTACAAGCAAGGACGATTGAAAGTGCCGTGAGCACTGCCATGCCACAAAGTTTTCTTGTCGGCAAGCCTTTCTTCTTTGCGAGTTTTCTATTAGAAAACTCATTTTCATTGTTTTCGCCTTGGCTCTTGTCTTCTTCGCCGTATTCTGCCTCGTTGTTATCACTCAAATCGCATTGATTGTTGTCATCAACATTGTTGGCATCATCAGTGATATTGTCAGTTGATGGTGTGGCACTTTCTGTGTCTGCCACGACATTTTCATTGTTGGCCACAAATGCAAAATCTTCTTGTGTAAAGACTTTTTCTGTGTCCAAATCATTGATTAAATCTTTCTTTTCTGTCATAAGAATATCCTTTCGGGCATTAAAAAACCCAAGAATTATTCTCGGGGGAAACAAAATTGCTCCTTTCATCCGGACTGTACCGTCGGTTGAGGAATTGCACCTCATCAGCACGCAAGCGTGGTCGTGGACTATACCACCGGTAGGGAATTTCACCCTGCCCCGAAGCATTGATATTTTATTCTTTTCTTCAAGTTATGTCAACATCTCACGGCATAAAACAAATTTTTGTTTTAATTTGCTTTGATTTTCGATGAAAACAATGGATTTCTGCCGTATATTTGCCGTCTAAAAGTCCACGCCCAATCAATATGCAATCAATTTTGCCTTGGTTTCAGTGAATAGATTTGTCGAGATAGGCAACACTCAAGTTATGTTCACAATACAATCTCAAGGGGACGTCGCAGAATACGTTGCCCTCAACTACAATCAAGTTGTTGCAGCGCGCACTTTTGACCACGATGGATATGTGGTTGTTGCAGTGTTGACCTGCCCCATCTTCTCACAAAAAGAAAGACAAGACTTATTGCAGTCCATAAAATGGACTGTCGCAGAAGAATTGAGTTTGTCAACGGACAAAGTCATTGTGTCCTATGACATGGAACTCTTTCGTGCCATGGATCAAGTAAGTGATGAAGAAAAACCACTGCTACTTGAAATGGCTATTAACCGAGCATAATGCTCGGTCACAACCTATATACTCCACTGAAATCTTGCAAAAAGTTGCAAGTTGATTGACAATTAGTTTTCTTCGCCTTTGTAGAATTCTACGTTGTCGCCGTCTGTCCAAAGTTTTTCAAGGCAATAGAACATACGAGTGTCGTCGTTAAAAATGTGGACGATAACTCCACCGTAGTCAAGGACTACCCACTTGCCTTCTTGGACACCATCCATACGCAAGCACTTGACTTCATAGTTCTTGTCAAGAGTATCTTCAAGATATTCTGCAAGTGCTTTGACTTGACGGTTTGACTTGCCTGTGCAGATGATAAAATAGTCTGCAACAACTGTGAGATGTTCAACGTTGAGCACCGTGATATCAACGGCTCTACGTTCGTCAAGTTCTTTACAAATTAAGTTTTTGAGTTGATTAGATTCCATATTTCTCCTATTTTTGCACAAATTGTGCGTTGTATTATAAATAAGATTCCACTGCTTCAAGAGTCAATGGATAAATGCTCTTTCCCGCTTTGATGAGTTTTTGGTAAGTGTAGTCAAGGACTGCTCTAAAACCTTCTTCAAAATCTCTATCTCCAATTTCACGAAGATCGGGGATTGGTTGATACTCTCTATCATAAGACGTGCTATCTGCAGTGTAGATGAGTTTTTGAAGTGTTGTCATATCCTTGCAAGCAGTTGTATGAACTGCGATTGCAGAAAGTACGTCCTCATCATCTACGCCAAAATCGCGCTTTGCCTTTTCTGCACCAAGGAATTGGTGCAAAACAGATGTGCCAACTGCATCATCTGGCACGTTTAGACCATCTAAAGATGGTCTTTCCTTGGCATTATCGTGCAAAAGGGCAGATTGAAACACTTTGTCAAAGTCTTGCTTTAAGTTGTGCAACGAGTTGAGATGCACTGCACGAAGCACAACGTTTTCAGTATGGCTGTAAAGAGGTGCAGATTCAAACTCTTTCAACTTTTCAAGCCAAGGAATATACTTGTCAAACAGATGATTGTTCTTGATATAGTCATACACATCATCTGCAATGCCATCAGGTTTCAGTTGAAGAAGGAGTTTTGCCTTGACTGAAGATGATGCTACATCTTCTCCATTGAAGTCCAAAGGTATAAATTCCCCACCAAAATACTTGGTTAGATGTGCGATTTTTTCATTTATATCGTCATATCCTGCCCTGCCAACCACTGCAATAGGACAGATTTTTACAATATCTTCAGGCTTGTGCCAAGTGTGGAAATATTCAAGACTATCCCCACCAATAAGATATACGATTTCGCCATATTTTGCCTTCAAAACGGGCAAAACCTCGCTTGAATAGTTGTATTTGTGACGTCTTACTCTTTCAAGTTCAATTTCATCTATGATGACTTCCTGTGCACAACCTTCAAATGCGATTTTTGACAGTGCCACACGGTGTTCAAATGACAAAGTGCCACAACTTTTGTGTGGTGGCTGTTGGGTTGGAACAATTACAAGGCGTTCTGCCCCCAAAAAATCACAAGCAAATTTTGTCAATCGGCTGTGTTCGAGGTGTGGTGGATCAAATGCGCCACCAAATACAACAGTTTTCATATATTATATTATACCAAATAATATAAAAATTTCAAGAGGCAATTTCATTTCTAATATGTTTATTTTCGCATATATGAAAATGAACAATTTTACACTTGAGAATACCCCCTATTCTAATATGAATTTACAGGCAAAAAACTTTCAAAGAATAAATATTTTTTCAGTGGCAAAAATCTATTTATGACAAAAATTTTTGACCTAATAAGCATAGGTGTAATCATTGCATTTTTATCTTTCGTTTGGGTGGGTTTAATCCTTGAAGACGTCGCCTTGTCTATTGTCATTTCCCTTGCAATCACAGGGGGATTTTTTGTTGTGGCACACGCATTGCGCAGTAGAGAAGAAAAGCCCTATGCTTATGACCGTCTTGCACTTGAACTTTCTGTTCGTGGGCCGTCATTTTTGATTGAAAATCTCAAAACTATTCTAAAAAATCACACTTTTGAGAGTGGTTTCAACTATATTTCAGTGAAAAATGCCCTTTTTTACGTAAATTTCAAATTTGGAAGCGTAACCATAAACGACTTGCCAAACATATATTCCACTGCTGAAAAATGTGGAAAAACCCGAGTTTTTCTCTTTGCAAGGGGGATAGAAAGAAAGGCTTTGCGCCTTCTTGAAACCTACGGAATTTATATCACTATTGTCAAAATCAAGCCAATTTATAAACTTTTGAAAAAGCACAATTTGCTCCCTGATTTGAAGAAAAAACGCACTTTCCGTCTTCAAGATTTGCCTGCAATTTTCATCTCAAAAAGCAACTTCAAAGGCTTGATGTTTTCAGGGGTTGTACTGCTCTCCACTGCCTTCTTTACACCACTGAAAATTTACTATTTGATTTTTGGAAGTATTGCTCTTTTGCTTGCGATTATTTCTCTATCTCCACTTGGAAAAGATATGCCAAGTCAAAGGCAGAATTTCAAGGAATTTTTTGCAGGGCTAAACTCAAGCGCACCAAACGAAAATAATGTCGGCGCATTGGAAAAAGATGGTTTGGATGAAAAAAGTGATGATGACAAGAAATTTTAGGTCATTTGACAAATGAAATATGTCAAATCGCTTGCACAATGTCTTTTCTATCACTAAAATTATAGAAAAAGAACTACGCAAGGTGATTTATGTACTCTGTTTATCTCAAAAAAGGCGAAGAAAAGCGAATTATTGCAGGACACTCATGGGTTTATGCAAACGAAGTGGCAAAAATTGAAGGAAAAGACAAAAACGGCTCTCTTGCATCAGTTTTTGCACACGATGGCAGATTTATCGGCAAAGGATACATCAATCATTTGAGCAAAATTCTCGTCCGTGTCTTCATCCATGATGAAAATCAAGTTGATGACAAGCCTTTTTATCTTGAAAAACTCAAAGAAGCCAACAATTTTAGAGTAAATCTCGGCTTTGATAACTGTTATCGTATGGTTTTTGCCGAGGCAGACAATATTCCTGCACTTATCGTTGACAAATATGACCAATATCTTTCTGTACAATTCCTTTCTCTTGGCATTGACAAAGTCAAAAATCTCATTGTAGAGTGCCTTGTGGAACTTTTTGCCCCCAAAGGCATATATGAGCGCAGTGACGTTGCAGTGCGCATCAAAGAAGGTTTGACCGAAACCAAAGGGATTTTGTACGGCGAAGTGCCAGATAGGATTATTATCACTGAAAATGGCTTGAAAATGGCCGTTGACGTGAAAAATGGGCAAAAAACCGGCTATTTCCTTGATCAAAAGGAAAATAGATACGCATCAAGACGCTATGCAAAAGGCGGCGACATCCTTGATTGTTTCTGCAATTCAGGTGGTTTTTCACTGAACTGTTCAACAGTGGCAAAGTCAGTGACTGCAGTGGACGTATCTCAACTTGCTCTTGACAACGTCAATGAAAATGCAAAACTCAACGGCATAGACAATATAACCACACTGCAAGGAGACGTATTTGAAGTGCTACGCACTTTCAAAAAGGAAAACAAGCAATTTGACCTTGTCATCCTTGATCCCCCTGCATTTTGCAAGAGCGCATCTGAAGTGAAAGACGCATATCGTGGCTATAAAGATATAAACACACTTGGCATGAAGTTGGTGAGATCGGGTGGATTTTTGATTTCAGCATCTTGCTCACACTATATGACCTTGCCCAACTTCCAAAAAATGCTTGCAGATTCTGCAAGAGAAAGTGGCAGAATTGTCCGTCAAGTCGAGTTCAAAACACAATCTCCAGATCATCCATCATTGGTGTCTGCAGACGAAACGAATTATCTCAAATTTTTCATATTACAGATTATCTAACCTACTCAAATTCAAATTTACATATAAAAAAGCACTTGAAACCAAGTGCTTTTTTGTTTGTATAAAATGTTTGACTATCTATAATATTTGATTTGGCAAGCGCCGTCGTTGTCAAAGGTTTCTATTTCGTATGTGAGTGCGCCGTTTTTGTATATTTCGTTGTAAATCTCTTTGAGATCGCCTGTTTTGCCATTGACAACAGTCCAACCAACGTCAGGCAATTCAATGGTGAAGTCGCAATCCCTTATCTCGCCAACTTTCAAGCCTATGGCATAATAAATTTTGCCGTCTGCCCACTTGTATCCAAGCCCTTGCAGATTTTCTAAACCATAAATCAAAGCCATTTCATCCCAAAAATCGCCAATTGTGTTGTATTGATCATCGTTCAACAACGAAAACTCTTTTGCAATACCCTTGAAAATCAATTTAAGCCCTCCCCAACCTTTTTATCTTACTTTCAACAAATTATACCATACATCACACTGCAAAGCAATACCGAGCGCCAGCCGGAATACCCGGGTTCGATTGCGTAGCAAAATGCGACAGCATAAAGACCTGAGCAAAGAAAAAACCACCAATACTTCGGTGGCTTTTGGTGCGTCCTCGGGGATTCGTGTAATAGCAAGGCGATGAACTTGTTCAATAAAGCCGAGCGTCAGCCGGGACACCCGGGTTCGATTGCGCAGCAAAATGCGACAGCATAAAGACCTGGGATAAAGAAAAAACCACCGATACTTCGGTGGCTTTTGGTGCGTCCTCAGGGATTCGAACCCGGGACCCACTGATTAAGAGTCAGTTGCTCTACCAGCTGAGCTAAGGACGCACAATTTTATGGGTCTGTGGAGCGGGAGACGGGATTCGGACCCGCGACTTTCACCTTGGCAAGGTGACACTCTACCACTGAGTCACTCCCGCACAGCATTGATAACTATATCACTGAAATTAGAAAAATGCAACTATTTTTACAAAATTTCTAAAAATTTTCTTGAAATATGCTATTGACTTTACTTTTTTTGGTATTATGCTATAATTATCAATGCAAATAAACGCAGTCGTGGCGAAATTGGCAGACGCGCTGGATTTAGGTTCCAGTGGGTGACCGTATGGGTTCAAGTCCCTTCGACTGCACCAAAGCACCGAGTTTCTCGGTGTTTTTCTTTTATCTCGGGACTTTGTGCTTTCGCACCACGCTACGCGTGTGAACCCATACGTGTATGGCTGGCGCTCGACCTTACGTATGCGAGCATACCGTTCTCGCTATTACGCTCACTACGTTTGCTACAAGCCCTTCGACTGCACCATTACACCGAGTTTTCTCGGTGTTTTTCTTTTATCTCGGGACTTTGTGCTATCGCACCACGCTTTGCGTGTGAACCCATACGTGTTAGGTGTATCCACGGAACAAAAGTTTTTGGTTATACAGTAGGTGAACGCGTGGGAAAATGTGATTTTTATGCTTTAATAAAACGAACATAAATAAGGATTTGATAATCAGATAGCAACGGCGAGTTGCTTGTCAACTACGACCTCCTATGTTAAATTATAACCATAAAATATAAGGCGGTGATTTTATGGAAACGAAAGATATACTCTACGAATTAAGAACGAAAAAAGGACTCTCACAAGAGGAACTTGCAGAAAAGATATTCGTGACAAGGCAGGCAGTGTCTCGATGGGAAAACGGAGAAACTATACCGAACATAGATACTCTCAAGCTTCTTTCACAGTTGTTTAATGTGTCTATCAACACGCTCCTTGGATCTCCGAGAGAACTTGTTTGTGAGTGTTGTGGTATGCCTCTTGAGGACTGTAATATCAGTAAAGAAACAGATGGCAATTTCAATGAGGAATACTGCAAATGGTGCTATTCCGACGGTGAATACACTCTCGATATTTGGAAGCGATATGCCGAAATCGGTGGAAAAGAAAAGCTCGAAGAATTCAAAGAGCAGCTGGTAAACGAATTCAACACACTTTTGCATATCGAGGGATTGCCGAAAGTAGAGAATTTAAACGTGCTGCCCGGTGAATTTGTCAATATGGAATACACACTTCCAAACGGAGAAAAAGTAAAATTCCTTGACGATAAGCAGACCTATCTTGGCAGTCAGCTCGAGGGAGAACCAAAATGCTATGGAATTGTCGCCAACATGGATTTCCTTCTCGTATGCACGTATGAGGAAAACGGTGAGAACCCCGAGCTCGTGATTTATAAGAAAAGATAATCAAATTCCAATTTATCGGTGAGTTTAATTGTACGCATTTGAGGTAAACTGTACGCAAATTGTATCAAAATAGGTATTTACATTCAAAGCACCGAGTTTCTCGGTGTTTTTCTTTTTCTTGGGACTTTGTGCTATCTAATTTGAATATGAGAAATAAAAAAGCCCTTGAGTGCAAGGGCTTGGGGTTGATGTATTAGGTTATATTTGTTTGTTGGATTAGTTTTCTGGATTGGGATCGGTTGTAGGTTTCTTTTTGTTTGCCAAGACGAAGTACAACACGACAGGAAGGATAACACTAATGCCGAGGAGTGTCCAGAGTGCTATGTTTGCCGACTTGACTCCGTCACTGCCCACACGGACTGCTATATACTCGTACGTTTTATCTTCTCTGACGATATAGACTTTTTTATAATGGTCCTTGTGATAGTAATACTCAATATATTGTTCCCCTTGGGTTGCAGTGGGTATGTAGATTGTTTCTTGGACTTTATATTCCCTATTTATGTTATTGAGTTCAACATTGGCAGAGCCGTAATTTGTTTCAACCCATTGATCGTAGTCGTCTTCAACGGTTTGTTTAAGATCGGCAAAAGTGCTGTATCTTTCGTTGGTTGTAAACTCAACATTGTTGACAACAGCAAGTCCAACACTGAGCAAAATCAAAATACATCCAAAGATTGCAAGGAGTTTGATGAGCAAAGGCTTGTTGACGGCACTTGTCTTTGATTTGATTTGAGGTTTGATTTCTTCCTTGGGTTCAATTGCTTCAACCTTTTCTTCAACATCAAAGATGTTGCGCTCGCCATGAAGAAGTTCATCTACGGTTATTCCAAACACTTCAGCGATTGCAGGCAACAGCGATATTTCAGGTGCAGAATCTTCTCTCTCCCACCTGCTTATGGTCTTGTCAGAAACAAAAAGTTTGTCCCCAAGATCCTTTTGTGTCATACCACTTGCCTTTCTCAATGTGGATATAAATTTGCCTATTGACTTATTTTCCAACCTTTGCCTCCACGCATACATACTTGATGATGATTTACCTTTCAAGTATAGGATTTATTTCATTAAATCCTGCGATTTAAGACATTATACACTAAATGCATGGATATTTCAAGAGTTTAAGTGTTATTGGGACACAAAGTTTTGACCGTTCAACAAACGTTACATATAAAATTTGTGAAATTGCCAGATTAAACTGATTTTGACAAAAGACGAGAAATGCATTTTCAAGGTTTACTATCTTGAATAATTGTGGTATAATTTATGCAATAAATTTGGAAATGTGGATTATGACAACAACAATATTCATTGACATTGACAATACTCTTTTAGATTTTGACAGGTGCGCATACTTGTCTATGAAGTCTGCTTTTGAAGATTGTGACTTGCCTTTTGATGATGATATGTTTGCCACTTTTGAGAGAATAAATCTCTCACTTTGGCACTGTCTTGAAAAGAAAATCATCACAAAGGAACAACTTTTCAAAATTCGTTGGGCAACCGTTCTTGCAGGCATAGGCATCAAGTATGACGGCATAGATATGGAAAACCGTTTCAAACACTATCTCCACAAGTATGCAGTGACCATTGATGGTGCAGAAGATCTGCTTCAATATTTGTCACAAAAATACAAAATCTATGCAACAAGCAACGCCACATACGATCAACAGATTTCAAGGCTTAAAAATGCAGGATTTGACAAGTATTTTGACGGTTATTTTATATCCGAAAAAGTTGGCGCAGAAAAACCAAGCAAAGAGTTCTTTGACTACTGTTTCAGCAATCTAACCGTGTCAAAAGATGAAGTTATGCTCATTGGCGACTCCCCTACTGCAGACATCAAAGGTGGGGAAACATACGGCATCAAGACCATTTGGCTTGACAGACGTGGCGAAAGTTTGCCACAAGGCATCACGTCTTCATACACTGTAAAGAAACTTGATGAAATCAAAAAGATCTTGTAAAATTTTGACGTATTTGCAGTTGGGTTGGGCTTTTGCTTGACTTTATCAAACAAAAAGTGTACTATCCATTATGCAAAATATAATATCTTTTTCACCAGATGGTGAAATTTGGCACTGACTCGGCATATTGTGAGCATAGTGCCTTTTTTATGACTATGAAGAAGAATCGTCCTTATCTCAAACCATTTGCAAAATATGTTTCACTCAACGTGCTTGGTATGTTGGGTATTTCTTGCTATGTTTTGGCAGACACGTTTTTTGTTTCAAATGGTGTGGGCGCACTGGGGCTTACTGCTCTCAATCTTGCAGTGCCTGTGTTCAGTTTTATACAAGGTATTGCAATGCTCTTTGGCGTTGGTGGGGGCATAAAGTACGCAGTGGCAAAGGCTGCAGGCGAACAAAAAGAAGCCAACAATATTTTTGCCACATCCCTTCTTCTTGGCACAATCTTCTCTGCAATATTTGTGTTGCTTGGTGCATTTGCATCAAAGCCCCTTGCAATATTGCTTGGCGCAAAGGATAGCGACGTCTTTGAAATGACACGCTTGTATTTGCAGATTGTCCTTTTCTTTGCCCCTGCATTTATTTTCCAAACGACAATCGCTTGCTTTGTACGAAATGACGGCAATCCCCGTCTTTCTATGCTTGCAACACTCATAAGCAGTCTTTTCAATATAGTCTTTGACTATATTCTCATCTACCCCTTGAACATGGGTATGCTTGGCGCAGTTTTGGCAACAGGCGTTTCTCCCGTCCTTGGTTTGATCATCCTTTCTTTCCATTGGATACTAAAGAAAAATGCCGTCAAACTTGAAAAGAGCAAAATCAAAGCAAAGACTGCCCTTTTGATTTCTGCATTGGGCTTGCCTTCTCTCGTGACAGAGTTCTCGGGTGGATTTGTTGTCATAGTCTTCAACGCCATCATTATGTCCCTTGCAGGCAACATTGGTGTGTCGGCATACGGCATTGTGGCAAATATCGCCTTCGTTGTCCTTTCTATGTACACAGGCGTTGCAAGTGGCGCACAACCATTGGTCAGTCAAGCACACGGAAGAAAGGATTTGAAAGCAAAAGACACCCTTTTGAGATATTCTCTCACAACAGGTGGCGTGGCATCTATCCTTATCTATATCCTTATTGCTTGCCTAAATAAGCAAATCACTGCAGTGTTCAACAGTGAAAATATCGCAGAACTCGCTCGCATTGCAGAACTTGGCTTGATCATCTATTTTGCAGGCTCTATCTTTGCAAGTTTCAACGCCATCTTCTCAAGTTATTTTGCGGCAATCGAAAAACCATTGCCTTCACAAATTATTACACTGCTCAAAGGATTGATCCTTATCATACCTTTTGTATATCTGTTCTCTTTCCTTTTGGAAATGCCCGGCGTGTGGATCTCATACGTGGTTACAGAAGCAGTTGTCTTCATCATTGCAATCAGCATCTATGCAGTGTTTAGAAAGCGCACAAAGAAACAAATGCTACTGGAAGAAATAAAAGAGTCCCTTGCAGAAAGCAACGAGGACACCACGGTTGAAGAAGATCAAGTTGACAATGAGCAAAATCAACCTATAGAAAACGAACAACTCGCCAACTAAACGCAAAAATAAAAACCACACAGAGTGTGGTTTTTTTATTATAGAAAATTGGTTAAATTTTGAAAATTATTTAATATAAATCCTTTGATAAAAGTATTGCGAAAAACTGCGATTATTTTGATGGATGACGAGAAAGAAAAACCAACACGGGTCGCAGCGTACTGACGTACGTGAGAATCGTGTGAGTTGCATCTAACAAAGTCGGGCGCTAAATAGCGCAAATTTATATGGTATATGTTTGCTCTCTGCCGATTTAGAAACGTGTAAAACTGCGATATTTAGATGGATGACGAGAAAGAAAAACCCACACGGGTCGCAGCGTACTGACGTAGTGGACTTGAATCTGTAAGGAATGAAGTGACGGAATAGCGCATTGCTACGGCTTTGCCGTCAATCGCGTCCAAAGTCAGGCGCTAAATAGCCAAGATTTTGTTTGATTTCACTGTAAACTTATTCAACAACGTGTAAAAACTGCGATATTTAGATGGATGACGAGAAAGAAAAACCCACACGGGTCGCAGCGTACTCGTCGTATGTGAGAATCGTGTGAGTACATCTAACAAAGTCGGGCGCTAAATAGCGCAAATTTATATGGTATATGTTTGCTCTCTGCCAATTTAGAAACGTGTAAAACTGCGATATTTGGATGGATGACGAGAAAGAAAAACCTACACGGGTCGCAGCGTACTTGTCGTACGTGAGAATCGTGTGGGTGCATCTGCCGAAGTCAGGCGCTAAATAGCGCAGTTTTTAATCGTACCATTCAAACTCAATATCCCCAATTGACACCGTGTCGCCTTCTTTGATGCCCATCTTTCGAAGGTCATGCATAACTCCACGGTCTTTGAGCACCTTTTGGAAGAATGCGAAAGAATCAAGGTCGGATATTGTGACGTTTTGGATGAGGAAGTCAACAAGACCACCATCAACAAAGTATGTGCCGTCAGGCAATCTTTCAATGGTGTATTTTTGATCTGTCTTTTCTTCAAGAGTGAAGAATTCATCAACTTCTTCACGGCTGGGAGGAGGCAGTTGATCAACCATTTCTTTGATGTCTGTAAGAAGATCTTTGAGCCCTTCTCCAATAATTGCAGTAATTAGATGCACTTTTTTGCCGATTTTCTTTGAAAATTCGTTGATATATTCGGGATCTTCAAGAAGGTCTGCTTTGTTGCATACTACAATTTGAGGAAGTGATGCAAGTTTTGCTGAATATGCTTCAAGTTCTTGATTGATCTTGTTGTAATCTTCAAGGGGATCTCTGCCTTCACTGCCACTTATGTCAATGACGTGTACGATAAGACGGACTCTTTCGATATGGCGAAGGAAATAGTGTCCAAGACCTGCTCCGTCACTTGCGCCTTCGATAAGTCCGGGGATATCTGCGATAACAAATGAATCGTCATACATTTGCACAACACCCAAGTTGGGGTTGATTGTTGTAAAGTGATAGTTGGCGATTTTGGGTTTTGCAGATGTGAGCATTGAAAGAAGTGTTGATTTTCCAACATTGGGGAAACCCACAAGACCTACGTCTGCGATTGTCTTGAGTTCGAGAGTGATTTGATATTCATCTGTCACTTCGCCAAGTTGTGAAAATGAAGGTGCTTGACGTTGAGCGTGTGCAAAACGTGCATTACCCTTGCCACCTCTGCCACCTTTGAGAACAACAACTTCTTCTCCGTCTTCAAAAAGGTCTGCAATAAGGTTGCCTGTCTTTGTATCACGGATGACTGTGCCTGTGGGAACTTTGATGACAAGATTTTGACCACATTTGCCAGTGCTATTCTTGGGTGCACCAGATGTGCCGTTTTCTGCTCTAAAGTGTTTTTTGAACTTGAAATCAATGAGGGTGTTCATATCTTTGTCTGCGACAAAAATAATGTCACCACCATTGCCACCGTCACCACCATCTGGGCCACCGTTGGGAACGTACTTTTCTCTGTGGAAAGAAACTGCTCCGTTGCCACCGTTGCCGGCTTTTATGAAAATTTTTACATAATCAAGAAACATAATTCTACCTAATTCTTTTGTGTTACAAAAGATTATATACTATTTTTCATCTATTTGCAATTGGTTGAGTATTGCTTTTGCAGACTTTTTGCCTGCGCCCATTGCCATAATGACAGTTGCTGCGCCTGTTGTGGCATCTCCACCTGCATACAAGCGTGGAATTGACGTTCTGCCGTCTTCGTCTGCTTTGATTGTACCCCTTTGAGTGAGTTCAAGGTTGGGCATACTATTTTTGATGATAGGATTGGGAGATGTGCCAAGTGCTACGATAACTTGATCGCAAGGAATTGTGTGCTCACTGCCCTCAACTTCAATAGGGCGTCTGCGACCACTTGCATCAGGCTCTCCAAGTTCCATCTTGACAAGTTTCATTGATGAAACTTTGCCGTCTGTACCCAATATTTCAACGGGGTTTGTGAGAAGATTGAATTTGACGCCTTCTTCTTCAGCGTGGATGATTTCTTCTTCTCTTGCAGGCATTTCGGCTCTGCTTCGTCTATAGACGATTGTCACATCTGCACCCATACGGCGTGCAGTTCTTGCAGAATCCATTGCAACGTTGCCTGCACCGACTACAACAACAGATTTGCCACGCAAGATTGGTGTTGATGAGTCGCTTTCGTAGGCTTTCATAAGGTTGACACGGGTCAAATACTCGTTGGCAGAATAAACACCATTGAGATTTTCACCTTTGATACCCAAGAACATAGGAAGTCCTGCACCCGAGCCAATGAAAACTGCATCATTTTCTTCAAGGAGTTCATCAATGAACAACGTCTTGCCAATGACAACGTTTGTTTCAATCTTGACACCAAGTTTTGTCAACTTTTCAATTTCCTTTTCAACAAGTACTTTTGGAAGTCTAAACTCGGGTATGCCGTAAACAAGGACACCACCTGCAGAGTGAAGTGCCTCATATACAGTCACGTCAACACCTGCTTTTGCAAGGTCACTTGCGCAAGTAAGACCTGCAGGGCCACTGCCTACAACTGCAACTTTGAATTGGTTAGAATCACGCTTTTCAGGATCTATACCCTTTTTAAGTGCGTAATCTGCCACAAATCTTTCAAGGTTGCCAATGGCAACAGATCCACCAAGTTTTTCACGTCTAACACATTGCTTTTCGCATTGGTTTTCTTGGGGGCAAACTCTGCCACATACTGCAGGAAGATTGTTGTCAATTGAAATGACTTTGTATGCACCTTCAAAATCTCCTTCTTTGACTTTTGATATAAACAAAGGGATTTGAACACCAACAGGACAACCTTTGGTGCAAGGAGCAGTTTTGCAATTAAGACAACGAGTTGCCTCATCTATTGCAAGAGTTTCTGTAAAGCCAAGTGCAACTTCTTTGAAGTTGCAAATTCTTTCTTCTGGAAGTTGTGTGGGCATTTTTATTCTATCCATACTACCCCCTTATGTTGCAGACGTGATTTTTTTCTGCATCTCTGTATGTTGATGAGCGCAAAATTGCCTCGTCAAAATCTACACTTGCTCCGTCAAATTCTGGGCCGTCTATACATGCATATTTGACCTTGCCGTCAACTGTCAATCTGCAACAGCCACACATACCTGTGCCGTCAACCATAAGTGAATTCATGCTGACAACTGACTTTATACCGTATTTAGTGGCAAGTGCAGTGACAAATTTCATCATAGGAAGTGGACCAACAGAGAAAATCACGTCAAACTTTCTGCCATTTTCAATGAGATTTGCAATTTTGTCAGTGACAAAACCCTTTTCTCCAAGGCTTCCGTCGTCTGTGACAATGTGTGTGGGCGCAAAGGATTTGAAGTCATCAAGATAGAAAAATAAATCCTTGTTTCTTGCCCCCAAAATTATGTCAAAATCTTTGCCTTCTGCTCGCAATTGTTTGGCTTGAGGATAGATGACTGCAGAGCCAATTCCACCGCCGACAAGAAGGATATTTTTGTACTCTCCAAGGTCAGTTGGATTGCCAAGTGGACCAACAAAATCTTGAAGACAATCCCCCACATTCATAGAGGCAAGGCGCATTGTTGTTGCGCCAATTTCTTGCACCATAATTGACACTGTGCCATCTTGACGTGAATAATCACAAATGGTAAAAGGCACTCTCTCGCCACGGCTATCTGTACGAAGGATTATAAATTGTCCTGCCTTACAATGCCTTGCAACAAGAGGTGCATATATGACGTATTCGTTGACTTTGTCACACAAATTGCGTTTTGCCAAAATTTCAAATTTTTCTGCCATAGTTTGCTCTAAAAACTGTTTATTTTTGTAAAAGTATTCTCAATTTTTATTGTTTTTATAGTACTTACAGTGGTTTTTCAAGGGGCAATCGGCACAATTTGGTTTTTGGGCCTTGCACATATATCTTCCGTGGAAGATGAGATAATGATGAAGTTTTGACCAAATTTCTTCATCAAATCCTGCCATAAGTTGCTCCTCAACTTTGTCTGGAGTATTGCCATCTGCAATGCCAAGCCGGTTGGAAACTCTAAAGACGTGAGTGTCCACTGCGATTGCATTTTTGCCAAATGCAACTGCGCTGACAACGTTGGCAGTTTTGCGCCCTACTCCACTGAGTTTCATCAATTCTTCACGAGTGTCTGGCACTCTGCCAAGTGCCAAAACTGAAGACGCCATTTCCTTCAATGATTTGGCTTTGTTATGATAAAATCCACAAGGTTTGATATGTTCCTCAAGTTCCGTGATTGGCATATCAACAAAGTCCTTGGGGGTGGATGCAATTTTGAAAAGTTGTTCAGTGACGATATTCACTCTTTTGTCGGTGCATTGTGCAGACAAAATCACTGCCACAAGAAGTTCAAATGGCGTTGTAAAATTCAGTTCGCACTGTGCATCACTGTGAAGTGTGGACAAAATATTGTAAATTTCTTCGTTTGTTCTTTTCATAGTAATAAAATAATAGCACTTTGATTGACATTTTTCAAGTGCAATAAGGAACTCCACGCCAAAGTTCCTTAAAATTTGATGCTTTTTCCATCTTTGCCCACATAAAATCTGCCTGCGATAGAACTATAACGTCCCCTTTCGAGAATTTGCATGGCTTGAGGAAGGTTGCGGACAAGGCACTTCACCGACAATCCACATCCACTTGATGCCGAAGATGGCGTATTTATCAATGTGGATGGTATTCTGTAGGTTGCAAGTTGCTCATAGTAGCGTGCCGCTTCTGATCGGGAACGGAAAACAATAAAAAACTCTCTCATAATCTGCCACTCCTAATATATGTATCCGTACCCTTATTCTACTCTATTATTTTTCTGCAATTTTTGTGCGTGATTTTGACCTATATCACATAATCCCCAATACTCATTGCAATATGGTGGCATGTGCGCATATAGTACACTATGATATATCTTGACAATGCAGCAACTTCACGATTTAAGCCAAAGTGTGTCATTGACGCTCTTGTTGATGACATCAAAAACTCGGCAAACGGTGGGCGCAGTGGCCATAGAGCATCAATTTCCACTGCTCTTGCCGTTGAACGAAGTCGGTCATACTTCAAAGAAGTATTTTCTTTTGACAATGCAGTTTTTACAAAAAGTTGCACTGAGGCTCTAAATTTGGCAATTTTCGGCTTTGTCAAAGACGGCATGACCGTTGTGACAACAGAAAATGAGCATAATAGCGTTCTGCGGCCCTTGTATGAATTGAAACGCCGCGGGGTAATAAACTTGCTCACAATTCCCGTTAAAGACGGTTATATCCCCTTTGACGACCTTGTGAGCGCTTGCAAAGGCGCAGACTTGGTGGTTGTAAGCCTTGTAAGTAATGTCCTTGGATCAAGTTTGGATGTTGAACAGTTGAAAAAGGCTCTTGTTGGGCACAATGTCAAGATACTTGTTGACGGAGCGCAAGGCGTACCATATTTGCCTGTTGACGGACGGTCGGCAGATATGTTGGCACTGCCCGGACACAAAGGTTTACACGGCGTACAAGGAGTTGGGGTGCTACTTTTCAATGATGATATTCAACTTAAACCTTTGGTTTATGGTGGCACAGGCACAGAGTCTTTCAGTCCTTTACAACCTACAACCATACCCGAAGGCCTTGAAGCAGGCACTATGTTTTCGGGTGGTATTCGTGCTTTTTGCGAAGGTGCGATTTGGACTTTTGACCACGTGCGAGAAATACGCTCACATATTGAAAAACTTGCAAAGGAAACTGCATATAATTTGGCAAATATGGGTGCAACGGTGTACAACAAGGAATTTGTGTCTGGCATTGTCACTTTCAACCTTGGCGAGATTGAATCGCAGACAGTTGCCACGTATCTTGACCAAAAGAATATTGCCACAAGAGGTGGCGTTCATTGCGCACCATTAATACACAAACGCCTTGGCACTGAAAGTCAAGGGGCTGTCCGTGTTAGTTTTGGGGTGGACAACAACGAAAAAGATATGATCACTCTCCTTGACGCCGTTGAAAGATATATCATAAAACTAAAAAAACACTCTTTGTAAAATAAGGCAAACTATGAAAGCCTTATTCATGACAGAACAATAAAACAAAAAATCCACTTTAAGTGGATTTTATTTTTGCAAATCGTCAATTGATATGTGTCAAATATTTATATCAAGGACTTTTTTGCCGTCTATATCCTTTGTCAAGGACAAAATCAATCTTTTGGCTTGGTATGGATTGAGATGCTTGTATTTTTGGTGCAAAAGCAAACATACTCCTGCAACGTATGGCGCAGACACCGACGTGCCACTCATATATGAATATGTGCCGTAGGCGTCAACACCTTTCACTCGCACACCCCTTGCATAGACGTCAGGACGATATATGCCGTGATACGTGCCAAATGAAGAAAACTTGGCTTGCATATACTCGTCATCAACTGCGCCAACCGATATGACTTCATCACTGATTGCAGGAGATTTGACATTACCCTCCCCATTGTTGCCCACTGCACATACCACCGTCAATCCGTTGCGCACAAGAGTTTCTGCACCAATTTTTAAGGGATCGGCTCTGTCCGTTGGCTCTGCTCCAAAACTCATACACACCACTTTAACTCCAAATCTATGATGGTTGTCATATAGCCATTGCATTGCATCAAGAATATGAAACGTACTGCTGTCGCCACTGGCCGATATGGCTTTCAATGACAAGACCTTTCCTTCGGGTGCAACACCCACAACGTTTTTCCCCGAGCATAATCCGTTGCCTATGGCAACGCCTGTGACAAAAGTGCCGTGTCCGTTGTCGTCATAAGGATATTTTTCGTCTGCGAGAAAATCATGAAAATGGACAATCCTATTTTGTGGCACACAAAAGTCTGTGTGGATATTTAGCCCCGTATCTATGACTGCAAGGCAAGTTCCTGCCCCTGTCAAGCCGTCCTTTTGAAGAACGGTGGGTGCAGTCGCCCCAATGTCGCCCATTATGGCAAAATTGTCTTCAAGGGTTGACACGTGCATTTCTGCAGATACAAACTCAAGATTGTGCCGTCTTGACAAACTCACGACGTCTTCACGATAGCACTCAACTCCTACCGACTTGATGAAGGGATAATATTTGACAACCTTGAGCCTGCGTCTTACTATATCCATTTCAAGTGCAGACCGAATTTTGACTATGGCATTGGCTTTGTCCTTATAGGACAAAACACTCACAAGATTGCTGTCTAAACTCATTATTTCAACATATCAATCAATGTGCGCATGCGAGAAAGTTGTTCAGTTGTCATAAACATACCTGCCGTTTGATACACCTTTTCAAGATCTTGCGAATTGAACCTGCCTTCTTGTTTCATATTGGCTGCAGTTTTTGTCAGTTCCTTGAGCCTTTCTTCTTCACTCATATTGTTGAGCCTTGCCATTTGCTCATACAGGTTGATATTGTTTGCCCCCATAGTGTGCTCGGTGTTTTGTGCACCAACATTTGAGTGGTTAAAATTTGAATTAGTGCCGTTAGATTGCTTGTTTTTGCTATTTTGATTGTTTGAATATTGATCTCTTTCCCAAAAATTCATACTTTCTCCTTCACAATCATTGTATGCCTGCATATATTAAGTGTGCAGGTATGTTATGAATTTTGATGACAGATTTTTGGGGATAATGAATATGCTCGGCAATATGGGGGGCAAAAACAACAGTAATCCATCTTCAAAAGGCGGGATGAATATGGAAAGTTTGATGGGGATTTTGGGGCTTATGCAAGGTCTTCAAGGCTCTCAACTTGGGGCAAGTGGACAAAATAATAATGGGCTTGACATTATGAAGATACTGCCCTTGCTTTCTGCCTTGAAAGGAGGGTTTCCTATGGGCAATATGCCAAACGTCAACACTCAAAGTGCTGTTGACAATAATTTCACATCACAAAACACTCCACCCACCGAAAACACTGCTCCCATACAAGAAAAAACAGAAAAAGGTGGATATAAAGACAAATATTCTGCCATATCCTTTGCCGGCAACGAGGTCATCTACACCCTTGGCAAACTGTGGAAAACATACAAAGTCTAACTATTTCAAGCCACTACTTTCCACCGATTTTGCATAAAAAAAGATAGGACAAAGTCCTATCTTTAATTTCTATTCTACATTAACAATATACAGATGCTCCTCAACTTTGTCGTCGCATTGTTTATATTGTCTGTGTTCACTATCTCTCTCGGTTCTAAAACGTCGATAATCTGTAACATATTCAGTTAGCTTTCCTTTGTTTTTTAAGATTTTAATTATCTCTTCTCTAGGTATAATACCCTCATTGTTATAGCTAACGACAATATGAGTTGCTCTTGCATTATCTACTAAATCTGAGAAAGCAATTATTGCACTCTTTTTTTGACAGTATTTTGACTTTTTTTCGCAATAATCTCTTTGTCCCGTCTTGCCCATCAATTCTTGCTTGTCCCATATCGCCAAGCTTTCAAGAACATGAAAATTGGGTGCATACTGTCTCTCATTATATGGAGGATCAATATATAACACATCGCAATTAACATGATGAATTAGGCTATTTGCGTCTTCTTGATAAATCTCGTTTGCTTTCTCGTTGTTTTTAATCTCGGGAACTTTTAAAACCAATGGTTTTAATGCCATAGATCGCCAGATTTTTAAATAAGCCCCATATGTCCCCGAAATATTTGCAACAAAATCAGCAGCATCAATTAGTGAAGCCAGCAAAACATAGTATTCATCTCTTGAAAGCAAACCTGCTTTGTTCCATGTTTCAATTTGTTCTCTGATCGCATCTATTTTTTTTGCATTGTTGTCGGAAAAATATTGGCGTCCGTAGGTTCCTGATGGAGCATAATTATTAAATGCGTAGCCCTCTATTGGTTCAATATTGTTTAGATAGCCGATAACCGAGTCCACATTTCCAATCTGCAGTTTTTCAAATTTGGGCATAATATTTAAATACACAGAAACATATTGGATGATATATGAGTAAGTCATAATGTCATTAGATATGACCTTAAACCCTTTGCCCTTGAAATACTTGCCAACAGAGCCAGTTCCGCCAAAAATATCGCACAGCACTCCTCGAGACTGAACACCACTCTGCGACATGGACTGTTCAATAAAATCCAATAGTCTTGTTTTATTGCCAATATATTTCATTGATTGAATTCCTTGCTCAACTTTTCTTTGATCTCCGCATTAAATTCTGGAGAAAACACGAGTTTAAAACTCGTTTGGTTTTTTTCATTAACATACACGATTATTATAACGAAATTATCATGATAGGCAATATCCGAAAAATGTCCCAAATTTATTGCTTCTGTAATTATTTCTTCTTGCATAGAAACATAAAAAGCAGGGTCTTTTTCTGGCACTGTTTCTAAATTATACAAAAATGCATCAAATTGACGATTATTGGCTTCATATAGTTCATCAATTATGTCACTTGCTGCCATCATTGCTCGCTGAATTTTTTTATCTCTGATTATATCATAATAACTATTTTTGCCTTCAGCTATCATAAACAGATCTTTTTGTTGCATAATTAAATCCACCTTTGTCGAAACCCTATCAATTTTCTGCTGGATTGCGCAATTTTCTCTATAAATAACTAATTGCTGCCATGAAGAGTGATGAGTATGTATGAAACAAAGTTCCCAGTTGGAATTAATTGTTGATTGATTTAGATAAGTAGATACAACAGCCATTTCCTCTGTTGTTGTTTTAGGTTTTGTTTCAATGATGGATGTAGGAATATTGTCGATATATGTATGATAATAATCCAAGTCAGTTATAATTTCATTATCATCTAAAATTAAAATATCTACATATTTTGACAATGCTTTGTACAACTTTGTCCCAATTTTATCATAAATCGAAAAACCACTTGGCGTATCAACAATGCAATACCCTATCACTGGTCTTTTCTTATTCCCCTTGATATCCAAAGAAAACAATTCAGCAAACGCTACTATTTCCCCACTTTCTGGATCTGGGGAAAAGGTGAGTGCACCATTGGATTTTTTATGAATTCTTAAAGGCATTAAAATGGCCTCAGAATATTTCGTTCTATCTAGAATTTGCTCAATTTCATCCTTTTTATCGTCAAACTTCTCAACTAAAAATGTTCTACACAAGTCTATATCAACAAAACCGACCTTTGAGCTGCCCCTAATGTATGATAAAGGATACCTTCCATTGCTGCGCAAATAATTGATTAGATTTTTTATGTTTTTCTTCGAGGCATATGAATTCCACTTTTCAAATTTTACCACATCAAAGTCAAGCAACGATGAATTGTCAATGTATTGATTTATTTTCATGTCGTCTGTTTCATACAAATACTCAATGAGTTTAACAACAAATTCATCATCATCAAGAAGCAAATCATCATAAACATCACTGCTTAATGCAGGAAAATCTTTATATAACCTGCATTCTTTGTTGGCTTTATTTATATCGGTAAATTTTTTTTCTTGAATATACGACAGCATATGCTTATAAAACATATGCTCTACACTTTTTTTATAAATTAACTTCTCTGCGTCTATGTTAGATAAAATAGTAGTTTTAATATAATCACACAATAATTTTTGCCCATTCGTGTTTTTTCTATCACGCGTCTTAGAATTGTCAAAATTATTTTCAAGATAACAGACGAATGATGGTGTCTTGTATCTTACAGAATAAATTATGTGATTATAGACCTGCAAAGAGCTTGGCTCACGGATTGTATCCTGAGACTCATCTCGTCCAGAATAGAAAGTTTGATAAACGAACGGAACATTAAGTTTTGCTGCCCCTAGTTTCCTGCCTTCTCTTTGCCATTGCGAATTTCCTACCGATGCAGTTTCCGTATTTTCACCCGCCATAATAACGCTTTTTGTTTGCAGAGAATATATGACATAATCCGGCAAATCAATATAATGAATTAACTCTGCAACCGATTTTGGCAAGTCCCATTTCTCGTATGAACCACAAATTTTAATTGCATAAAACCTTTCTTTATCATCTTTGAAGATATAAATTGGCTGGTCTATTCGCTCATAAATAATACCATAAAACTGCAAATACTCATCATCTAACGTCAAACTATTGAGAAGTGTTATTCCTTCCAAAATATTATCAGAATAAATAATAAATTCCTTAATGTCATCACATTTTGTTAAAAATGAAATAGATAGGATTTTATCTTTAGTAATTTTATTATTAACTAAAATTGATTGCATTAGATCCTCTCCTTCCTGAAAATTAAAATATGTTGATGAATCAATGAAGGAATATATGCAAATGGATATCCATAAATATGCAACATCTTCGAATCATCATGCCAAATTATATCAGATTTCAGCACATACCCTGGAATTTGCGATATAGCTTTTGCTAATTCTGCGGAAAGAAAATGATACTCTTTTCCTCGATACATATCTCCAATAAACACCGCCATATATCCATTGGTTTTTAAAGCATGTTGCGCGCTCTCAAATATATTCTTCATCTCTTGCAACCACTCTTCCTTGGTTTGAAGATCCTTATCATTGAATTTTGACAAATTGGATTTTCTTTCTGCCGAATCCGATCTAGTATGAGTAAGCTGATCCATAATCCAATATGGAACATCCGTCAAGATAAAATCTATAGTACCATCACCTATTTCTTTTAATTTAAGATTTGCATCCCCACAAATAATAGGATATTCTGTTAGTTTTTCGAGTCGACACACTTCTTTATAAATATCAATCCATTTTTGATTTAGTTCAATACCTATCGCCCTTCTATCACACAAAGAAGCCCCCAACAACGTACCGCCAACGCCTGCCAGTGGATCTAAAACTGTCTGTCCAGATTTAGTAAAAATTTTAATAAGATCTCTGCACAATTCAGGCGGTTTTTGTCCACCATGTTGAGCGCGCAATTTATGTTGCATGTTTGATGGGTAAATTTTTGAAATAACAGTCTTTGTCGAATATTGCCACTCAGCACCTGTCAAGTCATTTAATTTGTTTCTTTGATCATATGTTTGAGCTTTTTGCCCTTTATCCTTTGATTGACTATTCCCTTTTTTCGTCTTATTTTCAACATCATCAATTATTGAAATTTGTTCATATTTTTGAAAATCCATAAATACACCACAATTTTATGAGCTTTTGTTTATCGTTACATCACGTCGTTTTCGTAGATGGGATATTTGTCGCAGAGTGCGATAACTCTTGCCTTGACGTCTTCAATGACTTCTTCCCCTTTGAAGATAATGTCTGCAATACAATCTGCAATGACTTTCATATCGTCTTCCTTCATGCCACGTGTTGTGATTGCAGGAGTGCCAACTCTAAGTCCACTTGTGACAAAGGGCTTTTCGGGATCGTTGGGGATTGAGTTCTTGTTGGCAGTGATATGTGCTTCATCAAGCATTTTTTCAAGAGATTTACCTGTGACGCCTGTTCCAACAAGATTGAGAAGCATAAGATGGTTATCTGTGCCGTCTGTAACAAGTTTGATACCTCTTGCCTTCAAGCCGTCTGCAAGTGCTTTTGCATTTTTGATGACTTGTGTTTGATATTCCTTGAACTCGGGAGAGAGTGCTTCCTTAAACGCCACTGCTTTTGCTGCGATTATGTGCATAAGAGGGCCACCTTGTGAGCCGGGGAATATTGCTTTGTCGATTGCCTTGGCAAGATCTTCGTTGTTGGTCATAATCATGCCACCACGAGGGCCACGAAGTGTCTTGTGGGTTGTGGTTGTGACAAAGTCTGCATAAGGCACAGGACTGGGATGAAGACCTGTTGCAACAAGACCTGCGATATGTGCAATGTCAACGAGGAGATATGCGCCAACCTCGTCTGCGATTTCTCTAAACTTCTTGAAATCAATCACTCTGGGGTATGCACTTGCACCTGCAACAATCATCTTGGGCTTGCATTGAAGAGCTATTCTACGGACTTCGTCATAGTCAATAAGACCTGTTTCAGGATCTACGCCATAACTGACTGAATTGAAGAATTTGCCGTTGCCACTGAGATTGACTTTGCTGCCGTGGGTAAGGTGTCCACCTGCGTCAAGTCCCATACCAAGAATTGTGTCGCCACCTTGCAAAACTGCGTAATATACGCCAAAGTTTGCATTGCAACCACAGTGTGGTTGAACGTTGGCATATTTGACGCCAAAAAGTTGTTTTGCACGTTCTATTGCAAGATTTTCTGCAACATCAACGTGTTGGCAACCACCATAATAACGCTTTGAGGGGTAGCCTTCTGCATACTTGTTTGTGTGAAAACTGCCTGCTGCTGCAAGAACGGCAGGAGAAACGATATTTTCACTTGCGATAAGTTCGATATTGTGTTTTTGTCTGTTGAGTTCATCAACCATTGAACCGTAAAGTTCCGGATCAACCATTTTGATAATTGAAAGGTCAACCATATTACACCCCCAAAGTGAGCTTGATTACAGCACGCTGTTGATTGCGTCTGCAAGTTGTGTCTTTTGTCTAAATCCAACGTGCTTGTCAACCATTTGACCATTTTTGAAAATAAGCACGGTGGGGATACTCATAATGCCAAATCTCATTGCAAGGCTTTCGTTTTCATCAACATCCACTTTGCCGATGACGGCTTTGCCGTCAAAATCTTCTGCAAGTTCTTCAATGACAGGTGCAAGCATTTTGCAAGGGCCACACCAAGTTGCCCAAAAGTCAACTGCGACAACTGAGTTTTCTTGAAGAACACTGTCAAAATTTTCTTCTGTTAAGACTATATATTTTGCATTTTCGCTCATTATATTTCTCCTTTTTTGCTACTATTTTTCAAGAGGATTTTCCTCTAAAATTTCAATCATTTTGGGGACAAATTTCTTTGACTTTCTTATGACATAAAGGTCAACTGGCAACGCCACTGAAAGCCCAACAATAAGTCCACCAACAGACAGTATTGCCTGTGCAAGTGGGGATAGCAAACTGCCTATCAATATGCCTATCACAATAAGCGCAACCGGCACAAGATATACAAGAGCCGCCGCCGTATATAACCCTCTCTTGCCCATATCAACTGCAACATAGTCGCCTTCATTGAGATCAAGCGTGTTTTCCACCTTGATTTCAACCTTGGTGCAGTCATTACTTACACTGCATAGGCAACATTTGTCACATTTGCCTTTTCTATTAAAACTGACTGTGGCAAGATTGTCTATCCTTTTGGTGACGACACCCTTTTCTACCATACTTGTCCGTTTTTGAGATCTTCAAGGGATACTTGCTTTGATTCCCCTTCTGCCATATTCTTCACTGTGGCAACACCTTGATCAAGTTCATCATCACCAAGGATTGCAACGTAATGGGCGTTGATCTTGTCTGCATACTTCATTTGTGCTTTGAGGCTACGTCCCATAAGGTCAGTTTCTGCACTCAAGCCTGCTTGACGTAATTTTTGACAGATTGCTTGACTTTCATCCGACGCTCTTTCGCCAAGAGGTGCAACATATACGTCAATACCCTTTTCTTCTGCACGCAAATTGTTGGTATTTTCAAGGACGAGCAAAAGTCTTTCAAGTCCAAGACCAAATCCTGCTGCAGGTGTGGGCTTGCCACCGACTTCTTCTACGAGATGGTTGTATCTGCCACCACCACAGACTGTGCCTTGTGCACCAATGTCTGTTGAAACGAATTCAAAGACTGTACGTGTATAGTAGTCAAGGCCACGGACGATGCCTGCGTTGACTGTAAAGGGGATATCAAGTGCTTTCAAGCCCTTTTGTACGCCGTCAAAGTGTGCTTGACAGTCATCACAGAGATAGTCAAGGATTTTGGGTGCACCGGCTGTGATTGTCTTGCATCTGTCTTCCTTGCAGTCAAGGATGCGCAAAGGATTCTTTTCAAAACGTGATTTGCAGGTGACACACATACTTTCAAGGTTTGCACCAATGTATTCCTTCAATGCTTGATTATACTTGGCTCTACACTCTTTACAGCCAATGCTGTTGATATTGAGTGCAAGTTCTGTAAGACCAACGTTTCTCAAGAAGGCATAAGCAAGTGAGATGATTTCCACGTCTGCCTTAGGAAGATCACTGCCGTACATTTCAACGCCAAATTGGTGGTGCTCACGAAGTCTGCCGTTTTGGGGCTTTTCGTAACGGAAGATTGATGCGATATAGTATGTCTTCAAAGGAAGTCCATTTTGCACAAGTCCGTTTTCAATGTATGAACGAGCAACACCTGCAGTGCCTTCGGGACGGAGTGTCATACTTCTGTCGCCTTTGTCGTTGAAGGTGTACATTTCCTTGTTGACGATATCTGTTGTTTCGCCTACGCCACGAAGGAAAAGTTCGGTATGTTCAAATGTAGGGGTACGGATTTCCTTAAATCCAAATGAGTGTGCTGTTTGTCTTGCAACGTCTTCTACATAGTGCCATTTATATGCTTCATTAGGAAGCATATCTTTTGTGCCTTTGGGTATGTTTATCATATTTCACCTTACAAAATGTATCTTCTAAGATTTGTGTCTTTGAGTGCGCTGCCAATGTGCTTGTCAACAAAATCCTTATCCACATTGATTGCCTTTGTTTCGTTGTCGTCTGCATCATAAAGAACTTCCTTTAAGAGATGTTCCATGACTGCATGCAAGCGTCTTGCACCAAGATTTTCGTTGTTTTCATTTTCAATGAAAGCCACTTTTGCAATTTCTGCAATGGCGTCATCTGTGAAGTTGAGTTCAACTCCGTCAACACCAAGAAGTGCCTTGTATTGTTTCAAGACGGCATTGTCGGGCTCTTGAAGAATACGGACAAAGTCTGCTTCAGTGAGATTGTTGAGTTCTACTCGGATGGGGAATCTGCCTTGCAATTCGGGGATAAGGTCGCTCATCTTTGAGATGTGGAAAGCGCCTGCTGCAACAAACAAAATGAAGTCTGTACGGATTGAGCCGTGTTTTGTTTGGACTGTGCAACCTTCAACAATAGGAAGAATATCTCTTTGGACACCTTCTCTTGAAACGTCGTGACCTTGATTGTTGCCACTTCTTGCTGCAACTTTGTCTATTTCATCAAGGAAGACGACACCGTCTTGCTCTGCGCGTCTAAGAGCCTCTGTGACAATTGCATCTTGGTCAACCATCTTTTCGCTTTCTTGGTTGATCATAAAGTCCATTGCTTGCTTGACTGTCAAAGTGCGCACCTTCTTTTGAACGCCACCACCAAAGATATTGCCAATGATGCCACCCATATCAATTTCACTGCCGTGGGAATTTTGATTGAGTTGTATGGGCTTGGGTGTTGCTTTGACTTCCATCTTGATTGTGATGCCGTCAAGGTGTCCTGCTCTTATGTCTTGCAAAAGTTCTTCTTTGAGTTCTGCATCAGATTTTTCGCCTGTTTCTGCCTTTTTGCGAATAGGCAAAATGATTTCAACAAGATTCTTTTCTGCAATTTCTGTTGCTTTGGGGAGGACTTCCTTGAATTTTTCGTCCTTGACCATACGGATTGAAACTTCCACAAGGTCACGGATGATGCTTTCAACGTCACGTCCAACATAGCCTACTTCTGTAAACTTTGTTGCTTCCACCTTCACAAAAGGTGCTTTTACGATTTTGGCAAGACGGCGTGCAATTTCTGTTTTACCAACACCCGTAGGGCCTTTCATAAGGATGTTTTTGGGTGTGATTTCTTCTCTCATTTCGGGCGAGAGTTTGCTTCTGCGATAACGATTGCGAAGTGCGATTGCCACTGCAACTTTTGCGTCATCTTGTCCAATGATATATCTGTCAAGTTCTTGTACTATTTGTTTTGGGGTTAAGGTGTCCATAGTTCTCCTTATATGGCTATATGCCGTGAAAATCAATGATTTTCAAATTTTCAAAATTGATGGGTACGTCTTTGTGTCTATCGCTATTAGACGGTTTCTACTGTGATGTGATCGTTGGTATAGACACAGAGTTCACTTGCAATGTGCAATGCTCTTTCCGCAATTTCTTGTGCGCCAAGGTCTGTTGCGCCTGCAAGCGCACGTGCTGCTGCAAGGGCGTAATTTCCACCACTGCCGATTGCACAAATGCCACTTTCGGGCTCAAAGACTTCGCCACTGCCTGACACAATGTAGAGTGACTCCTTGTCGGCTACAATAAGAAGTGCCTCAAGTTTTCTGTACATTTTGTCTGTACGCCAAAGTTCTGCCACTGCCACTGCAGAGCGCATAAGATTGCCACTGTACTTGTTGAGCATTTCTTCAAACTTTTCTGAAAGTGCAAATGCGTCTGCAACTGATCCTGCAAAGCCCATGATGACTTTGCCGTTGTAGATACGTTTGACCTTGACTGCATTGCCTTTCATGATGACGCTTTCGCCCATGGTGACTTGTCCGTCACCTGCGATTGCTGTGATGCCATTGCGTTTTACTGCACAAATTGTTGTTCCTCTAAATTCCATAATTCCTCTCGCCTTTCGGCATAGTTATTTCTGTTGTGACAATAGGCTTTCAAGATCCTTGATTGCTCTATCGTGATAGGCTTGTTTCCTTTCCTTCTTGTGAACTGAGTGAAGTTCCGGAAGAAGACCAAAGTTTGCGTTCATAGGTTGGAAATCCCCTGCGCAAGTTGATACGTATTCTGCAAGTGAGCCTGTGATTGTCGTCCTTGGCAGTTGAAGTTTGTCCTTGCCACCAAGTTCTCTTGCCATTGCATCTCCTGCAATAAGCCCACTCATAATACTTTCAACATATCCTTCCACACCCGACAGTTGTCCTGCAATGTAGATGGGTGTTTTTGAGTTTCTAATACGGAATCTGTCCGTCAAAAGTTCCGGCGATTTCACATAGGTGTTGCGATGCATTGTGCCGTATCTCAAGAACTCTGCATTGTGAAGTGCTGGGATAAGGCTGAAAACTCTCTTTTGTTCCCCATAAGTGAGGTTTGTTTGGAAGCCTACAAGGTTGTAGCAATCCCCTTGGACGTTTTCCTTGCGCAGTTGCACAACTGCATAGGCACTTTCTCCAGTGTTGGGGTTGCGCAAGCCTACAGGACGCATAGGGCCGTAGCGCATTGTGTCACTGCCACGCTTTGCCATAATTTCTATGGGCATACAACCGTCAAAGAGTTCTCTCTTTTCAAAATCGTGGAGATGGACAGTTTCTGCATTGACGAGAGCATCATAAAATACTTCGTATTCTTCCTTGGTCATGGGAAGGTTGAGATAGTCATCTCCACCCTTTCCGTATCTGCCACCAAAATAGGCTTTTGACATATCTATACTGTCAAATGACACTATGGGTGCAATTGCATCATAGAAGAAAAGCCTGCTTTGTCCTGTCATTTTTGCAAGATACTCTGCAAATGCAGTTGAGGTCAATGGACCTGTTGCAATGACAGTTGGCACTCCTTCTTCAAGTTCTGTGATTTCTTCCCCTTTGTGAAGGTGGAAGTTATCAAATTTGGCAAGTTCTCTTTCAACTGCTGTGGAAAACACTATTCTATCCACTGCAAGTGCGCTACCAGATGGCACTGCGCTTTCCCTTGCCAAAGGCAACAAGCAAGAACCCAAAAGGTCAAGTTCTTCCTTCAAAAGTCCACTTGCTGTTTCAGGTGCTGTGGATTTGAGGCTGTTTGAACACACCAACTCGGCAAGCATACCACCTTCGTGAGCCCCTGTGGTGCGTTTTGGACGCATTTCATACATATCAACGGCAAATCCTGCCTTGAGCAGTTGAAATGCACATTCTGTGCCTGCAAGTCCACCACCTATGACGACAACTCTTTCCTTTGACATAAATTTTACTCTTCGCTTATTGTATCAACATGTTTGCAGTTTTCATTGGTGCAGACATATTGTGTTTCGTAGTTCTTTTTGCGTATTTTCATCAATGAATTACACTCTGGGCAGAGATAAGGTGCGGGGAGTGTTTTTGTGAGAAAATCGCACTTGGGATAGTTGACGCAACCGTAGAATTTGCCGTTTTTTCCTGTTCTTTCTTCAATTACGCCACCACATTTGGGGCAAGTGCCCACGGGTTTGTGTATGTTCTTTGTATTCTTGCACTTGGGATAGTTGGGGCAAGCAAGGAATTTGCCATTTTTGCCGTCTTTGATCACCATTTTTGCGCCACACTTTTCACATACAACGTCGCTTTCAACGGGGGGCATAAGGCTTGGACCACCTGTCTTTGATGCGTACTCAATGTACTTTGCAAGGTGGTTGTAATAGACTTTGACAAGGTTATGCCACTCCTCGCCACCTTCTGCAACCAAGTCAAGTTTTGTTTCAAGACGTGCAGTAAATGACAAGTCCATAACTGTTGGGAAGAAGTTTTGCATGTATGTGCAAACTGTTTCGCCAAGTTGTGTGGGGGCAAGGTTTTTGCCTTGTTTTTCAGTGTATTCTCTCTTGGCAATGACTGAAATGATTGATGCATAAGTTGAAGGTCTGCCTATGCCGTTTTCTTCAAGTGCCTTGATGAGAGTTGCATCATTGTATCTTGCAGGGGGTGTGGTAAATTTTTGTTCCTTAAACACATCTGCAAGTTCAAATTTGTCCCCTTCTTTAAGGTCGGGCATTGTGCCAAGTTCGTCCTTGTCTTCTTCCTTGTCACTTGTTGCAGTATAGACTGCTGTAAAGCCCTTGAATTTTACACTCTTGCCTTTAACAACAAAGCCGAGAGATTTGTCGTCAGTTTCCCCTGCGATATGGACGTTCATTGTGTAGAACTCTGCATTTTTCATTTGTGATGCAAGGTAGCGCTCGTAGATGAGTTTATAAAGACGATATGCTTCCTTGTCAATCTTGTCCTTCAATGATTCGGGGGTGCGTTCAAGTGAAATAGGTCTAATTGCTTCGTGAGCGTCTTGTGCCTTGTCACTTGTCTTATATACGTTGGGTTTTGCAGGTGCAAAATCATTGCCGTACTTGTCTTTGATGTAGAAAAGTGTCTTTGACGCAAACTCAGGAGAGATACGGACACTATCTGTTCTAATGTATGTGACAAGTGCGTGTTGACCTTCGCCACTGATTGTGACACCTTCGTAAAGTTGTTGGGCAATGCGCATTGCTTTGTCTGAAGACATACCAAGTTTATGGTTGGCTTCTTGTTGCAACGTTGACGTGGTAAAAGGAGGTGCAGGACGTGATGTTGAAACGCCTTTTTTGACGGTGTCAACAAAATAGTTTGCCTTTTGCATCAAAGATGCAATTTCTTCTGCAAGTTCCTGTGAGCCAACTTTTATCTTCTTCTTGCCATACTCTTGAAGGTTGGCTTTGATAAGATTTGCCTTTGTATGCTTGTCCCCTTCCTTGTAGAGCATTGCTGCCATATTCCAGTATTCTTCAGGGACAAAATTGCGTATTTCGTTTTCTCTTTCAACAATCATTTTCAATGCTGCAGATTGCACTCTGCCTGCGCTTGAGCCTGATTTTATTCTTCTTGAAAGGATTGGTGAAATCTTGTAGCCTACAAGACGGTCAAGAACACGTCTTGCTTGTTGTGAGTTGACAAGATTGTCATCAATTTCACGGGGATTTTCCATAGCCTTCAAAACTGCAGGCTTTGAAATTTCGTTGAATTCGATACGGATTTTATCTTCCTTCAAACCAAGACAGTTTTTAAGATGCCAACTGATTGCTTCTCCTTCACGGTCCGGGTCGGTTGCGAGATATATTTTGTCATACTTCTTGCTCTTGACTTCACGTATGAGCATATCGATTGTTTTTTGCTTTTCAGGAGTGATCACGTATTGGGGTTCAAAATCGTGCTCAATGTCAATGCCCAAGTTTCTTGCGGGCAAATCGCACACGTGACCCTTTGATGCTTCCACCTTGTATTCGCTCTTGCCAAGATAATTCTGTATTGTGGTTGCCTTGTGAGGGGACTCAACTATGATGAGTTTCATTATTTCTCCTTGTTATGTCAGGCTATAGTAATTTCCGCCTGTCTGTTCAATTATTCCGTTGATTTCAAGGTTCATGAGCAATGTGCTCAATTCACCTGCGCCAAGTGATGTGATTTCCAACAGTTCTTCAAAATGAAGTTCCTTATCGTGTAATGCTTCCACCACCAATGTTTCACAAATATTCAGTTCTACAACTTCAGTTTCCACCGATACTGGCTTTACACCAAGCCTTGACAACACGTCTTCCGAACTGATGACAAGTGAGTGTGGCATTTCTTGAAGAAGTTTGTTGGTGCCTTCGCTTTCTGGCGAGTTGATATTGCCGGGCACGACAAACAACTCTTTGCCCTGTTCCACTGAAAGCCTTGCTGTAATCAATGAGCCACTTTTCAGTGTTGCTTCAGGAAGGAATACACCCCTTGAAAGCCCTGATATAATTCTATTTCTTTCAGGGAAATGATATTGCAAGGGTTTTGTGCCGAGAGGATATTCCGTCACAAGAAGTCCACCTGCGTTTAGTATGCCTTCATAAAGACCTTTGTGTTCTGCAGGATAGCAAGTGTCAAGTCCACAAGCAAACACTGCGATTGTTGGGGAATCTGTTTCTACACAGGCTTTGTGGGCTATGCTATCAACGCCCCTTGCAAAGCCAGATACGACTGTCATCCCTGCTCTTGCAAAATCTCTTGCAAATGAATCTGCCACTTTTTGACCGTATCTTGTTGGTGTGCGAGTGCCAACTATGCCTATGCAATCACTGTTCAAAAGAGATGTGTTGCCCTTGACAAAAAGCACTGTTGGAAAGTCATATACTTCTCGCAATTCGGCAGGATATTCCTCGTCATAGTATGCAACCCAACCCACTTCATTTCTTTCCATTTCGTCAAGATATTGGTCTATATTGGCGTGCTTTGTCAAAAACTCGGTTTTGTGCTTGTCACCAAGTATTTTGCCAACAGTGTCACCATTTCTCTCTGCAATCCAGTCTGTTGGATTTGGCAACTGTGAAAGCATCTCCCTTTTCTTTTTCAGGGACATTTCTTCCACGAGAGATAGTGCCACGATTATTTTTGTTTCTACACTGCGTTTGTTCATTATCTGTTGTATTTTCGGTCTAAACCACGATATTGTATGGCTTCTGCCACGTGTTTTGCTTGGATATTCTTTGATCCGTCAAGGTCTGCGATTGTCCTTGCAACTTTCAGTATTCTCGTTGTGCCTCTTGCAGAAAGATTGAGTTTGTCAAATGCCTTTTCAAGCAGTCTTTCGCCATCTTTGTCAAGGGCACAATACTTTTCAAGGTGGGCGCTTGTCATTTCTGCATTGGTGCGTATGCCGTCATTTTTGAATCTGTCGGCTTGCAATGCTCTCACGCTATTGATACGTGCTTTCACTGCGCTTGAACTCTCTGCCTTTTCCTTGCCCCTAAACTCGTCATATTGGATGTTGTCCACCTCAATTTGAAGGTCTATTCTGTCAAGCAACGGGCCACTGAGTTTTGACACATAATTGTGTATTTGTGATGGTGTGCATTTGCAGACTTGAGTTCTTGAACCGTAATTTCCACAAGGACAAGGGTTCATGCTGGCAATGAGCATAAAGTTGGCAGGATATTCAACTGATCTTGACACTCTTGCCACCGTCACTCGTCTGTCTTCTATGGGTTGGCGCAATGTTTCAAGGGCTCTGCGACTATACTCGGGCATTTCGTCCAAGAAAAGCACGCCGTTGTGGGCAAGGCTCACTTCCCCGGGAGTTGCTTTGTTGCCACCACCAACCAACGTTGGCACTGTTGTTGTGTGATGGGGTGTACGGAAAGGACATGTTGTCACAATGCCGACTCCTGCATCAAGTATGCCAGATACAGAGTGGATTTTGGTCACTTCAACTGCTTCGTTGAAGGTCATATCGGGCATAATTGTAGGCACACACTTGGCAAGCATAGTTTTGCCTGCGCCGGGAGGTCCAATCATAAGCACATTGTGTCCACCACTGACTGCGATCTCCAATGCTCTTTTGGCAACTGACTGCCCTTTGACGTCACTGAAATCTACGCCATAGCCGTGATTTTGGCAAGTGGATACAAAACTTGAGGTTTGGACGGGTGCATACTCAACTCCACTCAAAAATGCAACCACATCACTAAGTCTTTCCATTGCATAGACTTCTATGCCTTCAATGAAACTTGCTTCTTTGGCATTTTCAAGGGGGATAATAAACTTTCTTTCCCCTGCTTGAAGGGCTGAAAGGAGCAAAGGCATTATGCCGTTGACATGGCGAAGTCTGCCGTCAAGACCAAGTTCGCCAATCATGACAAATTCTTTATATTTTTTGCTTGCGATTTGTTCAGTTGCGCCAAGAATACCCACTGCAATGGGCAAGTCAAATTGCGAGCCTTCCTTTTTGGTGTCGGCTGGTGCAAGGTTGACTGTCACTCGTTTCATTGGGTACAAAAGCCCACTGTTTTTCAGTGCAGAACGAACTCTCTCCTTTGACTCTTTTGTTGCAGTTGATGCAAGGCCTACGAGTTCATATCCGGGAAGTCCACTGTTGATGTCAACTTCGGCTTCTACGGCGTATCCCATAAGTCCGTCAAGTGCAAAACTTTTGACTTTGGCAAGCATACAATATACCTCTATATATATTAGTAATTTATTTTAGCACAGTATCCCCCAAAACGCAAGATCTTGCCCCTAAAAAATCCACCTTAAAGCAAGGTATTTTTTTAGAAAAAATAAAGAGCCGTATAGAATACCAGAAAAAAGAAAAAATTGCCTGCAAGCAAGCAATTCATCTTTTGTGTGTTTTCAGCTTTTTCAACCCTTTCCCTATGGGAAAAGTGAGATTTTGTCTAATTTTGAAAGATTTTTGCATCACAAAAACCACGTATTTTCTGCCAATTTTTCCTTTGAAAAAATCTTGTTTTTCTTGATATTTTATAGGATTTTTGTTGATGTTTTAGTGCTATTTTGTTGGCTTTTTATTGGGTTTCTTGGGGATTTTGAAGGTCGAATTTTTGGTTAAAATTCGTCCAATTCTTCATCTTCCAGATCTTCCAAAACCTCAAATTCAAACTCCTCGTCTATATCGTCTTCTGCGCCCTCATCAACGTCATTTTCGGGGTCATTTTCGCCTACGAAATCGTCCTTTTGGGTGCTTGCGATATAGTCTTCAAGAAGTTTCTTTTTCTCCTCATCACTAAGGTCGTCAAGGTTGGTTTTTTCTTCCTCTTTTTGCTTTTTCAACCTGTCTGTGACAAAGCCTACAATGAACATAATTGACACGGCAAGCAAAGGTATTGCAATGAGCAATAAGTATGCAAGGAAGGGTTGTTCAAGGACAAATCCCATGATGGCACTGATAAGGGGCAAAGTGCGTACATAGACGGCTTTGATGTCTTCTTCTTGTATTGTCCAAGGGTCTTCGGACAAGCCTTCTTTGTCCCCACGAGTATAAATCTTGTCAATATTGCCCTTTTCATCATATATGATGCGAGAAATACGGTGGGTTTCGTTGTGGCCTTTCAGTGTTCCACTGGGTGCAACAAAGGTTACGACTGCCCCTTCAACGATATCACCTTCTTCTGGCACTTTGCACCAAATTGCCTCCTTAGGCTCAATGGTTGGCGTCATACTGTCTGTGACAACCACAAACATATAGTGTCCAAAGATCTGCACGTCCTTGCCAGATTTTCGTTGAGTATTGGTCATAATGACCACAACCACAAGAAATACGAATACCACGGCAAAAATCGCCGTGGTAATTGCGTTGAGAACTTTTTTGAGTTTTTGTTTTTTGTCAGTGGGTTGTGTCATTTATGGTTATTTTTGCCAAATTTTTGACATTTTATCCCTACGGGATAAGATTACGAGATAAGATTATTAATCTTCGCCAAATGTGGACAACAATTCGCTTGCTGACTTCATACGGATAGGTGCATTTCCAACACCTACTTTGCTTTCGTCAACGGGTGCAAATGTACGGTTTTTGCCACTGGGTTTGTCATACTTTTGATTGAGAGTTGTAGGTGACAATGACCATGGGTCAATGGGGCCTGATGACTTTCTAATCTTGGGTTTGACGTCTTCGGTTGCCTTGGGTTCTTCTGCCTTTTCTGTGCTTTCAGGCACTTCTACCTTGGGTTCTTCAGCCTTTGCCTTAGGTTTGCGCTTTGCACTGCCGTTGGGCTTTGAAAGATTGCCAAGATTTGCCTTTTGTTCTTCAAAGGAATTGAGTTCGCCATCAGCGTTCTTGACAGGTGCATCACCTACGCCGACTTTGCCTTCGTCAACAGGATTGATATTCTTGTTGCGTTTGGGCTTTGTGGGGGTTGCAATGCCGTCAAATCCACCTTTAAGACCGTTGCCGACATCTCCACCGGACATTGCGTTTTTGCCGAGATTGATGCCCTTCCTTTCGGGAAGATCATCAATGGGTGTTGCACTTTCAGTGGGTTTTGACGTTGATTTCTTGGTAGGTTTCTTGGTGGCAGGCTTTTTGCCATTGACTTTTGCTTCAAGGTCAACAGATTTGATGTCAACGTCCTTTTCTTCTGCATCACCGTTGTTATCTCCGGCAAATGCAATACGATATTTGGCATCTCTTTCTGCCTTTTCCTTTTCGGCAAGTTCAATATCCTTACGGATATCATCTGTGTTTGTATCCGTGAGTGTAAGGTTTTCGTTCTTATTGATGACAGGTTTTGAGGCTTTCTTTGTCTTTGTAGCCTTGCTCTTGACGTCTGCTTTGCCAAAGGCGTCAGTGCCAAGATATACTTGTCCGTCTTTACGGTCAAGTTCTTGCCTACGTTGCTTAAATGCCTCGGCTCTGCGCTCAAGATCTTCTTGTCTGCGCTTGAGAGCCTCTTCCTTTTCACGTTCATCAAGTTCGTCTTGCTTGATCTTGCGATATGCATTAAGACATCTGTCAATAGCATCCTTGATCTTGGACACTTCTTCTTGACGGAGTTTGTCTTCTTCGGGACGCTTGTAGATCTTGCGAACGTCAAAGAGATTTTGGTCAAACTTGTCGGCATCAGGTTCTTCGTCTTCAGGCTCTTCCTTGGGAGGTGCTTCGACTTCTTTTTCAACCTCTTCTTCAACCTGTTGTTCTTCAACAATAGGTTCTTCGGGGATTTCTTCAACCTTGTCTTCTTCAGGAGGAGTTTCTTCTTGGGGAGTTTCTTCTTGAGGAGTTTCTTCAGTCTTTGCCTCCTCAATGGTTTCCTCGGCAGATTCCTCGGGTTTGACTTCCTCTTGTTGTTCAGCCTCGTCCTTCTTGTCTTCTTCCAACTTTTGAGCATACTCGTCGTGTTGGATTTCGTCCTTGCTGAAGTCCAAATCGCCTACGCGCAAAAGGTCGGTGAATTGGGCGTCTTCAAGACCCATATCGGTTTCGTGTTGGTCATACAAGCTTTCAAACAACATAGTGTTGAGAGTGACCATTTGACGAAGTTGTTGTTGTTGAGGAGATTCAACCTTGATAGGTTCAATGTCGTCGGTTGCAGAAAAACCTGCAGTTGCTTGATAAGTTTCAATAAATTGCCACAATGTCAAAGCCTTTTTGAAGTTGGGCTCTTTCAAAATGACGTTTGTACGAGTGATAGGAGGACGGACAGGCGCAGAGTTGCGCATTGCTTTTGCAAATGATGAAGAAAGGAAGTCCGTGATGATCTTGTCAATCTTGGCGATACGTTCAATCTTTTCCAAGGTTTCGGGATCCATACGCATGACTTCGTCAAAACTCAACTGAGCCATATATTCGGTGCGATAAGTGACCTTTTTTGATGGCAAATTGAACTTTGAGTCAACGTTGAGTTGCAATACGTCCTGAGTTGCAGATGCCTTCTTGATTTTGTCGTAGCGAATCTGCACAAAGTCTTTCAATTTGAGAAGAAGTGTGTAAATGAAACGGTTTTCATAGATTTCAAAGGATTCTTCCTTTGTGATGTTCAAGATACGGCTGGGAGTAACAGTGCCGTCCTTGTCGACCTTTGAAATCATATTGGTATGTTGAGCCAAGTGTTTGACTGATTCAGTGGAAATTGCCTTACAGAGAGAAATATCCACGATATCTTCTTCTTGCACGATAAACTTACGTGGGTTACGCACGATAGTGTCAAGGTTGGGCAAGACTTCTTCAATGGTTGAAATCCAGTCAATTGAAATATCCTGAATCAAACGTTTTTTGACCAGTTTGAAATCAGCATAGCCACTCTCTACCCTATTTTTGTATTGGTTAAAGAACTCGTCACCATAAAGTACGGAAACGATTTTTTTGGCGTAATTGAGATAGATTTCTCTTGTGAGTTTATTTTCAGCCATAATCTTTACATATCTGTGTGGCTATGCCACACATAGCCACACAGAATACCAAATACAAATTAGAAGAGTTTCTTAAGTCTTGAGAGATATTCCTTACATTCGCCCATTGCATCTTCGCCGAATTGCTCGCTAAGATACAAGATGAGTCCATCAATTTCGTCACGGATGTATGACAAGTTCAATGATTCGAACTTACGAAGGATCTTGTTGCAAAGGACGTAGTCCAAGCCGTCAAGTTCTGTTCCACCGCAAGCAATATATGCAGGGACAAATTCCTTAAGTTGCTTGACAATACGGTTACCAAACGCAAGACGGAAGTGTTCAATGACGTAGTCATCAAGAGCGTCAATCTTGTCAAGGTTTTCTTGAGAAACCTTGTTTTCGATTTGTGCAGTACGGAACATATCTTCAAGGTGTTCAAAACTGATATAAACGCCGTCTGTATCGGGAGCCTCGAAAGGAACACCCTTGCTGTTGATGTTGATGGGCATAGCACGGTCGTAAACCTTATCTGAAATTGCAAAGGTTGAGTCGTCGTTGTTTGCTGTGCCGATAAACCACATGTTTTGGGGAAGACGGAATCTGCCCTTATCCAAGTGTTTGGGGTCGTTTGCCCAACCGGAAGGAACAAGGTCGACAACCCATTCATCACGTGATGGCATTTCGAGAATTGACAACATTTCTGCGAAGTAGTACTCAACACGAGCAATGTTCATTTCGTCGAGAACTGTGATGTAGATATTCTTATTCCAAGTTGCCTCGTACATCTTCTTGAGAACTTCGGTTTCATTGAAACGCTTTGTAAATTCGTTGAAGTAGCCGAAAAGTTCTGTTCTATCACGCCAAGAAGGTTGGACTGATGCGATTGTTGTAGGGTTGTTGAGGAACAAGCCCATACAGTGAGCGAGTGACGTTTTACCTGTACCGGAGATACCTTGCAAGATCATCAAACGAGTGGTTGACATACCTGCGATAAACAGACGGATGATACGGATATCATAGAAAAGTTTACGTCTGGAGCAAGCAAACAAACGGAATCTCTCACAAAGTTCGGGCAAAGTGATTTCATCATCATATACGGGAGGAACGTAGTTTTCGTAAATTTGGTCGATTTCGGAAAGTTTGTAGAAACGTGATTCGCCTTCCTTGATTTGACCTTCGTTTTGTTCGCCCTCCTCATCTTCTCCGCCGAAATTGCCGATATCGCTGACTTTCATGCCAAGGATACGATCCTTTTCTGCAGACATTTTGATGATTTGCTTTTTGAGATTTGCACATTCTTCAACAAGGTCTTGAGGAAGAACTGCGTTTTTGTTGATACGTATGAGTTTTGTAAGCCCCCAAACAATGAGCCAAACGATTGCAACAAGTGCTGCAACGATCAAAACCACAAAGATTATTGCGACTGCCCACTCGCCTGCGCCGAATTGATCGGTGTAGTTGACAAATGCATCACGATAACCGTCGTTGTAGAAAATGTGAAGGAAACCCCAGAAAATACTGCCTATGCCTTTGTCATAGAAAGCACCGAGAAAAGCCTTCAAGAAATTGAAAACGAGATTAATGTTCATATACTTTTGAGCAAGCCATTAAGTCTAAAAGACTTAAATCCCCCAAAACACAAGAAAGCGCACACAAAAAGTGCGCTCCTATGTTATGCTTGCTCTTCCCCCTTGTCAGTATTTTCTTCTGCAGGTGTTTCTTCTGTCATGTCCTTTGCCGTGTTTTCACGTGCAAGTTGTGCAAGATATTCTTCTGCAAGACGGCGTTTGTCTTCTTCTGAAAGACCGTCAACGCCTGCTGTTGCCATTGCTTCTTCCTTGGTCTTGGCAATCTTTTCAATGACAAGTGAACGTACCAAGACGAACACGTATGCCAAGAAGATGATGATCAAAGGAAGGACGATAACCAAGAAATAGTTGGTCTTGTCGTGTTGAATCCAGTTGATGAGTGCGCCGATTTGACCCATATTGCCACCCTTGTTGTCTTTGGTGACGTTGAAAGTGCCATCTGCGTTCTTTTCTGCGGGTGTGCCCCATGTTGCGACAACTTTGTCCCAAGTGATTGTTTCTGTGCCTGCTGCACCGTCTTGGGGATTGGGATTGTCACCGACAACTGTAAATGCCAATTTGCCGTTGGACTCGCCAATGTCACTGATACGGTGTGTGACATAGATTTCAATGAGTGAGCCACCAGCGCTGACATACTTTGTGTATGTGACAACTTGACCAACTTTGAGATCTGAGCCGTCCCCATCATAAATTTTGGTTATGATGAGATCCCCTGCTTTGAAAGTGGGTTCCATTGAGTCGGTTTGGACTGGCATGAAGACGTTGCCACCAATACCCTTGAGTTCGCCATCCTTGCCGGCATTGGCGATTGTTACGATTGAAACGATAAGTGACGCAATGATGAGTGCAATACAAAGACCTGTTGCAACCCAACCAAGAATGTTGCGCACTTTAAGTTGTTGTGGGGTGAGTTCCTTCTTCACCTTTTTTTCTTTGGACATAATATCCTTTCCTTCCTTGAGTCACGTATGCTTATTGCCATATTCACGAAAAACGCTGTGTTCCCCAAGTGATTTTGATGTCCCCTGCAATGCAGAGTATATGTCAGCGAGCCGTCCAATGCTTATTGCCCATACAATGAAAAATATTTCATTGTCCAGACGGAGCGCATGGCTGTCCTATAATAATATAATTATTCATATAAATTATAATATAAGGGTATGCCGTTGTCAATAGGGAAAGAAATAAAAATAGCGAGTTTTTGCAAGAAAAACACGCTTTTTTTAATGAATTGCAAGAAAGTTGCATGAATTGAAGGCAGGCCTTCATGAATTGCCTTCGGCATGAATTGTGCCTATGGCACATTGTGGATTGATTTGTTCGCACTCTCCCCCAGTTCCTACGGAACAGCCCCCTCTCGGAGGGAGCCTTTTTGTGGAGTTTATTTTGCCCTTTTATGCCTCCATCTTTGAGGGAGGTGGCACGGCTTGTCCGTGACGGAAGGAGTCAATTATAAATGAATTGCAACAGAGTTGCATGAATTGTGCCTATGGCACATTGTGGTGTGATTGAGTGAGTGCGAACATGTCAATTTATTATCCCCCCCCCTACCCCATGGGTTTCCCCCCATTTGCCTACCGCAAAGCCCTGCGGGCAGGGGCAACACTCGGCGCGCGCACATTAGGGATATTCCACTCATTATGTCACTTGCCACTTGGGTGGGAAAAATAGGATCCCCAAGTGGCTGGCGTACTTTTGTCTGGTGCTTGGCACTCGCTTTCTCGCCACCCTGTGGCTCGCGTTCCGTCTTCAAATGAGTAAGTGCTTGTATAAGTACCCCGCGAACTTGCCGTAACACCACTTTTCTATTGCTCGTACCCTTGACACTCGCAAATCCAAAGTTCCATATAGCGAGAAAAAATAAAAAAAATCAGTTGTCGGCAGATTGCAAACAACTGAAATTTTATTGCTTGAAATTTTATTCTTCGTAATAGTAGGAGTAATCGACACCTTTCATAAACAGTTCTCGATCTGCAATCTTATCTGTCAATGCAGATTTAAGAAGACCATATATTTCAGTGGAATCAACAACACTTTTTTTCATCGCATCGAGATATTGAGTTTTGTCAATTTTGCTCCAATCAATGCATAGTGCAAGATTTTTCTTCAAAATCAAATCCAACCAAATTCGTGTTGTTCTTCCATTTCCTTCACGGAAAGGATGTGCAATATTCATTTCAACATACTTCTCTACACACTCATCAAAAGTGCTTTCAGGCATGTTTTCAACGTTGTGTAAAGTATCTTCCAAATATTGTATATTGGCAAAGGCAAAACCACCTTTGGCTATATTCATAGTGCGTATCTGCCCTGCAAAATCATACAATCCACCAAAGATATATGCGTGAATTTGCCTGAGCCCCTTGACTGTTCCAATCTCAACAGTTTCAATGACCCCACTTTCAAAAAGTGAATATGCTTTTGCCTTGCTTTGCTCATCAATTGACGTGCCCATTGCTTGCAACCATTTGATGAAAATTGCAGATTTTTTGCTTGGCAATACGGATACAATGGTGTTTACACCATTGTCATCAACAACGTCCGTAAGATATGCCTTGCCATCTCGTGCAGTCAATTTCAGTTGTCCACAAATTGAGGACAACTGAGGATTTCGAGATTTAAGAGTGTTCCAATATTTTCTTGGTGCAGTACTATTTGTCAATGCCTCAACAATATCGACAGCACAAAAATACCATTTGAAATCATTTTCATCCCAAACGGCACGGACAGGAATATCGTCAAAAAATCGAATTGAAGTCTTTATCATAACAAAGTTATTTTATCACACAATATCACAAAAATCAATATATCGAAATGAAATGAATTGCAACAAAGTTGCATGAATTGAAGGCAGGCCTTCATGAATTGCCTTCGGCATGAATTGTGCCTATGGCACGTTGTGGTGTGAGTTTTCGTACTCTCCCCCAGTTCCTACGGAACAGCCCCCTCTCGGAGGGAGCCTTTTTGTGGAGTTTATTTTGTCCTTTTGTGCCTCCATCTTTGAGGGAGGTGGCACGATGGATATCGTGACGGAAGGAGTCAATTATAAATGAATTGCAACAAAGTTGCATGAATTGACACAAAGTGTCATGAATTGCCTTCGGCATGAATTGTGCCTACGGCACATTGTGGTTGCAATTCAAATCATGGAGCGACAGCGAGAAAGAATAAAAAAATCAGTTGATTGCAGATTGCAAACAACTGAAAAAGGGGGGGTTGGGTGGGATAAATTGTACCGCAACCTGCCGTGGGCAGATATCATCTTGCAAGGCAAGATTTCATCACGGAGTGATTTCATCCACCTATGGTGGATATCATTGAAAATACACCAAGAAATAGTATATTTTCTTCGTGTTCTCCCCCAGTTCCTACGGAACAGCCCCCTCTCGGAGGGAGCCTTTTTGTGGAGTTTATTTTGTCCTTTTATGCCTCCATCTTTGAGGGAGGTGGCACGATGGATATCGTGACGGAAGGAGTTTTTTGTTTCGCACTCTCCTTTCGTCATTGCCTTTGCAATGACACCTTCCTCCCGGAGGAAGGCTTTTTCATGAGGAAGGAGTTGCTTTATTTCGTGCTCTCCCCCAGTCACTTTGTGACAGCCCCCTCTCGGAGGGAGCCTTTTTGTGGATTGATTTGAGGGGGATTTTGGGGTAAAAAAAAGAGAGCCGAAGCTCTCTTTTTTATTTTTTTAGATTAGATTAATTTTAATTATGCTTTTGCTTCTGTTGCGAAGAAGATTTGGATGTTGCCGCTTGCACCATTGAGTGCACCGTTGACGCAGTCACTATCTGAACCTGCAATGTAGATTACGATTTCTACTTGTGAGATAAGCATTGCTGTTCCATCAAGTTCGATAGGAAGATATGCACCCTTTGTAGGAAGAGTTGCAGGTGTCTTGCCGCCATCTTGTGAATATGATGTCTTGTATGCGTTTGCAATGGTGTCGTCTGCAATAGAGAGTGTGAGTGCACTAAGAGGGCTATCGTAATGGACACTTTCGCCACAAAGATCGACTTCATACCATGCGTTTTCTACGAACTCATCATCAACAATTGCTCCACCATTGACTCTATATGCGACGTGGATTGCTGAAAGAATACCAACGTTTGCTGTAGTGTTTGCTGATGCATCAAGAAGAATGACAAGGGTATTTGTTGAAAGTTCCTTTGTAGGTTGAACACCAAGGAAGAGGTATGCATAGTCATCATTTGCAACTGCCAAGTGTGCATCTTCAGATGTAACATCAATTGATGTATGGTTTTCACCATTTGCTGCGATAGCAGTCTTGCCAGATGTGTGTGACCAAAGACCTGTGTTGCCAACTGTTGCTGCTGCAAGTGTAGTTTCTGTTGTAACACCAACTGCCATGCTTTGTTCGCCCCATTCAATGACGTGGTCAACTTTTGCACCGAGACCTTCGTTTGCATTTGCGCCACCCCATTCACCCAAACCGAGCGTACCAGCAGTTGCGGGTGTGTATTCTACTGATCCATAATAGAACATACCTGTGTTAGGACTTGCTTCGTATTTATTGTTCTTTTTGACACCAATGTTGACATCAGTACCAGGAACAACACTTACGTTAAATCCATCGATTGTTGTAACAGATGCGACTGTGAACCATGCGTATGTTGCTGTTGTGAGTGAAACTGCAAGCACGAGCACCATCACGATTGTTGCAATGATCAATCCTTTCTTTTTCATAAAAATTCTCTCCTTATTTCGCATGTTTTCATGCTTTATTTTTTTGGTTTGAATCGAGTTGAGTGTGCATAAAACTGAATAATCAGTGGTGGGATGCAATAATACAGTTGCCCTTATGCACTAATATTGTATAAAAGTTGGGTTGATTTGTCAATACCAAATTTTATTTTTTTTTGTTTTTTATATATTTTCTACTCTTTTTATCCACATTTTTTGTTGGAATTTTGTGGAAAATAGAGTTTTTATTCAGTTTTGGCTTTATTCATCTTTATGCAATTTTGTTTTGCATAATGGATGTTTATCCACATTTTGTCCTTTTTATCAAGGAATAAGTGTATTTTGTATACAATGTACATACACACGGGTGTCACACATATACATACGTGTGTGGGCGAAAGTGCATAGACACGTGTGCAAAAAATATTTTTTAAGTTTTTTTATTTTCAAAAAAATTCACAAATTTTTTTGAGAGAGTTTGTCAACAGATTGTGGCGAGTGTTGAATTGGCTTGCGACGGGAAGTTTCTCGCTATCGCTCCATGAATTGACGTTGACACGTCATGATTTCTCGCTGGCGCTCCATGATTTCTCACTTCGTTCCATGAATTGAATTGCAACCACAATGACACGCAGTGTCAATTCATGCCGTAGGCAATTCATGCAACCGAGAGGTTGCAATTCATTGCAGGCAAGATGCCTGCACATTACATTGCGGTGAATTTCACCGACAATGTTACATATCCGCCGAGAGCGCTATCGACGCAATCGTAGTCACTGCCTTCGATCCACACGCACACGTAGATGCAGACTGTTTCGGCTGTGTCGAGATAACTTGTTTCCTTCAAGACATATTCATCATTGTAGAAGGGTGTTGTGTTGACGTAGCCGACTGCATTGAGATATTGATCCAAGTCATCATAAATGGTTGTGCCTGTACCGTCTTTGAAGTTGACGTCTTGCCAGCCACCGTCATAAGTGGACTCCTTGCCTACTTCATACATTTGAAGTTGCTCGCTCGTCCATCTTTCTGCACCTTGGGGGTATGCGACCTTTTCCACACCACCGTCATATTCTATGCCGTTGGCGCCGATTTTATTATATGCAAGTCTTGCATCATCTGAGAGTGATGCATAGCAGTTGACTGATGTTTGAGGTCTGTCTTCTCTATCTGCGTTTGTGCCGATATAGTGGCTTGCCCAGATGACTCTTATGCTGTCTTCAAGACCTTTATCGTTGCTTTCAAGTGCCATTTCAAAGGAATAAGGCACTGCAATTTCTCCACTATTGCGCAAGTAGAAACAGAATTCAATGACGTTGGCTCTTGAGTGGTTGCCACTGAGTTGCTCATCTCCGTCTGCTTTTTTGATGAGGTTTGCCTCGCCACCTTCTTGGAGTGTCTTTGTGATATAGTCAAAGCTGGGGGGTATTGTTTCGGTGTTGTAGAGAGGATTATAACTGATGTTCCACATATTGTCGGGGCCATCTACGTCAAGGTAGGGGCTCCAATGCACTTTGTCAAAGGACAATGAGATGGACTTCTCTTGTGTTGACGTTGCTGTGATACGGATGTTGTTGGCATCAATAAAGAGCAACATAACGTACACCGTTGATGTTATAACCAATGAGAAAATCAGAAGAACCAACATCGCTTTCTTCAATTTGCGATTGAGTTCCTCTCTCTTGACACGCTTGTTGGCAACAATACTGTCTTCCCATGCCTTTTGGGCTTTGGACTTGTTCTTTGCTGCCTCACGTGCTGCTTGTTTTTCTTCCTTTGTCATACGGTGGGCTTTTGTCTTTTTGGGTTTGGCAGACTTTGCAGGTTGTTCGCCTACATTTTCTGCACTGCCCATATCAGCCGTGTCATTTTCTAAAGGATTGAGATTTTCTCTGATTTCTTCAGTCATAGTTTCCTATTTGTTTGTGTTTGTTTACGAGTGAATGCTTGCTTATTGAGAAAGTTATTTGTACTCACGCCAAATGCCGTTCTCGTCAAAATATCCAAAGGGCATCCATTTGCCGATTTTTTTATCAAAGTAGCCGTTGTCCACGGTTTCGCCTTTTTCGTTGACGTAGGTGTAGTCTATCCATCTGCCATTTTCATCAAAGTAGCCGTCATAGACTCTGCCGTCTTTATCCACCCATTGACCTTGGTCATTGTAACTGCCTTCTTCTTGTGAGTTGAAGGTTTCATAATCCTTCCACTCCCCTTTTTCGTCAAAGTAGCCGTTGTAGATATAGCCGTCTTCGTCAATCCATTGTCCCTTTTCGTTGTAGTGACCTGTCATTTGCTCGCCACTTTCTTCATCTCCAAAGGTCAACGTCACTCCAAATCCACCCATTGCGCCACTCATGCCAAGTTGTTGGTCAAGACTGCTACGGCCACTATATTCGCCTGTGAGTTTGTCCATCTTCTTGGTGTCTGCAATGATGTCTTTCTTGGGCTTTTGAGGTTCTATTCTTCCCACCGGGTTGGCAGGTTTTGTCGATTTTTTGGGTTTTGGTTCGGTTTTGGGCTTTTCTGCCTTTTCAACCTTTTGTTCTTCTTCGTGGGTGTGGATCACAGGTGCGCCACCAAATCCACCAAAGCCCATGCCGTCACCAATTTGTCCGTCAAGTCCGTTGTGACTGTATTCCCCTGCAAGTTTGTCCAACTTGTCGGTGTCTGCAGTGATTCCCTTGCCGTCTTTCTTTTTGCTGTCGGGGGCAAGGGTTGCTCTTTGCATTGCTGCACGCTTTGCAATTTGCTTTTGTTGTTCAAGTCGCACTTGATAGGGGCTCTTGATAAGTTCCGGACGGGGTGCAACGGGAGAGACTTTGCCACTGGCTGCATCTTGCTTTGCCTTTTCCTTGGCAAGTTGCACCAATGCATCATATTCGGCTTGTTCCTTCCTATCTTGTTCTTGAAGGTCCTTTTCAAGTTTCTTCAAGAGGGCTTCTTTCTTTTCGCCTGTGGGTTCTGCAATGTTCAAGAGATCGTTGGTGACATAGCGTGAAAGTTTGCTCACTGCTTTGCCTGTGATAAACTTCACTCCTTCTTTTTTGAATCTTGCATTTTGAGCAGGACTGTCAACACCTTCCATGATAAGACCAATCTTGTTTGCCTTGCAGTGTTTGACAAGCATATTCAAGATCTTCTTCTTGGGGGCTGTGCTATCAAAGTAACTTGCTTCCAATCTCAAATAGTCAAAGGTGTATCTTGCAAAGACGTCCAATGAGTTGAACTCCTCGCCAAATCCGTTGACGCAAGTCTTGTAGCCCATACGACGCAAACGATCGTATCTCTTTTTGGCTTCTGCATCAAGGCGCATAAGAGTTGTGCTATTGAATGATATGACAAGACTGCCCTTTTTATAGCCGTTTTCTTTCAATGATGCCACAAGCACTTCAAACTCTGTGTCCTTTTCAAGAAAACGTGTTGTGATGGGAAGGCTGTAGGTCACTTTTTCGGGGATAAGGAAATTCTCACGCATAACGAGATGATAGTTCTTCAACTCGTCAAGGGCGATAATGTTAAGTTCGTTTATACGGACTGAATTTTCTGCAATAAAAAAATAATTGCAGACGCTCATTCGACCAAGATATCTGTCATTGAGTATCTGGAAAGCATCCACAAACTCAACTTTCTTGGTTTTGGAATCAACGACTGCACGATAGAAAAAATCTATGGGCTTGTAGTGTGTTCTTTTTGCGTATGTTGTTGAACTCATAATCCCCCTAATGCGTAGGCGTATGCCTGCACAATAGTTTATACATATAAGTATAATAGCACATAAGGCAGGCAAATGCAAGACGAAAGTTGATTTTTTCTTGCTTTTTCAGTGTTATTTCTTGTTTTTTTGGGTTTTGGGGTGTGTTTTTAGTCATTTTCTCGGTTTTTGTATGGTTTTTTCTGCTGTGACTCTTGTTTTTGCAATGCTTTTTTGAGGGTTTTCACAAGTTTTTTGCTCTTTTCTCCCTTTCATCTCGGTGGTTTTCATTGGTTTTTCTATGTTTCCCCCTGCACAACCCCCTTCAACACAACATATCTCCTTCCACACCAACACCCCGTCCACACCAACCGTCCACACCACCACCCGTCCACAACCAACGCCCTTTATATTTTATATGCCTCAGGTTATAAAAAAACACCTACGCAAATTGCATAGGTGTTTTCGTGGTGCCGAAAATCGGGGTCGAACCGATACGATGTTGCCATCGAGGGATTTTAAGTCCCTTGCGTCTGCCTATTCCGCCATTCCGGCATTTATTGGTCTTTTTCTTCGCTTTTCTGTGTGCGCTGGATGTTGGTTTGAACTCGCAGGCGCTGGGATAACATCCCCCTTGCATCTGCCTATTCCGCCATTCCGGCATTTGTGTTTGAGTTTGGTATAAAAAATGTGCGTGGTGTCAGTTTGTCCATTTGGTCGAGTTGTATTATAGCACATACTCATTTGTTTGGCAATGAAAAGTGAGTAGTTAAAGTTAATAAGTAAAATCCCGAACGTTTGCTCGTTCGGGATTTTTGGAGGCATCACCCAGACTTGAACTGGGGATGAGGATTTTGCAGACCCTTGCCTTACCACTTGGCTATGATGCCATCTTTATTATGGAGCGGGAGACGGGATTCGGACCCGCGACTTTCACCTTGGCAAGGTGACACTCTACCACTGAGTCACTCCCGCATTTGTGGGTTGTTTTTGGACTGCCTTATTAATATATCAAAACTTGCTCAATTTTGCAACAAGTTTTTCACACTTTATTTTTTTCTTTTCAAAAGTTTTGTGGCAAACTCCTGCATTTGCTCTTTATTTGCCATATTTTCTGCCATTGCCAATGCTTTGTCTGTTTCGGCTTTGAGAAGTTCCTGTGCCCTTTGCTCTCCTATGGCGTTTACCATGGAATTTTCTGCTCCGTCCAAAAGATCGTCTGCAATTTGAAATGCCATGCCGATATGGTGGCCGTATGTCTTTGCCATCTCAACCACTTCGCTCTTTGCGCACATATAGGTTGCTCCTGCTTCAAAGGACACGCTTATAAGTTGGGCAGTTTTCAAGGCGTAGATTGACGTGTAATCTTTTGAGCCATCTTTCAAGTCTATGGCTTGACCTGTGACCATATTCATTGCGCCCTTTGCGATTGCACTTGCTGACTTGACGTACTCATTGCCATAGGCTGTGTTCAAGCCCATTTCCATTGCCTTTGTCAAAAGTCCGTCGCCGATAAGTATGCCGTTTGCCTCGCCATACTTTTTGTGGGTGGAAAGTTTGCCCCTGCGATAGTCGTCATTGTCCATTGCAGGAAGATCGTCGTGAACAAGGGAATATGAGTGTATCAGTTCAACCATGGTTGCAAGGTCAACAAGTCCTTGCCACTTTGCGCTCACGTCTGCACCTGTTGAGAGTGCGCCCAGATATACACATATAGGGCGTATGCGTTTGCCACCGTCTTTTGTTGCGTAGATATAGCCGTCGGCGAGCATGTTCTCGGCAGATATGCCAAAGACCTCCACTTCCCTTGTGGATAACACTCTTTCAAGATTGCTCTCTACGTCTTGTACAAATTTTGTGGCAAAGTCAAACATTAGTCAATTGTGATTTCTTCTGTCAAGTTGTTGAGTTCGTCTATGAGCAATGCAATCTTGCCCTTTTCTGCTTTCAATTCTTCCATGCAAACTTTTGAAAGACGGATGCCTTCTGCAAATGCTTTTGTTGCTTCGTCAATGGCGATATCACTTTCAAGTTTGCGCACAAGTCCTTCAAGTTCTTGAAGTGCTGTTTCAAAATTTTTCATATCTTCTTTCATTGTTGTTCTCCTATTGTCACTGATGTGACTTGGCTTTCAAATGTGCCGTCTGCTCCTTGTCCTTTTATGACGTCGCCCACCTTAAGTCCACGGACTGACGTGACTGATTTGTCGGCAACGGTCAAGGCAAAGTAGCCACGTTGCAATGTCTTCAAAGGACTGAGATTGTCAAGGGCGTTCATTGCCTTTTCAAGACGGAAGTCTGCTCGCACAATCTTGTCCCCTGTGAGCGTTGATATTTTCCTTGCAAGGTTCAAAATCTTGTTGGCCCTGTCTGTATAAAAACTCTTTGCGCCGTGACCGAGTTTTTGCACTGCCAAGTTGACTCTCATAGATTTCCTTTCAACTTGCTTTGTCACAAGAAGTGCCATCCTCTTTGAAAGTTCTCCTATTCTGCGAATATGCTCGTAATAGTCATACGCCACAAGTTCCCCTGCTGCCGTGGGCGTTGCTGCTCTTGCATCTGCAACAAAGTCGCAAAGTGAAAAGTCAGTTTCGTGACCAACTGCAGAGATGACAGGTGTTTCCATTTGATACACTTGACGGACAAGAGTTTCGTCATAGAAAGGTGCAAGATCTTCAAGAGATCCACCACCACGAGCAATAATGATGACGTCATATCCAAGTCTGTCAACCTTCTTCAAGACAGTGGCAATTTCCTTGCCTGCCCCATCCCCTTGCACCCTCACATCACGAAGTATGATGTTGATGACAGGATTTTTTCTTCGTATGGTTGTGACGATATCTCGTATGACTGCACCGGTGCGAGAAGTGACAACAAGGACATTCTTTGGATACTTGGGGATAGGCACTTTGTGTGCCTCGTCAAATATGCCTTCCTTTGTCAACTGCTCTTTGAGTTTTTCAAACTGCAGGAACAATAGACCCTTGCCAACAGGTGTGATTGATGACACTTGAAGGGTGAGTCTGCCACCCTTTACATAGTAGTCCAACTTACCACGAAGGATGACGCTCTCTCCGTCCTTGGGCATATAATCACGTGATGCATAAAAGCGTACGCACGCAATTTGTGCGTTTTGGTCTTTCAGTGTGAAATAGGCGTGAGGGCCAGAAAGTTTGTAGCCAGAAATCTCCCCAAATACTTCCAAGCCTTGAAATATTGGGGCATCCATACAAGCGTGAATTGTTGCATTTAATTCACTTACGGATATGGCATTTTGCAGAACTGGTACTTTATCTTCCATTTTGACTACTTTATCTTCCTTTTTTGCACTTGCAATCGATTTTTTCGGGTTTTTTGCTATATTTTTTGCCGTTTTTGGGCAAAAAAAAACCTAAAAATTAGGTTTTTATCATTTTGGCAAGGACACCGTTGACAAATTTGCCAGACTTTTCAGTGCCATAGCGCTTTGCAAGGTCAACTGCCTCGTTTATGACCACCTTTGCAGGTGCGTCGCCATTTTCAAGTTCGTATGTGGCGAGCATAAGCACCATAAGGTCGGGACGATAAAGTCTTTCGATACGATAGTTTTCAAGGCGAGCTGAAATCTTCTCTTTCAAACTGTCGATTGAACCAAGGACTCCGTCATAGGTGCGCTTGATATATTCCTTGTCGTCTTCTGTCAAGTCGTCTGCATACATCAAGAGTTCAATGCCTGCATCATTACGTTCATTTAAAAATGAGTGTTCAAACAAAAGTTTGAATACTGTTTCTCTTGCGATTTTTCTCATAGTATTATTGGGGCAACAATTTCTTTACGTTTACGTTGACTGAGTGGATGCGATATTTTGTTGAGCCTTCAACTTCTGCTTTGATCTTTTCTTGAACTGATGCAACAACAGCAGGGATATTGTAGCCCATGTGGATATTGATGGTCACTTCTACTGTCACTTTTTCATTGGGTAAAAATGTGACTTCGATGCCACTTCCAAATATCAACTTCTTGATGCCTTCGTTTTGTTGAAGGACTGCACCTTCAACACTCATAGTGGCATCCATTGCCAGTGATTTGATTACGTCCGAAAATACGGACAGTTGTTTTGTGTTATTTTCTTTTGCCATGTGCTTATTATAGCATACCACTTTATTTATGGCAAGAAAAAATATAAAAAAGCCCATCGCATTTGTTTCATGAGATGGGCTTTGAATTTATAATCCAAAAACTAATTGTAGGGGATGATTTTTACGTCAGTTGCTTCGTAGTCAGTTTCTTCAGTGATAATGTTCAAGATTTGGGTGGCTTGGTCTGCAGTCAATTCTTCCGTGCCAACAACTACACTCACTCCGTTGTCACTGATTGCCACGATTGCATCTTCAAAGCCCTTTGCTTTGATGAGTGCTTCAAGTGTCATCTCTTGTTCCATGCGCATGACAAGGGCAAGTTTTTGTTGCTCGGCAGATGTTTTGCTTTCTTCACTGACGTCTACGCTGGCAATGATGGAATCCAAATACAAGCACTCAGACTCTCTTGTGGAATCTCTGTCACTGCGATATGTTGCAAAGAAAGTTTCGGTGACGTTTTCGCCACTGGTGGGTTGGTCTTCTGTGAGAAGTTTTTCATTGAGTGCCCAGTTGAGCACGCCTGTTGCAACAAGGAGCACCACCATAACGGACAGTACGATTGCCTTTTTTGTTCTTGATTTTATTTTCATAATTCCTCCTAAATCTTATTCCATTTGATATACTTCAACAATGCTTTTGTCAACACCCATAGCCGTTGACGTTGCATCCAAAAGTTTCAACATTACGGATATATTCTCTGCCCCTTCTGCAATGACAAGGACACCTGATATTTGTCCGTCATTTCTTGTGATCATCACTTGCACTGCCCCAACTCCATCAATGCTTTCAAGGACTGATGCAAGACGGTTTTCTTCATCATCCATATAGTTGACTTCTTCCATTTTAGTGTTGGTGGCCACACCAGAGTATATGATGAGCCCCATGGCAATTATGATTGAAAGGACTATAATGCGAAGGTTTTTTACGGCAAGGATTTTCTTGTATATCTCACTGCCTTTTATCCTTTCAACAACTCCTGTTTTTCTCACGTCAACCACTTCCATACTGCACACTCACTTCAACGTTGTTTTTGTCTATGGATAGATATTTGCTCACCGTATCCTTGCTCACATTTATAAATGTATTCTCTTGATTTTCATCTATGCGTGAAAGGAAAATTTTTATCATAACAAAGTCAACATCTTTGACACTTCCTTCTTTTACGACAATTTCCACCACACTTTCTATGCCCTGCTCTTTCAAGATCTTTTCAAGATCATCTTCAAGGTTGCAGGTATATTGACTTGAAGTCTTCCCGACAAAGTCAAGGTCAATATCGTAGTTGACGCTCGCAAGATCAAGGGTGTATTCTCCACCCAAAAGTTTGGGGATTGGGGATATGACAACCAATATCACAAGCAAAGAAAATGCGCCACGGACATACTTGCTTGTCTGTCCGTCTGGCAACAATATTTCAAGAAGTAGTCCAAGGGATATTACACCAACAATTCCAACAAGCCACTCGCCCATACTACACCATACCCACAACGCCAACAACGAGCATTATCAATACAAAAAACATAAAGGATACCCCTGCAAGTGCAGATATCAAAAGCCCACAGTTGTCTGCCACTGATGAAAGCATATTTGACACTCTTTCATCTCCAATCGGTTCTGCCACTGCACTGGCAAGACGCAAGGAAAAGACAAATGCCACTATGCGAAGTAGTGGAAAAAGCACCGTTGCGCCCAAGGCAATTACGGCAGTATAGCCAAAGGCGTTTTTGACTATTATCATTGATGCACTTATAAGGTCAAAGCCGTCCGAGAGATAGCCACCAAGGATTGGCACATAACTTGACAAGGCAAATTTGGCTGCACTATACCCTACTCTATCAATGACACCACCGGATATTCCACCTGCCGTGAGAAACGTGCCGTACAATCCAAAGACTATGCCGATGAGCCAACTTGAAGTGGATTTGAGCATTTTGTTCATCTTTGTAAGTTTGACGTTTTTTGAAAGATTGCCCACGATTGCAAACACTACACAAGCAACAAATGTTGGCAATATCACTTTGGATATTATGGATATAACCCCACCGCCGAGTACTGCCATCATTGGTTGATAGGTGGCAATTCCCGTTGTTGCGCCAAGGCTTGCAAGCAGTGTAAGCAGAACCGGGAATACACCTTCTGCAAACTTGGATATGGCACTTATTGTGCTTATGGTGGTGGACACTATGCTTACGACACTTGAAGACAACACCACCACTATCACTGCATAGCACACTACGTGGACTATCTCTGTCGTGGTTGTTTTGAGAAAAGAGGAAGTCATGCCAGACAAAAGGCTTTTGAGCATAGACACTGTGAGTATGGTGACTATGCTTGGCAGAAATCCCACAAAATATATGCCTATATATTTGAGAATTGAAGATGCAAAATTTTCAAAAAAGTTCTCTGTTTCCCCTGCCGTAAGCGATTTGATGAAATCTTTGATATTGTCAAAGGGCAACACGGACTTTTGCTCATCAGTGAGAGTGGACAAAAACTCTTCAAATACGTCAAGATCAAGGTTGTCTATTGCATTTTCAGTGCTATCTGCAAGTTGCTCGGTCAAATCTTCTTCCGTCCTTTCGTCTTGGGCAAGAGCCACTTCTCCACCCCACAAGATAGTCAACACAACAAATATGGCGTATATGAAAAAACATCCAAACAGTATGGCTTGTTTAGATGATTTTTGGCTTTGGTTTGTGCGTATATATGATTTTTTGAGAAATTGAGATTTCATATCATATTGACAAGATTTTTGATGACATCAATCAAGGTTGACACAATGGATATGCTCATTGCAAAGATGGTAAGTTTGCCACCAAACTGCAGTTTTGATGCGATTGAACCACACCCTGCATCAGTGGCGATTGATGATGAATACTCTGTGAGATAACCTATGCCGATAATCTTGAGCACTGCCGTGAATATCTCGTCGTCAACTCCACTTTTCTTGACGATTTCATCAAAGGATAGTATGACGTTTTGCAAGGTGGAAAGAAGTATTATCACAATGACAACACCCGTTGCTATGGTTGCAAACACTGCAAACTCGGGCTTGGCTGTACGAAGCAATAATACAACCACCACGCCTATCAAGGCTATGAATATAATCTTGAATATCATCAGTAGAGCGAGAGCAAAGATTTGATTGTGTCAAAAAGACCACTTATCATATCAAGTACAAGAATTATGACAACAATAAGTCCTGCAAGGGTTGCAAAGGTGGCAACGTCATCTCGGTCACTCTTTTTGAGTATGACACTGACGATGGCTGTAAATATGCCTATGCCTGCAATTTTCAAAATAATTTCAATTCCCATACCTACACCAATATCACCATCAAGGCTATGCCAAGCAAAACCAAAAGTTTGAAGAACATATTCCCCTTTTTCTTTTCATTGTCAAGGGCTATTTTTTTCCGTGACTGAAACAACTGACAACTTTTGTCCACCAGCGACAGTTGCTCTACGGTGGGTGATTTGCCAAGCCCTGACAAAAAGTCAATAATATCCTGCTTTTCTTCCTTTTTTAAGTGGGCAACAGTCCACTTTTCTGCATCACGGACAAACTGCCCTGCACTCTGCAAATCTTTGATATACTCTTGTATCAATTCTACAATGTCGCCCTTTCTGCCGTCACAAAACTTATTGCAAAAATCTATGAGCGCAGACTTTTGAAAGGTCAATTCCCTTTTGAAAGCGTCACAAAAATCAACCAAATCTTTGTATAGTTTGGTGTTTTCACTATACCCCCTTTTGATGAGAATACCTATATACGAGCATACAAGGGCAAGTATGCCACCTGCTATCAATCTCAAAAAATCACTTGTATTCAATGCTTTCCACCTTTCCTATGGGGGATAGTGTCACAAACACTTCAAACAACTCAGTCAAAGGACAAAATACCTTGCTATTTTTGATTGAATTTATATCTTTGCCGTGGACTGATGCAAATATCTTTACCCCTGCCCTTATGACGTCTTCAACGCTGTCAACTTCTGCCTTTGAAAACACTTCGTCTGTGACGATAATATCGGGGGACATTGTGCGTATGGCAAATTCGTATGCAAGACATTTGTCAACTCCACTGATGACTTCGCTTTCGCCTATATCAAGGGCGCAGTTTGCCCCTGCAATTTCAAATCTTTCATCAATAATTACGGTGTTTGCGCTCATTGACACCAATCTTGCCATATCTCGAAGCATAGTTGTCTTGCCTGCACCCGGTGGAGATATAATTAGGGTTGATTTTGGTTTGTTTTGGTGGCAAATTTTGGGGATAAGTGGCTCAGCACACCCCTTTATTTCGTGAGGAACACGAAAGACAAGTGTGTTTACGTCTTTGATGGATAATATTTTGCCCTGCTCCACAACTCCAAAGCCACCCACTCCAATGCGCACTCCGTCTTTGACAAGATAACCCTTTGTCAATCTGTCATTGACTGCATACAAAGAGAAATCTGTGGCAAACCCAAGGACTTTTTCTATGTCGTCGGCAGTGACAATATACTGCCCTGCATCACTACGTGGATATATCTTTTCTGTGCCTTGAAATATCACAAGGGGTCTGCCCTTTCTTAGACGGATTTCCGTGATAGAATTTGCATTGTAATTTGACAATACTCGCTCTATCCGTCCACTTATAAGCCCATGAAACATAGTACAATTTATGTTGAATTTTATTTGTAAATACTATACCGACAAACACGGACAAATTTTGCACAAAAAAAACACGCAGATGACTGCGTGATTTCTCTTTTAAGGGCACTTGTATTTATATTGATATACTTTTAAACTAAGTGCTTATATATAGTTTTGCGCGCGTGTGCGCACGCGCACGACGTGATTACGGTTTTGGTTGAGATATTTATTGCTTTCCGTCCCACTCATCTAAAAACGTGGCGACAAAATCTCTCATATATCCATCTCTGCTCTTGGCAATTTCTCTTGCAGAATTTGTGCTCATCATATCTTTGAGATTGAAAAGTTTTTCATAGAAATGATTGATTGTGGTTGAGTTTGATTGGCGATATTCTTCTGCCGTCATATTGAGTTTTGGCTCTATGTCGGGGTTGTGCATATATCTATTGTGGTTGCCACCGTAAGCAAATGCTCTTGCAATGCCCACTGCTCCTATTGCATCAAGTCTATCGGCATCTTGCACGCACTTGCCTTCTATGGTGCTTGGCACAACGGAATCTTTGCCCATATAGGCAACTTGACCAATGATTGAGCATATCAATTCAATTTTTTCGTCATCAACACCATTTTCCTTCAAAAACTCCCTTGCTCTTGTCTTGTTTTCACAGGTTTCAGGGGAAAGTTTTCTGTCATCAACGTCGTGAAGAAGTGCAGAAAGCCCAACAATTTCTTGGTCTGCCCCCTCCTTCTCTGCAATGGTGTTTGCAATGTTGAAAACTCTCATTGTATGAAAATAGTCGTGACCACTGAAGTCACTCTCAAAAGTTTTCTTGACAAATTCTATTGCTCTTTCGATAATCATATTTTTGTCC